>JADBKJ010000001.1 GCA_014896455.1 Thermoanaerobacter sp.
TCGAGTCAATCATTCTACTTTCCTTGAGAGAGTATTCCTTTCAGTTATAAAGCCATGGAGAAGTTACTCCATGGCTTTAAGTAATTTACCTCTATTTTATCCTTCCCACTCTGTATGAAATATCCCTTCTCTGTCAATTCTTTCATAAGAATGAGCTCCAAAAAAGTCCCGTTGAGCTTGAATAATGTTTGCTGGGAGATTCTCTTCTGTTAAAGCAAAATAATAATCAAGTGCAGAATTCATTGCCATAAGAGGTATTCTGTAATTTTTACTAATTTCTGTAACTTGGTAGATGGAATTTAATTTATCTTTAATAAAGTCTATAGCCTTATCACTATGCAAAAGATTTGCATCTTCCTCATTTTCTCTAATGATATCCCTCAAAAAGTCTAGAATTTCGGCCCTTATAATACAGCCTCCTTTCCAAATTCTTAATATTTCACTAAGGTCTATTCCATAATTATATTGCTTGGATGCTTCGTCAATTAGCCATAAGCCTTGAGAGAAAGACATAAATACTCCAAAAAGCAGGGCTTTCTTTAAATGCTCTATCATTTCTTCTTTATTCACAGAAATTATATTCTTTTCTTTCGAATATAATTTCGATAAAATCTTTCTCTTTTCTTTATAGTGAGAAATAATTCTGGCTTCTACCGCCAAATTCAATGTTGGCGTAGGAACCCCTAAATCCAAAGAAGTTTGAGCAGTCCATTTCCCAGTACCCTTTTGTTCTGCTTTATCCAAAATGTAGTCTATCAAAAATCTCCCTGTCTCCTTGTCTTTATATCTCATAATCTTATAAGAAATTTCCATTAAATAGGAATTAAGTTCTCCCTTATTCCATTTTTCAAAGACATCGCCTATTTGTTCATTAGTCATATTCAATACTTTTTTCATAAAATCATATACTTCAGCAATTAACTGCATAATAGCATATTCAATACCGTTATGAACCATTTTCACAAAATGACCTGCTGAACCCTTTCCCACATATGTACAGCAAGGTCCATCTTCCGTCTTTGCTGCAGCCTTTAAAAGAATATCTTTTATTAAGTCATAAGCCTCTTTTGTACCACCTGGCATTAATGAGGGTCCATGTAAAGCTCCGTACTCTCCTCCAGAAATACCCATTCCGAGAAACAAAATGTTTTTTTGCGATAAATATTCTAGCCTTCTAGCAGTATCAGCAAAATGCGAATTCCCACTGTCTACTATAAGGTCACCTAGCTCCAAATATGGAAGAATTTCAGCAATCATGTCATCTACAGCCCTTCCAGCCTTTATCATCAGAATTATTTTTCTAGGTTTTTTTAAACTTTTCACAAACTCTTCTATAGTATAAAACGGAAAAATTGATTCGTCGCTAACTTTTTCCTCAACAAACTTCTTTGTTCTCTCAGGGGTCCTATTATAAACCGAAACTCTATAACCTTTCCTCGCCATGTTCAAGGCAAAATTTTGTCCCATTACCGCCAATCCTATTAAACCCACATCATTCATTTATCCTATCCTCCTTTTATATTTTAAATGTAATAAATGTAATATAATGCAAAATATTGATTCCACCCAAGAGGGTGGAATCAATATTTTTTTATAGTACTCCTATCCAACCTAAAACGAAGAATATAACCACCATCCAGCCTAGTACTTTCAAAACCTTTAACCCTTTCTTTGTAAAGTACCAGTATACCAATAATACAGTCAGCAATGGCAGCATACCAGGTAAAATTTTGTCCAGTATAGCTTGTAATTCAAACACTTTACCTGAAATAGTCCATTTAAGCGGAGTTGACACAGAAACGTAATTGCTTGTCAAAATACCCATCATGAAAAGACCCAAGGTTGACAACCCTGTAATGAGTGTTTTTATCTTTTCTCCACCTAACAATACACTTACTGACTCTCTTCCTAATCTGTAACCCATTCTTAAGAAATAATAACCATACGCATAAGTTATTACAGGGAAAAGTATCAAGGGGAACAAAGCTCCCATTGCACTTCCTGATTTTGCCCAGGGAAGAGCTATTGCTATTAGCAAGTACATGATAGTTGACCATTCTACTGAATCACCTATACCTGATAATGGACCCATTAAGCCAACTTTTGTCGCATTTATAATATTAGGATCAGGTGCTTCTTCCCCTTTTGCAATAGCTCTAGCTCTTTGTTCTTCTAAAGAAAGGGTGATACCTAAAATAGGAGCGCCACCCCATGTGCCCTGGGTATTGAAAAATACTAAATGTCTCTTATAAGCTTCTTTCAGTTCTTCTGGATTTTTCCCATAAAGTTTCCTTAACACAGGCATTATAGCCCACTGGAAAGATAAAGCCTGAAGTCTTTCAAAAGAGTGAGGTACTTCTACTGTTAACCACCATCTAAACCATGTCATTTTTAAATCTTTTTCAGTGACCTTTAACTCATTTTGAGGTAAGCTTTCTTTTTCATATTGAGGCACTTCACTTGATGAAACATTTTCACTATTTGCATTATTTTCTTCAAACGCACTTCTATAATACAGTGCAACGTATAGATAAGCTGCAATACCACCTAAGATAGCATATACAAGAGCATTTACATTTAAAGGTTTCAAAATTAATGAGACAAAATATGCTAAGAAATAGAATACCATTAAGTCTCTACGCCCAATAACTGCTAAAGTAAGCGCAATACCGAGAGCAGGTAAACTTCCTCCAACAACCGTTAAAGCATGTAATATGCTCGCTGGTATAGCCTTCAAAAACGAATCTATCAACGAAGCACCATAATACACTGCCACAAATACAGATGGGAAGAACAGTGATATCGTAATAATAGTAGGGAGAATGATAGAAGCAAATGTGATTCCTCTGTCATTTAGTTCTTCTGCTAATCTATCAACCCAGTGTGTAATAAGAGAATTTATAAAGAATCTAAAACTTACTAAATATGATGCTAAAAGACCTACAGGAACCGCTACTGCTATAGATTGCTCAGGAGCCATTCCAGAAGCCAAAGCAACTGGAACTGCTACAGCAGTTGCTACAACTGTCTCACTAGGAGTAGTACCTCCTGGAGCGATAACACCCATGTAAACCAACTGAATAGTTGCTGCTATAATCATTGCTTGAGGCACATTCCCCATTATCAATCCTACAACTAGTCCAGTTCCTACAGCGGTAAAACGCAAAAATCCTGAAAGCGTATATCCTATGATTCTTGACTCAACGATTGCGACCCATGCAGCTATCAATGCAGCTTGCAAAGCACTGATTGCCATAAAACTTTCACCCCTTTTCAAAAAATTTAAAAATTTTATAGTACCGGTTTCATAGAGAAACCGGAAACTTTATTTCAATTCCGGAAAATATTTTTCTACCACTGTAGTTAAATGTATTTTTTCACTATCAGGTATCATTTGTAAATATACATCTACATTATATTTTGTTTTAAGCTCGAGCAATGTTTTCACTTCATCTTCACTCAGACTAACACTTTGAGATATTCCTTTTCTCTGAGGAGTTTTCGCAACCCCTCCTATATTCAATGTAGCTATAGGAAGACCTCCATCCATCACTCTTTTACATGTATCAATATTCTTAAAAAGTAAAAATACTTTCTCTTCTACACTGGCTTTTTGAGACCACTCTTTTAAAGCAGCATCTACTCCGAAAACTTTTACTTTTACTCCTGGAGGAGCAGCCATAGTATATATGTTTTTCATAAACTCATCTACAGCCAACTCATCGTCAATAATCACTATAGAAGCCTCAGGAAAGCCTTTCATCCATCTTGTCATTACCTGTCCATGGATCAGTCTATCATCAATGCGAGCAAAAACTATTTTCCACATCATCATGACCCCTTTCTCTACATTTTAAGTGAACTTTTTTCAATAACTTTTATACCATCCTTCCCTATTTTAGATATATTTTCAAGTAATTCAGTTGTATCGTATACATTGATAGAAGTAAGTAATTCAATTAACATCGGCATATTAATCCCTGTAATCACTTTTACATCATATTCCTTCATCATACTAAGAGCAATGTTAAATGGACTACCTCCGAAAAGATCCACTACAATTATTATTTCTTTATCTTCTTGCAGTTTTTCTTTAATAATTTTTTCAACTTCTTTTCTTACAACCTCAATATTATCCCCTAAATTAAGTCCCACTGTATGAACATTTTCTTGTTTCCCAATTATTACTTCTGCTCCACTTAACAAACCCTTGCCAAAATCCCCATGTGTGATAATTAAGACAAATTTTTCTTTCACTATATACACCCTCTTATTTTAATAAGTGCTCATATTACTTTGCCCAAAATGCTAAATTCTATCAAAAATATAAACGCAAAAAGCATGCCAAAAAGTTCGGCATGCTTCAAAGTTTCATATTGGGCACTCTATCTTTTATCAAGTCATATATAAACCCTATTTCCGTCGTCGGTATTTCCACTTTGTAAGTTTCCTCTATGACACTAAAAGCAGATTTGACAAAATCTATAAACTGTCTATGACACTGTTCAAATTCCTCTAAATTACTGTAAGAGGTTATAGGTTCTTTCATCACTAGTCTTTCAATCATTACACTCACGTGTATATATAGGCTTATCTTTAAATCGTTAGAAAATCTAACCCCAATAAATCTTTCTAAATCTGATATAGCCTTTTCTACCTGTACAATTATTTTATCTGGATTCAATATAGTCAAATGGTGTAGCACGTTTTGCAAAGAAAATAATCTTACTATTTTTTGGTTTATTTGTTGTACTGTTTCGTCATCTACAATTCCTTTCAATATCTTGCTAAGCAATACATCTCCTTTTCCCGCAATTAAATCTTCCAAGGAAAGATAAGGCACTTCTTTTATCCCGGGATCTGCTGTGCCTATTATAAGCTTCACGTTATAATTTTTAAATATTTCATCTTTTACACCATTTCCTTTTAATCTGGTATAATCATAAGGAATAATTTCAATATCATCTTCTTCAAAACACTCTTTCAAAAGGTCCTTTATCTTAACGGCTGTGCCAATACCAGTTACACATGTAGTCAGAATCGCATTCTCTTTGCTTTTCTGCGATTTTATAAATTTATACCTGCTACTGTTCCTCTGTATCGCCTCTGTTACAATCTGCTCTAAAGGTTGATTTTGCAATATTCTATTCCCAACGTCTAAAGCCAATTGAGTAGTAATATTATTAATAATTGCTATGTCTCCCTCTACAATGTCAGTTAAAGACTTGTATATCTCTTCTAAAGAACCCATATCAACAAGAATGATGACTCCTCTTGAGGTATCAATATTTTTTAGATAGTCCTGAACCCTTGCCATGACCTCCTGTGTTGACATCTCAATCGGCATGTCAAAAGCTTCAAAAACAAACTGTCCCAAAAGCCTGTTAGCGACACTGGCAATGCTACTGGCAGTAGAATAACCATGGGCTATTATTATAGAATTTATCAGGTTTGCTGTATCAGTTTTGTTTAAACTCCTAACGTAGAGGGTAAAATATACCACGGCAATTTTGCTTAGCTTTATATCCAAATTAACTTCTATGAGGTCTGCCATTTTATTTGCTATTATAAATTCTCTTGGAAAAACATTTTTCAATATTTCCAACACCGTATTTATATTTTCAGAATACTTTTCATAAGTCATGTCACTTAAAAGATAATTAATGAAATGAGACAAAACCAAAACGGAATTGCCATAATATTTGATTCCATACATATTCTGTATTATATTAAGCACATTTTCCACTACATTCTTAATCGCATTAAAAACTATTGAGTCTATATAATTGTTGTCATTCTTGAAAATTATGGTATCTGTAAGCTCATTTAAATAAATTAGGATATTCTTCTTAAAATCTTCAGAAGCGACCTCTTTAGCTTGATATTTCTTAAAAAACTCAAACATTTTACCTAATGCTTCATAGATTTCCCTGTTATCATCTCTTTCCCACATTAAATCTTCATCTTTTTTATTGTAGGAAATTAGCATTCCATTGAAGTGAAAATTACTTTTTATTATGTCAAGGTCTGTTTGCATTTCTTTAGGTAAATCGTACAGGTGAATTCTTAAAATGTTTGTTTTGTTTTTTACAATATGGCTGTAAGCTTGAGCACAGCTGTACTTTATGACATTTATAAGTTTGCCAATGTTGCCAGAAATTTTGGTTTTAAGAAGTACATTAAGGACTTGTTTGCTTATTAAAATATCCATTCCCAGATTTTTGGCCTCATTTTTGTAAAAGTTATAGATAAGTTGTAACCTTTCATGTAAAGGCCTATCATAGAGAGAGGGGATGTGAACAATTAAAGGTATTCTTCTCAAAAAAGTCTTGGTAAAAGTCTTTTCAGGGTCTTCAGTAGTAGCAAATATAAATCTCACCTTCGCTGTTCTCCAGTTGTTCGTCTCTCCCAGCCTTCGGAATACGCCTTTGTCTAAAAACAAAAACAGTTTTTCCTGCCCTTCTGGCGAAAGCCTGTGAACTTCATCTAAAAACAAATATCCTCCATTCGCTTCTTCTAAAAGGCCGGGTTTGTCTTTATCAGCACCTGTAAATGCTCCTTTTACATAGCCAAAAAGGTTTGCTGATAAAAGCTCTGGATTATTGGCATATTCTGCGCAGTTAAATATCACATATGGAGCATTTTCTTCTATCACGCCAATGTATTTGGCATATTCGTAAATGAGCTGGGCAATATAGCTCTTACCTACACCTGTATTGCCGATGAGCAGAATAGGAAGACCATTAGGTGGATAAGAAGCAGCTGATTTGCACAACTTTACTTGCTCCTTAAGACTGCCGTTATATCCAATAAGCTTTGTAAAAGGGTCTTCTGTAAAATTCTTTACAGGAACACCCAAATCTTTTGAAACTTCTTTAAACTCTTTTGCCCTTTTCTCATAAACTTCCTTATCCAAAAAATATACAGGTCTTGTGTTTATCTTTATCACTTTGCCCTCTTTGTATAGCTCGTTCAACAAATGGCTGGCCACATTTCTCTTTAAATTTAATTTCTGGGCTATTTCCTGCGCAGTAATTCCTTTTTTCTCTTTTATATTAATATCCTGTGATAATTCTTTAACCAAATTAAATACTTTCTCTTTGTTTGTCAAGGAGAATCTCCCCTTTTTCGTGTATGTTTAATAAAAAGTATACCATAGAAAGCGAAAAAATTTTAGAGGAAAATAAAACTGCCCCTGCATATAGAGAGGAGCAGTTTGAAAAATCAAATCTATGAAACTACTTTTTGAGGAGTTCTTTTACCTCTTTCACTACTCTATCTACTGTAAATCCATATTCCTCCATTAATTTCTCTCCTGGCGCAGAAGCACCAAATGTACTCACTCCGAGCACTTTACCCTCATCTCCTACATAGCGATCCCACCCAAGAGGAGATGCCGCTTCAATTGCCAATCTCTTTTTAACACTTAAAGGTAGTATATAGTCTTTATAAGCCTTATCTTGTTCTTCAAACCTATCCCATGAAGGCATGCTAATAACTCTTGCATCTATTCCTTCTTCTTTCAGCTTCTTCTGCGCATCAACTGCCAAAGAGACTTCTGAACCAGAAGCCAAAAGTAGGATATCCGGTATTCCTTTTTCGCTATCTGAGACTATATAAGCACCTTTTGCCACGCCTTCTTCAGCTCTTTCTCTTGTTGTGGGAAGAATGGGGAGCTTCTGCCTTGTCAGAATCAAAACAGTGGGTTTATTTTTAGACTGTACAGCCAGTTTCCATGCAGCCCTTGTCTCATTTCCATCTGCTGGCCTTATAACTGACACGTTTGGCATTGCGCGAAGTACAGCAAGATGCTCTACTGGCTGGTGAGTAGGCCCGTCTTCTCCCACAGCGATTGAGTCATGTGTAAATACATAAGTTACAGGTACTCCCATTAAAGCTGAAAGCCTTAAAGCGGGGCGGAGATAGTCGCTAAATACTAGGAATGTTCCGCCATAGATTTTAAGTCCTCCATGGAGTGCCATCCCATTCAAAGCCGTAGCCATTCCAAATTCCCTTACACCAAACCATATGTTTCTTCCAGTGTAATTGCTGCTAGGCCCAAAGGGCTTTTCTCCTTTTATAGCTGTCTTGTTAGAACTTGCAAGGTCTGCGCTGCCACCTATGAAGTAGGGGATATTTTTTGCTAAAGCATTTATCATCTCTCCAGATACATCTCTTGTCGCATAAGCCCCTTTATCATAAGAAGGCATGTCTTTGTCCCAGCCTTCTGGAAGGTTTCCATTTATGGCATCTTCTAATTCTTTTGCTAACTCAGGATATTCTTTTTTATAAGCCTCAAATAGGTTATTCCACTCTTCTTCTGCCTTTTTGCCTCTCTCAAGAACTTTAGCCCTGTAATGCTCGTATATTTCTTCTGGAATGAAGAAAGGTTCATACTCCCATTTATAATATTCTTTTGCCAAACGAGCCTCCTCTTCACCTAGTGGAGCCCCGTGTGCATCAGATTTGCCTGCTTTATTGGGAGCCCCATAACCCAAGACGGTCTTTACTTCAATTAAGGTAGGCTGTTCTGTGTTTTTCTTAGCTTCACTTATAGCATTTCTTATAGCGTCAAGGTCATTGCCATCATCCACTCTTAAAACCTGCCATCCATAGGCTTTGAACCTATCTGCAACGCTTTCTGTAAAGGATAAGTGCCTGTCTCCATCCAAGGTTACATCGTTAGAATCGTAAAGCACAATCAGTTTGCCAAGTTTCAAATGGCCTGCCAGTGAACCCGCCTCATGAGATATTCCTTCCATTAGGTCTCCATCGCTTGCAATTACATATGTATAGTGGTCTATTATGTTGTAAGAACCGCGGTTATACTTATTGGCAAGGAAGCGCTCAGCCATTGCCATTCCTACTGCCATCCCAAGGCCCTGCCCTAAAGGTCCAGTCGTCGCCTCTACTCCATCAGTAAGGCCGTACTCCGGATGCCCAGGAGTTTTTGACCCCCACTGGCGGAAATTCTTTATGTCTTCCATGGAAACTTTGTAGCCTGAAAGGTGCAAAAGCGTGTACAAAAGCATTGAAGCATGTCCTGCTGACAAAACAAACCTGTCGCGATTGAACCATTTAGAATTGAGAGGATTATGCTTCATAAACTCTGTCCAAAGTACATATGCCATAGGTGCTGCTCCCATCGGCATCCCGGGATGGCCTGATTTTGCCTTTTCAATGGCATCAATAGACAGCACTCTTATAGCATTTATAGCCAACTGCTCGATTCTTTCTACCATGTTTTCTCCTCCTTGAACTATATTTTGCTTTATTTCTTTAATATTATTATACACGAAAATAGATGAAAAACAATGTAAAATTCCCTTCCTCCATTATTATAAGGGAAGGGTAGATTTTAAAAAAATCATTGTTATATATCTTTCCTTCTAATTTTATCAATTTGTTCTTTAACCTCTTCCAGGACCCTGTACGGCTTAGTAACAATCCTTATGGGAAGTGAAAGTAGGAAAGTAGTAAGGTCTTGCTGTAGCTCTTCTGTCATACGCTGTGGTTTTGTAAATATTCTATTTATAAAATCTTCCGTATAACTTTTCTTGGCTTTTTCTTTGTCTATTTCTAATTCCGTTCCACATTCATCGCACTTTATCTTTTTTATCATATCTCCTTCATAAATTATCGTATGTTCAGTCTCCTTCTTGCAGTAAAGGCAGTAAAGCATTCCTTTCATGTAAGTGTACATAAAACTCCATCCTCACTTTTTATAATACAAACTGTAAGGGGTCTTCTAAAATTTCTTTTATCCTTTTCAAAAACTTAGCCGCAAGAGCCCCGTCTATTACTCTATGATCCGAAGATAAAGTCATTTCCATTATCGGCTCTATTTCGATTTGGCCTTCTTCTACCACGGGAATCTCTCTTATCTTCCCTACAGCTAAAATTGCTACTTCCGGTGGATTAATTATAGCTGTAAATCTTACTACATCAAACATACCTAAATTAGAAATTGTAAAGCTACCACCAGTGTATTCATCAGGCATTAATCTGCCTTCTCTTGCTTTTTGGATAAGTTCTTTTTCTTCTCTTGCTATCTCTTTTAATCCCTTTTTATCTACTTCCCTTATAACAGGTACAACTAGTCCTTCATCCAAAGCTACCGCCAATCCTATATTTATTTCATTCCTTAAAATTATCTGGCCTTCCTCTACATAAGAATTAAATATCGGATAATCTTTTATTGCTATTCCAGCAGCTTTCATAAGCAGGCTATTAAGGCTAATTTTTGCTTCATCCTCTTTCAATTTACTATTTAATGTCTCTCTCAATTTTAAAATTTCTCTCATCTTTACTTCCATAGTAACATAAAAATGAGGAGCTGTATTTATACTTTTTTGCATTTTTTCTGCTATTATTTTTCTCATTCCTGTGAAAGGAATAACTCTATAAGAGGGTATTTCTTCTTTTTTCTCTACTTTTTGTTCTACTGTTACTTGTGAAGGCACTATTTCAGTACGCTTTCTAATATATTCTTCTACATCTTTCCTATGAACTCTGCCGTGAGCTCCAGAGCCTATTACTTCTGACAGGACTATTCCATGTTCCCTTGCTATTTTCCTTGCTGCTGGTGTAGCTCTTGGTTTAGATATTTCTTCCCTTTTCACCTCTTCTGGCTTCTCCTCTATTTTTACTTCTATCTTCTCTTCTTTTTTCTCTTCTTCAGCTCCCTCAGAGACTTTTAACGTTTTTAGTATCTCTTCTATGTCTTCTCCTTCTTCTCCTATTATAGCTATAGGCTGATTTATAGGACCTTCTTCTCCCTCTCTTACAAGAATTTTTAAAAGAGTCCCTGTGTAACCTGCTTCCTCTTCCATTGTAACTTTGTCAGTTTCTATTTCCAAAAGAGGTTCTCCTGCTTCTACTTTTTCACCTTCTTTTTTCAACCATCTAACTACTTTGCCAGCCGTCATAGTCATACCTAACTTAGGCATAAGTTTTACATTTGCCATACTTTAATCACTCCTTGCCAAATATAGCTTTTACTGTCTCTATTATGTCTTCTACTTGAGGTACAGCCGCTCCCTCTAACTTGGGATTGTAAGGAATTGGCACATCCTTCCCACCCAATCTCTGTATTGGGTAGTCGAGATAGTCAAAAGCATCGCTTTCTACAATTCTCGACAAAACTTCCGCACCCCAACCATAGCTTTTATTGTCATCCTCTACTATCAGCACTTTACCTGTCTTTATCACAGAGTTCACTATAGTTTCTGTATCAAGTGGTGATAAACTCCTTATATCTATTACTTCTACATCTATTCCTTCACCTTTTAGTTTCTCTGCAGCCTCTAATGACCTTATTACAGTTATAGACCCAGCTATTATGGTTATATCTTTCCCCTCTCTTTTCACATCGGCTTTCCCTATTGGAACTATATAGTCTCCCTCTGGCACTTCTCCTTTTGTCCAATAGAGAAGTTTATGCTCAAAAAATATTACTGGGTTGTCATCTCTTACAGCCGCTTTAAATAGTCCTTTTACATCGTAAGGAGTTGCAGGCATTACTACTTTAAGCCCCGGTATGTGGGCAAACATGGCAGGCAAACTTTGAGAATGCTGTGCTGCTGCACCTGTACCACTACCCATAGGAGACCTTATCACAAGAGGTACTTTAAGTTGTCCTCCTGTCATATATCTTAGTTTTGCAGCCTGGTTTACTATCCACTCCATGGCGTCCATCATAAAGTCAGAAAACATTATTTCTACTATCGGTCTCATACCTACAAGAGCTGCACCTACTCCTGCACCTACTATGCTAGCTTCTGAAATTGGTGTCTCTATTAGTTTGTCTTTGTACTTAGGATACATACCCTTTGTTACTCCAAAAGCTCCTCCATATATTCCTATGTCTTCGCCCATCATAAAAACATTAGGATCTCTTTCAAACTCTTCTTTTATTGCTTCTGCCAGCGCTTCTATATAGAGCTTTTCTGCCATCTTTACTCTCCCTCCTCTGCATAAACGTATTTTGCCAAATCTTCTACCTTGGGTTCGGGACTTTCTACTGCAAATTGATAGGCCTCTTCTATCTCTTTTACAACCTCTTCGTCTATTTTCTTTAATTCCTCTTCTGTTGCCACTCCTTCTGAAAGCAGTTTTTCTGCAAATCTCTTTATAGGATCTTTTTTCTTCCATTCCTCTTCTTCTTCTCTAGTCCTATATACTCTAGGATCACTCTTAGAATGTCCAAACCATCTATAAGTCTTTGCTTCTATAAGTGTAGGCCCTTCACCCTTCCTTGCTCTGTCTACTGCTTCTTTTACCGCTTTGTATACCTCTAACACATCATTCCCATCTACTATTACACCAGGCATATTGTAAGATGCTGCTCTGTCAGCAATATTTTTTACAGCAGTAAATTTATTTACTGGTGCAGACATGGCATATTGATTATTTTCGCAGAAGTACACAACCGGCAATTTCCATATTCCTGCCATATTTAGAGATTCATTAAACGTACCTGTGTTTGCTGCACCGTCACCAAAAAAGCACAATGTCACTTTACCATCTTCTCTTAATTTAGAGGCTAAAGCTGCACCTGTAGCTATGGGAATTCCTCCAGCTACAATTCCATTCGCACCCAAATGACCTGTAGAAATATCTGCTATGTGCATTGACCCTCCTCTCCCTTTGCAATACCCCGTCTCTTTGCCAAGAAGCTCTGCCATCATCCTCTTCAAATCCGCACCTTTTGCTATTGTATGCCCATGTCCTCTATGAGTACTCGTTATATAATCCGTTGGTTCTAATGCTGCACAAGCTCCAACTGCAGTAGCTTCTTCTCCCACATACAAGTGGTATGTCCCCCATATCATGTTTTTCTTATAAAGCTCATCTGTCTTTAGCTCAAACTGCCTTATTTGAACCATTTTTTTGTACATCCACAACAATTTTTCTTTTGAAAGTTCCATATTAACTCTACCTCCTTTTAATTTCACTTTCTCCTTCTTCTGGCACTATGCATATAAGCTCAAGTACCTCTTCTCCCATGTTTACAAACTGATGAAGGGCATTAGAGGGTATATAAGCAGGTGTTTTTTTATCTTTATGAGATACGATCATTTCTTAACCTCCTTTTATCTGGAAAATAAATCTTTCTTTGTTTTCATTTAGAAATAGTGCACTCCCTACCACTACAATATCTACCCCCACTTCTCTCAGTAAGTTTATATTGCCTAAATTTACTCCCCCATCTACTCCTATGGGAATAGAAAGTCTCATTTCTTTCAATTGAGTTTTTGCTAATTTTATTTTATCTACAGTAAAAGTTTCAAAATTCTGTCCCCCAAACCCGGGTTCTACACTCATGAACAACAAATAATCCACATCATTTAAACACCAGAAATCTTCATTTTTGCCCTCCATAAATTTAGTAACAAATGTTCCTATTAATATCAATCGTGCTCCTTATTATTCAGTTTAACTTATCTTCTTTAAAAAGTCAAGCAAAAGATAGACAATATCTTGTAATAATTACTTGACTGTGATAAGATTAATGAGAGCAAATTAAACAAAATTAAACGGTGATGAAAACAATGAAAATGGACAAAGATTTACATCTTTTTCAAAAAATAAGTTTGGTAGCAGAATTGTATTATACTTATGGTCTAACACAGCAGCAAATAGCTGATAAGCTACAAATTTCTCGGCCATGGGTTTCAAAACTTTTAAAAAAGGCAGAAGAATTAGGCCTTGTTAGAGTAGAGGTCCTAACATCTACATCTGGGGTAAAAGAACTTGAAGAAGAAATCCAGAAAAAATACAGATTAAAAGGCGTAAAAGTGATTAAAAAAGCTGTTATATCGGATGCTGATATTGTGGAACTTGGAAAAGCAGCTTCCCACTACTTTATTTCCATACTAGAACCTAATGACGTAATAGGCGTGTCCTGGGGTAAAACTCTTTCAGCACTTGCAAACCACTTAATACCTATTTACTACCCTGATACTACAGTAGTACCTTTAATAGGTGGAATGGGACATACTCCATCTCTCCTTAGTAACCACATTGCCATGCAGATATCTTCTGCAATAAACGGGAAATGTCTGTTACTACACGCTCCTGCTTTTGCAAGCAATAAACATGAAAAAGAAGTCTTTTTAAAAAATCCACTTGTAAGTCAAGTAATTGAGAAAAGTGAAAATATAGATATAGCTTTGGTAGGCTTAGGAAGCCTATGGAATTCTACAATTCTGGAATACAACTACATCACTGTCGATGAAATAAAAGATCTAGAAAAAGTAGGAGCAATAGGAGACATTGCCCTGCACTTTATTGATGCAAGTGGCAGAATAGTATCTCACCCCATCCACGAACGATTAATTGCAGGCAATTTATCTAAAATACGTAAAAGTGCCAGAATCATGATGGGTGTAGCAGGTGGCCTTCATAAAAAAGAAATTGTAAAAGCTGCTTTGGTAGGAAAATGGATAGATATACTTGTCACAGATATAGAAGTAGCTCACTATTTAATTGAAAATTAAATGGGAGGAAGCCCTCCCATTTTTTAAAATAGCCTCATTATCTGCAAAATCACCCATGTCAAAGGATTAGCACCGTCGCATATGCTAGATATTTCTGTAGCGCCAGTTGGGAACTTAAAGGCAGCTTCTGCAGCAACCTGAGTAAACAAAGGAGCTACATCTGTTGCAATCCACAATCCTACTCCAATAACTATTGTACCAATCAATATAGACCTAAAGACATTTCCCTTAGTTACCGGTACAACCATAACTACCATAAAAGGAATTGTAGCTAAATCACCAAAAGGCAAAACATGGTTGCCAGGCAATATTATTGCAAGAAGTATAGTTATAGGTACTAATACCAATGCTGTGGCTATTGCAGCAGGGTGTCCAACAGCTATTGCAGAATCAAGTCCAATGTAAAATTCTCTGCCTTGGAATCTCTTTTGCATAAAGGCTTTTGCTGCTTCAGAGATAGGAATTAATCCTTCCATTAAAATTCGCACCATCCTGGGCAATAAAAGCATTACAGCAGCCATTGAAATGCCCAAGTTTAAAATTCCTTTCACATCGTATTTTGCCAATATACCTAGAACAACACCCAAAATTAATCCTATCACAATAGGTTCACCAAAAACGCCGAATCTTTTGTTTATTGTATCTGTATCCGCTTCAATTTTGTTTATAACTGGGATTTTGTCTATGAGTTTATTAAGAGGAATGGCTATTGGAACATAAGCCGCAGAGAATCCGTGTGGAAGTGATATACCTGGTAACCCATAGAAATCCTGTACCATTTTTGCTGTCCAGTCGGCTAGCAATAAAACAACCGCGGCATTTATTGCTGCTGCAACCAATCCCCATGTTAGGCTTCCTGTAGCAGCTGTCACTAAAGCCCCAGTGAATGCAAAATGCCAATAATTCCACAAGTCTACGTTTACAGTTTTTGTAAGTCTAGTAGCAAGCATTATTATATTTACTAAAAGGCCTATAGGAATAACAAAAGCTCCTACTTTTGAGGCAAAAGCAATTGCTGCCGAAGCAGGCCAACCGACGTCTATTACGTTAAGATGAACTCCCATATGCTCTACCATTGCTTGAGCCGCAGGACCAAGGTTATTAACGAGTAATCCAATTACTAGATTTATCCCCACAAAACCTATTCCTATAGTAAGTGCTGATCTGAAAGCTCTACCTGGTTTTTCTCCTAATATAAGGGCCAGTAAGAAAATTATTATTGGAAGCATTACTGTTGCTCCCAAATCCAAGATATATTTGATAATACTCATACATTACACCTCACTTCTTTATTTCTTCAATAATTTCTTTTAAAACTTGTCCTTCCCCTATACCTGTTATAAGAGGAAGTGCATTTATACTTTTTTTCCCAAAACTGTCTTTTAGTATTGTCGTAGTGACTATAAAATCTGCATCCTCTGCGTAACTTTTTATCTCAGATACTTTACACTGTATGATATTTACATCCAAGTTCTCCTTTTTTGCAGCTTCCAATATTTTTTCTGTTACCACCGTAGAAGTCGCAATCCCTGTTCCGCATGCCACTAATATTGTCTTTTTTCTCATACTAACCATTTTCTCACTCCTTTTAATGTGTGATAACTCTCTATTATTTTTATAACCTCATCACCACCTTTCGCTTTTAAAATTTCCTCAAGTAAGCTTCCATTTTGAATCATTTCAACAAGTCGTTGTAATAGCTCTACCTGGCTGTGAGCTGCATTTAGAGCTATCATAAATACTATATTTACATTTACATCTTCTTGAGGATTAGCCATATTTTTGAATACCACTGGCTTGGAGAGAGTAGCTACTGCAATTGCAGGTTTTAAAACATGTTCTGGATCTGTATGGGGAATAGCAACATTATTGCCATTTAAAAGAAGCCCTGTAGGAAAATTTTTCTCTCGAGTTTTTATCCCCTCTAAAAAACTTTCTTTTACGTACCCATTCTCTAACAATTTATTAAAGAGAACCTCAAAAACCTCTTCTTTGTTATTGGCCTGTAAATTAGTAACAATCAATTCTTTGTGAAAAAACTCTGTAAGCTTCATCAAATACAACCTCCTCATTACCTCGCAAATTTTATATAGCAAGAATTATGCCATCTTTTTGACATGTATTGTACTAACGCGTAAGACTCTCTCTTACTTCATCAGGATTTCGCGCCCCCTTCAATTTATTTATGCTATTTTGATCTGTTAAAACATGATATAGATACATAAAATACTCTTTCGACTCCTCTTTCAACGCTATCATAAATACTAAATCTGCCATAAGGTCCTTTTCCCAATATATAGGCTCTTTCAATTTTGCAATAGCTATGGCTGGTTTTATGACATGTTCTGGGTAACCGTGGGGTATAGCTATTCCATCGTTTAAAATAGTAGCTCCCATAGCTTCCCTTTTATATACGCTTAATAAAAACCTGTCATCCACATATCCTTTTTCATATAGCTTTTCTGCCAACAGATCTATCACGTCGCTTTTGACAAAAGCATCTACATCTAAGAAAATTAGCTCCTCGTCAATTACCTCTTTTAGCGGATTTTCCTTTTTAAGCCCTATTATCTTCTTTATCTTTTCTACCCCATCTCCTTTTAAAACTTCTTCTACAGATATGAAGGGTATACTTTCTATGCCGGGATTTATTGTACCTACAAATGCTGCCACATCATTTTCTTTTCTTATTTTTTCTATCTCTTTTGCTATGTCCTCCTGCCTTAGCATGCCAACAGGAATTACTTTGTAATTTTCTTTAAGTTCTGGAATCAAATCTTCAATGTACTTTTTTATTTTAAGGGCTGTACCTTCTCCAGTTATGCATACTGTCACAATAGCTTTGGAAGGCTTTTTGTCAAAAAGCGTTTCTACCTTCCCTACATATGACTTTTCACTGTCTATAGCATCTGCTATTTCATCCAAAGTAGTCTCAGGTATAATAGCTCTTCTCACTGCCTCTAACACCATCACAGTATCCACTCTTGCTACAACTCTCGTAGGTATTCCAGTTCTTTTAGTTATAATTTCACCAAAGGTTACAAGAGAACCCATATCTACTAGTATAATAGAGCCTTTACCTTCATCTATTCTTTTTACAACCTCAATTGTCCTCTCAAGAACTTTTTCAGGTTTTTCATCTAATGCCATATCAATTCCTATAGCATGATTCACTCCCAAAAGCTTATTTGCCACCTCTGCCATACTGCTTGCCACATGCCCGTGAGTTAGAACAATTACGCCCACTCTTCCCTCTTCTGCTGGCTTTTCTCCTGAAAAAGTCTTTAAGTACATAGCTATAAACCCTATCTCTTCCTCGGGAAGCTCAATTCCAAGCTCTTTATTTATTTCTTTAGCCATAATCTTAGCTGTGGAATACTCCAAAGGGTATTCTCTGATTATGTTCTCCAGTTGAGGATTAAAGATGGGCTTGCCTCTCAATATCCTTTCATACGTAGCACTTAAGTGAATAGCAAGAGAGTAAAAGAGATTGTCTTCCAAATTTTTAAAGCTTCTCCTTGCAATTTCATAGGCTTTTTCAACTGCATTCACAATCTTTTCTCCTACTACATTTACAAGCTCTTTCTTTGAAATTGAAATGCTGGTTTTAACACTTGCAGCAAATTTTTTAAGCTCTATCTCCATTTCCTTGCTTAGAATTTTATCTATTTCTTCTTTTGTAAGCCCCTGTCTTTTTAAGTCAATAAACCTTTCTTCTATAAATTGGTATATTTCGTCAGGAAGCATATACCTGTCTTCTTTTGGAAATATTTTTACCTTCTTGTCAGGATAGACGACAAGGTCCTCTCCTAGATACCTTTCTATTTCAGGATCTCTTTTATTCAGTCTAAAGAGGCCCATTTTGACGTGATTTGGAAGGTCAGAAACATCCACAATTAAAGAAGAGCTTTTGCTACCAAGTGATGCTAGAAAGCTTTTTGCACAGGCAACCTGTATATCACTCCGCAATTGCCCCAAGTTTCCCGGGCACTCATATAGCATCAAAGCCCTTAAAGCCTCTTTTTTAATCACAATAGTCTTACTAAGGCGCACAGACTCTTTTGTAAAAAAGTTGTAAATTATTTCATACCTTTCATGCGGAGGTCTTTCTGAAAGAGATGGAAGTTCAATTAAAACAGGAATTCTTCTTCTAAAAGTCAAAAGAAGTGCCGATTCTGGATTTTCAGTGGTAGCAGCAATGAGCATAATTTGTGCCTCTCTCGTGTTCTCTGTTTCCCCTAATCTTCTAAATTTGCCTTTATCTAAAAGATAAAAGAGTATTTCTTGCCCTTCACTGGGAAGCCTGTGAACTTCATCTAAAAAGAGTATCCCCCCGTTCGCCTTTTCTACCAAACCCCTTTTTTCTGTATCAGCTCCTGTAAAAGCTCCTCTGACGTACCCAAAGAGCTGTGCCATTAGAAGTTGTGGATTATCTGCATAATCGGCGCAGTTAAACACGACAAAAGGAGCACCTTTCCTAAAGCGGCCTGATTCTACTGCAAAATTGTACATAGCTTCAGCAAGCTGGCTTTTTCCTGCTCCAGGGGGACCTACTATCAAAGTATGAAGACCATGAGGAGGATAAAGGACTGCTGCTTTTGCAAGGCTTATCTGCACTTTAAGGCTTTCTTCGCTTCCAATAATCTCTTTAAATGAGAGTAAGTTTTTAGCTGTTTTGGGAGTTTCAAAATTTACATTATCGTTTTTAATAGTACTTTGTTGCGCTAAATTATCTGCAATTTTATCTTTTAAAATTTCCTTTTTTATCTGTGTAGCTACAAAGCGGGAAATATTATATCCCAAATTATTTAATTGTTTTGTCAAATTTCTATCTGAAATATTTGGGTCCTTTGAAATTATTTTTTTGGCATCTTCTAAAAGGTAAGGTTTTCTTCTTTCTCTTGAGTCAGGAATATTATTTTTCAGTCTAAATTGTGTCACATCTTCTCTTTTAATATTGAGAATTGCGGCTATTTGGTCATCTGTTAAAGGATTCTTTTTATCCTCTTTTTGTATAATTTCAAAAATCCTTTCAATCATAGTGACAAGCCTCCCTTCAATGTATATTATGCAAAAAATATACCATAAATATGGCATGAATTGTAGCAGAATATTTAGTAAATTGCATAAGTTGTGAACAAACATTTTTAAATAAAACAAAAAAGACCTTAATAGGTCTTATGGCATAAAAAGTATGGTAGTATTTGTATTAGTTTTTAATTTAAGCTCTCATTGGATAAAAAATCTTTTGGTGATATTGCTTTATTAGTTATTTTTTGGAATTCCTCATCTCTTGTAATAATCAAATCACCCTTTAACTTTTTCAAACATTGCATTTGTAAAGCATCTTCTAAATCTCTAAACTCCTTAAAATTCATTGCTTTCTTTATATCATGTTTTGTTATACTCACTACTTCTACTATACTTAACAAAGCTTCTAATGCTTTTATGCTTTCATTGTGAGAAAGGTTTTTATTTATGAAATAATATATATCCGTAATTGAAAAAGCAGCTAAATAAGCATTTATCTTTTTTTCTTCCGCTAATTTTAATATGTTATAAGCATCTACGTCAAAGGGAGTTCTTTTTAATAAAACATCAAGAATAACGTTAGTATCAATTAACACTTTCATCATTTAACCTATTATACCCATATTGTTATTTAACGGGTAATCTTTCCTCCCCTTTAATTGTATTTATTTCTTATTCTTTCTTCCCGTATTTGCTCAGCAGATATATTTTTGTTAGGATAGTCAGATAAAATTCCATACAAAAAATCTGCATTTGGAGTACCTTCTTTTTTTGCTGGAATAAGTTTTGCAACTTCACGTCCATTTTTCGTTATAATAATTTCTTCTTTATCAACTAATTCTAAATATTTACCAACTCTTGTTTTGAATTCTGTAGCATTTACTCTCATTCTTACCACCTCTTTCACTATTTTTATTTACTATATTATCATATTATTCAATTTAATTATATTATCCAATATAGAAATAGTCAATATGCAAAAAACATAAATAACCATTTCTTTAACTTATATATTAGAACAAATATCATAAAAGAAAAACTACTTAAGTTCCATAAAAGCTGCCATACTGCCTGTCATGCCTTTGTCTCTTCTATAGGAATAAAATTCACTATTGCAATGGGTGCACATTTGGCTTACTGTAATGTTTTCATCCGGTATGCCAGTATTTATAAGTTCAATGTAGTTGGTAAGCTGTAAATCCAGCATCCATTTGCCCTCCGCCTTTTTCACAAGAACTTTTTCCCACTCATCAATAACACCTTTAATTTTATTCGCAACATCATCACCTATTTCATAGCAACATTTGTATATAGAAGGGCCTATCCCTACAAGTATATCTTTGGGATTTGAGCCGTATTCTTCTTTCATGGCATTAACTGTTTTAGGCCCAATGTAGGCCACTGTGCCTCTCCATCCTGCGTGTGCAAGGGCAATAACTTTTTTGACAGGGTCTAAGAAAAACAAAGGCACACAGTCGGCATAAAATGTAACAAGAGGAATGCCTCTTTCATTAGTCATAAGGGCATCTACACCAGGGATATCACTTCCACCAAAGTTTTTGCCTTTATCTTCGTAAGTCACCTTTTTTATAACATCACCATGAACTTGGTCTGAAAAAACCATATCTTCATATGAAAAACCGCCAATATCACATATTATTTTAAAATTTTCATAGACTTCCTCTTTAGTGTCATATCTTTTTAAGCTTAAATTCAAGGAAGCGTATTTTCCTTTGCTTACACCGCCAATCCGAGTAGTAAAAAGGTGTTTGACAAGCCCCGTCCTTTCAAAAGAAGGTATTGTGTAAAAAACTACTCCTTTTACCTCATTCCTTTTAAAGCCTATTTCCAAAGTATCACTCCTTTATCAACTGTGTAACTCATCTTTCCTTTTCTCTTTTTCTTTTTTATTTTCTTCAATTCCGAAAAGTTTATTTGTCCATTGCACAAAAAGGACCGAGGCTATTAAAAATAGCACAAAGGTAATTACTGCTATAATAGAAGCAAGAACAAAATATTTTTCCATAAACCCCCCTCCCCACCCATCTTTTATTATATAATACTATAAACGTTCTCATAAGTCACTAAAAATTATTAAAAAATAGCAGGATTAACCTGCTATTTTAGTTCAATAAGTTCATAATTTCTTGTACCCAAGCCAATTTCTTCGCCGTATTTTAATTGTAGTTCTCCTTTTGTTTCAGGGTGCAAAGCTTTAAACTTGTCCTCTCCAGGATTCATGCCGTATCCTGCTTCTTCTAAAGCTGTGCTTTTGTGGCCAAATTGCTGATTCACAAGGTCATAGCTTGCCTGGTCTATGGCAACAGGGTCAAAGGAAGCCAATATTCCTATGTCAGGGACAATAGGAGCATCACTCCAAGGGGTACAATCGCAAAGTGGTGTGACATTCATGACAAAATTTATAAACGCAATTTTGCCTTTTTTTGTAGAATAAGCGCCATATGCGTATTCCGTCATTCTCTCTACAAAAGCATCCATATCAGTTCCCCATTGAGGCTTTATGACGCCATATTGACAAATGGACACGCATTCTCCACACCCTATACATATAGAAGGGTCAATATAAGCTGAGCCATTGACCAAAGATATGGCATTTACAGGACAATTCCTTATACACATCTGACAGGCGGTACATCCCTTTCCTACCACAGGCTGGACTGTTGAATGCTGCTGTTGTTTTCCTGCTGCAGGTGCACACCCCATAGCTAAGTTTTTGATAGCTCCTCCAAAGCCAGCCAATTCATGACCTTTAAAGTGTGACATCACAATCATTGAGTTTGCAAAGAAAATATTTGAAGCAATCTTTACAGTGTCAAAATGCTTTTTATCAATTTTCACTTCTACAGAATCTTTGCTTAAAATACCGTCAGCAATTATTATTGGTGCGTTCACAACAGCATATGCGAAACCATTTTCAATCGCTGTCACCAAATGGTCAACTGCATTTGAACGACTGCCTTTGTAAAGAGTATTTGTATCTGTCAAAAAAGGTTTTCCCCCATAACTTTTAATTTTGTCAACCACTTTTCTTACATATATAGGGTTTATGTAGGCGTTGTTTCCCTTTTCTCCAAAGTGAATTTTAATAGCTATCAAATCATTTTTATCAATAATGTTTTTAAAACCCGCTACATCAAAAATTCTCGCTACTTTGGAGGACAAACTGCTGCTAGCTTTGTTTGCCCTAAGATTGTAAAAATATACTTTTGATTTCACAATATCACCTCATTTACAAAATTAATTTCGTACAAGTTTAGAATTTAGAAATTTTATGCCTTTTTTGAGATAAGAAAAAGCAGATTTATCAGTAACCAATACAATAGTAGAGTAAATTATAGCTCCCACTAATATAGTTATAAACAGGACTATAACCTCATAAATTTTTTTATCTGATGGCATCTTAACAATTAAATTATTATACATAAAATGCACTATCACCCCCATTACAATTGCTGCAAACATTGCCTTTATAAAACTCATAAACATGTATTTCCCGCCTATTCCCCCAAGTTTTCTTTTTAAAGAAATAAATAAAAGAAAAGTAGCAAATATGGCTGCAATAGAAGTAGAAAGTGCAAGTCCACCTAATTTTAAATACCTAACCAAAATTAAATTAAGTGCAATATTTAGTAATACAGCTATAGCACCATTTATCATAGGAGTTTTAGTATCTTTCATAGAGTAAAAACTTCTACTTAAGACATCTCTAAGGCCATACGCAGTCATCCCTATGGAAAAATAAAAAAGGGCAATTGAGGTAAGATATGTCGACCTCTCATCAAAAGCTCCTCTTTGGAATAATACCTTTATTATAGGCACTCGGAGGACCATTGCACCAACTGATACAGGTATTAATACGTATAAAATACCACTTACCGCAAAATTTAAACTCTTTAGAAAGCCTTCTTTGTCGTCAGCAACTGAATGTTTTGATAAAACAGGGTATATAACAGTTGCAATTGCTGTTGAAAAAATCCCCAATGCAAACATGTTAAGCCTATTGGCATAATTCAATGCTGCAATACTCCCATCAGGCAAAAAAGAAGCTATCACTCTATCCACATAAACATTTATAGTCTGTATCCCTGTCCCCATAAGTACAGGCATTGACAATAAAATGACCCTTTTTACTCCTTCATCTTTAAAATTCACTCTTAATTTTAATTTATAACCTAATTTGTATAAAACAGGTAATTGCATTAATGCTTGTATGAAAGTAGCAATAATTATAGAATAAGCTACTATCGTAATCCCAAATTTGCTCCCATATAAAGTTGCTACTGTTATTACGATAATATTGTAAGGTATACCTATCATAGCAGGAACAGTAAAATGTTCCATAGCCTGAAGAGCACCAGTGAAAATATTAGACGCAGCTATTAACACCATTGTAGGTAATAATATAGTCGTAAGTTTTACTGTCAACTCAAATTTTTCCCCTGTAAAAGCTGGCGCTACAAATTTTACAAGATAAGGTGCAAATATAAAACCCAAGAAAGTTAAAACTACTGTCGCAATTAATACCACACCTAAAAGGTTATTTATAAAATCAAAAGCTTTTTGTTTTCCTTCTCTTTGTAAATATTCGGTAAATATCGGCACAACAGTAGTAGCTATTGAAGCAGTTACTGCTGCAAAAAGTATCATAGGTATGACAGTCGCCATATTATATGCATCCATGGAAACAGATGTACCAAATTGGGAAGCTAAAGCCATGTCTCTCAAAAATCCAAATATTTTACTCAGTAGAGTTATTATCATTATGACGCTAGCCGCTTTTACAGTTTTTTTAGCCGTCGACATACATACAACTCCTTAATTTTCTTCAGTCATTATAAACATAAGCTCTGCAGTAGCTACAACTTCATCTCCAACTTTTGCAACACCTTTCGCTTTTACAAGCCCCATCTTTATAGAATCTATTAAAACCTCTAAAACAAGTTGATCACCGGGCCTTACCACTTTTTTGAAGCGACATTTATCAATACCTGTAAAAAGCCCTAATTTACCTTTAAACTCTTCTATATTCATAACAGCAATCCCGGCTACTTGTGCCAATGCCTCAACAATAAGAACTCCTGGCATTATAGGATTGTCTGGAAAATGCCCTTGAAAAAAAGGTTCATTAGCGGTCACATTTTTTATTCCAACAGCTTTTTTACCTTCTTCAATTTCTATTATTCTATCCACTAATAAAAAAGGATATCTATGAGGAAGAATTTTTCTTATACCTTTATTTTCCACTCTATTCTTCACCTCTTTTTAGCAGAATTTGAAGATATGACAAAACAGTGGCTTATCATTGATTATATCACAAAAAAATGAAAAATAAAAAGGGCAAGCGCCCTTTTACACTTTCTTAGAAAGTTGATTATATATTTGGTCAGCCAGTCCAAAAGATCCATTTTGAGCCAACATTTCAGCATATTTATCATATAACATAGAAGTAAAAATATCATTTGCTAGGCTATCTCCCGTTAATGGGTCTTCTGGAATTGTCTTTATCATCTCATTTAACATAAGCCCTATAAAAGTTGCCTCTAATTGCTGACATGCTTCTTTAAGCTTTTTACTGTCTTTGTCTTTTATCGCCTGTTGTATTATTCGTTCAAAATCACTTCCATCTTTTTGTAAATCAATTTGAAATTTATTTATGTCGCTGTTATTTATAGGATTTATTTCCATGCAAGGTCATCCCTTTCAATAAATTATCTTCTCAGATTATTTGCAAGTCCCAGCATTTCATCAGCTGTTTGTATAGCTTTTGAATTTATTTCATAAGCTCTTTGTGCGGCAATCATGTCCACCATTTCCTTTACAACTTGGACATTTGAGGTTTCTAAAAATCCTTGCATGACTTTGCCCATTCTTCCTTGAAAGTCATCTCTTGTACCAGGCTGCCCTGAGGCTTCTGTCGGCTCATAGAGATTACTACCCACACTTAAAAGTCCCTGAGGATTGACAAAATTATAGATTCCTAAAGTAGCTACTTCTTGAGTAGTTCCATCAGGATTTTTTACGCTTATTACACCCATCGGCGATACTGATATATCTTTTTCAGTGCTGTCAAAAACTATGGGATTGCCGCTGTCATCTAATACAGGATAGCCGTCAGCAGTTACAAGCATTAAAGTATTACCGTCAGCACTTAATTTAAAACTTCCATCCCTCGTGTAATAAACTTTGTCATCCGGTCCTAACACAGCAAAAAAGCCTTCTCCATCCAATGCCAAATCCAAAGGATTCTCTGTCTGCTGGAGGCTTCCTTCTGTAAAATCTTTTACAATTGCTGAGGGTCTTACGCCTACCCCTACTTGCATATTGACAGGTTTACCTTGTCCACCATATACGTTTTCTCTTTGTAAAGTTTGATATATTAAATCTTTAAATTCGGCCCTATCTCTTTTAAAAGCAGTAGTATTTACATTCGCAAGATTATTCGCAATAACATCTACGTTAAGTTGCTGAGCAGTCATGCCAGTTGCCGCAGACCACAATGCCCTCATCATAATTTTCATCCTCCTTATACTTTTCCAACTTCGTTGACAGCTTTTCCAAGAGTCTCATCAAAAACAATTGCAACCTTCTGATTTGATTCATAATTTCTCATCACGCTTATCATATTTACCATTTCTTTAACAGAATTCACATTTGACTGTTCTAAAAAGCCTTGCTTTATTTTCCCTGTTGCAGGAATAAGTTGTACATTGGCACTGTTATCTATAAAAAATAAATTATTGCCCTCTTTTCTTAAACCATCATAATTATCAAGATCCACAATTCTAAGCCTGTCCACCAATTGACCATTGTTTATAATATTGCCCATCTCATCAACAGAAATGTCTCCTTGTGCTAACTGTATAGGCCCATTTTCCCCTTCTACAATATATCCCTCTTGTGTGACTAAATACCCATCTTTGGATAAAGTAAAAGAGCCATCCCTTGTATACCTTTGACCATTAGGGGTATTTACCACAAAAAACCCATTGCCATCTATCGCAAAGTCTAACTTACCATTTGTTTGAGAAAAAGCACCTTCTCCAAAATTTGTATAAAAAGTGTCAACTAACACGCCGTAATCCATTCTTCCAATTTTCCCGTTAGGCGGTGTGTTATCGCCCCCATGTCTTGTTACTTCAAAATTTGGGAAAGAGGAAGTAACTACCACATCTTTTTTATATCCTACTGTATTAACATTTGCAAGATTATTCGCCAAAACATCCATTATCTTAGTTTGGGTAATCATCCCCGAAGAGGCAGTGTAAAGCCCTCTTAACATAAAATCACCTTCTTACTTATTGATTTTGTATACGTCTATTATAGTTTCTGATTTTTCTAATAATTCAAGAGAATCCAATGCTTTCCCCGTACCTAAAGCCACACAACTTATAGGGTCATTTGCAATATAAACAGGTGTATTCATCCTTTCCCTTAAAAGCCTGTCCATTCCTTTTAGCAATGCTCCGCCCCCCGTCAGTACTATCCCTTTGTCACTTATGTCCGCTGCTAATTCAGGAGGTGTTTTTTCTAATACACTGTGGACAGCTTCAACAATTTCTTCAAGAGGCTCTTTTAATGCTTCACATATTTCACTGGAAGTCACTTCTACATTCTGAGGCAAACCAGATATTAAGCTTCTTCCTTTTACTATCATCTTCTCTTCTTTGCCATCAAAATAGGCAGTACCTATATTTATTTTTATTTCTTCTGCCATTCTTTCTCCTATTATGATGTGATACTTTTTCCTCATGTAACGGATAATTGCTTCATCAAAATTGTCCCCCGCTACTTTAATATTTTTAGACACCACTGAACTCCCCAAAGAAATTACGGCTATGTCAGTGGTGCCTCCCCCAATATCTACAATCATATTTCCACTAGGCTGTGATATATCTAATCCTGCTCCTATAGCTGCCGCAATAGGTTCTTCGATTAGATAAGCTTTTCGCGCTCCTGCTTGTAATGCTGCATCAATGACAGCTCTTTTTTCTACCTGTGTTACGCCACTTGGAATACAAATCATTATTTTGGGTCTTAATAAAAACCTTCCCCCGCAGGCTTTGTTTATAAAATACCTAAGCATTTTCTCTGTAACGTCATAGTCAGAAATTACTCCCGCCCTCATAGGCTTCATGGCTAATATATTCCCTGGCGTCCTGCCTACCATTCTTTGTGCTTCTTCGCCAACCGCAAGAATTTTATTAGTATTTCTATCAATTGCTACAACTGATGGTTCTTTTAAAACAATTCCTTCCCCTTTGATGTAGACCAGGACAGATGCCGTGCCAAGGTCAATTCCGATATCCTTAGAGATCGCAAACATCCAAACACACCTTTCTTATGTATTTCGGCAAAAATGGCATCCACTTAAATTATCGACATTGATGCCGAAATGTTTAATTTATTATCAATTTATTAATTCGCTACAAATTTACAAAATCCTCTTTTATTTTCTCAAAATTTATTGTTCGTTTTTTGATATTTTATTTTAGTTGCCTTTCCTCCTCTTATATGCCTTTCCGCTTTATTTTTGCTTAGAATCTCTCTCACTTCTTTATATAATTCAAAGTTTATATCTGGAAGCCTTTCTGTCACATCTTTGTGAACTGTGCTTTTGCTAACTCCAAAAACCTTCGCAGCTTCTCTTACAGTTGCTTTGTGTTGTACTATATATTTTGATATTTCTAGTGTTCTCTCTTCTATGTAATCTTTCAAAACCAAAACCCCCTTTAAATTTTTCAAATCTCATTAATATGTATATGCCAAAACAAAGCCATTAGAATATTTATAAAAACAAAAAAGACTTGAATACGGGATGTATTCAAGTCTTTTTTAAACAGGTATTCTTATTTAAAATATGCTATTGGATCAACAGGTATTCCATTTTCTAAAAGTTCAAAATGCAAGTGGGGTCCTTCCCCAACTTCAAACTTTGCTGATTCTCCTATTTCCCCTATTTGCTGTCCTCTTACTATTTTTTCTTGTTCCTTTGCTAAAATCTCATCGCCTAAATTTGCATACCGTGTTTCCCATTTTCCATTTTTTATAACAACAGTATTCCCTAATTTTGGATCTTTATATACCTTTGTCACAATTCCATCCATAGCTGACAATACAGGTTCTCCTAAGTTTGATCCAATATCTACACCTTTATGAGTTGTCCATTCTTGAAGGGTTTTTGAAAATACAAGCTTATCTTTAGCAAATTCTAATATTATGTCTCCCTTTACAGGCTTCAATAAAACTAACATCGTAGAAGATAAATTACTATCTTTTTTTATTGTGGATGTAGTACTTGCCATAACAGTTGTTACTTTGCTGTTTGTTAAACTATCATTTTCCCCTGAACTTTTAACCTCGTCACTATTTTTTGTTACCGGTTGAGAATTTTCTTTTTTGTCAGATACGTTATTTTCTTGTTGTTGGCTGATAACAGCTGTAGAATTATTTTGCTGTTCTTTTTCTTCCTGACCTTGCGCTAGTTCTTCTTCATAACCCCAATCACTTTCAATAGCTGAATTAACTTCTTCTTGTTGTGCTTTTCTGAGTTCTTCTAATTTTTTTAAATTATTATTAGTAACATAAACTGACGTAGCGGCTATCACTACTATGGATAAAAATAATACTATGTAAAAACCCTTTCTATCGAAAAATCTTATCAAATTTTCCCTGTTTATTCTCACATTTTTCACCTCCAAATGGTATTTTAACCATTAACTTAATTGTTTATACAAAAAAACAGCACTTTATCAGTGCTGTATTTTCAATAAATCTTCAATTTTTACTATTTCTATCCCTGTATAATAATATTTCAATATTTCGTCAAACTTTTTCCCTTGTTTCGCCATTGCATTTGCTCCATATTGACTCATTCCCACTCCGTGACCATAACCTATTACAGTTATTACAATGTTATTTCCTTGTTCCTCAAAGCTAAAATTTGTAGAATTTAAATTAAAAATTTCTTTTATATCTTTACCATTAAAAGTTATATTCCCTATTTTTAAAGTTTTAACGTGCCCAACTTGTGTTCTTTCTACATCTTTTATTTGATTTAAAATATTGCTATTATCCAATCTCAAGGAAGGCTCTTTTTGTTTTAATTTATTTATAAATTCTTCTTTTGACACTATAACAGTAGTTTTATATTTTGATGCTGCCTCTTCACCAGGAGAAACCACACTTCTTAAATAGGGAATTTTGCTCTGCCATACGTCCTCAGAGTTCTCTGTTTTCCCTCCACTTATAGCATGATAAGCTGGCACAATTAAAGCATCATCGTAAACTAATACAAGCCCTTCTGTATCTTCTACTGCTTGAGATATTTTTGCATAGTATTTATCAAAATTTTTCCCCCATTTTTCCTTCAGCTCCCCCTCAGATTGCCATGCTTGGCAATGTTCCGAATCAGTGCACACATCAGCCCCCGGATGTAAATCACAGCCTTTTCCTCCCAAAGCTATTTCTTTTGAGAGCACATAAGTCCTCGCTGCAACAACTTGTGCCTTTAAAGCTTCTATTTCAAATTCTGCAGGCATTTCTGCAGCAACTACTCCTTTTACGTATTCCTCTAAATTCATTTTCTGGATTTTGTTTTGATTTGTTATAAAAACATTCACCGTATGGTACAAATCTGTATTACCTAAATTGTCTAATTTTACTAACTTTCCTCCATCAATAAGCTTGACATCACTCGCGGGTGTTGAAGAAGTTTTGTGAGAATTAAAACCAAAAACTATTATAGAAGGTAAAATTATTAAACTAAAAAATATTAAAGAAATTCCATAAATGGCATATTTCATTTTTCACCTCCAATTGTGAACTACTAAATAAAATATATGTCCTTATGTATATATTTATTCTTATCTAATTAAGCCTCTTATCACCCCTACAAACTAAAAAATCTCTGTCTACAAAAAAACAAGGGATTTCTCCCTTGTCAGCTTGTTGACAAAGTCAAAAATTTTTAAATAGGATATTTTTGAAAGTTTGTCTACAGTCTAAACAATAGACTTCTCCTTTGTATTAATTATGATAATTTAATATCCTCATTACATAATCAAAAGTAAGGTCGTTCATCATAAAGTTTATCATCCTAGAAATCATTGAAGCAGCTTCTTCTCTCGTAACATAGCCATCAGGGTTAAACCTGCCGTATTCATCGCCTGATATAAGTCCTATCTCCCGCGCTACGTAAATACTCCTTTTGGCCCACAATGGTATGGCATAGTCATCTAAAAAACCGGTATCAAAATTTCCTGAAGGTGCGAGGTTCTCAAGCCCCAAAGCTCTTATAAATATCACTGCCGCTTGGGCACGAGTAAGAGACCTTGAAGGACTGAACTGATTTGGAGCAGTGCCTGAGATAAGCCCTGCATCACTGGCTGCTTTTATATATCCATAATTCGGATCATTAGTAGATATATCAATAAAAGGTGAAATTTCTATAGCGCTTTTGTTTCTTGCTGAATAAAGCGTACTCTTTGGCGGTTCATATGGTTTTAATCCAATTGCTTTTCCAACTGCAACGGTAAAGTCTGAGCGCAATATGGGAAGTTTAGGCCCAAAGTATTCTGAGTCATTAGGAAATACTTCCATGCTCATTAATTTTTTAATATCCTCTTTTCCCCATGTTCCATTTATGTCTTTAACCTGGGGGACCACCAATCTATCTTCGAATGACACACCATCAAGTTTCAAACTTCCATTTCCTATGTTTCTTCCCATTTCATTGCCTTTGTCATCTAGTTTTGGAAGATTATAAGAGTAATTCATCATGTCACCGCTATTTCGCCTTAAAAGATATCCACCCCTAAAGCTTATATATTGAGGGTCATTTTCCACATATTCAATACTGGATTTATCAGTAAAAGATACATTTACATGAGCCTCTCCAATCCATTTTTTTACTTCTCCGTTTGACCCCATTGTGCTTTCGATTAAATAATTTATTTGATGTGTATCAGCACTTCCGTACTTATGAGTAAATCCTACTGTTTTGTCATCTATAGTCACTTTTACAGTCCCTTTATTGCCATTGACCCTGTATAATTTTACGCCTGAATAGTTACCAGCATAGTAAGTTACACCAGGGTTTATGCTTTTTACTTCAGAACCTGAGTATATATATCCATTATTCCTGTCTAAAGTGTAAGTATTTCCCCCTATTTTTATGTTTTCAGTATATGTCTTAAGAGTAGTCTGGCTAATCTTTTGGTTGTATTCAGGTTTTTTTGTTTCTTGAGTAACAAAAGTAAGGGAACGTGTGAGTTTGTCTCCTGACTCGGAAGTAAGGTCGTACCTATATGTTGTTGTAGTAGTATCACCTCTTACAGATTGATTAATTTTAAGAACACCACTAAATATAATAGGTTGTCCTGTTATAAATAAAACTTCTTTGTATTCTTGCTCATTGGCAATACCACCTTCAAAACCTGCATCATTGGCAAAAACCTGAACAGGAAAAGGAATCAAAAGGGTGAATATTATAACTAACCCTATGATTTTTTTCATTGCAATTCCCCCAATGTTTTTCTTACTTCACCGTTACAATAACAGCAGATGCCCCATTTCTTATAATATAGAGTGAATCTCCCGGATTTATAGAACTTATATTGACTGCCTGTCCATTTTTAATTATTAACGCTTTTGATACATCTACTGTATCAAGAGAGGTATTCAGATTCCAAACCCCATTTAATTCATTCCAATCATTTACATTATTTAGAGTTAACTTGGTACCATCAATAGATGCAACCTCAGCAGTAGAGATTCTTTCTTGCCCCGTTGAATTCATAATGTTTATTGCAATAGCATTGTCTCCTTGTGATACCACATACACATGGGCAGAGGCGTATTTAGATTTTCCATATTTTACATCCAAAATCTCTGTGTAAGGAATAACTTTTGAATCTTTACCTCTATTGTCAACTATATAAGTTTTATCTCCCACATAGAAAGTTTTTGTGCCCCCTACAATATTCCATTGATTGTTTTGTATAGCATAATACCCATATGCTTGATACCACCAATTTGTATATAAGTTACCAATAGTGATAGAATTTGATGTTGCACTGGTTATAAAACCTTTTGCATAGTAATACTCTGGATATACACTATCAATTACTGAGATGAAATTAGCATATAAGCTTCTATCCGTCTGGGAAAAAGATACATATACTTGTTTATTTCCTATAAGTGAAGTATAGGGTATTTTCTTTCCATCTTTTAAAATAATTGTGCCGTCGTTTACAGTTACTTTCCTCCCATCATTTAATGTAAGAATCATTGATTGACTGTCAAAATTTGCAATGCCACTGTAACTCATTGTAAAACTTGGGGTTATGTTTATAAACGTAATTGAATCTGTTCCAAAGTGCTTCTCAACTGTAGCATATATTTGATTTCCTTTGTAATTTTTAAGGTCTTCTTTGCTGACCTCAAAGCCATTGTAATATATTTTAGCTTCATCTAAAGGATAATAAGCAAAATTATTTGCACTTTGCCATGTACCTTGATAATACTTTTCCACATTGTTTATTGAAATAGAATTGTTGGAAGCCAATAAACTTCCGAGATTTCCTCTTATGATATAGTAGACTTTGTGATATCCATTTTCTATTAATACCTTGAGGGGTGCATTTGTATAAGGGTCATCAAAATACAAATTTACATAGTCTCCCTCTTTTATTGAAGACAAAGACACAGCATTTCCATTTTTTATAACAGGCACATCATAAGCAATAGAATAAAACTTTCCATTGTCTAATTTAATATTTATGCCATTATCTTGTTTATCTATAGCCATTATGCTTCCTGTTACTTGTCTTGAACCTGTATCGATTTTCCCACTTCCCAAATCTTCATAATCAACATTTATTGCATAAGCCGTGTTACCATTAAGGTACACTGTAGCTATTTGACCATATCGTAAATCTTTTATAGAAGCAGGATAATCATTTATATAGACTTTTGTATTAGGGTTATAAGAAAATACATATTCAACTCCTGATTCAGATGTAAGTGTTATGTTAGAAGCTGATATGTCTTTTATCTCTCCGTACAAAGTGTTCTGAAATACAGGGCTTTTTTCAGCAAATATCACATTTTGACCGCTTATATAAAAATTCACATTATCCCCTTTTTCAATAGAATCAGAAAAAGAAGGAACTCCATTGCTAATAGTCAAAAAATCTGAATTATGAATTATTCCTTTTGAAGAATATGTGCGTTGAACCACAATATACTCATTTTGCCCTTTATTATTGAGAAGAACAAAAGTTTTCTTTATACTATTTTCCCCAGCAACCTCTTCGTAAAGTATATCCTGCACTGTAGCATTTATTATTGAATAGCCCATTAAATTATACCCTAAGTTAAAAGCTCTATTCAAGACTGACGCCATCTGCTCTCTGGTTATGTTGTCTTTAGGTCCAAATTTACTATCATTGTAGCCTGTCATTATTCCACTTTTTAAAACTGCTTCAATATATGGCATATAATCAGTATTAAAACTTTTAGCATCCGAAAAAGCATAAACTTTTTGTAAATCTTTTCCGTAAATCGGCGCAAGATTCAATCCTTTTGCTATCCAATAAGCAACTTCCTCTCGTGTTGCATTTGCTGTAAAATCCAAAGCCATATCCTCTTTCCTCAAAAGATTATTTTTCGATGCCACATCAATTATTCCTTGTGCCCATGAATCTACTTTGGTACCTGATTGAGAAGAAGCATTATTTTGCCCAGCCTGATTAGAATATTGAGTAGGAGGGTTACTCCCCCCTACTGCAGTAGAGGGGGATATAGGTGTTTTTTGTACTTGTTCTTCCATTCCCATTAGTCGTACAATATATGCTATTGCCTCTTCTCTTTTTAAATAGCTTTTAGGATAAAATTTTTGACTTCCTCCACCTCTAATAACTGAAAGAGCAGTCATTTTCATTATATCATTTTTAGCAAAACTATCTTTTATATCTTTGAAGGACATATTGTAATAGATGCTTTGCGCGTTGTCCGTACCGTAATATACAGGATTGTCCGAAGCATAAGTATAAACACTATTTAAAACAAATAGAATTATTGTAAGTAAAATTGTAAATATCTTTTTCAACTTTCTCACTCCTCAATAAATAACAGCTAACCTGCCTGGATAAGATATATCACCTAGTACATTATTCGATGTGCTATCTACCATCATATTTGATATGCCATTATTGTTTACTGACAGCCCCGTATCTGGTACATTACTCATGTAAGCCGTTATATACATGAGCTTTGAAAAGCTTATATTTTTGTTGCCAAGCCTATTTTTGTCAACATTTATATTTACATTTACTTTATTGTAAAAAGCTGCATAATTACTTGTTTTGTTTCCGTCAATTTTTTCATAACTCATGTCATAAATGTCAGATAATATCTTATACCCTTTTGGCATATTTCTTGATATTTCGTCATAAGTCTTATCCGATAGCTTATTTATTGTTATTCTGTCATAATCTCCTGATAGGTAGAGGCTGTTAAGGGTAAATTTTATATTAAATCCAGGAATTATAAGCCATATATTGGTAAAAGTCTTATTTTTATATTTAGATGGTATGTTTATAACCCATTTGCTTATATTTTTATATTGGTTGCCTGTCAAATCAATTTTATAAGTAGTCGTATTTAAAATATCATCTCCTAATGTAATGACCAGCGAGCCGTTTGCTGTTGCATAAGTAGTGTCATTTTTTACTCCTGTAACAGAAGTGTCATATTTGCTGTTAGAAGAAGTATCAGTAGTAGCGTAAGTGTATACAAAATTACTGGGGCCCAAATCATTTACAGCTCTCATGGCAAAGGAGTAAGTAGTATTTGGCAAGAGATTTGTCACGTAATACTCCAATTTATCTGTTGCAGCGATGAATTTGTAATCTGCCGAATTAGCTGTCTTACCATAGATTTCATAGTATTTTGCTCCTTTTGCCTCTGACCAATGTAAATATAATGTATGGTCGTTACCGGCTATTGATTCGGCCCAAAAGCCTACTGGATTATCCGGTACTGTTTGCACATAGGTAAAACCTTGAGGCAAAACAGCATTTGCATAATCAGGATTCCTCACAATTACATCTACTTTCCCCTCTGCATGCCCTGGGGTTGTCACGACAATCGTGTTATAACTTTTCACAATTACATTATAAGCTTCTACATTTCCAAAAAACACCCTCGCTCCTTGTCTAAAGTCATTACCTGTTATGGTTACTGTTTCTCCTCCTTTTGTAGACCCTGTATTAGGAGTAATAGAAGTTATCTTCGGGTTGGACTCTGTAGCGATATACATAAATGCTTCCTTTAAAGTATAACTTCCTCCGTCATCAATATTAAACACTGTCACATCTACAAGACGGTCCAAGTCTTTCTGCGGGTCTGCGGCAGGAGTGATTACAGTAATAGTATAAGAGGTATTCGCAACTACTTTCGCTTCATAAGCATCAAAATACACTTTAACTTTTTCTCTAAAGTCTTGTCCCTTGATAGTTACATAAGTGCCCCCATTAATACTGCCCTTATTTGGAGTTATAGAAGTTATTAAAGGATGTGAGTTTGGAGATACATACTCTATTTTAAATACAGCAGTCCCTCCATCTGGATTTACTACCTTTAATTCCTTCATGCCTACTTTGTCCACTGGAGGAGCAGTAAATTTTATCATTGTACTGTCTACAACTTTTACATCCTGCACTAAAGCTCCATCAATATAAACAGAAGAACCCGGTACTACTAATTTGCCGTTATCATATACAGGAACTGCAAAATCACTTCCTATGATAATACTATAAGTTCCTCCAGCCTTGTCAAACTTTGGAGGTATAACTTCTTTAATCTGAGGTTTAGATTGAATATAGGTATATCCATTCTCAAGGTAGCCAAGTCCTGCATCATAGTTTACAACAGTTACCCTGACTTTCCCAGGAGAGTTAGGAGGTGTAATAACTTTTAAAGTTCCATAATCAATATAAGTGACCTTCTCCGCTTTGACATTTCCAAAATACACTTCTGGGCCTATTGGATTGCCGTTTTCATCTTTTAGTATATTTCCATTTTCGTCTTTAGAAATTCTAAAGTCTTGACCATATATGGTCACTTCTTGTCCTCCATAAGTAGAGCCGCTATTAGGTTCTATCTTTGTAATGACAGGCTGGCTGTTGGGCACAACATATGTAAAACCGCTTTCCCCCTCATGAAGTCCATAAGTGTAATTGCCACCATCGTAGTTTACAACAGTTACATAAGTTTTACCAGGAACTCCTGGAGGAGTAGTAGCAGTTATCGTCTTTCCATCAGGACTTACAGTTACGTTTGTGGCTTTGTTGCCTCCTATAAATACTTCTGCACCACTTCTAAAATCACTTCCTTCAATCAAGATAGAAGTACCACCCTTTACTGTACCAAAGTTCGGATATACAGAAGTTATTATTGGGCTACTTTCTGGTACAAGGAAATGAAACTTTTCGGGAGCCACAGCTTGAGCAGTATCAGGATTTACAACTTTTATATCGTAAAGGCCAGAGTACCTCATGTCAGGTATTATTCCTGTAATTGTCGTGTCATTTATTACATACACATTTTCAAGAACAGTATCTCCTATATAAGCTTTTGCCCCTTCGCTATCCCCAACTTTCAGTGAAAAGTCGCTTCCAAAAATGTATATAAGCGTCCCTTTGCCGCCGTAATTAGGAACAACTTTAGTTATCTGTGGCTTTGTTTCAATCAAAAGATACTCAAATCCATCTACTAATGTCGCTGTACCGCCATCAGAAGGATTTACAACTTGAACAATTTTTTTGCCCAATGTCCCCGGTGGCGTAGTCGCATCTATTTCAGTATTGCCACTTAAGACTTTTGCGACGGTTGCCTGCACTCCATCTATTGTAACTATGCTTCCCTTTTCAAAATTGCTTCCCAAAATTTTGATAGGTGTGCCACCTTTTGTGGGCCCTTTATTAGGGTCAACGGAGGTAATAGTCGGATTCTTTTGAGTATCTTTTATCTCAAAAGCATTTTGCAAAGTCACACTTCCGCCTACAGTACCACTTATGCCATCGTAATTTTGAATTGTCATATCTTGCCATCCAACTGTATAAGGCACTTGTGTTTCAGGTACTATAGCTTTAATCTTTGTACCAATGTTAAGTTTCTTTCCATCTATTATATTGCCATCTTTGTCTTCAACAGAAATTACTTTTAATTGAATATTTCCAATTCTTACATCAGGATATTTAGGCATATACACCCCATCTATGACTGTCTGCCCTACATAAAAATCACTACCTGTTATTGTAATAAAGTTACCACCATATTTTGAACCAAAATTTGTAAAAATATTGCTTATAGAAGGAGCAGTATAGTAATAATAGCCTTTTGAGTAAATTGCAAAGCCTCTATTGACATCCGCATCTTTATTTACAACTTTCACATCTACATAACCCAAAGCAGTAGATGGTGGCGAAATAACTGTAAGCACTGACTTATTGTCTCCACCAGTTGTTAAATCTTTAACAGTAGCTAATTTATCCCCAAAGTACACTTGTACACCTGGCCTTATATCAAATCCCTGAATAATCACTGTATCTCCACCGGCACGGCTTCCCGAACTGGGTGATATGCTTAAAATTTGGGGATTTGAAGGCAATGGATTGTAAGTAAATTTTGTAGGTGGAGAGCTCTGTTCAGAGTACTGCATGACTACATTTCCATTAACATCTTTTATAGTCGTTTCCACTGTAACAACCACATCTACTGGCATATCTTGTCCAGGGGGATTAAGTGTCACACTAGGAGACAACACATTCAAAGTTTGTTGTCCTGTTCCAGGATTGAATATGCTTCTTATCTGGGCTTTGTTACCGCCAAAAGTGACATAAAGTTTTCTTTCTCTGGAACCTTCTACTAAATTTCCTGTTGCAGGGTCTTTGTAAGTGTAATTTGTATTGGTATAAGTTATCTCTGTATTGTCAGAATTAGCAGTGTAAGTGGACGGGTCATCGCTTCTTTGAAAATTAAATCCCCATAGTGTCACATCTGTGTTTCCGCTTTCATATCCGTGGTCGGGATTCATATCAACAACTACCATAGTATCTTCAACAGCAAGGTAGAAAAATCCATTTTGTTTGGTTACAGTATACCCTGTAATAGGGTCAACTAAACTCACATCCACAGGACCGGACTTACTGTAAGGAGGCGTAGTAACTTGTATAGCACGCTGATTTGCTGTAAGACCAGGCAAAGTGATGCTTTGTACACTTTTTGCTACAACCCCACCGAATTTTACTATTAAATCTTCTCTCAAATTTTGTCCTACAATTATAACTTTTGTTCCTCCTGATACAGAACCTGCATTTGGAGTAATATTATCTACGGTAATTACAGCAGGTGTAGGTATTATTTTTAAAGCATCAACTAAAGTAGCAGTAGAACCGTCAGCTGCGACAATATCAATATTTTGATACTCAAGTGTCGTATCTTTAGGAGCAGGAACCTTTACAGTCATTTCAGTATCGCTTACTATCTTTACATCTGAAGAATTTACAAGATTCGCTCCTACATACACTTTAAATCCGCTACCAAGAGTGGAAAAACCATGCCCATATATAGTAATTGTATCTCCTACAATGACAGTATACTGAGATAATCCTGTTATGTCTTGATTTACAGCATAAATATTCGTTTGCACTGTATTAGAACGCCCACGGTATATATTTGTGACATTTACAGTGTATAAAGTTGTAGGGTCTATGTTAATGTTTTGAGGAATAGTCGTAATAAGCACAGAACCGCTTTGCGAAACAACTGAAGCTGTTTCTCCGTTGATCTGAGCTAATCCTATGTCATTTAAATAACTTCCTTCCATTCTTATATATGACTTTGTAGTTCTGCTTATAATATTGCCATTGGAATCTTTGACAAGTGTAATAAAGTTATCAAGAGCTACTTTTGAAATATATGGGTTATTTATATATGTAAAGCCATTAAATATAGCTGCACTCTGTCCGTCACTTCGCTGAACTATTATAGTATAAGGAGTATCTGGGCTAAGACCAATTTTAGACGCTGGGGGAACTTTTGCATAAATTGTATTTTCATTTGCACTTAGTATTGTGAGCTTATTGGAATCTATGGGTGAATCAATGTAAACTGCACTGACAGAAGAGACTACATTGCCATTTGTGTCGTATGTAACAAAACCGCTTCCTGTAATTTTTATGTCAGTGTATTGGTCAACAGGACCTTTAGCAGGAGATGCCATTGTCCCATCTAATCTCAAAGAAGCTACCGATGTTATATTTGGAGAATATGCTCCATATGCTTTCGACATATTTCCCGGGAAAAGTGACAATATCATGCTTACGGCAATAACCAATGACAAAAATCTCTTCATTCGACATGCTCCTCTCAGATTTATGAATAAATGGTAAAATGTTCTATGTGAAACAATTCTCAAAACACTCCTTTAACTTTATTTATCGTCATTTTAAAGGCTAAACTTTAGCAAAAACAAAAAAATAGCTGCTTTAAAGCAGCCTCTATTGGGTTGGGGGTGCAGAATATATTAAATTTTATGGGGAAAAGGGGAATCATTCTTACAGTTTAAATTATATTACATTATTTTGGTACTTTAAATAGGACTTAAGTCTCATTTTTTGTTATTTTTATATCTTTTTATACATAAATCGACTTTTTTATTTTTCTTGTGCTATCACATATCCTATCATTTTATCTCCATCTAAATAGGCGTCAAACCGTCCTTCAAAAATTTTTACTCCTGTGTCGATATATGCCCCTTTTTTAAACCATTCTTCGTTAAAAATGTTATTTTCATATCCATCAAAAACTGGCATATACAAAATATTGTCTACATCTAAATCAGCAAAAAAGTGTGTACCATAAGAAAGTTCCGGCATAAAATCGCCATTTTTTATTCCAAGTTCTACAATCATAGCGGCATTAGATATCTCGTTGTATATAACAGGTACCCCTAAATAGGGATTGGAGGACCCCCATCTTCCAGGACCTACAAGAATGTATTTGTCTCCTATACTTTTATTGAGTCTACCTATTATTCTGGCAATTTCATGTTTATCTTTATATTTGCTATAAACTTCATGGTCTACGTATACTATATATCTTATGTTTTTCAAGATGCCATTTGTAAGCATCCTATCCCCTTTCAACAAGACACATTTTTTTTCAATATCTTTAGGAATGTGGACTTTTCTGAAACTTTCGTAAGAACTCAATGGTCGTGTTTGAAGAAGATAAAATTCACCTTTTTTTAAGTCATAAGTAAATTCAATATCAACCGCCATTTCCATCTCTTTTTCGAGGTACTTAAATAGTTTAGAAATTATATTAAAAAATCCTTTATGTCTTCTGGGAAAATTTTCAAATGTAAAGATATATTTATTAGAGGCATCACTGTTATTTAGCATATTTATGTCAAAAATCGCATTTTCTCTTTTTGAATATATTTGAGCAATATCACCTATTTTTTCATGATAAGTTAAAAATTGAGGTGTCTCATTGATGTTATAAGTATCTACTTCTCCTGTAATTAAATTTAATACATCAAAAGTTTCTTGTGAATTTTTGGCAATTTCTTTAGGATTATTGCCTTCAGGTCGTAAGCGCAAATTAGTAAGAGAAAAAATTCTCGCATATCCTCTACCTGTACATTTTGTCCCTAAGCCAAAAACTAATCTCACAACTCCATCTTCTATTTTAATTCTGTCAGTCCACCGCCTGTAGTTTCGAGAGAAGCCTACTCCAGAAACCTCTGGATAAAAATATACTCCCTTTTGGGCTCCTATTAGTTGTTGCACAATTACCCCCATTAATTCTTTTTGAACAGGAGCATGTTTTCTCCTATATGCGACGGCATCTGGACCATATACGCTTACATAAATCTCTTTAATAGCTTTTTCTAATTGTTTAAGCCTTTCTCTATCTGTACCTTTGTTAGAAATAAAAGTGGTATAATACTTGCCAGCAAAAGAATATTTTACACTATCTTCTAATAAAGAAGAAGACCTCACAGCTAAAGGATAATACATTTTATTTAAAATCTCTGTCAGCATTTTTTTATATTCTGGGGGAAATTTAGCTTCTCTAAATCTCATTTCTACTTCCTCATAAGGAGTATCTTCCGTTATATCATTCAAATTATTATAATCTAAAAACATTTGATAATAATCAGTAGCTATAAAAAAGCTTTCAGGTATTTTCACACTTTGATTAAAAACATCGTTATATTTTTCTAATACTTCTTCTGCAAAACAAAGTCCCGAAGCTTTCCCCCCAATATGCCCTTCTCCAAAAATTCTCTCATTATTTTTTTTATTTAAGCGAGGGTCATAATCTTTATATAATAAAGTCCCAGCCATTTTTTCACCGCCTATTGACATTTTAACTTTACACAAATTATAACATGAGATTTTTTAGTAAACAACAAAAAACCTCCCACAAAATTTCTTTGTGAGAGGTAGATATTTTTATTCAGAAAATTTTACTCTTTATCTAAAGCTTCAACAGGATCGACATACTCTAATCCTTGAGCATCTGCAACAGGTTTGTATGTTACCATTCCTTTATAAACATTTAATCCTTTTAATAAAGCTTTATTCTCAAGTAGAGCCTTCTTATATCCCTTATTTGCTATTTCTAAAGCATAAGGCAATGTTACGTTAGTTAAAGCAAAAGTAGAGGTTCTCGGAACAGCTCCTGGAATGTTAGGCACAGAATAATGTACTACTCCATGTTTTATAAAGTACGGGTCTTTGTGAGAAGTCGTTCTATCACAGGTCTCTATACAACCACCTTGGTCTATTGCAACATCCACTATTACTGCACCTTTCTTCATCGTCTTTACCATTTCTTCTGTCACAAGCTTTGGTGCTTTCGCTCCGGGTATCAAAACTGCTCCTATCAACAAGTCAGCTTTTTTCACACTCTGAGCAATATTAAAACTATTTGACATCAAAGTTGTAACTCGTCCTCCAAATATGTCATCAAGATACGCAAGTCTTACAGGATTTACATCCAATATTGTAACTCTTGCTCCCATTCCCACAGCTACCTTGGCTGCATTTGTACCTACTGTTCCCCCGCCTATTATTACCACTTCTGCTGGCTCTACCCCTGGGACTCCCCCCATTACAATCCCTCTTCCTTCATTTATATTGGTGAGAAGATAAGCTCCTATTGTCACTGACATCCTTCCAGCTACTTCGCTCATGGGAGTCAAAAGAGGAAGAGCTCCATTATCTAGTTGCACTGTCTCATAGGCAATTCCTACCACTTTTTTCCTTAATAGAGCTTCTGTTTGTTGTTTATCAGGAGCTAAATGAAGATAAGTAAAAAGAACTTGGTCTTCTTTGAAATAGTCATATTCGCTTGGCTGCGGTTCTTTTACTTTCATTATCATATCTGCTACATCAAATACTTCTTTTGCAGTTGAAAATATTTTAGCGCCAGCCTTTGCATATTCTTCATCAGTTATGCCACTTCCCATCCCCGCACTTTTTTCAATATATACTTCATGCCCATTTTTTATAAAAGCTTCCACTCCAGCAGGAGTAATGGCCACTCGAGCCTCTGCAGTTTTTATCTCCTTTGGAACACCAATCTTCATATCCTATCTCCCCTTTAGCAATCTTTTATCAAAACCTTTTCAATATATTAATTCTATAAAAATACTAAAAATCCTTCAACAAAAAATAGAAATCATAAAAATTTTTAAGCAAACAACATACTATCTTTTTATTTAGAATGTCCACTCCTTGAAAAATATATCCATCCTCTTCTGTTAAGATATCTTATAAACATTATCAACCTTTCATAAAGAGGCTCAACTTCATCTCCAAATTTTTCTTTTAGTTTTTGTCCTATTTCATAAACATTCCTCTCACCATTTATTAAATTCCATACAGCACTTCCTATTTCATCTAACTCTAAAGTAGTGGTCTTTGGCCTTTTAACAAAAATCCTCACTGTTTTTTCAATCAATTTGTTATGATGAAATATAAACACTACTTTTCCTTTCCTATTTTCCCATTCTACCTTATCACTACGATGAGGTACATAAAGCAAGAAATTATCTCTCTTTTTTTCTTCTCTTTTTATCTTTCTCACCTCTTTACAATCAACACTCCCACTTTACATGGGAGTGTTGATTTTTTAAGCCTCTTCTTTATCATTCTTACAAGTGTATAAATATAGGAACAATCCAACTAATAAGAACATTATTAAAGAAAACCACGATGCAAACGATGAGGTATTTGTAATCCAATTAGAAGCAAAATCTATATTTATCTTTAAAGCCACAAAAACAGCAATTACAAGTCCCATTAAAGCATCTCCAGCAACAAGTCCTGAGGCAATGAGAATACCTTTTTCCACTTTTTCTTTTTGTAATTTCTCGTTTTTCCTGTAGCGTTGATCAACTATCCATCTTATTATACCACCAACTGCAATAGCAGCACTTAATTCAAAAGGCAAATAAAGTCCTAATGCAAATGGCAGTACAGGAACGTGCATCATCTCCGCCATTATCCCCATAAAAACACCTGCTATTATAAAGGTCCAAGGCAAGTCACCTGTCATAATGCCTTTTACAACCATTGACATGATGGTAGCTTGAGGTGCTGGAATATCTTTTGAGCCGAAACCGTAGGCATTATTTAAAAGTATTAAAATTAATCCAGCAAACACTGAGGCGGCTATTATACCAACATAGGTAAATATCTCAACATATTTGGGAGTTCCACCTATAATAAAAGTAGTCTTCAGAGATTGTGCATTTGCTCCAGCTATAGCAGTAGCCACACATACTATGCCACCAATAGTAATAGCTATTACCATTCCTTCGTTTCCAACAGCTCCTACCAATTTCAAAATAGAGGTTACAATAAGCAATGTAGCTATTGTCATACCAGAAATAGGGTTATTAGATACTCCAACAAGTCCAGTAATCCTAGCAGACACCACAGCAAAGAAGAAAGCAAACAATATTGCTAACAAGCTTCCTAGCGCAGTAACACCAAGAGAAGGTGTTAACCATGCTACAAAAAATACAAAAGCCGCCCCAAATATTACCCATGTTAAAGGAACATCAATATCTGTCCTTTTAACATCTTTACCTTTCATTCCTAACCCTACCATTGATTCTCTAAAAGCTTTTACTATCGTAGGAAGAGCTTTTATTAAACTTATGAAACCTCCTGCTAAAACCCCACCTGCACCTATATACCTAATATATTTACTCCATATGTCACCCGCAGACATATCTTTAATAAGGTCCGTAGCAGGGTATACTGGTGTAGTAAGTCCTGCCCCAAAGAATTTTATAAGAGGTATTAACCCTAACCAAGCAAGAACACTACCAGCCAACATGTAAAGCGCTACATCTAAACCAACAATAAAGCCAACACCCATTAAAGAAGCAAGTACATTTACACCTACTTCCGTACTTTCAAACCTTTTTATAACCCAAGAAGGGTTTTCTGACCATATTCCAAAGCCACCAGATAAAAGCTTGTAAATTCCACCTACTAACATGCCTGATAAAACTGTCATAAAGCCTGTTCCACCCTGATTGCTGGTCACAAGTACTTCAGCAGCAGCCATTCCTTCAGGATAGATAAGTTTGCCATGTTCTTCAACTGTCAAATACCTTCTTAAAGGAATTACAAATAAAACACCTAAAAATCCACCTACTAAAGCGACAAAAACAATTCTAATTAAAGTAAATTGGTCCTCGAATCCCCACAAAATTATAGCAGGAAGAGTAAATATGATGCCACCCGCCAGGCTTTCACCTGTTGCAGCAATAGCCATCACCAAGTTTGACTCTAATATACTATCTCGCTTAAAAACACCTTTTAATAAAGCCGTTGCTAATACTGCAGCTGGGATAGCGGCACTAATTGTCATACCAGCTTTTAAACCTAAGTAGGCATTTGCAGCAGCAAAAAGTATAGCAAATAAGCTGCCAACTATGACTGCCACAGCTGTAAGTTCTGGAAGTGCTTTATCTGCCGGTATAAAGGGAATATATTCACTACCATGCACTCCACCGTAAGCATCATGAGACAATTTTCTCTTTTCTAAACCTTGTGCTTTGGCCATTTTAATCCCCCTATTCAAAATAAGTTTGAACAAAATTTAACAAATTTTGTCCTTTCATGTCATCCCCCCCTCTATTTGTGTTTAATTAAACATTTACATTTAACAATTATACACAATTTATACTACACTATATTATTCTTCAAAATATAAAAAAATCCTTCTATTTCTTAAAAATTTTTTGTACACAAAAAAGGCGCCAATATGACGCCTCAGTTTGTTGACAAAGTTAAAAAATATTCAAAGGAGATATTTTGCATCGTCGCTCCGATGTTCCAAAGCGACAAAACACTAAGCTCGACCTTCGGGCTCCGCAGGGTACCGGGCACATTCGACATCCTTGTCTTAGTGCCCGCCTCCGCCCTCCGTGGCTACGGCCCTGCCTCCACCCTTGGTCTCGCTAAGTTTTGTTACCGCTTTGTCACAAGTCGCACCGATTGCAAAATATCTCCTTTACGAAAGTTTGTCTACAGTCTGAGGCGCCAATATGACGCCTCTATTTCCTATATATTATTGCTCCAAGATTTTTTAACTTTTCTTCCATTTTTACATAGCCTCTGTCAATATGATAAATATCATTTATTTCAGTCCTACCTTCTGCAATAAGTCCAGCCAATACTAAGGCTGCTCCCGCTCTTAAATCTGTTGCTTTAACTTCTGCACCTGTCAAATGCCCTACTCCTGTAACAACAGCACTCCTTCCTTCTATCTTTATATTTGCCCCCATACGCTTTAGCTCATCCACATGCATAAATCTATTTTCAAAAACTGTTTCTATTATAACGCTTGTCCCTTTTGCCACTGTCATCATAGCCATCATTTGAGCTTGCATATCTGTAGGAAAGCCTGGATAAGGAAGAGTTTTTATGTCCACCGCTTTATAATTTTTAATTCCTTTGACTCGCAGTCCTTTAGGTTCTTCTGTTATCTTAATTCCACATTCTGTTAATTTCGCAACTACAGACCTTATGTGATCCACTATGACATTTTCTATAAGAACATTCCCTCCAGTCATTGCAGCTGCTACCATAAAGGTCCCCGCTTCAATTCTATCTGGTATGACAGTATGCTCAGCCCCTTTTAGCTCTTTTACTCCTTCAATTCTTATTGTATCTGTACCAGCACCCTTAATATTCGCTCCCATCTTGTTGAGAAAATTGGCAAGGTCAACAATTTCTGGCTCTTCCGCAGCATTTTCTATTATAGTAACTCCTTCTGCAAAAACTGCCGCCATCATGATGTTTTCTGTGGCTCCAACACTTGGAAAATCTAAATAAATTTTTTTGCCTGTCAATTTTTTAGCTCGTGCTTCTACATAACCATGTCCTATAGTAATATCTGCTCCCAAAGTTTGAAATCCTTTTAAATGCAAATCTATTGGGCGAGAACCAATAGCACACCCACCTGGCATAGAAATTTTAGCATGGCCAAGCCTAGCGAGTATAGGTCCCATCACCAAAAACGATGCTCTCATTTTCTTCACCAAATCATATGGGGCTTCTACATCTTTAATATCCACTTTTATTTTTAATTTCTCATTTTCAAATTCACATATAGCACCAAAATGCTTAATTAACTCTATCATGACATTGACATCCTCTAAAGTAGGTATGTCGTCTAGCACTATTTCTCCTGATGATAATAAAGAAGCGGCAATTATAGGTAATACAGAATTTTTAGCTCCACTTATTTTTACACTTCCTTTAAGGGGTGGACTTTTTTCAACAATAAATTTCGTTTTTATCACCCTCTTTTAATATTCTATAGCTATAATAGGTGTTGCAACCCACAAATAAGTTTTATCATCAAAAGAACTATATCTTATTGCTACGTTTAAATTTATTTTTTCACTTCCTAATTTAATATATTCTTTTAATTTGCTCGAATAAGCAGAAACACTTATTATGTTTTCGTCGTCCATTCCTTCTATTTTTTGTGCATGTAATTTATCAAGTACTAATTTAACTATACTATTATTTTTTTCTTTATTCAACTTACCTTTAAAGGTTCCGACAAAACATACTGTTACCTTAGGTTTTAGCTTGAATATTTTAAAAGTATTATTTATAAGTACCTTCTCTTTTAAAGCATTGTCATAACCGTTAATAAGATATTCGTCTATTAACATATAAGTTTCGCTCTTTGAACCATTTTTTAAACTTTGAACTGCTATGTTTATATGTCTACTGTTTTCCGTATATTCCACTTCCACTTGTCTAAAATTGTTTTCTTCAATGTGAGATATTTTGGTTTTTTGCTTATTGATATTCATGTTTTTTATCGTTATTTCGACATATTCATTTAATTTATAAAAAGATGTAAAATCATTGTTAATCTTTGCCCATGCACTTATATTTGCATATTCATATTTTGCACCCGTATTTAAGAAAGTCCTCTTTACAAGTTCTACATTATCATCAAAAGAAAGAAAAGCTTGTCTTTGGACACTCAATGAAAATAAAACTGTAAAAATTATTATTCCTATAATTATCCTCTTAACCATACCTCATACCTCCATATATACTTTTTTAAAGAGAAAAGGCGGTAAAATATCAGCGAATCCACAAGGGGGAGAATGGATCCGTCGATTTTTACCGCCCTTCTATTTTAAATTATTAACCACAACAAAAAATTTTATTCATAAGTTTTAAAAATTTTTATTACTGGCATAATAGGAAAAAAGGACAGCTATTAGAAAGAATTAGATAAAAAGAGAAAAGGTCAGATAAGGTCAGATAAACATAGATAAATTTTCCTATTGAGGATTTTTGGTCAAATAAGGTCAAAAATCAAATTTGTTTTATAATTTTTATAAAGTAAAATTATAAGTGGAAGGAAAAATCTCTTAAAAAGGAGGTGTAGTATATGTTCTGGGTAACACTTATTGTAGTAGGACTTATATCTAGTCTTGTATTTCATCCTTTGTTCAATTCCAAAGCTGGAAAATCTTACGGCGAAAAGCTAAATAAAATCTACGGAACATATTGGGCAGCATTAGTTGCACATCTAATAGGAGCATGGCTTGGCGGCGCTTATCTTGGCAAATGGGGCTGGATAGTCGCTGATTACAACGTAATAGGTGGATTCATCGGAGCAATAGTAATTGGTTATTTGTGGTACCTAATCGCTAAAAGTCAAACAAAAGCAGAAGCTAATAAATAAAATAAATTCATAAAAGCGGGGTTCATTCCCCGCTTTTATATTCCTCTGGCTTTGTGTCACTCAAGTTAAACGCATATTTTATCGCCTGAATTATTCTCAAAGAGGCTTTACCATCACCATAGGGATTTACCGCATTAGCCATTTTATCATATTCTTCCCTTTTTTCAAGAAGCAATGTTCCTTCATTGTATACAACTTCCTGTTCTGTTCCAATTACTTTTACTGTCCCTGCTTCAACAGCCTCCGGCCTTTCTGTAACATCTCTCAAAACAAGCACGGGTTTGCCCAGAGAAGGTACTTCTTCCTGTAAGCCTCCCGAATCAGTCATCACCATATAGCATTTTGCCATGAGATTGTGCATTTCGTCTGTATCAAGAGGGTCTAAAAGAAGCACATTGCCAAGTTCTCCTAATATGCTAAATACAGTTTCTCTCACTACAGGGTTTTTATGGACAGGATATACTATATAAACATCCTTGTAATTTTGAGCAATCTCTTTGAGGGCATTGCATATATTTTCAAGAGGTTTACCCCAATTTTCTCTTCTATGAGCTGTAACTACAATAACTTTTTTATCATTGTAATCAATTTGGTTGAGCCGTTCGTCCCTAAAAACATAATCTTCCTTTACAGTATATGCCATTGCATCTATGACAGTATTGCCTGTAACAAAAATACTTTCTTCACTTACTCCTTCTTTTAAAAGATTCAATTTTGCCCTGCTTGTAGGAGAAAAGTGTAAATCTGTCAAAACTCCTGTAAGCTTTCTGTTTATCTCTTCGGGATATGGAAACCATTTGTTAAAAGACCTAAGCCCTGCTTCTACATGTCCCACCTTAATTTTGTGATAAAAAGCTGCTAATGCAGCAGCAAAAGTTGTTGTAGTATCTCCGTGTACAAGTACAAGGTCCGGCTTTTCGCTATTAAAGACTCTTTCAAGCCCTATAAGGGCGGAAGTAGTAATTTCAGATAATGTCTGTTTTTCTTTCATGATGTTCAAATCATAATGCGGAGTAATATTAAAAAGCCTCAGCACCTGATCGAGCATCTCCCGGTGCTGGGCTGTAACGCAAACTTTTGATTCAAAATCTTTTTCTCTTTCCAAAGCTTTAATAAGAGGTGCCATTTTAATAGCTTCAGGCCTTGTCCCAAAAACAGATATGATTTTTAATGTCATAATTTTACACTCCTTAATATGTTGCAATTATCAACGTGCTTGTGTACCTTTTTTTTGCCTTTCTAAAAGCTCAAGTTTATCTGCACCCCACATTACAAGCAAAATTGAAATTAAAAGGATTATCAGTCCTTTTAATTCGCTACTGAAAGATATCAATATAGCACTTATTCCTAGCAACAGACTTACGCCGTACATTATAAGCACAGCCTGTTTTTGTGTAAGGCCTTTTTCTAGAAGCCTGTGGTGCAAATGTCCTTTGTCTGCTTCCATAATTGGTTTGCCGTTTATTAATCTTCTAATAATTGCAAAGGCTGTGTCAAATATCGGAACTCCCAAGGCAAGAATTGGAACTGCAATGGCGATTGCCGCTGCTGATTTTACTGCTCCTTGTATGGATATAGCTGCCAGCACAAATCCTAAAAACATAGACCCTGTATCTCCCATAAAAATTTTTGCAGGATTAAAATTGTAAGGCAAAAAGCCTAAAGCAGCACCAGCAATAGCGATTGAAATAACAGCGGTTGCAAACCTGCCATTTAAAAGAGAGACTATAAAAAGAGAACCCGATGATATGACTGCTATTCCTGCTGCCAGCCCATCAAGGCCATCAATGAGATTCATAGTATTTGTAATCCCTACTACCCAAAAAAGCGTAAGAGGAATGGCTACCCAGCTTTTCAGATATATCATTCCATCTCCCAAAGGATTAGAAAGCCAATCTATTCTCACACCACTTATTATTAGTACTACAGCTGCTACAACTTGTCCTAAAAGTTTAATTTTTGCACTAAGACTGTACTTATCGTCAAACAATCCCAATACTGCAATTATTGTGGCTCCTAAGACTATACCAATGGTTTCAGAAGTTTTTGGCAAAAAGAGTAATATGCTTGTTATCGTACCAGAAAATATAGCCAATCCACCTAATCTGGGTATAGGTTTTGTATGGATGCGTCTTTCTTCATCAGGTATATCAATGGCTCCAATCGCAAAAGCCAATTTTTTCGCTATGGGAGTAGTAATAAGTGAAACTATAAATGCCACAATAAAAGATAGGAGGTACACCTTCATTTTTTAACACTCCTTGAGAGTTTTTCACTCTATCTTATTCATTTGATTTAATATACACCACTATTATTTTATCTCTCAATTCTTACTAAGTCAACATTTGCTTCTTTTAGAAGCTTAAAAGCTAACTCATCGGGGTACTCCTCTTCATATACAATCCGCTTAACACCTGCATTGATTAGCATTTTAGCACATATAACACAGGGGCTAGCGCTTACATATAAAGTAGCCCCCTTGGTACTTACTCCATGCAATGCTGCTTGTATAATCGCATTTTGCTCTGCATGTACTCCTCTGCAAAGTTCTGGCCTTTCTCCCGACGGTATTCCTAATTGCTCCCTCAAACATCCTGTCTTTTCACAATGGGCAAGCCCTGTAGGAGGACCATTATATCCTGTTGAAATTATATGTTTGTCTACCACCAAAATAGCCCCTACTTGTCTTCTAAGACAAGTAGAGCGAGTTTTTACAACATCTACAATTTGCATAAAATACTCATCCCATGAGGGTCTCATTTGTACATCCCTCGCTATCACTTTGTGCCGAAAAGCCTATCTCCTGCATCTCCTAAACCCGGTACAATATAACCATGTTCATTTAAACCTTGGTCTATGCTGGCTACGTAAATTGGAACCTCTGGATGGTCTCTGTGAACTGCCTCAATCCCTTCCGGAGCAGCTATTAAATTCACCAATTTTATATTTTGTGCGCCTCTTTCTTTGAGAAAATTTATAGCAGCACAAGCAGAACCTCCTGTCGCAAGCATAGGGTCTACCACAATGAGGTCTCTTTCTGCTATGTCGGAAGGCAGTTTACAGTAATATTCTACAGGTTTTAAAGTTTCAGGGTCCCTGTAAATCCCTATATGTCCTACTTTAGCAGCTGGAATGAGTTTTAACATTCCATCCACCATTCCTAATCCTGCCCTTAATATAGGGATTATTCCTAATTTTTTCCCTGCAATCACTTTTGTCTTTGCCACTGCCACTGGAGTTTTTACCTCTATCTCTTCAAGAGGCAAATCCCTTGTTACCTCATATGCCATAAGCATAGCAATTTCTTCTACTAATTCTCTAAATTCTTTAGAACCTGTATTTTCGTCTCTTATAAGGCTTATTTTATGTTGAATAAGTGGATGGTCAATAACAAATACATTTTTATACATTTTTACCTCCTGTAAGTTTAAAATTTCTTTTCTAATCACAAATTAATATCATTTGCTATACTTTTTCTCAATTTCCGCTATTTTGTCAATCCTTCTCTGATGACGTCCTCCTTGAAAAGTTGCATTTAACCATTCTTCCACCATCATCACGGCAAGTCCTGGTCCTGTAATGCGTCCTCCCAAGCACAAAATATTAGCATTGTTGTGTTCCTTAGCGGCTTTTGCTGAAAAAACATCTTCTGCATGGGCAGCTCTAATTCCTGGTACTTTATTTGCCACTATTGACATACCAATGCCTGTCCCACAGACTAAAATCCCTTCGCTGCACTCATGAGATGCAACAGCCTCTGCTACTTTGAGGGCATAATCTGGATAATCGACAGATTCTGGACTAAAAGTTCCAAAATCTTTATAGGCTATTCCTTTTTCATCTAAATACTTTTTTATAGCTTCTTTAAGTTCATAGCCACCATGGTCAGCTCCTAATGCAATCACCATTTTACCCTTCCTTTCTTGTGAAATTTTTGTTATGACCTTTGAAATTAAATCCTCTAACTCTCGAGCTGTCTCCCTATACACCTCTATAGGCATGCCGTAAGGGTCCTCAACCTCTCCCTCTAGCCCTACAAATTCTTTTATAGTAAAAACTTTATTGGAATATTCTGGGTACATAGAAAGTATGCTCTGTTTATGAGAATTTGACATAGCTAAAATTAAATCAGCCTCTTCTAAATCTTGACGTCTTAAACTTTTTGACCTGTGGTTTGAAATATCTATATTATAATCCTGTTTTAATACTTCTATTGCTTCTTGTGAAGCTTTAAAGCCTTCTTGCGCAAATACTCCAGCAGATTTTGCTTCAAAGTCCTTACCGAAAGCTTTCGCTTTGTCATTAAAAAGTCCCTCTGCCATAGGGCTTCTACAGGTATTCCCAGTGCACACAAATAATACTTTCATGGCAATTCTCCTTCAGCACTTATTTCTTTATAACCGGCAGCTTTTTCTAATCTATTCATAATAGCAAGTCCAATGCTGTCATATTCAAAACTTTCAGCAAAAATGACATCTACTCCCTTTTTGTCAAATTGTCGTAAAACTGCAAAAAGATTCTTCGCTATCGTCTCTGGTCTATTTCTATCCCCTACGACAATAATTTCTCCTTTTTCATATTGTGTCGAAGTTTGTACCGTTGCCATTATACCAACTTTTTTACCATATTTCAATTGTTCTTCTGTCAATTCTTGAATTTTTTTTACAACTTTCTCAAGGTCTCCTGTCACTATATAGACCTCCGCATTAGGAGAATAATGCTTGTACTTCATGCCAGGGGACTTAGGCTTAAAATCTTCCTTTGGCTTTTTTAAAAGTGAAGGATCCACTTCAACATTTCCTATCACTTCTTTAAGCATTTCCAAAGTAACTGCTCCCGGTCTTAAAATGACCGGCACCTTTTCTGTCAAATCCAAAACAGTAGATTCTACGCCAACATCACATTTTCCTCCATCTATTATTACATCTACTTTTCCATACAAATCTTCAATAACATGAGAAGCATCAGTAGGACTAGGCTTACCCGAAACATTAGCGCTGGGAGCCGATATAGGTACTTCTGCCCTTTTGATTAAAAGATGAGCAATCGGATTTGAAGGCATCCTTATAGCTACAGTATCCATGCCAGCCGTATTAACATAGGGTACTTTTTCTGATTTTTTAAAAATAAGTGTTAAAGGGCCTGGCCAAAATTTCTTCATAAGAGCTTTAGCTTTTTGAGGTACATCTTCGACAAGGTCATAAATCTGCTCTAGTTCTGCGATATGAACAATAAGAGGGTTATCTTGAGGCCTTCCCTTTGCTATAAATATTTTTTTTACAGCTTTTTCGTTAAAAGAATTAGCTCCAATTCCATAAACTGTCTCTGTAGGAAAAGCCACCAGTCCTCCTTCTCTTATCACATTTGCTGCAAAATCAATAAGCTCAATTTCTGGATCATTTTTATTAATGCTTACTATTTTTGTCATTTAAGGCACTCCTTGTAGAATTAAAACTTACAAATGCTTTGTTATTATTATACCACCTATAATACCTAATATCATCCCCAAAATAGAAATTTCTCCTTTATAAATATTTCTGGCTTCAGGAATTATATCACCACAGGTCACATACAACATAGCTCCTCCTGCTATGCCTAAATTAAGTCCAATAAAATAAGGGGATATACCACCCGTCAAAACTCCAATTAAAGCCCCTATTCCTGTCGGAATCCCAGCTAATACAGTGTATATTACATTTTTATAAGGAGGTATGCCGCCTGCAGAAAATGGCGTTGCCATTGCTAAACCCTCAGGAAAATCGTGCAAAGCAATAACCAATGCGATGTCAACACCTAATGACTGAGATACCATAAAACCAGAGCCCACTGCAAGTCCCTCAGGAAAATTATGTAAAGCAATTGCAATTCCTAATAATATACCTTCTTTTATGAATCCTCCAGCGATATCCATATTTTCTATTATCATATCAAAAAAAGAAATCAAAATAGCTCCTATTAATATCCCAATTGTCCCTAATACAAGACCTGCTATATCAAAAGCATGAGGCAACAGGTCAAAAACTACAATAGAAAGCATCAAGCCCGCAGTAATCCCCATAATTCCACTAAAAAATCTAGCAGAAGGGTTTTTGAAAAAATATGTAGCTGCTCCCCCCAGCCCTGTGCCAATCACTCCAACCAAAGAGCCTATTATCATAGCATTAAAGGTAGACATAAAAACATCTCCTTAATTTTTAAATCTACTTTAAATGTATTAAATCGTTATTGAAGTTATGCTAAGCACAAAAAAATTCGCTCGAAGGTAGGAGGACCATCGAGCGAATAAAGCGTCCTCTATAGAGGACAGCTGGGGGGCAATGTTAAATTGTATGTATTTTGTCACATACTGCTATTTCTTGGTTTAACTTAATAAAGCGTTTTTTATAATTATAATTTATAAGGATTATTTAGTCAAGCACAAAAATTTAAATTATACCTATATTTTTTGATAATACACACTTCATATACTTTTAAGGAATAAAAAAGAACAGGTTTTCCTGTTCCTTTCAGTTTGTTGACAAAGTTAAAAAATATTCAAAGGAGATATTTTGCATCGTTATAGATGTTTTAAGCACGACAAAACTAAAGAAACTCGACTTTCGGGTTCAACTGAAGTGTTGGGCTGAAATCGACATCCTGTCTCAAGGTGCCGCCCTCGCCTCACCAAACTCTGACTCCTCCACCCTCAAAGTCTGCGCCCAAGTTTGTTACCGCTTTGTAACCGAGAGTGCGATTGCAAAATATCTCCTTTACGAAAGTTTGTCTACAGTCTGAAAAGAACAGGTTTTCCTGTTCCTTTAATTTAGATTCACATTCTTAAGTTTTTCTGCCTGGTCATTTAAAATTAAAGCATCTATAATTTCATCCAAGTCCCCATCAAGAACTTCCTGTAATCTATATAAAGTTAAACCTATTCTGTGGTCAGTGACTCTGCCTTGTGGAAAATTGTAAGTTCTTATCCTCTCGCTCCTTTCCCCAGTACCTACTTGGGATTTCCGTGTCTCAGCAATTTCTCTTTGTTGTTCTTGTAGAGCCATTTCATAAAGCTTTGCTCGCAAAATTTTAAGAGCTCTTTCTCTATTTTGAATCTGTGACCTTTCATCTTGGCAAGTTACGACAATTCCTGTTGGAATATGGGTAACTCTGACTGCGGAATCAGTCGTATTTACACTCTGCCCTCCATGACCGCCTGACCTAAATACATCTACCTTTATATCATTTGGATTTATCTCTACATCAACTTCCTCGACTTCAGGCAAAACTGCCACTGTAGCGGTAGAAGTGTGAATCCTTCCCCCGGCTTCAGTGGTTGGAACTCTTTGAACCCTATGAACACCACTTTCGTATTTTAACCTGCTGTAAGCTCCTTTCCCAGAAATATTCAAAATTACTTCTTTAAATCCTCCGATATCTGTTTCATTGGAGCTCATTATTTCTACTTTCCAACTTTTTTTCTCTGCATACATGGAATACATCCTAAAAAGGTCATGGGCAAAAAGAGCCGCCTCTTCTCCTCCTGCTCCTGCCCTAATCTCCATTATGACATTTTTCTCATCATTTGGGTCTTTTGGTATTAAAAGAATTTTTATCTCCTCTAATAATTTTTCTTTTTTTTCTTCTAATTGAGAAAGTTCTTCCTCTGCCATCTCTTTAAGTTCTACATCATTTGAAGACAACAACTCTTTTGTAGCCTCTATATCTTCCAAAACTTTTTTATATTCTCTGTATTTTAACACAATATCTTCAATAGCCGCATGCTCTTTTACATACTTTCTCCATTCATTTACATTTGAAATAATATTAGGGTCACTTATTTTTTGACTTAATTCTACATATCTATCTTCTATTGCTTGCAATTTATCAATCATTATCTCACCTCAAAGATTGATTATACCACATATTATCTTTTGTGAAAACTATAACTTATACTTTGCTATTATCACTCTGTCAATACCCGCCAAATCTTTAATTATTTCAATATCCTTAAATCCATATTTTTCTAAAAAATTAGTTGTCTCTTCTTTTTGGCCATATCCTATTTCAAATCCAATTTTTCCGCCTGATTTCATATAAAAAGGAGCTTCTTTTATAATTTTTTTGTAGAAGAAAAGTCCGTCTTCTCCTCCATCTAACGCGACAACAGGCTCTTTTTTTACTTCTTCCTGCAGTAGCTCAATTTCATCTCTTTTAATGTAGGGAGGATTTGACACAATAAAGTCAAACTTTAAATTTGGCGGAAGATTACGAAAGAGGTCACTTTCTATAAAGAATATCCTATCTAAAACTCCTTGCTTTTCAGCATTGTACTTTGCAACTTCAATAGCTTTTTTGCTGATGTCAACTGCGTACACAGTACAATCTGCAAAATATTTAGATATGCTTACAGCTATAGCACCGCTACCAGTACCTATATCCAAAATTACATTTCCTCTTTCCAACCTTTTTAACACTTCTTCTACAAGAATCTCTGTCTCTGGCCTAGGAATTAACACGTTCTCATCTACAAAAAACTCTAATCCCATAAAATACTGCTTTTTTACAATGTACTGATAAGGAATGTGAGATTTTCTCATATTTAAAAGTCCTAAAAACTTTGCTAACTCTCCTTCCTCTACTTCATCTTCTCTTTTAATTATTAGATTTATCCTATCCATCCCCAAACAGTAAGCAAGGAGCAGTTCCGCTTCAAGTTTAGGATTTTCGCAAATATTTTTAAGTTCTTTTGCCCCCAGATTTATTGCCTCATATATTTTCAAATTCACGTCCTCCCTCATCTTCTAAAACACTTTTTAGTGATGCAATAGCAACTTCTAATTGACCGTCATCCGGCTCCCTTGTGGTAAGCTTTTGTAATAGCAAGCCAGGATATACAAAAGCCGTTATTATTTTATTGTCACTTCGCCCTGCTAATTTTATTATTTCATAAGATATACCAGCAACTACAGGAAGCAAAAGAATTCTACTAAGTATCCTTATATAAAGAGTAGGCCATTTTAAAAAAGAAAAAACTATTATAGAGACTATCATGACTATGAAGAAGAAATTTGTCCCACATCTGGGATGTAAAGTAGTATATTTTCGAGCATTTTCCACTGTCAATTCCTCTTCATGCTCAAGGCAATGAATAGCTTTATGCTCTGCCCCATGATATTCGAATATTCTTCTTATATCTTTCATCCGTGATATTAATACAAGATACAAAATAAAAATAGCAACTCTTAACAATCCTTCGACAAAATTTATAACTACAGTATTTTTTGTAAATAATTTGACATAATCGGCTACATATGTCGGCCCAATAAAAAATATGATAATTGATAAAATTAAAGATATTGCAACAGAAAAATACATCAAAACATCATCTAACTTATCTCCAAAAACTTTTTGTAAAAATGAATCGAATTTTGAACTATTTTTTTTATCTTCTTCTTCAAAAAGTTCTGCAGAATAAGTAAGGCTTTTTATACCTATGATAAGAGAATCAAAAAGAGCAAAAGTACCTCTTATAAAAGGCCATGAAAAAAATTTATTCCTTTTAGTCAAGGGTTTTACATACTCTTTATTTATAATTATTTCATCCCCTTTTCGCACAGCTGTCGCCACGCTATTGTGTCCTCTCATCATAACTCCTTCAATTACTGCTTGACCACCTATATCGGTTTTCTTCATCTCTACACCTCTTTTCTATGTACGAGGAACTTCATGGCATTTTCGACACCTTGCTTCATAGGTTTCATGGGCCCCTACTAAAATGATTGGGTCATCGTATTTTGCAGGCTTCCCATTGATAAGCCTTTGAGTGCGAGTAGCAGGATTGCCACATTTCACACATATAGCCGTCAGTTTATCTACAGACTCCGCAATTGCCATTATATTAGGAGTAGGGCCAAAAGGTTCCCCCCTAAAGTCCATATCTAAGCCAGCACAAATGACTCTTTTGCTTAGATCTGCAATTTCTCTTACAACATCTACAATCGAATGGTCAAAAAACTGAATTTCATCAATTGCGATAACCTCTGTGTTTTCTTCTAAAAGCTCAATTATTTCAGAAGCCTTTACTACACTAATAGCATTTATATTAGTGCCATTGTGAGATACCACCTTGTCAATAGAATATCTATCGTCAATAGCCGGTTTAAAGACTTGCACTTTTTGTTTGGCAATTTGGGCTCTTTTAATCCTTCTTATGAGTTCTTCACTTTTACCGCTAAACATAGGACCAACTATAGCCTCTATAAAACCATGATCCAAAGAACCGTATATCATAAAAACCACCTTTCTTAATGTCAAATTAAAAACAAAAGGTTAGAGTCTTCACCACTCTAACCCCCAAATTATTTTTCTTCTAAATTAAATCTCTTTCTAAATCTCTCGACTCTTCCACCTGTATCTACAATCTTCTGCTGGCCTGTAAAGAAGGGATGGCATTTGGAACATATTTCTACCCTAATTTCTTTCTTTGTAGAACCTGTTATAAAAGTATTTCCACATGCACACCTTACAACGGCATCATGATAATAGGTAGGATGTATATTCGGTTTCACAGCTTTCACCTCTTTCAACCAAAACTCATACGGAGAAATTATAACACAAGTTATACACAATATCAAGATTTATATAATTGTGCCCTTATCATATTTATAAACTCCGCATTAGATTTAGTTCGTATTAATTTTTCAATTAACATCTCTGTTACCTCTGTAGGCGGTAAATTTGACATAGCTTTCCTTAATATCCACATGGCCTCCAATTCTTCTTTTGTAAGCAGCAATTCTTCTTTTCTTGTACCCGATTTGTATATATCAATAGCAGGGAATATCCTTCTTTCTTGTAATTTTCTGTCAAGATGAAGTTCCATATTGCCTGTCCCTTTAAATTCTTCAAATATAACTTCATCCATACGGCTTCCCGTTTCAATCAAAGCAGTAGCAAGGATAGTTAAACTCCCACCCTCTTCTATATTCCTAGCTGCTCCAAAAAATCTTTTCGGAGGATGTAATGCAGAAGGGTCAATGCCACCAGAAAGAGTTCTTCCTGAAGGAGGTGTAATAAGGTTATAAGCTCTTGCCAGCCTAGTAATACTATCTAAAAGAATTACCACGTCCTTTTTATACTCCACAAGTCTTTTAGCGTGCTCTAATACCATTTCAGCCACTTTAGTATGGTGTTCTGGGAGTTCATCAAAAGTAGAATATACTACTTCTCCTTTTATAGAACGTTTCATGTCAGTTACTTCTTCAGGGCGTTCATCAATTAAAAGCACAACGAGAATAACTTCTGGATGGTTTTGTGAAATACTATTAGCAATTTGCTTAAGTAAAGTGGTTTTTCCTGCTTTTGGCGGTGCAACAATCATACCCCTTTGCCCTTTACCTATAGGAGCAATGATATCTACCAATCTCATGGAAAATTCTGTAGGCGAAGTCTCTAATCTCAATTTTTCATTTGGGAAAATAGGAGTTAATTCATCAAATGGAATCCTTTTTTTGGCATTTTCAGGATCTTCACCATTTATAGATTCCACATAAAGAATTGCAGAATATTTTTCCCCTTCTCTAGGAATCCTTGTAATACCTCTCACTTTGTCGCCAACTTTTAAGCCAAAGCGCCTTATTTGCGATTGAGAAATATATATATCTTTGGGCCCTTGGACAAAGTTTTCCACTCTTAAAAAGCCAAAACCATCTGGTAAAATATCAAGAATTCCTTCAGCTATCACATCCCCCTGAGTCTGTATAAGTTTTTTTAATGGGTCGGATAGGTCTTTCACAATTGGTAAATTATCTTTAGAGAAAGAAGGTTGAATTTGTAAACTTTCTAAATTGTTTTCCATAACTTCAGGCTTTGCATGACCATTTTTAGATATATTAGTATTTTGTACATCTCCTGTCATGTTATCTAATTTATCTTCTTGTGGTTTTCCCTTTTGCAATTCCTCCAAAAATTCCTCTTTTTTGTCTTTTTCTTCTATTAGATTATCTTCTTTTTTTTGATTCATTTTTTCTAAAATTTTCCCCTTTAGTTCTTCTTTTCTGTATTTTGTAATACTTTTAATACCCAATTCTTTCGCAATTTCTCTTAATTCCATTAAACTCAGGTTTTCTAAATCATTAATATTAAATTCCAAAAGTACACCTCCCAAAAATATAATTTTAACAAACTCTCACCCAGTGCATAGGTTTTTAAAAATAAAAGGGAAATTAACTAGAAAAATTACAAGAGAATTTTCGCTAATAACATGTATCTCTTGCTAAAAAAGACTGCTTATATTTAAAAAACTCAGAAAAAAGAAATTGAGAAAGGAAATGAATACGTATAATCTTATTCTATTTTATTTATATTTTTTTGGAATGTCAAGTATTTATTTTCAGTCTCAAATTTATGATTACCAATTTATAAAAATTTATACATAAAATATAAAAAGCGGGTGAAACCCCGCTTTAACTTATGCTTTTCCTGCTGCTCCAAATAAAATCATCTTTTGTTTAATTACTTCTTTCATCGCATCTTTGCAAGGACTTAAAATTTTTCTTGGGTCGTATATTTCTCTATCTTTTTCTAACAAATCTCTTAGCCTTCGTGCAAATGCCTGTCTTATATCCGTATCTATATTTATCTTATTTATGCCAAGGCTTACAGCTTTTTTTATAGCCTCTTCAGGAACTCCTGAAGCTCCATGTAAAACTAAAGGAATATTGAGCATTTCTTTTATCTTTTTAAGTCTATCAAAGTCCAGCTTAGGTTCTCCTTTGTAAGGTCCATGAGCCGTCCCGATAGCTATAGCTAAATAATCTACTCCTGTTTCTTTTGCGAATTTTAAAGCTTCTTCTGGATCTGTCATGGCCGCTTCTCTTTCATCTACTGTGATATTATCCTCCGTACCACCGATTTTTCCGATTTCAGCTTCAACAGAAACTCCCATCCCATGAGCAATTTGCACCACAGTTTTCGTCACTTTTATATTTTCTTCGAGAGGCAATTTAGAAGCATCCATCATTACAGAAGTCCAGCCATTTCTCAAGCATTTCATGACTGTATTGAAATCTGTACCATGGTCAAGGTGTAGAGCAATTGGAACTGATGCCTTTTCAGCCATTGTCCTTACTATCGCAGAAATCGTCTCAATACCAGCATATTTTAATCCTCCCTCACTAACTTGTATTATGACTGGTGACTTAGTTTCTTCTGCCGCCTCCACAATGGCTTGGGTAATCTCTAAATTACTGGTGTTAAAAGCTCCAACTGCATATCCTTCTTTGTGGGCTTTTTCTAATATCTCTATACCTGTTACTAACATTGCCAACAGCTCCTTCTATATTATGTAACTTTTCTTTTTCATTATAACATTTGTTTAAAGTTAGCTCAAGGAAATTATAAAAAAGGTACAAGCGTACCTTTTTACACAAACATTTCTTGCTTTAGACTATCATAAACTAACTTTTTTAGCGCTGTGATGTCAAAAGGTTTAGATATAAAAGGAAATTCCGTAAAAGGCTCTTGTGGCTCTTCCGCTGACATTATAATACTCTTCATATTGGGATAAATTTTTTTAATCTTTCTGATAATTTTTAACATATCGCTTGCCATGTATAAATCAAACAAGCCTATATCAGGTCTAAATTTTTCTATCTCTTTGTCAAAATGATTAATATCACTGTAAGTTCTCACTTCATGTCCATCCATCGTGAAAATTTCTTCTATTAAATTACAGATTCCCTTATTATCATCTAAAACTAAAATTCTACTCATTTTATGCCACCTTTTGTCCCAAAAATCTTTTTTTAACACACAATAATTAATATTCTACAAAAAAACAAATATTCCTCTTTTAAATTAAAAATTTATTAAAAAATTTATGAATTAGTTTCCCCACTTACTTTAAATTCCTGTCTATTTCCTCCTATATTTCTCATCAAATTCCTCTTTTAATATGCTCATTATATACTCGTCGTAATATTTGCCATCTATGAAAAGTCTCTACCTCAACACACATTATATCTCCTATCCTACAAGCAGTTTAGCATATCCTAGGAAGTAGTTCCCCTATAGGTCTATCTATAATTCTCGAAGTTCCATAAACTGTATTGATTGTGACAAGTTTTGAATCATTCACTTCACCTATTATTGCTGCATCTTTTCCATATTTGTCTGATTTCATGATTTCTAGAGCTTCCTCCGCATATTTCCTGTCAACAACCGCAATTAACTTTCCTTCATTTGCTAAGTGTAAAAAGTCAAACCCCATCAAATCACAGGCAGATTTTACACTTTCTTTTACAGGCAACTTATCTTCGTATATTTTAATACCAACACCACTCATTTTTGATATCTCATAAAGAACTTCCGCAACGCCACCTCTTGTAGGGTCCCGCAATACCTTAACGGCTTTCCCCAAAGTCATGAGCTTTTCTATCAACTTGTTAAGAGGTGAAACGTCAGACAAAATAGGAGGGGCAAATTGCAATTCCTCTCTCGCACTCATAATAGCCATCCCGTGGTCTCCTATTGTTCCAGAAATTAACACTATATCTCCAGGCCTGGCATTTTTAATTGACACATCTACATTTTCATACACTACACTTATACCAGAAGTGTTTATAAATACCCCGTCAATTCCTCCCCTTTCTACTACCTTTGTATCCCCTGCAACTATTTTCACACCTGCTTCTTCTGCTGCTTCAGCCATAGATTTTACTATTTTCTTCAAATCCTCTATAGGATAACCTTCCTCTATTATAAAAGCTGAAGTCAAATATAAAGGCTTTGCTCCTCTCATAGAGGCATCATTCACTGTACCACACACTGCAAGCCTCCCTATGTCTCCGCCGGGAAAGAAAATAGGTTTTACTGTAAAGCTATCAGTAGTAATGGCAATGTTTCCAAAGAGCAATGCTGCATCTTCCATTGCATTTATATGCTCATTGTCAAAGGCTTTGGCAAAAACTTCTTCAATTAATCTTTCCATCATTGTTCCGCCGCCGCCATGGGACAGCAAAACTTTATCCATTCTTTTATCATCCTTTCATTAAGCACCGTATTTATAAAAAGCTGCACAAGAACCCTCTGAAGAGACCATACATGGTCCCACAGGATTTTCAGAAGTACACACTTTCCCAAAGAGAGGACATTCGTTGGGATAGATATTTCCTTTTAAAACATCTCCACATCGGCAACCTTTTATCTCGATTTCTTCTCCAATTGGTTTTATATCAAATTTTAACGCCGCATCAAAGTCCTTATACTTATCTCTTATCTTAAGTCCTGAACCTTTAATCTCCCCAAGACCTCTCCAAGTGCTGTCACAAGGTTCAAAAATCTCCTCAATTATTTTTTGTGCTTCAAGATTTCCTTCTTTTCTTACTACTCTTTTATACTGAATTTCAATAACAGGTTTTTTATAATTTTTAAGAAGCATTATAATGCTCATCAAAATATCCATTGCTTCAAAGCCAGAAATTACACCACCAACACCAAATTCTTTAGGCAAAAATTCATATATTTTGCTGCCCGTTATTGCACTTACATGACCTGGAAGCAAAAAGCCTTGTACGTTTGAACCACCTTCAAGAAGTGCCCTTAAAGCCTCAGGCATTGTCTTATGGAGGCAGTAAACGCTGTAATTTTTTATATTTTTCTCTTTTGCCTCTTTAATAGTGACAGCAACTGTTGGAACAGTGGTTTCAAAGCCAATGCCTATAAAAACCACCTCTTTTTTTGGATTTTCTTCAGCGTATTTCAAAGCATCTAAAGGAGAATAAAACACTTTTACCTCTTTGCCAGCTGCTCTTTCTGCCTGAAGTGAAGACCTATTGCCTGGCACCCTTATAAGGTCTCCGAAAGTAGCAATTACAACATTTTTATTGGCAAGTTCTATAACACTGTCTATTTCATTTTGGGCTGTAACACACACAGGACATCCCGGGCCTGAAATAAGCCTTATATTTTTAGGCAAAAGCTGTCTTAATCCAAATTTTGAGATAGCCATTGTATGGGAACCACATACTTCCATGATATTAAAAGGACCGCCCGGATTTAAAGTTTCAATTGCTCTTTTTGTCTTTTCAATCATTTCTGTCTGCTGCATCATTTAAAACCTCCATAAGCTCTTCCCAAAGCTCCATTTGCATCTCCGCTTCTTCTTTATCCACAATGCTTATAGCAAGACCTGCATGAACCATTACATAATCTCCCACTTTGACCTCTGGCACCATCTCTATTGATACCTTTCTGATGACACCGCCTAACTCTGTCTCTGCAACTTTACCTTCAATTTTTATCACTTTTGATGGAACTGCAATGCACATTTTTATCCCTCCAACTTTTTATTCGCAATAACAGCCTGACCTAAGGAAATCCCTCCATCATTGCAGGGAACTTTACTATTAGAAAAGGCTTCAAACCCTGAAGCAGTAAGCTTAGCCAGTAGTTTTTTTAATAAATACCTGTTTTGGAAACTTCCACCGCTCAATACTACTTTATTTATACCAAATTCTTTTCTCAACTCCAATGCCAAATAGTGTGTAAACTCCACAATAGAATTGTGAAATTTTGTCGCAATTATTTTTTTGTCAATTCCCTTTTTATAATCTTCATAGAGTTGGTGCAATATTACTTCTGGATTTATTATATATTCACTATCTCGATAAATTTCAAAATCATAAAAATCATCATTCTCAACTATTAAGCTTTCTAATTCCATTGCACCCTGTCCTTCAAAAAGTACTTGGTCTTTCAGGCCAAGTAAAGAAGCCGCCGCATCAAAAAACCTTCCCATACTAGACACATAAGGTGTATTAATCTTTCTTTTAATTTGCTTTAAAATTATATCAATCTCTTTAGAATCAAATTTTTCTACAAAATCTTTATAAAAATTTATATCCTTTGAAATAAACCCTAAAGCTACCCTGTATATCTTTTTTATTGCCAGTTCACCGCCTGGAAGCGGTTTATATTCTAAATGCCCTACTCTTAAAAAATCCTTCAAATCGCATATCAAAAATTCGGCACCCCAGATGTTTCCGTCTGTGCCATATCCAGTCCCATCATAAGCTATTCCTATAACTTTTTCCTCAAGATTGTACTCAGCCATACAGCTGACAATGTGGGCATGATGGTGTTGGACCTCAACTCGGGGCAAGTCACATGACAAGGCGTACTGAGTAGAAAGATAACCTTTATGCATATCATGAGCTATTACCTCAGGATTTACTCTAAAAAGCCTCTTATACCTTTCTATTTGCTCTTTATAATATTCAAAAGCTTGTTCATTATCCAAATCTCCAATGTGGTGGCTTATAAAAGCATAATGCCCGTGAGTCATGCAAAAAGTGTTTTTGTAAAAGCCACCAACTGCCAGTACATTTACTTTGGCATCTTTTTTTAATAAAATTGGCTGAGGAGCATATCCCCTAGCCCTTCTTATAATCCTCTCGGCACCTCCATTAAAAGAAGTAACTGAATCATCTATTCTATTGACTATGTCTCTATCATTTAGAAGAAAAGCATCAGCTATATCCTTTAATTTTTCTAAAGCCTCTTCATTGTCTTTGCAAATAGGCTCTTCACTAACATTTCCACTTGTCATAACAATAGGAAAATCAATTTGATCCATTAAAAGATAATGAATTGGAGCGTATGGAAGCATTACTCCTAAAGTATCTAAGCCATCAGCAACGCCTTTCGCAAGTTTTTCTCCTTTTTTCTTCAAAATCACAATCGGCCTTCTCTGGCTTAGAAGAAGCTTTTTTTCTTCATCACTTACAAAACAATACTTTTCTACTTGATTTATGTCTTTCATCATAACAGCAAAAGGCTTTCCATATCTTTTTTTTCGGCTTCTCAAAGTAAAAACAGCCTCATCGCTTAAGGCATTTACTGCTAAATGAAAGCCTCCGATTCCCTTAATAGCTACAATTTTACCTCTTTTGAGAGCATCAGCAACACACTTTATTTCATCCTCTTCGCAATTTCCTCCTACAAATTCCAGTTTGGGTCCACAGTCAAAACAAGCAACGGGCTGTGCATGAAATCTTCTGTCATGAGGGTCGTTGTACTCTTTTTCACATTTTTCACACATAGGAAATACCTTCATAGAAGTCTTAGGCCTGTCATAGGGAATATCCTCTATTATAGAAAATCTAGGGCCACAATTAGTGCAATTTATAAAAGGATATTTGTACCTCCTGTCGTTTGGGTCATTCATTTCTCTCAGGCAGTCCTCGCAAACTCCCATGTCAGGAGAAACAGGTACAAATCCATCATTTTCTTGACTGGATATAATTTTGAAGTTCTCATAATTCTTAATTTCTAATTCTTTCACTTTTATTTCATCTATGACGGCAAGTGGAGGAGGATTATCTTTCAGTTCCTTTATAAAACTATCTATATCCCCCTCTTCCCCCTCCACTTCTATATAAACTCCCGAAGAGGTATTATAGACTATACCCCTTAAATTATATTTTTGTGCAGTTGTAAATACAAAAGGGCGAAAACCTACGCCCTGTACAATACCAAATATATCTATTTGTTTTGCCTGAATTTTTGATACTCTTCTTCTAACCATTTTGCAAACTCACCAAATCCTTCCCCCGTCCTTGCAGAAACTTCAAAAATTGGTGCATCCGGATTTAAAGCTCTTATCCCATCATAGAAGAATTTCTTATCAAATTCAAAATAAGGAAGCATGTCAATTTTATTCAAAACTACAGCTTTCGCTTTAGTAAAAAGTGCTGGATATTTATAAGGTTTATCATCGCCTTCTGGAACGTTAGCCATCGCCAATTTGAAGTCTTCGCCTAATTCAAATTCTGACGGACATATAAGGTTACCTACATTTTCAATAAACACTATGCCATTGTCAAAAGATAAACTCTGAAGCGCTCTGTTTACTGAGCCAGCATTTAAATGACAAGAGCCTCCTGTATTTATTTGAACGACAGGAATTTTTTTCTCTGCCATTTTTTTAGCATCGATGTCTGAAGTGACATCTCCTTCAATAACACCACAAGGCACTTTGAGATGTTCTATTGCTCTTAAGATAAAGCTGGTTTTCCCTGCTCCTGGTGAACCTATTATGTTCACCATCAAAATATTTCGCTCATCTTTTATAGCTTTGTTCTCACTGGCAACATTGTTGTTTGCCTCGAGAACATCTCTAATAATTATAATTTCCTCCATATTATTCCACCTCTATACTTTCTATATAAAATTCTTTTCCCTTGTCCACTAATACCCCTGTTGCACCGCATACAGGGCAATTAAAAGTAAAATTTGCACGTTCAAAAATATTGCCACACTGTCTGCATTTAAATTGTGCCTTTATCATTTTAAATACTAATTCAGCTCCTTTTGCGACTGTGTCTTCAGAAAGTACATCAAAGTAAAACCGTATGCTTTCACTTTCAAGTCCTGTAAGCTCTCCTATCACAACAGTGACTTTTGTAACTTTTTTTACATTTCTTTTTTGTGCTTCTTCTAGCAAGATGTCTACTAAACTTTGGGTTACAGATAATTCATGCACTTTTATACCCCTTCCTTTTTATCCTTATTAGGAGGGTTTTGTACCTCTTTTTTCTGCACTATTTCATACTTTTCATTAGAAATAGGTCTATATTCTTTTGCCATAGTCAAAGACTTTGTAGGACAACTTTCAACACATGCACCACAAATTATGCACTCAAAGGGTTGAAAAGCCCACCTACCCTCTTTTCTGTTAACCTGTATGCAATTGGAAGGACAAACTCTTTGGCATATACCACATAAAATGCATTTGTCTATATCATTCTCTATACGTCCTCTTGCTTTTTCAAAGGGCTCTCGCTTTTCAAAAGGGTACTTCCTTGTAACAGGTTTGTGGGTAAGATTGCTGACAACATTTTTGAGCATATCTAACATCTATACCACCTACCTTTCAGTGCAACTTATACAAGGGTCAATAGTTAACACTAACACTGGCACATCTGCAAGAGTACTGCCTGGCAGCATGTGCAAAAGAGATGCCAAATTCGCAAAGGTAGGAGTTCTTATTCTAAGTCTATCTAAGTTCTTGCCTCCACTTGATTTAATGTAATAAAACACCTCTCCTCTTGGCTGTTCTACCCTTGTTATAACTTCTCCAGCAGGTAGATTTGGTTTTACTTTTACATTTATTTCACCTTCTGGCATTTTATTTATAGCCTGTTTCACAAGGTCTATTGACTGGAACATCTCTCTAACTCTAACAATTGTCCTCGCATAGGTATCTCCGTCAGTCTCTACAACTGGCTCAAAGTCTAAATTTCCATAAGCTGCATATCCTGTCGTTCTCATATCTATAGGAACACCACTTCCTCGTAATGTAGGCCCTACTGCTCCAAACATATAAGCATCGTCTTTAGAAAGTACGCCAATTCCTACTGTCCTTTGCTTAATTGTATAATTGTTTTTTACTATTTTTTCTAATTCTTTTAACCCTTCTTCAACTTCCTTAAGTTCATCTAAGAGCCATTTTGCTTGTTCAGTGTCTATATCTCTTCTCACACCACCAACGATGTTTACAGAGATAATAACTCTGTTCCCTGCAGTAGCCTCAAGTATATCCATAATTTTCTCTCTTATTCTCCAAGACAACATAAAGAGATTTTCAAAGCCAAAAGCATCTGCTAAAAGACCAAACCAAAGTAAATGGCTGTGGATTCTGTGAAGTTCAGCCCAAACAACTCTCAAATATTTTGCTCTCTCTGGTACATCAATGCCAATCAATTCTTCTACTGCTTGGCAGTACGCCTGACCATGCATTGCACTGCAAATACCGCAAATATGATCAACAACATAGACCATTTGATTAAAATCTTTTTTCTGAACTAACATTTCAAGTCCTCTGTGAACAAATCCAAAAGAAGGATATGCTTCTACCACTTTTTCATCTTCAACAACAAGTTTTAGATGTATAGGTTCTGGCAAAACTGGGTGTTGTGGCCCAAACGGTATAGTACTTTTGTCACTCATTCTTATCACCTTTATCCCTTCTCATAATTTCTATACTCGCTTGCGGAGATATAGGAGAGTATTCTCCTAAAAATAATAATCCTTCAAAATCTATAGCCAAGTTTTTAAACTTGACGCCAAACAACTCTTGTATCTCATTTTCCACTAAAAGTGCAGCAAAGTATATTTTTGAAATGCTAGGAACTTCTTCTGCAGGATTTACATATACGTGGAAATTCTCCAATTCATATTCTCTCTCAAAAGTATAAATTATTTTGAATTTACCATCTTCTTCAAGGCATGTTTCTGTAACAAATCTATAACCATTATCATAATAGTATTTTGCCTCTTTTTCAATCTCATCAACTTTTACTTCTCTACTGTTAATCATTTTAACACCTCTTCAGCTTTTCCCATTTTCTCATACTTTTCTTTTAAAATTTCCGCAGCTTTATACAATCCATCTATTATTGCCTCCGGTTTTGCAGGACAGCCTGGCACATAGACATCTACGGGAATCACCTTATCAATACCGCCTAGCACATTATAAGCCTCTCTGAAAATGCCTCCTGTAGCAGCACAAACTCCAACTGCTACTACCACTTTAGGTTCAGGCATTTGGTCATATATATTTTTCAAGACCTCTTTATTTTTGTGGTTCACAGTGCCTGTAACTACTAAAATATCCGCATGTTTTGGATTTCCTACATTTACCATTCCAAACCTCTCCATGTCATACAGAGGAGTCATACAAGCTAAGATTTCAATATCACAACCATTGCAACTGCTGCAGTTGTAATGCAAAACCCACGGTGACTTTTTAAAAGATTTTTCTACAAATTCTTTTAAACCCATACCAATCATCTCCTAAAATATATGTAAGCTATATTCACAATTGTAAATAGAATACTTATACTCCAGCTAAAAGCTAACATCCATTTTACTGTCATTCTTGCTGTTATATTATCTATGACTATATCTACAAAGAATGTCGCCAAAGCAATAAGAGCACCTATTACAAGATTTTGAGACCATAATATAGCAATCATAGCTAATATCAAAACCAACTCATACCAATCAGCAATATGAATCAAAGCAAGGTAAGGACCTGAATAGTCCGTCAAAATGCCTCGTACCAACTCTTGATGAGCATGTTCTGAAGCTGATAAGTCAAAAGGTGATTTCTTTAACTTGATTGTCAAAACCAAGCCCAAAAGTATAAACATCAAAGGCAAATCTAAAAGCAATTTGCCATGGGTCATTATTTGAGCTAAATTAAAGCTTCCGGTCACATTGTAGACTGCTATAGCAAAAAATATCAACATCGGTTCATATGCTAACATCTGCATAAGCTCTCTTTGGGCCCCAACTTGGCTGTAAGGAGATTTTGTCGAAAGAGCTCCCGCTATATAGAACACAAGTCCTAGAGACATTATAAACAAAATCATCAAAAGGTCTCCTTTTATAGCAAAAAGCCCCACAGAAAGAATCGCTGATAAAAGATACATATAGGCAGAAAACACTTGAAAGTCATTTACTAATAGTCTTTGCTTGTATAAAAGTTTTATTACATCATAAAAAGGCTGCCAGATGGGAGGCCCATATCTTCCTTGTATAAATGCTGTTAGTTTTCTGTCAATTCCTGATAAAAAACCGCCGATTAAAGGAGCTAAAATCACTGCAACAATAAATATCCCAATTTCTTTTATCATAGGATAGCACCTCCCAGAATCACAGCAATTAAAACAACAGAAATATAATTAAAATATTTTGTCAATATTCCTTCAGTTGCAAAAGTCGTAAGATAGTAGTTTCTTACATCATAACCATCCTCTTCTGCATAAGTAAGTCCTGCTGTATAAGGAGTAGTTTTTACAGCAATTCGTGTAGATTTTCTTATGGAAATTAGTGATAACACTATCGCTATACCAATTGTTATGAAAATAGGATAAATAGTAAATCCCCCGTTTGAAGTATATAAATAGCCTTTAACAGCTTTAAGAGCCACATCCATTTTCATATTCAATATTTGAGGCATTACTAACATATTGTATAAAGTTGAAATTGTAAAACTTAATACAATAGCTATAGCTGTTAAGCTGTAGAGAGAAATACCAATTGCGGTATTTATATGCTCCCCTGAGCGCTTACTAAAATACGTTCCCGATAAAAGATTTCCTATCCATCTGGTGTAATAAAGTACTGTCAAAGCACTTCCTATCGCTAATATGCCAGAGATCCATATTTGATTAGCTGCTACTTCTATTATAAGCCATTTAGATACAAGCATTCCAAAGGGTGCTGCCATAATAGTTAAAATTCCTATAAAAGTTATTGTCGCTGTTACAGGCATCCTATTTACCAAACCCTTCATATCTTCAATATCTCTACTTCCAATATGTTGCTCTATCGTTCCAACGCACAAGAACAACAAAGCTTTAGACACTGCATGGAATATCAAAAGCAATATAGCTGCAGCAATAGCACTTGAAGTATTAATTCCAATGCTTGCTATCATAAGCCCTAAATTTGATACAGTAGAATATGCCAGTATCCTCTTGGCATTGCTTTGACTTATAGCAAGGAAAGCTGTAGCTAGAAAAGTAAACGCACCGTATATCGCTATAAAGTCGCTTAACAATGTATTTCTAAAAAGCGGTGAAAATCTCAATAAAACGTATATACCTGCTTTAACCATTGTACTAGAGTGCAAAAGCGCAGAAACAGGCGTGGGAGCCACCATTGCCCCAAGAAGCCAACTCTGGAAGGGAAGTTGCGCAGATTTTGTAAAAGCTGCAAATGCTATAAAGAACATTGGCAAAAGTATATGCTCAGTATCTTTTATGCTTAATACATCAACTAAAGATATAGTGTTGTAGTTAGTGTAAATAAATATTATCCCCAGTAAAAGTGTAACACCACCCATCATGTTAATCCATAAAGCTCTTGCTGCATTTCTAATAGCTTCTTCTGTTTGGTCATGGCTTATCAGCATGAAGGAACTTAATGTAGTTACTTCCCAGAAGAAATACATCCACATCAAATTATTAGAAAATACTACTCCATTCATTGCCCCTAGGAATATAAGTATAATAGCAAAAAATCTCGGTTGTCTTGTAGGTGATACATGTTTCTCTTCTTCATGATGGTCCATGTATCCAAAAGCATAAAGAGCTATTAGAGAACCAACAATTGATATAATCAAGTTCATTATAATAGACAGTTCATCTACTAAAAACATTGCAACTTCGTGTTCCTTTAACATAAAAAACTCAAAGTATATTAAAGGAACAAGTTGTAATACTGCAAAAAAAGTCGCTCTCCATTCTTTAATTTTAAAAGAAATATAAAGAACATAAAGCAAAAGAGCAAAGTCCCCTATTTTGATGGCCACATCCATACCATTGTAATAAGCCGGGGAATTAAAAATATCAGGTACTTTTAAGGTCGCCAACATAATTAAAGATAATAAAACGATTACACCTAAAGAGGTAGCAATAAAAGCCTTTCTAATAGAAGATTGCCTCAAAAAAAGAACAATAATACCCGCTATAATAGGAAATATAATGCTTAGCAGTAATAAATTTGACTGCATAAAAACACCTCTCTTAAAAATTTGACTAACTGCAACTTACATATTGTATACAGAATCCTAATTATTTGATAAACCTTCTACAATGATTATACGGTCTCACATGTATAAAGTCAATAACAATAGATAATATTTATCATGAAATAATAATAATTTTTCATGTTATTATTTTAACAAATTAGGCTCCTTCCTTTCTTAACTTTCTTTTAAATCTCCACTTATTAGAATTCATAATGCTCTTATTTTTTCTTATAATTCGTTTTATTTTTATCGTATAAAAGAAGCGCCTTTTATCAGACGCTTCTTTTATACAAATCAAGCTATAGCGACTTCCTTTTCACCTAGCAGTTCTCTTAGTTTCTCTCCTGATATAGTTTCTTCTTTTCTTAAAATATCTGCAATCTCTTTTAATACTTCCAGTTTTTCTTCTAAAATTTCTTTTACTTTTCTTTCTTGGATTTGAATAATTTTATTTACTTCCTCATTGACCTTTTCCTTAGGGACATCTTCTTTACTTACTATACCTAAATCGGACAATCCAGTATATACCATCTTCTTTGCAATATCAACCGCCTGTTCAAAGTCATTAGCAGAACCAGTACTTCTATTGCCCAAAACCAAAAGCTCAGCTACTGTACCCCCTAAAGCCACCATTATATTTTTTTCCAACTGTTCTTTTGTATAAATGAGCATGTCTTCTTTGTCTGTCTGCCTCACAAATCCAAGTGCTTTACCTCTTGGTACAATTGTCACAGTCGCAACAGAACCTTGATTTACTGTTTCGCTTATTATAGCATGTCCCGATTCATGAACAGAAACTCTAAATATTTCTTCTTCTGTAGGTTTTTTATCACTTTTTTCTCCCAATATAACTTTATCTACAGCCTCTTTAAAATGCTTTTGTAAAATAACTTCTGAATTAGCTCGCATAGCAAGAATTGCTGCCTCATTGCAAAGGCTCTCTAAATGAGCTCCAGAAAAACCAAAAGTATTTTCAGCTATTTCTTCAAGATTAACATCTTTTCCTAAAGGCTTATTCTTTGTATGAATTTTTAAAATCTGCAGCCTTCCACTTTTATCAGGCAAGTCCACAACCACTTGCCTGTCAAATCTGCCAGGCCGCAAAAGAGCAGGATCTAATAAATCTGGCCTGTTTGTTGCAGCAATTACTAAAATATTTATTTCTCCATCGCTTTTAATCCCATCCATTTCCACTAGCAATTGATTAAGGGTTTGGTCATATTCATGATGGCTTTCATTAGTTCCTCTTTTAGCACCTAATATGTCAATTTCATCAATAAATATTATTGCACTGTTTTTGCCTTCTTTTCTAGCAAGATTTTTTGCTGTTTCAAAAAGGTTTCTAACTCTTTGAGCACCTACTCCTGCATACATTTCTATAAATTCACTACCTGAAGTAGCCATAAAGCTGGAATTTGTATATTTTGCAGCTGCTTTAGCTAATAAAGTCTTACCAGTTCCAGGAGGTCCTGTCAGTAATATGCCCTTGATAGGCCGTATACCCATTTTGGATATTTTCTCCCTATTTATTACAAAATCCAAGGCTTCTTTTAACTCAGAAATAGCAGTATTTTGTCCTCCAATATCTTCAAAGGATATTTCCGATTCGGGTTTTATAATATTTTTGTTTCCTGGTATTAACCCTTTATTTTCCATAACATAATTAAAAAGTAAAAAAGTGCCTGACAAAAAAAGTAAAGGAGCCACATTTATACCTAGAAAAGCTGCAAATATAGCAAACGCGATAGTTATTCCCAGTAAAATTTCTTTGACCATCTAGCTTTCCCCCTTGTAAACTTCACGTGGTATTATTTTATATAAATAATGAGAACCATCTCTTAAATCTAAATAGATGTTTTGCTTATCAATATATATATAAGATATTACACTATTTTTACTTGAAATTTCTTTTATTGCATCATACATCTTCATATAATCGCCTTTTTGTATGCCTTCGTAAATTGAAAACTGAGAGTTATAATAAACATTATTTAACTTCACATTAGGATTGTCAATAAGTAAAACATTTATTTTAGCAGGATATTTATTTACCTTATTTTCTATTTCTTTGTAAGTTTCCATTAAATTTTCTACTTCTCCTAATCTAACTCTTATAATATATTCATTGTTATCGATTGAAATATTTACCATTTTAACAAATTTAACTGTACTTACATCTTTTGAAATCTTATCGGGCAAAATTTTATTTTGATACAATTGAAAGCTGGCAAATAAAAAACCTAAAACTACTACAAAAGTTATCAAAACAATCTGCCATCTTATCCCCTTGAGCAAAACTCTCACTCCTTGTCTATGATATACTGTATTATATCATAGAATATATACCAAGTACAATATTAAAAATTTTGTTTTTCTATTTAGAAGGAGTATAATTAAATTAAACTTTAAAGAAGGAGGTAAATTCGCATGAGAATAGCTGCTACAATAACAAAAGAAGGCTATATTGAAAAACTTCCCGACGGCCCACATATAATTATTTTTGATACACAAAAAGAAAATACTGAAAAGTACGATAATCCAGGATACTTTCTAAAAGAAGGAAGAAGAAGTGCTATTGTAGATTTTCTTCTTGACCAAAAAACTGATGTAGTAATAAGTGTGCCTGAAGCTTTTTGCAGTCTTTCTTATGGAAAAGCAAAACAAAAAGGGCTAAAATTTATACGTCTTGAGAAAAGTTTGCCTTATGAAGAAGTTATACAAAACCTCTCAAAATATTTGGAAAACTTGACTGATTCAATTCCTGAAGATGAACTTGCCAAATAAAAAAGCCTCACAAAGAGGCTTCAGTTTGTTGACAAAGTTAAAAAATATTCAAAGGAGATATTTTGCATCGTCACTCCGATGTTCCAAAGCGACAAAACTAAACTCGACTTTCGGGTTCCGGCAGGGTACCGGGCACAATCGACGTCCTGTCTCAGGTGCCCGCCTCCGCCCTCCTTGGCTTCGGCCCTGCCTCCACCCTCAGTCTCGCTAAGTTTTGTTGCCGCTTTGTCACAAGTCGCTCCGATCGCAAAATATCTCCTTTACGAAAGTTTGTCTACAGTCTGAAAGTCAGTCATTATTGGCTGACTTTTTTGCTGTGATATATTCTTGTAATATCATTTCAGCTATTACTTCCATTGGAATTGACATATCCATGCTCATCTTTCTCATAATTTTATAAGCTTCCTCTTCACCCAATCCTTTAGCTTTCATAATATACCCTTTTGCTTTTTCAATCTTTTTTCTCGCTTCAAGTTCATGCTTTAATTTTTGAATTTCTTCCCTCCTGGAACTGTTAAGACTTTATTAGCTAAAGCAGCTGCAAAATATACAAATTCCAGCTTTATGGCTACTTCAGGTAGTGAATTTATGAAATGTATGCAGGAAGTAGGTGCTCAAAGAGTTAAAAACCTTTTTGAAACAGCAAAAATCTTGCTTGCTAGAAAAGAAGGCAAAAACAGTGCAATAATATTTATTGATGAAATTGACATATTAGGTGCTAAAGAGGAACTAATGAAAGCCATCATGAATATGACCAAACCCTTAATCAATTGCTAGTGAAATGGATGGGATTAAAAGCGATGGAGAAATAAATATTTTAGTAATTGCTGCAACAAACAGGCCAGATTTGACCGTCCTGCTCTTTGCGGCCTGGCAGATTTGACAAACCAGGTAAGTTTGTGGACTTGCCTGATAGAAATTGACTGCAGATTTTAAAAATTCATACAAAGAATAAGCCTTTAGGAAAGATGTTAATCTTGAAGAAATAGCTAGAAATACTTTTGGTTTTTCTGGAGCTCATTTAGAGAGCCTTTGCAATGAGGCAGCAATTCTTGCTATGCGAGCTAATTCAGAAGTTATTTTACAAAAGCATTTTAAAGAGGCTGTAGATAAAGTTATATTGGGAAAAAAGTGATAAAAACCTACAGAAAGAAGAAATATTTAGGGTCTGTTCATGGGATCAGGACATGCTATAACGCGAAACAGTAAATCAAGGTTCTGTTGCGACTGTGACAATTGTACCAAGAGGTAAAGCACTTGGATTTGTGAGGCAGACAGACAAAGAAGACATGCTCATTTGTAAAAGAGAACAGTTTGGAAAAAGTATAAACCTTTCTTAGAGCGTTTAATACTTGTTCTTTTGTAAGCAACTCTATACCTCCCATTGGTATTTTTTTGTTGACATTTATATTATAATATATAATCATTATTAATAGAATACCCTCAAAAAAATTAACCCATTCGAATAATATAGTGGGGTGGTTAAGTTGGATATAAACGACAGAGTATACGTAGCTAAAAAAGACCCCTTCGAGAGAGAAAAATTAATTGAGGAATATACCCCCTTTATCATAAAGCAATTGTCTTTATTTACAAACAAATACATAGATGAAAAAAATAGTGATGAATTAAGCATAGGACTTATAGCTTTTAACGAAGCCATAGACAGCTTTGATGATACAAAAGGCTCGTTCTTAAGCTTTTCAAGTTTGCTTATTAAAAGGCGACTTATAGATTTTTTACGGCAAAATCAGCAAAATACTATTCCTTTAGAACTATATGTAGAAAAAAGCACTGATTATGAAGCGGAAAATAGAAAACTAGAAATGATTTCTTTTGTAAACTTGCTAAGTCTTTACAACATAACTTTAGATGATTTAGTCAAACAATCTCCCAAGCACGCAGACACAAGAAAAATAGCTGCAAAAATTGCTTATACAATTTGTGAAAATAGGGGCTTACTGGAATATTTAAAAAGCAAAAAGAATCTTCCTATAAAGGATTTAGTAAATATTTTAAAAGTGAGCCGCAAGACTATAGAAAAACACAGAAAATACATAATAGCGCTAGTAATAATCATTTCTGAAGACTTGCCTATTTTAAAACAATACATAAGCCCCGAAAGTGAGGTATCAAAAATATGAAGGCCGTTGTAGTTCAAAAAGAAAAAAATAAAATTTATGTAATGACTGAAAAAGGGGAATTTAAATGTCTTAAAAATTTGCAAAATGTTGATATGGGTGAAACTATCGAACTTAATGAAAACTTTTTAGCTTTAAGGCATACTGCTAAAATTTTAATAGCTGCTTCTCTTCTTCTCGCATTAATATTTACTATTATTAATTTTAAATCACCAGAAGTTTACGCCTATGTGTATATAGATATAAATCCAAGTATTGAAGTTTTAATAGATAAAAACGCCAAGATAATAAGTGCCAATCCTTTAAATGAAGATGGAAAAAAAATCTTAAAAAATCTCTCTTATAAAGGCCTTGACATTACAACGTTTATAAATCAAACAGTAAAAGAATCACAAAAACTAGGCTTTTTAAAAGAAGAAGATACCATAGTAATAACTACCGTTAATATAAAAAACTCACATGTTATAAATGAAGATATACAAAAAGCCATCAATGACATAAAAAAAACAAATGCTAAAATTCAAATAGAAACTTTGAAATCCAATGAAGTACAAAGAGAAGAGGCTAAAAAAGAAAAAACATCGCCTGGCAGGCTTATCCTCTGGGAAAAAGCTAAGAATGAAGGAATAAACATACCAAAAGATAAATTAAATAGTCCCGAATTTTTTAAGGAACTAAAACAAGCTTATACAAAAATAAAAGAAAAACAGGATGAAAAAAAGATGAATACTACCTCTCAAGATTCTAAAGATAAAGGTGTTCCTAAAGTTAAAATTACCCCTGATAAACCTGTTAAAATAAATACAAAAGACCTTTATAAAGAAGAAGCTACTCAAACTATAAAAAATGTAAAAAAAGAAGAAGCAAAAAATCAAAACAAATCAACTAAAAAAGATGAGAATATTGATAATAAACCTACACAAAAAGATAACGGAGCCACAGAAGAGACAGAATCAAAAAAAAGCAATACCAATAATGTTTTTGATCAAAAAGAAGAAAATAAAGTAAAATCCAATTCTGATAAAAGTCTTGATAAAAATCCTTACAAAAATGTAAAAGAAATCGAAAACTACCCCCCAAAAAGATGACAAAAATAGCGAAAAATATAATGAAAAAATGAGGGGAGTGTGGTTGAATGCTAAAAAAATCTCGTTTTTTTATTTCAGTAGTTTTAATCTTTTTACTATTGTTTCCCATGACAGCATATGCAAAACCGCAGCCAAAATACTCTTTTGACGACATTCAACAATTAACATGGGCAGTAAAAGCAATTGAAAAAATGTATGCAAAAGGTTTTATAAAAGGAGTTGGAGATAAAAAATTTAACCCTTCAAAGCCTGTCACTCACTTAGAGGCATTAGTAATGATTTTACGGGCGATGGGTTATGAAGAACAAGCTAATAAAATAACTGAGCTACCTAAAGAGTACAAAGGCCCAAAACTTAGTTGGGGAAAAGGCTTTATTACGCTGGCATACCAAAAGGGTATTTTAACTTATGACGAGTTAAAAAGGTTTAATCCAAACGAAAAGGCAAAAAGATACGAAATAGCAAAATATTTAGTTCGCGCTTTAGGCTTGGAAAACCAAGCTCAGCAAAATATGAATAAAGTTTTAAACTACAAAGACTGGGATAAGATCCCTAAAGATGCTATAGGTTATGTGTACGTAGCTGTAGAAAAGAACCTCATCAAAGGGGATGGAGAAAAGCTCAAGCCAAACGATCCAGTCAGAAGAGTAGAAATGGCTGTTTTATTGGAAAGACTTGACGAAAAGATACAAAATAACCTGAATGGCCGTGATGTCGTTGCTACTGTCTATGCTATAGATAACAATATTATAACTGTAAAAGTCAATGGTGGACTAAAGACTTTCAATATATTAAAAAATGTGCCAGTTTACAACGGAAATGAGTATGTAGGAATAGATTATCTAAAGCCCGGCTATCAAATAAGATTAATATTAGATTCCAAAAATAATATAATATTTGTGGAAGTGTTAAATAATAAAAGTGAGGAAGTGATTCCTATAGAACTTAAAGATGTTAAAAATCCTCCTGAAAAAGTATCATCAGCTGTGGAAGCTATTAAAAATAAGCCTGCTGTTAAACTAGTAGAAGAAAATGGAATATATTATGTAATCGCAACTCGCGGTATGATGCGAACAGGTGGATATATCGTAAATATACAAAATGCTCAAATAATAAAAACGTCAAAAGATACTATATTAGAAGTTGAAGTAAAATATATAGACCCTTCTCCCGATGCAATTGTGACACAAGCTATAACTTATCCATATGACATAAAAAGTTTTACTTACGATGGTAAAATTACGCAAATAAGTGTTAAAACAGATAAAAATATAAATGTTTCTGTTGATATTGATTTAGCCTCAGATGTTAAGTAAAATCCCTCATTGGAGGGATTCAGTTTGTTGACAAAGCAAAATTTAAGCCCCTGTTTCCCTACTTCCGAAAACAGGGGTTGTCAGTTTGTTGACAAAGTTAAAAATTTTAAAATAGGATATTTTGCATCGTCGCTCCGATGTTCCAAAGTGACAAAACTAAACTCGACCTTCGGGTTCCGGCAGGGTACCGGGCACATTCGACATCCTTGTCTTAGTGCCCGCCTACGCCATCCGTGGCTTCGGCCCTGCCTCCACCCTTGGTCTCGCTAAGTTTTGTTGCCGCTTTGTCACAAGTCGCACCGATTGCAAAATATCCTATTTTCGAAAGTTTGTCTACAGTCTTATCCCTCATTGGAGGGATTTTACTTTTGAAAACAATTACTAAAATAAGAATAAAATTTTTGTGAAAAAAGCTAATTGATAAAAGTCCACAAATCATATACGATAATGTTAAATCCATAAAAGGGGGGAATTATTCGTGAAAGAAATAAAAGTAAAATTAACTACAATTGAAAGTGTCAAAAATTTTGTAGAAAAAACCTCAAAATATCCTTTTGACATAGACGTGACATCTGGTCGCTATGTAATAGACGCAAAATCAATAATGGGCCTTTTTAGCCTTAATTTAGAAAATGTCCTTACAGTAATACCTCACACAACTGATGAAGAAAGCTTGAAAAAATTAGAAGAAGATTTAAAAGGATTTATAGTATAATAGTATAAAAAAAATAAAAGAAGCGTAGAGACTACGCTTTTATTTTTATATCAAAGGCGGTGGAGTTGGTTCTATAGGCACAGCAATTTGTCCCGTCTTTGCATCAATATGCAAAATCCAATATCCCTCATCCCTCGCGCCTCTTAAATTTTCTTTAACTGGCTTCCAAACTACAAACCCTGTCATACCACCAAAAGGCTGGTCTGCAAGAGTAAAAAATCCTGGCATTCCATACACAATGTATTTTAATTCACCTTCCTCATCATTTACAAATCCCACAAGATAATGGTCAAAGCTCCCTTCCCTGTAACCCGTTTTAACTTCCCACCACCTATAACCTTCAAAATTTTTTTCAAAAGGCTGAACTTCCTCCAAAAAACTCACTATATTGTTAACATACTCTCTTAAATATTTTATATATCCTTCCTCTACTTCCTTCTCAAACTTAAAAGAAGTTTTCTGTTGTTGAGTATCAGAAGAATGCATCAATGGTTTAGGAGTTTCTTCAGGGACAGAAATATAAAAATTGGTTTCAAATTGAGTCCCTTCCGAAATATTTTGCAAAGTTTCATCTTTTTTAGTAAAGGCATTTTTAATATTTTCATCTTCCGCACTTTCATAGTCTTTGGGTACCGCAGTTTCAGTTTCCTCCTGCTTAATTTCCCTATCATTTTTACCACTCTTCTCTGTTAATGTTTCTTCTTGTTTTACCTTTAACAGATATTTTTTATAAGCAGCCTTCCAGTTTGTAATTTTCTTGTTTATAACAGCTGCCAAAGGTACTAAAGTCTTTATGCCATCATGGGTTTCTATAAATGCTACAGAAAATTCTTCCCACCTAATTCCCGAATCTTTTACATTTTCTACATTAAAAGTCCATTCTCCTCCACCGCGTCCTTTATCATCTACTTTTATTGCTCCAAAATCCACAACAGTAACTTCTCCCTCTCCTTTTAGCAATTTCACATTATAGGAATAGGTGGGATTAAGATTTTGCAAAGCCGCTGTTATTCTTCCTCTGCTTCCTCTAAACTCCACTTTTAAATAACCTGTCACTTCTTTTTCTTCAATAGAACATCCCTTGTCTTCTTGATTAAATACAATATAAAACCTTTTATATATATTTATTGGCATTTATTCTTCCCCCTCATTTATCTTAAATATAACTTTGCAATATATATTATGAAAAGAGGGGGATTATTATTACTGCTTTGTCAAATCATAAATAACATTTGCCAAAGCAGCAAACTCCTCTATACTAAGAGTTTCTCCTCTCCTTTGAGGTGATAAGTTTGAAAGAGTAAAAGCTTTATCTATAATTTCTTTTGGAAGTCCTAAAGTTTTTAAAGCATTGGACAAGACTTTTCTCCTTTGTCCAAAAGCAGCTTTTACCACGTTAGAAAATAACCTTTCATCTTTTGCCTCAACTAAAGATTTATCAAGTATCTCTAATTTAACCAGAGAAGAATCTACCTTAGGTGGAGGAACAAAAACACTTGGTGGTAAATTAAAAAGTATCTTAGGCTTTGTTTTAAAATTTATAAAAACCGTAAGTATCCCATAGTCCTTAGTACCCGGCAGAGCACAAATTCTTTCAGCAACTTCTTTTTGCACTAGCACAGTTATCTCTTTTACAAATTTACACTCTAAAAGCATCATTATTATAGGAGAAGTTATGTAATAAGGAAGATTAGCAACTACTTTAAAAGGCTTCCCTTCAAAATATTCATTAGCTATTTTATTTAAATCTACCTTCATTATATCTTCATTTATGATAATCACATTGTTATAAATGTTGAGTTTTTCTTTTGCTACGGCATAAAGCTCTCTGTCAATTTCAAAAGAAATTACCTTTTTAACCATTTTAGCTAGTTCTTCTGTCAAAGTCCCTAATCCTGTTCCAATTTCTAGTACAAAATCTTGAGAAGCAACTCCCGAAGCAGTCACAATTTTTGCTAAAATATTTTTGTCAAATATGAAATTTTGTCCCCATTTTTTCTTTACATTAATCCCTTTTACTTTCATAGCTCCACCTCAAAAAATAAGACAGGGAAACCCTGTCTACTTTAAAATATAAACTTTCACATATCTTCTTCCCCATTTAATTGTTTCCTCGAGAGTCGGGAAAAAAACATCAATTTTATCCCCTTTAATAGCTCCACCTGTATCTGCAGCAATTCCAAATCCATATCCTTCTACGTAAAGTCGTGTGCCCAAAGGTATAACCCTTGGATCTACAGCTATTACTCCCCTTGTAGCTTTCGTACCAGTAGCAGTTATCCCATAATTGGGATCTCCTGGTTTTTTACCGGTATCTGTTACGCTATTAGTATAAGCAGTAGCAACCATAGTTCTAATATCCCTATACCTAAAAGTCTCTCCTCTTGAAGTAGTAAAGACTCCTAGTGTTCCAACATGCACAATTTGGTTTATCGGATTTTTTATTATCTTTTCCTCTATTATATTTTTTGCTACCTCTTTGCCATTTTCATAAGTAACTTTCATCACAATTTGTTTTTTCCCAACTTCTCCTTGTTGAACTACTCTTACTTGCCCTCTTTCCATATTGTCATTCTTTACCGTCTCTTTTTGATATGGTATATCTACTTCTTGAGTAACAATTTTTTCTGTTACTTTTGTAACGTCGATGTACATGTACCTAAACACAGGCGTATCTAAACTCATATTTACTTTGTCTTGTGGTCCTAAAGTTATACTATTTTGTTGAAATACTTCTTTTACATTAGATGCAGCAGTGTAAATATCTTTTGCTTTTCCACCAACACAGATAGTGATAGGGACTGCTCTTTTGATAGTCACCTTCATGCCATTTTTTAAAGCAGTGTCTAAAGAAGGCGTTACTACATCTTCTTTTCTTAGCTTAATTCCTCTCTCTTCTAACAAATCCCTAACTGTTGATTTAAATGTTGTAACAACCATTTTTCTATCTTCATCCTGAAGGGTTATTTCCTTTTTTAAGCTTGTGTATGTTATAGCTCCGACAGACAATAGGAATACTGCAGCCAACGTTAGAAGAGCAACTGGTTTTTTAACTATTTCACCAAGTCGCTTTCTAAACTTGTCTGTATCCATCCCATAACCTCCTGTTAAAAATTTAATTTAGGGGAGTCGTAAGTAATTTTAATCCAATTAGATTGATTTGTCAAACTTTTATACACAATTTTTCATTTATGGTGAAATTAAACTTAATGATATTATACGCATTTTTTGGGCTTTTGATACCTCCCCTAAAAACAGGAGGTTGTTTTTTTTTAAACTTTTATTTGATAGGGATGTTAAAAAGTTTTATAGCATTTTCAGCAGTAATCCTACAAACTTCCTCATAAGGCATCTCTCTTAATTCTGCAATTTTTTTCGCTACAAATTTCACATACACCGGTGTATTCCTTTTTCCTCTATAAGGCTCAGGAGTAAGATAAGGGCTATCTGTCTCAATTAAAAGTTTTTCAATGGGAACAGCTTTTGCTACTTCTTTAGTTTTTTTTGCATTTTTAAATGTTACAGGCCCTCCTAAAGAAATGTAAAAATTCATTTCAATTACTTGAAAAGTCATTTCAACACTTCCCGAATAACTGTGAAAAACCCCTATTAAATCTTTTGTCCATTCCTGTTTTAATATATCTAGTATATCTCCATGAGCATCCCTATCGTGTATTATTATTGGAAGATTTAGCTTTTTCGCAAGCCTTATTTGTTTTATAAAAATCTCTTTTTGAAACTCTTTGGGAGGGTCATCGTAATAATAATCTAACCCTATTTCTCCTATTGCTACAACCTTTTCCTGTAAAGCTAATCTCTCTATTTCTTCCACTTTATCAAATTCCCTTTGTGCATCATGGGGATGAATTCCAACAGAAGCATATATAAAGTCATAGTTATGAGCTAGCTCAATAGACTGTTTAGAAGTTAAGAGGTTAGACCCCACATTTATTAAAAATGTGAGGTCTTTTTTACATTCTTCAATAACTTTTTCTCTATCTCTATCGTATTTCTCATCTTCAAGATGAGCGTGAGAATCTACCAACAATTTTATCACTCCTTAGCTTATCTTTGCCCCACTTTCTATATCCCTATCCACTGTAAGAAGGGACATTTTTCCTTCGGTAGATGCTGCTAAAAGCATTCCTTGAGACTCAATACCCTTTAGTTTCTTTGGCTCCAGATTATATACAATAATTATTTTCTTTCCTATAAGCTCTTCAGGGGTGTAATAACGAGCAATTCCTCCTACAATTTGCCTTGTCTCCTCTCCCACTTTAAGCTTCATCTTTATAAGCTTGTCAGAGCCTTCCACTTTTTCGGCTTCCAAAATCTCTGCAACCCTAAGCTGAATTTTTGCAAAATCCCCAATAGTGATATAATCTATCTTTTTCTCTTCCTCCTCTGCTTTTTCTTCTATAGCACTCAGTTCCTTATTTACATCTATTCTCGGGAAAATAATTTCTCCTCTTTTTACTTTTGTACCTTCTTTTAACAAGCCAAACTTTAAGCTCTCCCAAGTCGTCAAATCTTTTTCTATTCCTAATTGTTCAAACATTTTTTGCGGGGTATTTGGCATAAAAGGAGATATAAGTATTGCAATAAATCTCAAAGCTTCCACTAAATTATACAAAACAGTGCCCAATCTTTCCTTTTTGCTTTCATCTTTCGCTAAAATCCAAGGCATTGTTTCATCAATGTACTTATTAGCTCGTCTTACTAATTTCCATATTTCAATTAAAGCGTTGGAAAACTGAAGTTTATCCATGTACTCTTCAACAGTTTTAGGTAGATTCTGTGCAGTATTTATAAGGTCATCATCTACTTCTTCTTTTTGTGAAGGCTTTGGCAGAATGCCCTCAAAGTATTTTTCAATCATTGTAACAGTCCTACTCAGCAAGTTTCCAAGGTCATTAGCAAGGTCTGAATTTATTCTGTTTATCAAAGCTTCATTAGAAAACACTCCATCCGCCCCAAAAGGCACTTCTCTCAAAAGAAAATATCTTACAGCATCCACGCCATATTTCCTAACCAGCTCTTTAGGGTCTACTACATTGCCTTTAGATTTTGACATCTTGCCTCCTTCTAGTATAAGCCAACCGTGTCCAAACACTTTTTTAGGAAGGGGCAAGTCAAGAGCCATAAGCATTGCTGGCCATATTATTGTGTGAAACCTCATTATCTCTTTTCCAACCAAATGAACATCTGCTGGCCAGTATTTTTTAAAATCGTCGTCATGGTCTGTAGAATATCCTAAAGCAGTTATGTAATTTGACAAAGCATCTATCCAAACATAAATCACATGTCTTGGGTCAAAAGGTACCTTTATACCCCAGTCAAACGAACTCCTTGAGACAAACAAATCCTCCAAACCTGATTTTATAAAGTTTATCATCTCATTGCGCCTCGACTCAGGCTGTATAAAATCAGGATGTTCATCATAATATTGTAACAGCCTATCCCCATATTTAGACAATTTAAAAAAATACCCTTCTTCTTTTACCCTTTCTACTGGTCTACCACAGTCTGGGCATTTCCCATCTACAAGCTGGGACTCAGTCCAGAAAGATTCACAAGGAGTACAGTACCATCCCTCATATTCGCTTTTGTATATATCTCCTTTTTCATACAATTTCGTGAATATTTTTTGTACTATTTCCTCATGATATTTATCGGTTGTGCGAATAAATTGGTCATTACTTATATCCATTGTCTTCCATAAATCTTTTATCCATTCAACTATCCCATCTACATATTCTTTAGGAGACATCCCTTTTTCTCTTGCTATTCTTTGAATTTTTTGCCCATGTTCATCAGTACCGGTCAAAAACTTGACATCATATCCGGTAAGCCTTTTAAACCTTGCCATCGCATCTGCAGCAACTGTAGTATATGAATGACCAATATGTAATTTATCACTGGGATAATAGATAGGTGTCGTAATGTAAAAAGTCTTTTTCATATTGATCCTCCTCTTTTTTTATAAATAAAAAACTCGCCTCCACATAAGGGGCGAGATTGTCGCGGTACCACCCTTCTTCACATGCGCCTCACGACGCATGCCTCACAGAGTGCTAACACACTCCTACCCTGTAACGGGAGTTCCCGGTAAAACCTACTAGCCTTCGGCAGTACGGCTCCGGAGCCATCTTCAAAAGCCCAAACTTTATCGGTTCGCACCTCGCCCGACTCTCTGTGAAAGTTCAAGCTTTTTACTCTTTCCTTCATCGCCTTCTACTATATCTATTTATTCTTTAATATACCCTTTATAAAAAGTATTGTCAACTACTTTTTCTCTTATACTTTCTCTATTTTCATTCTCTCTTTCACAAACTCTACAGCATCTTCTTTACTCTCAATCTCACCATAAAATCTATTTTTTCTTATCTCATATAAAATTTGTCCTAGTTTTTTACCATCTTTTATATCAAAATTTATTATTATATCTAAGGGAGAAAGTAAAGGCTCTTGTGCTTCCTTAAATTCTACATATCTTCTTAGGAGCTTAGTTATAAAATCCGTGTATTTTGGTATATCTTCTTCCTTACCTAAATTGAGCCTTGTTGCTGTAAAATCTGCTAAAGATAAGAGCAAAACTCCTATAGAATCATCCTTAAGTTCGGAAAAAAACCTAAAAAGCGATTTATTAGTCGGCCCTCCATTTACATAATATATTAAAGGTTTCATGTGATATAAAACGAGCTTGTTTAACAATGTCGTCTCTTTCCTTGGCATTTTCATTCGTGCAGCTATTTTCTTTACAATTTCAGTTCCTTTTTTTTCATGATTGTAAAAATGTATTCTATTTTCTGTATCAATGTATATAGACTCTGGTTTGCCTATATCATGAAATAAAGCTCCTAACTTTATTATATCTTTTACCTTGTTATTCGCAGAAAGAGTCCTATCTAAATACTCTGAAACTATATCATATACGTCTTTGGGAAATCTCATAGAATTTATGATATTTTCGTATTCTTCTACAGTTTTTAGTGAATGTATCCAAGCATTTGTAAGGTGATAATAGCACTTTCCTACTTCTTTCATTTTAGCAACTTCTTCAAATATATTTTCCATAAGCTTTAAATCTTCCATCATTCTTAAATATTTATGAGAATTCTTTTCTTTTAATATTATAAAAATTTCATTCATTATTCTCTCTGGCGCCACTTGTTTTATTAAAGCCGATTCTTCTCTTATTTTAGCCTTTGTACCCTCATCAATATCAAATTTGTAAGTCGCAGCAAATCTCACAGCTCTCAAAGCCCTTAAAGGGTCTTCTTTAAAAGTCATCACACCAACATGCTTTATTTTCCTGTTTTTTATGTCCGTCACGCCACCAAAAGGGTCAATAATATATTCAAATTCAAAATAATCTGTAAGTTTCATCGCCATAGCATTCATTGTAAAGTCTCTATGAGCCAAATCGACGTATATGTCTTCACCTCTTAAATTAGTAAAATCCAATATTTCATCTCCTACCACAACCCTATATGTGCCTTTTTCCGCCATAAAAGGCACAAAAGTACCCCCTAATTTTTCTGCCGCTAATTTGGCAATTTTCTCTGCATCTTCCTGAACTACAAAATCATAATCTTTAGCTTCTCTATTTAAAATCTTGTCCCTTATGTATCCCCCAACAATATACAAATTATATGCTTCTTTTCCTAATTTTCTTATTAATTTTGGTATTGTTGCCACAAAAAATCATTCCTTCCCTTTTAAAAGGCAAATCAACATTACACTATATAGTATAACAAAAGTGAAAAAGTATACAAGTATTAAAAAAATAATCTGCTATAAAATACACACGAAAGTATTGCAACAATATCTGCGAAAATTCCAGATATAACAGAATGTCTCATCTTTTTTATCCCCACTGCCCCATAGTAAACAGCAAGAACATAAAAAGTGGTCTCAGTAGATCCATACATAGCAGAAGCCATTTTCCCGATTAGAGAATCGGCACCATGAGTTTTTATAATCTCAGTCGCAATCCCCAAAGCACCGCTTCCCGAAAGGGGTCTTATTAAAGCAAGAGGCACAAGTTCCTGTGACATGCCTATTTTATTTGTAAGAGGCATTAAAAATTTCCCTAACAAATCAAGGGCGCCTGATGCTCTTAATACGCCTATTGCCACAAGCATCGCTACAAGAGCCGGAAATATTTTTACAACTACAGAAATCCCTTCTTTTGCCCCATCAATAAAAACTTCATACACTTTGACATTTTTTATGATTCCATAAAAAGGGATAATAAAAACAAGTATAGGAATAATCCATTCAGATATAATTTTAATCATTATTATTTTCACTCCTTAAATATAGGCATTTTTTCAAGGTATTTATTCAAAATAAGACCAGCTACAAGAGCAGTGCTAGTTGAAAGTACGCTGACAATCACAAAATCCGCAGGATTTTTAGCACCCAAAGAAGCCCTTATTCCAATCATCACAGTAGGTATAAGCTGTATTGAAGCTGTATTTATCACTAAAAAGCGGCACATAGCATTTGAAGCGCTGTCTTTTTTATTAAGCTCTTGAAGGTATTCCATAGCCTTAATCCCGAAAGGTGTTGCTGCATTACCTAATCCCAATATATTAGCTGATATATTCATTATCATCGCTGAAATAGCTGGGTGGTCTTTTGGCACGTCAGGAAAAAGCCTCATAATTGTAGGTTTTAGTAATTTCGCGATAATATCTGTAAGACCTGACTTATCTGCAATTTTCATTATTCCAAGCCATAAAGACATTACACCAACTAGCCCTATCGAAATAGCAACAGCAGTCTGTGCTGAATCAATTATAGCTTTGGATACTTCTGCCATTCTGCCATTTATTATTCCTACTAAAACTCCTATCGCTATCATAAAAAACCATATGTAATTTATCATGGTATAGCCCTCCCAAATTACCAAAAAAACTTCCTTTATGCTTTTCTTCTTATGTAATAAAATTTATGTTATTAACCTTAAAAAATTCCAAAAAAGGTGTTGACTTATTTTTCAAAACTTGGTATTATTATAAGTGAAGTTTAATTGTCGAATTTTGTACCTCAGGAGGGGAGAAAAATGTTGAAATCCACAGGCATTGTAAGAAAAGTAGACGAATTGGGAAGGGTAGTAATACCAATCGAGCTCAGGAGGACACTTAACATAGCAGAAAGAGATGCTCTTGAAATCTATGTTGATGGGGAACAAATAGTCCTCAAAAAGTATGAGCCTGCTTGCATTTTCTGCGGCAACGCTGAAAATGTCATAAACTACAAAGGCAAAAATATATGTAAAAATTGCCTTGAAGAGTTAAAGAAATCTGTAGACTAATAGCAGGATAAATAATAGGAGGGTATGTCCTCCTATTATTTATCCTCTTCTTTTTTTCTTTCCGGTTCTACATGGATTATTACATGGGAATCAGGGAATTTATCAGTTATTTGTTTTGAAACTTTATGGGATAACTCATGAGCGTCCACTATGTTGTAATTTCTGTCCACTCTCAAATGAACGTCTATTTCTCTTCGAGGCCCCGATTTTCTCGTTCTCAATTTGTGAAAACTTGTAATTTCAGAATTTGATTTTATTATATTCTCAATTTCTTTAACTTCCTCTTCTGGAAGACTAGTGTCTGTCAAATCTTTTAAAGCTTCCTTTGTCAAATCAATTGAAGTTTTTATAATAATCAACGCAACAAAAATGGATATAATTGGGTCTAAAATGGCTAATTTAGTAACTTTTATAATTACGAGCCCTGTAGTAACTCCTAACGAAGTAAATACATCCGTCAATAAATTCGTTGCATCTGCCTTTAAAGCAATAGAATTCTCTTTTTTGGATACTTTAAACAAAGTGTATGAAACAATTCCTTTTACAAAAGATACAAACAACATGACTGCAATTCCCATTTCTAATTTCTCTACATACGTGCCAGAAATTATTCTTCCAACAGCTTCATATATAATAAGTACAGCAGCAAAGAATATTAAAATAGCCTCTATAAAACCAGAAATGTTCTCATATTTATTGTGTCCGTAAGGATGGTCTTCGTCTGCTGGTTTTACTGATTCTCTTATCGAAAAAAAAGCAATTATACTGGCTATTAAATCTATTGAAGAATCTACAGCTGCCGAAATTACCACCATTGAATGCATTAACACTCCCGCAACCAGTTTCATAATTATTAATGCGCTATTAGAAATCATAGATAATAACGCTGCTTTCTGTTTATCCATGGCATCCTCCAAATTATCAATTGAAATTTAACCTATTGATATACATTATATTTGATTCCTAAAAAATAGTCAAATATTATTAACGTAAAATATTGAAAATCAAATTCAATTGATAATAACCATTATCTCCAACTTCTTTACTTTTTTCCTATAGTAAGTTTATACACTTGACTTTTAGGTATTCCCAATTCCTTAGCAACTTTTTTAATAACCTCTTTTTTATCCATTCCTTCCTCAAGGTATTTTTGAATTAATTTTTCGGGTTTTTCTTCAACTTGTTGTTTTTGTGCCCCTTCAATAATTAGTACTATTTCACCTTTTATTTCATCCCCCAGTTTCGTTAAAACCTCATCTATTGTCCCTCTTATAAATTCTTCATGAATTTTAGTAAGTTCTCTTGCTATGACAATCTTTCTTTCAGCTACATAAGATTTCAATTCGTGGAGAGTTTCTTTTAAACGATGAGGTGCCTCATAAAGTATGACAGTTCTCTCTTCTTTTGAAATACGGTTTAGCCTTTCTTCTCTTTCTTTATTTTTTGTCGGCAAAAAACCTTCAAAAACAAAGGAAGAAGTATTTAGTCCTGAAGCAACTAAAGCGGTAATTGCAGCAGTTGGACCAGGCAATGACACAACTTTTATGTCTTCTTCTATGCAAAGTTTCACAAGGTCTTCCCCAGGGTCTGAGATTGCAGGTGTACCTGCATCTGTAACTAAGGCAATTGACTTTCCTTTTTTTAATTCCTCTATAAGTTTTACCCCTTTTGTCTTTTTGTTATGTTCATGGTAACTGGTAAGAGGTTTTTTTATGTCAAAATGATTTAAAAGTTTAAGAGTTTGCCTCGTATCTTCGGCAGCTATAATATCAACTTCTTTTAAAGTTTTTAAAACTCTTAAAGTTATATCTTCTAAATTACCAATAGGAGTGGGACATAAATATAATACCCCATAATTTTCCATCTTTATTCCTCCTCTAATTGCGTTTTAGAGTATATTTCTATAATTTCTTTTGTATACTCTCCACTTTTTTCATACACGTAAAGGGGAGCCAATATGTTTAAACCTGGCTGAGAACCTTTTTTTGATTCTATTAGCAAAAGATTGGGTTTACTATCTACATAAGGATGCACAAATCTCAATTTTTTAGGTTCTAAATTGTATTTTCTCAAAAAATACAAAATGTCAACTAATCTTTCTGTTCTATGAATCATAAAAAATTTCCCTCCAAATTTTAAAAGTTTCGAAGCAGCTTTTATAAATTCCTCAAGTCCTCCATATATTTCGTATCTCGCGATATTTTCTGACTTTTGTTTTTTATCAAATCCTGTTTTTACTGGCATATAAGGAGGATTTGAAGTTACTATATCAAATTTTTCATATCCTAATATCTTTTCTAATCCTCTTACATCGCCTTTTATTATTTTTATTCTTTCTTCCATTTTATTAATAGCTACACTTCTTGTAGCCATATCCGCCATATCTTCTTGTATCTCAATACCGTAAATAAAGGTATCTTGAGTTTTAGCAGCAATTAAAATAGGTATTATGCCAGACCCACATCCTAAATCTACAATTTTATCTCCTTTTTTAGCAGTAACAAAATTAGCAAGCAATACCGCATCCATTCCGAATTTAAATTTATCCTTGTGTTGAATTATAACTAAATCTTTCAAGTTTAATTCATCTAATCTTTCCCCATCTCTTAACATTTTATCACCTCTATAATATTCTTGATTCATTTTATCACAATTGCCAAAAGTTTTTATTAACTTTTTAAATATATATTGAAAATTGAACTAGTGCACAGTATACTATATAAAGAATTTAAACATTAGGAGGATGAAAAGTTGACAAAAGTAGTTACTGCTCCCCGCGTAAATTCAGAAATAAATAAATTAAAAACAACGATTTTGCACAGGCCAGGGAAAGAATTGGAAAGGTTGACCCCTCAAAATTTATCCGAGCTTCTTTTCGACGATATCCCTTGGGTTAGAAGGATCCAGGAAGAACACGATAACTTTGCAAAAGTATTGCAGCAAAATGAAGTCCAAGTACTGTATTTACAAAATCTCTTAGAAGAAATATTAAAAGAAGAAGATGTAAAAGAAAAATTTATTGAAGAATTACTTCAAGTAAATGGAGTTACCTCTCCAAAAATCAATAACTATTTAAAAGAATTCCTTAAAGAAAAATCTTCAAACGAGGTTGCCAAAATAGCAATTGCAGGTTTGGCTCTAAATGAAATAAAGATAAAAAAATCTATGATGGGTTTAGCAGAATATATATACCAAGATAATTATTTTTATATAAAGCCCTTACCAAACCTTTATTTTACAAGAGACCCCGGAGCAATGATAGATGGTGGCTTAATGATAAGTTCTATGAAAACAGCAGCGCGAAAACCAGAAACTATAATATTAAAATACATTTATAAATATCATGAAATTTTTAGAAAAAATAATATTACTTGGTGGTATGATGATAGCTATCCTCATTCCATAGAGGGCGGAGATGTGCTGGTATTAAGCAAAAAAGTAATTGCAGTAGGATGTAGTGAAAGAACAACTCCTCAGGCAATAGAACAATTAGCCCATAATTTATTTGAAAAAGGTTCTTCTGTCGAAAGAATATTAGTAGTGCAAATCCCTATAAACCGTTCGTATATGCATTTAGATACAGTTTTTACCATGGTTGACACAAACAGATTTGTTTTTTATCCAGGAATAAAAAACGAGTTGAGAGTATTTATCATCATAAAAGAGGAAAAAGGTTTCTTTATACATCAGGAAAAAGATTTGCAAACAGCATTAAAAAATGCGCTAAATCTCTACACAATAGATATAATACCAACTGGCGGGTTAAATGCAATAACTTCTGCAAGAGAACAATGGAATGACAGTACAAACACTTTAGCTATCGCTCCTGGAGTTATTGTAACCTATTCTAGAAATGAAATATCTAATAAAATAATGGAAAAAGAAGGAATAAAGGTAATCCCTATTGAAGGGTCGGAACTTTCAAGAGGAAGAGGTGGCCCTCGTTGTATGACTATGCCCCTTTTAAGAGAATAAATTAAATCACAGTCCCCTTTTTATGCACAAATTTAAAGCATAAAAAAGGGGATTTTTTAATTTGCATTGAAAAGTTATTAACAAGTTAACAGATTTAAACATCCTGTTGTTAATAAATTTTTAATAATTTAATGGTATAATGTTTAGGTGCCAATTTACTACATTGAAAAGGAAGGATAATCTATGAAAAAGTTTTTTGCAATTTTTTTATGTCTTGTGTTTATTTTCTTTACAGTTTCCCCTTCAATTTCTTTTGCATCTCCAACAAAGAATAAAATAGCAGTGCTCTTTATTCTAGATAGGACAAGTATTAATGACCTTGCTAAATACAATCTTCCAAATATAAAAAAGTTATTAGACATAGGTTCCCTAGCACTTATGAATACAAGAGCAGCCGGAAGTTATTCAGAACCTTCTTCTTATCTCACCATAGGAACAGGTACCCGAGCTTCGGCTGGTGAAATGGGTAGTTTATGTTTTAACAAAGATGAAATTTATGGCTATACTTCTGCAGAAAAATTATATTACCTTTACACTGGGAAACTTCCACAAGAAGGTAATATAGTTAACTTAGGAATACAAGATTTAATAAATCAAGCTTCTACTTTAAATTATACTGTTACACCGGGATTGTTAGGTGAACTTTTAAAAAGAAATGAAATTCATGTGTACGTATTAGGGAACTCTGATATAATGACTCCCTCAGGAATATCCTATAAAAGATATGCCCCTTTAATTGGCATGGACAAAAACGGGATATCTGAGGGAGATATTAGCGAAGATTTATTGGTAAAAGATGATAATAGTCCTTACATGGTAAAAGCCGATTATGAAAAACTTTACAATAAATTTGTAGAATACAGTAAAAATGGTGGCCTCATTATTATAGACCCTGGAGATATTTTAAGGGCAGATGTATTTTCTAAATATACTTCCCCTTCCTTGGCTCAGCGTTACAAAGAAAAAGCATTATATGAATCTGATAAACTTATAGGTAAAATATTATCTGATTTGGATTTGTCTAAAGATTTATTTATTGTCGTGACTCCTTATCCCTCTAATCAGGATATACAAATTAACAATTTAATTACCCCTGTAATAATAGCAGGTCCTTCTTATTCACAAGGCTTTGCGACTTCTAATACTACAAAGCGCCAAGGAATTATTACAAATTTAGACATAGCACCAACAATATTATCATACTTTAACATAAAGCCCCCTGTAGAAATGTTGGGACATCCAATTGAAAGCATCAAATACCAAAATGCCCTTGGTTATCTTATCAACGCAGATAAAATGATAGTTTCTGTCCACAATGCTAGACCATTGGTATTGAAAAGTTACGTTTTGTTTATAGTAATTGTGCTAATACTTTATATAGGCCTATTGTTTTTGAAAAAAGAATATTTAAAGTATTTGACACCTATAATTTTAGGAGTAATGACTGTCCCTCTGACATTTTTAATTCTGCCTTTATTAGGCCCCTTATCTCTTTACTTAAACATTGTGGCTGTTGTTGTTTTAACTGGATTAATTGACGGATTAATCATGTATTTTGTAAAAAATGATTTAGATAGACTAATGGTAATAAGTTTGGCAACCACAATCACAATAATAATAGACTTGTTACTTAATTCTCCTTTGATGAAAAACTCTATATTGGGGTATGACGTCATAAGCGGAGCTAGGTTTTATGGAATAGGAAATGAATACATGGGAGTCTTGATAGGTTCTTCGATAATGGGAACTATGGAATTAATTGAAAAATATAAAACCAAAAGCGTAAAAATTTTAGGCTTTATCCTTTTTACTGTTGCATTTTGGTTAATGGTTCTACCACAATTTGGAGCAAAAGTCGGCGGATTTATAACTGGTTTTATGGCTTTTGGTTCCACAATTTTGATGCTCTTTGGAGTAAAAATAAATAAAAAGACCTTTTTAATAATGTTTATCTCCATGGTAATATTACTATTTTTGATGTTTATAGCTTCAATGTTTTTTGGGACTACTACCCATATGGCTCAAACAGCTATTATTGTAAAAAGTGAAGGTATAAATTCTTTGTTCCAAATTTTTACAAGAAAGCTTAAAATGGAGCTTAAGCTCATAAGATACACTATATGGTCATGGGTACTTATAATATCTATTTTAGTACTATTTATACTATCTTATAGACCAACGGGAGTACTTAAAAACATCTTCAAAAATTACAAATACGTGTATTATGGATTTTTTGGCAGTATCATAGGTATGCTTTTTTCTCTTGCCTTCAACGATGCTGGCATTGTAGCAGCAGCCACTACCTGTATATACGCGATACCTCCTATTTTATTACTCCTTCAAAGGAATGTATAATAAATAATCCACTGTAGCCTTTATATTTGCTTCCTTTTAAAGGGTATGTTATAATTGTCATTGTAGCAATTGACCCAACAAAAACAAGGAGATGATAATGTGGTTTTAACCTCTCTAGAAATTCTCGCCTTTTCTTTTATAGCAGGATTTTTTGGAGCCCTTTTAGGATTAGGAGGAGGAATAATTGTAATTCCAGCTCTTACTCTGTTATTAGGTGTAGATATCAAATACGCTATAGGTGCAAGTATAGTTTCAGTCATCGCAACTTCCAGTGGAGCAGCAGTTGCATATGTGAGAGACAAAATTACAAATTTGAGAATAGGGATGTTTTTGGAAATCGCTACAACTACAGGAGCTATAACAGGAGCTTACATTGCAGGATTGATAAGCCCAAAATATCTTTATATAATTTTTGGCATTGTACTTTTGTATTCGGCTTTCGCTATGCTTAGAAAAGGACATGAAGAATTGCCTCAAAATGTCGTATCTCACCCTTTAGCTAAAAAATTGAAATTAGAAGGGTCCTATTTTGACAAAGTGTTAAATAAAGAAGTAAAATACAAAGTAGCGGGAGTTTACAGTGGTTTTGGAACAATGTATGTAGCTGGCGTTTTATCAGGACTTCTAGGAATAGGAAGTGGTATTTTTAAAGTTATGGCAATGGATTTATTTATGAAATTGCCTATGAAGGTCTCTACCGCTACCAGCAATTTCATGATTGGAGTGACTGCTGCAGCCAGTGCAGGTGTGTATTTAATGAGAGGTTATATAGACCCAAAAATAGCCGGTCCAGTAGCTTTAGGAGTTCTATTAGGAGCAATGTTGGGAACAAAAGTAATGGAAAAACTTAAAAATACTACTATAAGGAAAATATTTATACCAGTGCTTGCCTATATTTCTATTCAAATGCTTATAAAAGGCTTGGGGGTGTAAAACCATGGAAAAAGAAAATAACAAAGATTTAATGTTAAAAAAAGAAAATAAAGAAAATGAAAAAATAATTTCCATGGAACTTATAATAAGCAAGGCTTTAAATATAGGGGTTACCACCAGCGCAATTATCATTCTTATAGGCCTTTTAATGCTTATAATAACAGGGAAAAGTGGATATCCTACTGGTTATTATCCCACTTCACCAGGTGAAATTTTAAAAGGTTTCTTCTCTTTAAAGTCTTATGCTATCATTTTTACAGGACTTTTATTACTTATATTAACGCCTGTATTTCGGGTTGCCGTATCTATAATTACTTTTTTGTACGAAAAAGATTATTTGTATGCTGGTATCAGTACACTCGTTTTTATAATTTTAATAATAAGCTTCATACTTGGAAAAGTAGAATAAAAATAGAGGAAATTTATTCCTCTATTTTTTTCTAAGTCCTCCTCAAATATTTCATCCTCGTAGGTTCCTTCAATTTCTTCTCTTTCTTCTATAACTTCCACTTCTTCAGGATCGTACTCTTTTATTATCTCTATTCCTTCTACATTTTTCATTTTTACTTTGAGTTTTCGTCTAATCACATCTACTTCTGCAATCTTCATTTCTTTATCTCCAACTCTTATTATGCTGCCAACCTTAGGAAGCTCCGCTCTAATTTTTTCATACATCTCCTGTTCATACTTTAAGCAGCACATCAATCGCCCGCAAATACCCGATATTTTGGTGGGATTTAAAGATAAATTTTGGTCTTTAGCCATTTTGATAGAAACAGGCTCAAATTCCCCTAAAAAGGCGGTACAACATAGAGGCCTTCCACAAGGTCCTAAACCTCCTATGATTTTTGCCTCATCCCTTACTCCTATTTGCCTTAGTTCTATTCTCATCCTAAAAACTGCAGCCAAATCTTTCACTAATTCTCTAAAGTCTACTCTGCCTTCTGCAGTAAAATAAAATATGACTTTGGTGTTATCAAAAGTGTACTCTACATCAATTAAATTCATTTCCAAACCATGCTGTTGTATCTTCTGAAGACATATTTCAAAAGCCTCAGCTTCTTTTTTCTTGTTTTCATAATAATGTTCTACATCTTCTGGTGTCGCAATCCTTATTACTTTTTTTAAAGGAGCCACAATCTCTTCTTCTGGCACCTCTTTTATGCCGACAACTACTTCGCCAAATTCTATCCCTCTTATTGTTTCAACTATAACTTTATCTCCTACTTTTATTGGCAAATCCCCTGGGTCAAAATAGTATATCTTTCCTGCTTTTTTAAATCTCACACCCACAACAGTAACCAAAATTATAAACCTCCCGCCATATCTAAAAGTAGATTCTCTACTGCTAATTGATAGTTTATATTTGAATTAATCTGTGAATTAAACTGCCCTATTCTATTAATTATATTATTAAGCTTATTGATAGTCAATCGAGATTCCATTTTCTGTATTCTATTTAAAAAATCTATATTTTTTATGAAAGAGGCATCTTTTGTAACCTTAAAAACTAACAAATCTCTCATATAGGAAAGTAAAATTTTTAAAATTTCTTCTATATTGTCTTTATTCTTATCAAAAAACTCAAACTCCTCTATCACTTCAAATCCCTTCGTAGCAAGAATTTTTTCTATTTCTTGTATTGCCTCTCTTCTAAAATTTAAATATTCCTTATTAGCTAATTTGTTAGCTTGAGCAAAATTACCATCAGCAATATGAGCTAACACTTCCGCTTCTTTTTCAGGAATATTGTGTTCATACATTAAATAGTTCTTTATCGTATTTTTATTTTCCTTATTAAAACGAACTATATTACAGCGAGAGACAATCGTAGGCAAAAGCTCTTCTTGTTGTGGTGCAATCAATATAAAAAGGCCATATAAGGGAGGTTCTTCTAAAGTTTTGAGAAAGGCATTTTGAGCTGCTACAGTCATTTTATCAGCTTGGTCTATAATAAAAATCTTTTTGTTAGCTTCATAGGGTCTTATATTGATTTCATTAGTTATATATCTTATAGTATCTACTTTTATAGAATTCTCCTCCGGCTCTATAAAAAACACATCTGGATGATTTTTATCCACTATCTTTAGGCAAGAACTACACCTAAAGCAAGGCTTTGCACTTTCCCCTTTGCAATTTATCATCATGGCAAAATACTCTGCCATAAATCTTTTCCCTAATCCTTCTTCTCCTACAAACAAATAAGCATTTGAAATTTTATTTTGAGATATTACATTTTTAAAAATATTTAATACGGCTTCATGCCCATAAATCCTATACACGCTATCACCTATGAATATATATCTATTAATAATCCTCTTATATCATCTATCATTTTCAAAAGTTCCAAGTGCTTGGAATCTTTTAAAAACTCCTCTGTAAGCTTTTCTAGTTTGTCATTTACTTTTTCCACTAGAGAATAAATTTTCTTCCTACCTCTTAAGTCGACATATTCTTTTTTGGTGTATTTTAACATGCCATTTGTCGCTTCCTGTAAAAACTTCTTTACAAGTTTTTTGTAATTAATTAAGTCCTGCAAAGTTAAATTTTCTTTTAATTTTTGTGCTGCACTGTCTATCTCTGATAAAATCCCATTCAATTTATCTTGATGAAATTGCTCTAATTCTTCGTCAAAGGTATCAATAAATTTTTTAGAAACTCTATAAGACTTATTGTACTCACTTTTTATATCAGATGAAATCTTTGGAGATTTTACCTCTTCAATTCTCATGTCAAACACCCTAAATCCTAAGGAATTTTTCTACATTTAATACAAAAACTGTGGCTCCGCCAATTGTAACTTCAACGGCTTGTGGCAGGAAAATGTCTGTAGCACCACCCATAGGTGTAGGAGAAGTAATTATTCTATCGCGAGTTTTACATTTTTTCTCTATTATGCTGATAACATCATTTAATTTTTCGTCTTCTACACCTATTATCAAAGTTGTATTGCCAGACCTTAAAAATCCACCAGTAGATGCTATTCTCGTAAAGCTAAATCCCCCTTCAGTCAGGCCATCCATAAGTCTTCTTACATCCTCGTCCTGCACAATAGCTAACACTAATTTCATGTTATTGCCCTCCTTATAAATATTTTTTTACTACATCAATTATGTCTTGGTGCACTTTCATAAGCTCTTGCATTCCATCTATAAATACAAACCTTTTAGGAAATTCTTTAACTAATTTAATATACCCCTCTCTCACTTTTTTGTGAAACTCCCAACTTTCTTTTTCTAATCTGTCTGCTTCTCTTTTTCCTCGCCTTTTCATTGCTTCTTCAGGAGTAATGTCTATATAAATTGTTACATCAGGCAAAATCCCCATTGTAGCTATTTCATTAACTAACTTAACTTTTTCTATCCCTAAACCTCTTGCATATCCCTGATACACATATGAACTGTCTACAAAGCGGTCTAAAATTACAATTTGGCCTTTTTCAAGGGCGGGCAAAATTTTCTCCTCCACTAGCTGAGCCCTAGAAGAAGCGTATAAAAGCATTTCTGTAACTGGAGAAATAAAATTATTTTTATCTAATAAAATATCTCTAACTTTTTCTCCAACTTTTGTGCCTCCAGGCTCCCTTAATACCAAAATATTATAACCCTGTTTTAAAAGATACTCCTCCAGAAATTTTATCTGAGTAGTCTTACCGCATCCATCTATTCCTTCAAAGCTTATAAATTTTCCTCTCATATTTCACACACCAATAGGCTGTTATTTTTAAGACCTAATATCTTAATACCTTTATTATATAATACATTTATATATTTTACCATATCTTTTTTTATGCGCTCTCCTGGACAAATAAGTGGAACACCTGGAGGATAAGGGATAATAAAGTCTGCAGAAACACGGCCTTCTGCTTCTTCTAAAGATATTAATTTAGTCTTTTGCCTTACTGCTTCAGAAGGTTTTAAAACCATTTCTGGAGTATCAGGATAAGCTGCTACTTCTTCAGCTGTTTTTTTATCTTTTTTTACATTTGCAAGCCCTTTTATCCCCTTTATTAAAAGGTCAACCTTTTCTTTATCATCCGCTAATGTAACCATAGCAAGTATATTAAAAGTATCGGCCATCTCTACCTGTATATTAAAATTCTCTCTCAAAAACTTTTCTGCTTCAGGCCCTTTTATACCTAAGTTCTTTACACTTATAGTAAGTTTGGTTTTGTCAAAGTCAACAATGGCGTATTTGCCTACTATTTCTTTACCTAAACATCTTATTCCCTCAATGGTGTTTATCTCATATCTTGCATAATCAGCAAGAATAATCGCTTTTTCTAATCTATTTTTACCTTCTTTCTCCATGTAATCTCTTGCAATGTCAAGGGAGGACATGAGAATATAAGAAGGAGATGTTGATTGAAAAAGGCTTAAAGAATATTTTAGTCGATTTGTATCTACTCTATCAGAATTCAAATGAAGTATAGAGCTTTGAGTAAAAGAAGACAAGGTTTTGTGTACACTCTGTACCACAATATCTGCTCCTGCCTGTATAGAAGAAAGAGGCAAATTATTAGAAAAAGGAAAGTGAGCTCCATGGGCTTCATCTACAATTAAAATTTTATTGTATTTATGAACAATGTCAGAAATTCCTGTGATATCGCTACAGAACCCGTAATAATTGGGATAAGTCATCACAACTGCTTTTATAGCCTCATCTTTTTTTAAATATTCTTCCAATTTGTTTATGTCAATTCCCATTGGAATACCGTCTTCATAATCAATTTCCGGGTTTATATAGACAGGCACTGTTTCTGTCAATATAAGGCCATTGTACACAGATTTGTGAGAATTTCTCATTATAAGTATTTTATCGTCAGGATTTAACACTGCATACATCGCTGCATATATGCCGGATGTCGTCCCATTTACAAGAAAAAAAGACTCTCTTGCCCCAAAAGCTTTTGCTGCAAGTTTTTGTGCCTCAAGTATGGGACCTTCAGGGTTGTGAAGATTGTCAAGTCCTGGTACCTCTGTTAGATCAATCTTTGCCAAATTAACAAGATATTCTCCTGGAAAAGTCCTTCCTTGTTTATGACCTGGCATGTGAAAAGGTATAATTTGGTTTTTTGCATAATCCATAAGTGCTTCATATAATGGAGCTGTCATACAATACCTCCGTATAATCATAATTTTTCGTTATTTTGATTATACCATAAAAATATGAAAACCGGATTCATATCCGGTTTCATATCCGGTTTTCATATTTTATGTCTTTCATATAACCTTCCCATATGTCTATCATTTTTTTCCTGTAAAAATCATAGCCTTCATCAAAAGGAGATAAGTTTATCAATTTTTTTTGGCAATTTGTACAAAGAAATTTTCCTAACACTTCTATTCCATCTTGCGATTCCTGTTCGCATATGAAGCATTTCCTTTTTGTTGCTATACTTTCCATATTAAACACCGTCTTTCAAAATTTTCTAATTTAATTATTCCCTTTTGTGCAAAATATATTCACCCTTTTTTGTATTTCCTAATTTCATTATATTTTTTCGTAAAAGAAAAAAAGCAAGTCTCAATGCAAATTGCACCAAGCCCTGCCTGTATTATTTAAAAGTCTCAACTAACTCCTTATATCTAAAGCAGCTTATTAAATGGTCATTTACTATACCTACAGCCTGCATATAGGAATATATAATAGTAGAACCTATAAAAATAAATCCTCTCTTTTTAAGGTCTTGGCTAATTTTATCTGATAATTCAGTTTTAGAAGGTATATCTTCAATTTTTTCCCACGCATTTATTATAGGTTTATAATTTACAAAACCCCAAATATATTGATCAAAACTTCCAAATTCTTTTTGTATTTCTATAAACTTTTTGGCATTGCGTATTGAAGCCTCTATTTTCTTTCTGTTTTTTATAATTCCACTATTTTTTATGAGTTCTTCTACTTTCTTTTCGTCATATTGCGACACTTTTATAGGGTCAAAGTCAGCATAGGCCTTTCTGTAATTTTCTCTTTTCCTTAAAATAGTAATCCAACTAAGACCTGCTTGTGCCGATTCTAAAACCAAAAACTCAAAATGTTTTTTATCCTCATGAACAGGCACTCCCCATTCTTCATCATGATATTTTATGTAAATGTCGTCACTAAGACACCAAGGACACCTATTCATATTTCACCTCTTATAAAAGTAATGCTGCCGCTCCTAAAACACCCACGTTTTCTCCAAGCTCTGCTTTTACTACTTCACATACTTCGGCATTGGGTTTTAAAGCTTTTTTCTTTATTGTTTCCATCATTTTATCATAAAGCATCTCCCATTGAGTGGATACGCCACCACCTATGGCAATTCTTTTTGGATTATAAAAAGCCATGATATTTGAAATTCCCACTCCAAGATAAAAAGCTTCATTGTCAACCAATTCTTCCGCAAACTTATCTCCCAATTTTGCCGCTTCAAATACATGTTCCGATTTTACTACTCCATCTTTGGCTAAATCCCTTATCATTGTATCTTTCCCATTTTGAATTCCTTCTTGAGCAAATCTCGCAATAGCCGTACCAGAAGCAAAAGCCTCAAAGCACCCATAATTTCCGCAATTACATCGAGGCCCATTAAAATTTATAGTATGGTGCCCAATCTCAGCTGCATTAGAATTTTCTCCGCTATAAAGTTTTCCTTGAATTATCACGCCACCACCAATCCCAGTACTTACAGTTATATAAACAAAATTGTCTATACCTCTTCCTGCGCCAAATAAATGTTCTCCAATAGCTGCAGCATTTGCATCATTCTCTAATTTTATTTCAAGTCCCAGATTATGAGATAAAATATCCACAATGGGAACATTGTCCCAACCCGGAAGATTAGGTGGGCTTATAACTACCCCCCTTTTGGCATCAAGGGGCCCTGGAGATCCAATCCCAACTCCTTTTAAATCAGATATTTTTAATTCTGCTTCTTTTAAAACGTCATAAACACTTTGTTCGATTCGCTTAATTACTTCTTCTGGCCCTTTCTCAGCCATAGTAGGTATTTTGATGCTCTTTATGATATTGCCCTTCTCATCTACAATCCCTGTACTTATCTTTGTCCCCCCTAAGTCCACACCGCATAGGATTTTTCCCATTTTCATCCCTCCATTGCCATAAATAATTATATATACCATTCTGGATAAAAAACCTTTAAATAATTATAGCATTACTAAAATTATTAATAAAGTCAACAACAAAAAGAGTAGTGTCAAGATACTATGGGATTTTTAAGACAACCCCTGTAACTTAAGTTAATTCAGGGCTTCATTTTATCATGTTCTTTATATGACTTGCGTATTTTATTGCTCTTAAAACCCTGTATATTAGCGTTACTTTCCCTATATTCAAAACCGTAATATTGTTTATCTTTTCATTTGTAGACGTTTTAACTCTCCTCATCGCCTCTTTTATTTGCTTCTTCGTTAATTTGTAACTTCCACCGTTTATATTCTTTTCTTGCCCCACTCTACTTCTCCAAGTCTCCTCCATTCTTCCTAAATACCTAATTTCGCCATTAGTTTTAATCCTTCTCTCTGCTCCACCCTAATGGATTCCTGCTAAGTCTTGCAGAGAAAATACATGGCTTATATGCTTACCTACTGCACCCTATTACATCTTCGTCTTCCTTGTATATTTTTATCCCTTCCCAATTGTTTAGTATGTATTCTCTTCGCTTCTTTTATCTTCTCTTTTCTTTCTCTTCTTTTGCTACCTTTATTAACTCACCCAGTATTTTTCTTCACTCCATGCTTTATCCCCTTCATTTTATTGCTCTCCATATCTTATCCCTTCTTTGGCTCTTTTGATGTTGCTTTAACATTGTTGTTTAAATGATATCTGTCTAACACAAACCTTGATTTACTATCCATTCTAATCCCTCTTTTATCCATGGTGCTCCATCTCCTGCTATGTATATCTTCTCTATCTTTCCACTTCATAATTGTCTTCTATGTAATTTGCTTACGTCTATCCATATGTCTTCAGCTTTCTCTCCTACGTATGCCTTGTAATAGACGTTCTTCAGTACGTTCTTCCGTTTTTCTCTTCCCTACCTTCATGTATGTATATCAATCGCGGTGTTTCACTGCTGCCATCTTGTAAAAATTTTTCTGTGGTCAATTCTCAAATTAAATCTCCAAAGATTTTCAAATTATAATGGCATTTTTAAAGTGCATAAAAGTATTTTTTCTCAAATTATTACAGCCTGATTAAAAATTTTTTTCACTTTTTAAGAGCATTACCGCCAAAATATGTTAATATCTGTTATTGGCAATTTGGGTTAATTGATGTATAATAAAAAATGAGAGTAGCGAAAGCTACTACTCTCATAAACTGATTTCATTTTGTGCCTGGTATATTACTTCTTCATCTATTTCTCTTAGCCTCTTAGAATACGCATAGAGTAAAGAAGCTGTTACCAGGTTATTTATTATCCTTGGGAGCCCTTTTGTTAGAGAATATATTGCTTCATATGCTGATGGTGTAAATATATCATCCACCACTCCAGCTATTTTCATTCTTGTTTTTATATAATCTTGAATTTCTTCTTTTTTTAGCCCTTGCATTACATACTTTATAGAAATTCTTTGCCTTAGTGCACTGTTTACATTCAAGGCTAGTTTGTTTCTTATGTGTGGTTGTCCTGAAAGTATCAATATATAGGGGTTTTGAGAATCCATATTAAAGTTAAATATTATTCTCAAATCTTCAAGAACATCATTAGAAACCAGTTGTATTTCATCTAATATTATGACAGGAGTTATCTTCTGGCTATAGTAAAGTTCTGTTATCGCTCTTTGTATCTGGTGAAAGAGCGTTACTTTTTTGTATGAGGGTGTTTCGCCTAAAATCATAGCCAATGCTTGATAGAATTCTCTCACTGTGAGTGTAGAAAGGGCAAAGTAACATGGTTTAAATGTAGAACGATTGAGGCTTTCAGCATATTTTCTTAATGCGGTAGATTTGCCTGAACCGGCCTCCCCAACGACAAGTCCTATACCCCTTGTTTCTTGTAAATATTTTAGCCTGGCATTTAATTCAGCAATGTCTTCACTTATGTAAAGGTCGTTTACACTTATCTCTTTAGAAAATGGATTAAATTTCATTCCAAAATATTGGGTAAACATTGTAAACACCTCTTTTTTTAATCAATGATATCATTAAAGGATATTACTGGGGAATTAGGTTTTGCCGCAAAATCCACAGTATCTTCATTTTCGCTTACAACCTTTCTGTCTTCGATATATTCTACAGGAATTTTAGCATTATCATGAAAATTTACCTTATACGCTTCCCCTACTTTTTTGCCTTCATGAAAAAGTAGAAGGGGTGTATTATCCTTAAGCCACTGCGGGTCATATCTGACTTCTAAGCGCATACCTTTAAACTTTTCTTCTGTTTCATAAAGTATATTTTCCACTTTAAGTGTAGCATCTTTGTTTACTTTACGATTTACTCTTATGAGAAAACATTCATTCAACATATCTATGTCACCACACATATTTACCCTTGATATTTGAGACATGAAAAAATCTAAAGGACTCATGCCAATACTACTGTGTTCTTTTCGGTTGTAATCATTCTCCAACCATTTAAAAAACATCATATTGAGCTCATCTATACTCTTTATGGATGTAGGATCTATTGTGCTTAAAAATCTCATTCTCACCGTATGAAAGAATCTTTCTATTTTCCCTTTTGAATGAGGCGAAAAGGGCTCAGCATGAATAAGAGATGTACCTAATGATGCACATATATATTCAAATTGAGTGCTTCTATATATCTTTCCATTGTCAGTGTAGAGCATTTTGGGTATTCCCCTTCTTAGCACTGCTTCTTTAAATGAGTCTCTTAAAGCTGAAAAATTCTGGGTATAGTAAAAGCGAGCATAGGTACACAGCCTGGAAGCATCATCTATATATGCAATAAGGTACGTTTGTCTCTTTGTTTTACCTTCTTTAATATATGGCCCATACATGACATCAGTCTGCCACAGTTCATTGATGAATTCATGGGAAAATCTCTTTGTTTTACCCTCTTTTTCTTTATCTAAAGATTTTACAGGAATGTTTTTCAAAAACCTATAGAATGTCGAAAGGGATACTTTATCCGGTGATATTATTCCCTCTCCTATCAATGTCTCATAAAGAAGTTTGTTTGGCATTTCAGGATGTTCAAGCTTCTTTTGCTTTATTTTCTCTGAAAGTTCAAAGTCTATCTTTCTGTATTTGCCTCTGTCGCTTCGATAACCCGGCTTTAACGCTTCTATACCGCCTCTTAAATACTGATATAGCCACCCTCTAAGTGTCTTGGGAGTATATCTTCTCATTCCAAGATAAGGTATCTCAATAGGTTTATCGGAAAGAGCATCAAAATATTCTTTCTGATTTTTTACCTGTCCGTTTAGCACCGGACTTATCAGTGAAAATCTCTTTAATGCTATAGCTTCTCTCGCTTTTTCATCAAGCATTTATATGTTCCCCCTTCACTTTTTTGATTTCTTAATCGTAATTTTAGCTCATACCTGGGGGACATTAAAGGAAAAAGTTATGTTGCTAAGAAAAAATCAAAATTTTTATTTAAATTTTTCAGGTTTAATGCTAAAATTATGTGAGAGAGGCCAGAAATGATTTTTGGCAATGAGCATAAAACCGTTGGGAGAAGAGTGGTACAATGCTTATTATGCCCAAAATCTCTCTGGCCCTCTCTCTTTGTGAGTCAGTCTCAGATAACTTTATGTAAGGGTCTATTTGCCTTAATCCGTATATGATAAAACTTAAATTATTCATTATCCTTTTGGTGTAAAAATATATATGCTGTCTTGAAAATAGTATGGTGGGAAAGTTTCTTTTTAAGTCACTTATGAAAGAACTGAGAGTTTTTTCTCTTGTAAGTGTCTCTTTTAAAGACTTTACAATCATATTGAAAGAATACTGAAAATGGGGAAGACAGAAATCAGGGAGGTAGGAAAGAGTTCTTTTACACACAGGACATATATATCTTCTTATGGCTATTTTTATACAGTTAGGTCCATCTAAATAGTAACGGTAATAAAACCCGTGCTTTTTTAGTTTTACTCTACACTTGCAATCGGGATAAGGACATATATATGGTGGGTCAGGAAAATTGTAATCTTTACCTTTATGTAAATACTCTTCAATGTTATCAACATGGAAAATTATTTGCATAAGTAACCTCTCCAATTAAAATTAATGCTAAAGGAATCTGAAAAAATTTTTTTAAATTCCTTTAGCATTAATTTTATCACAAGATTATTTAATCTGAAAAATTTTATCGATTTTGGGCTAAATTAATTTGAGAAATGACA
>JADBKJ010000010.1 GCA_014896455.1 Thermoanaerobacter sp.
ATCATGAGCATACCTATTGCTGCAATAAACGATTCTGTCAATCTTTTTAAACAAGTTTTTTGGTGGATTTTTGTCATCACACTAATTGCAATATTATTTATATCCATCTATATGTCAAAAAAATTTACTCGCCCTATACAAATACTAAAAAACGCTGCTCATCAAATTGCTTCTGGAAATTTAAATGTTAAGATAACTTACAAAGAAGAAGATGAATTAGGAGACCTTGCAAAATCCATGAATACCATGGTAAAGCAGCTGTCTATTACAGATAAATTTAGAAAAGATCTGATTGCCAATATAAGCCATGATTTAAAAACACCTCTTGGCCTTATACGTGGATATTCTGAAATGCTTTTAGACTACTATGGAGACAATAAAGAAAAAAGAGAAAAATATTTAAATACAGTAATTAAAGAAACAGAAAGAATGTCTAAATTAGTAGACGACGTGTTACAGCTTTCTAAGCTCCAATCAGGAATGGTAGAAATAAAAGAAGAACTTATAGATTTAGAAAAACTTATATTTGAAACTTTAGATATATTTGAAATTCAAATTTTAGAAAAAAATATAGAAGTAAAGCTTAATAATCTTAAGCTTAAGGTAATAGCGGATAGGGAAATGATAAAACGGGCAATTATAAATATAATAAGCAATGCTTTAGCAAGTATGGAAAATGGTGGAATTCTTACTATAACTGCAGAGCCTCAAGATAAAGAAATTTTAATTAAAGTATCAGATACGGGATGCGGCATCCCTCAAAAAGATTTAGAACACATCTTTGACAGATATTATAAAGGAAACAAATCAGGAACAGGGCTTGGACTTGCAATAGTAAAAGAAATATTGACATTACACGGCAGTAAATATGGAATAGAAAGTCAAGAAGGAGTAGGAACCACTTTTTATTTCACACTAAAAGCGGGTTAAACCCCGCTTTTAATCTTTAAAAAATAGCAAATCAATGTGTCTTATCACATTCCGGTAAATATCGCTAATTGAATTCCTAGTCTTTTCAGCAATGGCTTTAACATCTTCATACTCAGGATACGCTTTAATAAGTTTTCCATTTAAATAGCCCTTTTTAACCCTTACTTTTCCGTAAGGAGTTTCTACAATTGAAAAATCCCTATCCAGTTTATGCCTTAAAACTTCATAATACCTTATGCCAAAAGTAGAAGTTTCTTTAAAAATTATCTCTTTTAATTTATCAGCATTTTCTTTCTCACAAATTACAGTAATGAGCGTACCCGGCCTTTGCTTTTTCATGATAATAGGAATCAAAAACACATCCAATGCTCCGTTTTCAAAAAGTTTTTCAAATAGATACTGATAAAACTCTGGATTCATATCATCTATATTAGTCTCTAAAATCATCAATGACTCAGGTTTTTTTTTACCTCTTCCTCTCCCACATATGTCCTCAAAACATTTGGTATTTCCAAATCTTTGGTACCAGCTCCATATCCTATAGAATTTATAGTCATATCCGGTATACCACCAAATTCATTTACTAAAGTTTTTACAATAGAAGCACCAGTTGGCGTTACAATTTCGCCTTCTATATCGCTTTTATACACAGGTATTCCTTTTAAAAGTTCTGCTGTTGCTGGTGCAGGAACAGGCATAAGGCCGTGTTGAGTTTTTATAAAGCCTGAACTTACCGGCAATGGAGAAGAAACAATCTTATCTGGCTTTATCATGTCTATAAGTATCGCCGTACCTATTATATCTACTATAGAATCTACTGCCCCCACTTCATGAAAATGCACTTCTTCAGGAGATTTGCCATGCACTTTTGCCTCTGCTTCTGCTAATTTCTCAAACATCTCAATACTCATTTTCTTGACTTCTTCTTCCAAATCACTCTTCTCAATGATTTCTCTCACATCTTTCATATGCCTATGATGGCGATGCTCTTCCTCATACAATACCTTAAAAGTCCTAGCACTTATACTGTTCTTTTGCGTTTCACCTATCTCTATATCAAAATTGTCCAAAGCTATCTTCTTTACCTTCTTTTTAAACTCTTCCACATCTACATGAGATAATAATGAACTAATAGTCATATCTCCAGAAATTCCAGCAAAACAGTCAAAATATAAGACTTTCATTATGATTTCTCCCCTATCCTATTTATTAAACTGGCAGAATAAGCCGCCCCAAAACCATTATCAATATTTACAACACTTACGCCATTAGCACAGGAATTAAGCATAGTCAAAAGAGCAGACAAACCGTGAAAGTTAGCACCATATCCTACGCTTGTAGGTACTGCAATTATAGGAGAGCTAACCAATCCTCCTAAAACAGTAGGAAGAGCTCCTTCCATACCAGCAACTGCAATTAGTACTCGACATTGTCTGATTTCATCTAATTTATCTAAAAGCCTATGTAATCCTGCAATTCCAACATCATAAAATCTTTTCACAGTGTTTCCCATAAGTTCTGCAGTAATAGCCGCTTCTTCAGCAACAGGCAAATCAGAAGTTCCAGCAGCCACTACTCCAATTATGCCTTTTGTCTTATTTATTGGCGTATTTCTTATAGAAATTATACTAGCTTCCTCATAATAGACTGCTTTTTCTACTACCTCTTTCACTGCTTCAAAATGTTGTTGTGAGGCTCTTGTCCCCAAAACATCACTCCCATTTTTATACATATTAAAAGCAATTTCTCTAACCTGCTGAGGAGTCTTTCCTTGACAAAAAATCACTTCAGGGAATCCCTTTCTTATCTCTCTGTGGTAATCAATTTTAGCAAATCCCAAATCTTCATAAGGAAGTTTCTTTAAAGCTTCTAGTGCTTCATCTATTGATAAATTGTTTTGTTTGAACTCCATTAAAATTTGCAATATTTTCTCATTATACATTCTTTACCACCTTCACATGAGGTTCATTTAAGCTGCCAGTTCTGTATCCTTCTAAATCCAGTGCTACATACTTAAATCCAGCCTCTTTAATCCTTTTTACAACTTCCTCCCTTATACATTCTTCAAAAATTGTCTCCATCTGCTCCTTTGGAAGTTCAATCCTTGCAACATCTCCATGGTATCTCACTCTAAATCCTGAAAAACCTAAGTCTTTCAAACCTTCTTCTGCCTTTTCTACCATAGAAAGCTTATCATAAGTTATCTTTTCTCCGTAAGGAATCCTTGAAGCAAGACATGCATAAGAAGGTTTCCACCATGTAGGAAGCCCCATCTCTTTAGATAAAATTCTTATCTCTTCTTTTTTTATACCACATTCTAACAAAGGGCTTAAAATTCCTAATTCTTTTAAAGCCCTTCTTCCTGGTCTAAAATCAGACACATCATCTGCATTTGTGCCTTCTAAGATATATTTGAAGCCCTTTTCTTCTGCAATAGCTTTAAACTTTGAAAATAAATTGGATTTACATATATAGCACCTATTTAAAGGATTTTTTTTAAATTCTTCTATTTCAAGAATATCATTAAATTCCACAACCAAGTGGGGGAGTCCTATTTTTTTAGCAAGCTCTACAGCTTCTTTTAATTCACTTTTAGGATGCATCGGAGAAGTGGCAGTAACAGCTAATACTCTATTCCCTAAAACATCGTAACTTACTTTTGCCAAAAAAGTGCTATCTACACCTCCAGAAAAAGCAATTAATGCATTATCTAACCTTGACAAATATTCTTGCAATTTCCTTAGCTTCCCTTCAATTTCCATATTAACACCCCCCTATGGTATACCCATCTATATTGCGTATAACTATTTTATCACATATATTAAAATAAACAAAATGTCAAAGCGCTTAAAAGTAAAGGCCTTTAAGCGCTTTTTAATCTATCTAAATTTTAAAAATCTTCACAGCCTCATCTAATTTTACTGCTACCTCTTCTAAATTCTTAGCTGAATCTGTTAGGTTTTCTACAGCTGAAAGCTGCTCTTCTGCAGAAGCACTTACTTCTTCAGTAGAAGCCGCTGTCTCTTCTGAAATTGCAGAAATACTTTCCATCGATATGACAATTTCATTTTTCTTTTGTTCCATGGCATTCATCAATGAATTTATATTGTCTATCATTTTTGTAATTCCACTTATAAAAGCTTCAAACTCCATAAAAGCATTTTGCGTATCTTTTACAGCTTGATTTTGTTTTTCAATGCTTTTGTCCGCCGACTGCATAGCATTTGTAGCCATATCAATTGCTTGCTGCATCTTTTCTATTATGTCTTTTATTTGATTGGTAGATTCTGCGGATTGCTGAGCCAATTTTTTTACTTCTTCGGCTACAACAGCAAAACCACGTCCAGCTTCTCCTGCACGGGCTGCTTCAATTGCAGCGTTTAATGATAAAAGGTTTGTCTTATCCGCAATTTCTTCTATCACTGCTGTTATAGCACTTATCTTATGAGAATTTTCCTTGATTTTGTTAATAGTTTCAAAAACATAAAATGTTGCCTTATTTGTCTCTTCTGAACTTTGTTTTAAAGCCTCTAACTTTTTCAAACCATCAGCTTTGACATCTTCTGCTTTATCTGAATATCTCTTCATTTCTTCGGTAGTTTTTAAAATTTCATCTATATCGTTCCCAAATTCCGATATCTTTTGCACGCTTATCGATATTTCTTGTGCTTGGTCATTAGCCCCTTTTGCTATATCATCTACGGCATTTGCAATATCTTGAACAGATTGTGCTGTTTCATCGCTTATCTCTCTAAAACGAGTTGATGCTTCTATTAAAGAAACACTCGACTCTTTAACTTTTGTTGCAATAGCCCTTAATTTCTGTACTGTATCATTATATTCCCTTTCTAACACTCCAAATTCGTCTTTTCTTTTTGCATCAATAAAGGAAGTTAAATCACCTTCTTTTAATTTATTCATGGCTGTTAACATTTTGTAGACTGGTCTTGTAAAGTTTCTAGCAAATAGATAAGCGATCACTAGCGAAATGAGTGAAAATATGATTATAATTGCTATAAAAATATTATTAATTCTTGACACTCCAGAAAGATAATCAGATTTATTTACAATTCCAACAACTTTCCATCCTGTAGTAGGATTAGTATCAAAAATTACAACACTGTCTTCATTGTTGAAGCGTGTTTGTATTTCTCCTTTTTGTTCTTTGAAAACATAATTTGCAAAAGATTGTTTATAGAAATTACTTCCTGTCATTTTTTTAGTAGAATCCAAAAAAACTATTCCATTTTTATCGACTAAAAGGACCATGCCCTTCTGTCCTATTTTTACATCTTTTAGGAGATTTCCTATACCATATAAATTTAAGTCCATTCCTACAACGCCAATCACTTCATTAGTAAGAGGATTCAACACGGACTGAGATACTGAAATTACATAATTCCCAGTTGCTTCATCTTTATAAGCATCTGTCCAAAAAGGATTTCCATTAGCCTTCACAGCCCCTATATACCACGGTCTAGTAGTAGGGTCAAAATCAGAACTTAAATCAACATGTGGAAAAGTATAAATTTTTTTATCAGATGTCCCATAATAAATTAAAGAGGCATTAGGAGTCATATTTTTTAAATTTATAAGGACACTGTTTATTTTATCTGTAGTCTCTTCCTCTGTATTTCCTTTAATTAACAAATTAGAATCGCTCTTTGCAAAATAGCTGAGTTTACTTGCAGTATTATCCAAATAAAGATTTAATTCTTGATTAACTGAGCTAACACTACTACCCATATTAGATAATGTCGAATTAGTAATTTCTTGCGCAGAAAACCTATAAGATATGTACCCACTTAAAGCCAAAGAAGAAATTACAATGCCAATAATCATTAAACTTAATTTTGTTTGTATACTCGAAAGTTTTACCTGATTTTTAAGATTCAATACTTCATTGATATTCCTCATTTTTTTTAAATTTATAGCTTTTTTCAATATATCTCCCCCCCAGATTGATATACTATTTCTTATATCGTCTTGTCCTTGTAAAAAGTTTAATTTCTCCTTGCTCTTTTATAAAATTCAAAAGCATAAATAAAAAATGCTAAAATTGCTAAAGCTAAAGCTATGAGCATCAATGTAAAACTATAAGGCCATTCAAAAATTGAAAAAATTATAGCTATATAAAAGAAAAGAGTAGCAATTTTTCCGTAATTGTTTGCGGGTATAGCAATTTTTTGTTTTTTGTAAAGTATTGCGGCTCCTATTATCATTGAAAATTCTTTTATCATTAAAATAGCAATAATAAAAAAAGGAATTAAATCTTTTATCCATAAACTGGTCAAAACGGTAAGTATCATCAACTTGTCCGCAAGAGGATCAAGTAAAGTACCCATTTTTGTCACTTGATTATAGTGCCTCGCTATATAACCATCCAAAATATCCGTAATACCTGATAGAATAAAAATCAGTGCAGCATAAATGTTCCCTTCAGGCACATAAAAAAAAGTATAAACAAAAAGAGGTATAAGCAAAAACCTAATAAAAGTGAGAAGGTTTGGTATATTCATGTAAACACTCCCTGCTTGTCAAGTTTAATAAAATTATAATACAAAAGAATCAAAAGTAAAAGGCCCTTATCGGGCCATGTTTGCTGGGAACTTCATCTCATCCAAAGCTATTCGAAAACTATATCCATCTTCTTCTTTTTTAAAGTCTTCTATGTTGGTAAAACATTTAGCAAAAACATCATTTTTTGTGTGGACTTCAATATTTCTTAAATTATACTTTAAAGCTGTCCTTCTCAGCAATGAATTAATTATTTCTTGAGCAGTTTCTAATTCTACATTTTCCTTCTTCTCAATATAAATATACATGCTGCTCCTTTTTTGTTGCCAGTCAATATCGTATAGCACACAAAAGCCTAATTTTACGCCTTCTTTTGTTTCCAACACAAACATTTTCCTATTCTTCCCAAAAGGTATATTTAAAACATTATCTTTCTCTCTAGATATTTTAAATAAATCAATTAAAAATTTGACCACATTAATGTCTTGCAACCATAAGGAAAATATTTTTTTGTCTTTTTTCTCTAAATCTTTTATTAAAACTTTTCCATTTTCTCCCATTCTCAACACCACCTATCTATTAAATATATATTCTTTACAAATTTCAAAAATCCTGCTTAAAAACAGAAAATAATTTTCGACAAATAAACAATGTAGAAATAAAAAAGAGGAGTAAAACCTCCTCTCAGCTTGTTGAAATTTTCATAAATTTATTGCATAGGAACATTTTTAAAAAACTCTGAAAATATGCTTATAAAAGTTGCACCTGCAAAAATTATCATTATTATAAATAAAACGACCAAAACTATGTAAGGAAGAAAATATACAAGCACTGCATTCCCCGTACTCATTCTATAATTTTCTTTTATAGCTATAATTTCCAAAACAATTACCCATACCGTAAATATCGCTAAAAATAAATACGTAAGTATTAAGCCAGTTCTTGAATTTAACAAACGCACAAATAAGTTTACAACAACCATAAAAATCATAGGAAGATTTGCAAACCCTATTGCAGAATACAATCCCTTTGCTGTACCTATCACCACCTCTTCTTTCTCACCGCTTGCCTTTTGTTCAATTTCAGCGTTATTCTCTTCAATTTGATCAAAAGATACATTATCTTCCACTTTAGCATACATTTTACCTCCTAAAATTTCCGCTAAAAAGTGATACACTGCTGCATAAACAAAGTAAGTCAAAGGAGCTATAAATATACTCCCAAATACAGCCATCGGAACAAATAAAGCTCTTAGCCTCCCAACATCAGGCATACCTGAGCTGGAAGTAAAAAAATCTGTACCAGCCATTGTAAACCTATAATTGCTTGTCACAGTCAATAGTCCTGTAACTATAATGACAACAGCAGCTTGCCAAATCGGTTTTTCCCTTACAATCTCTTTTATAGTTTCTACCGGCTGAAAAAATATCCCATATAATCTCTCTAAAAAATTCACTTCTATAACCTCCCAATTTTTTAAATTTAAAATTATGCTTATATAAATTTTACCACACTTTTTATTCTTTTCTTTAAATTTTTGTTAAATTTTTAAACCGTGAAGGAAAATAAATTTTTTTGGTGAATTATATATATCGAGGTGATAAAATGCAAGCAGAAATATTAAAAGCTATTCAAACAATTTCAAATCCTTTTTTAGATTATTTTTTTATAGCTGTAACCATGTTGGGAAGCTCAAGTTTTTATTTTATTTTTATTCCAATCTTTTATTGGTGTGTAGATAAAAGATTGGGTTTAAAACTGGGACTCATTTTGATAAGCTCTATCTATGTAAATACTTTTTTGAAAGAGGCAACAAAAATAGCCAGGCCAATAGGATATCCAGGAATAAGGTCTATTTTCACACAATCGGCAGGAGGATATTCTTTTCCTAGCGGCCATGCACAAGGTTCTACAACTCTTTGGGGGACTTTAATGGTGCATTATCAAAAAAAATGGCTGTGGTATGTAGGAATCGCCATCGTATTACTCGTATCATTTTCGCGAATGTACTTAGGTGTCCACTGGCCGATAGATATTATTGGCGGAATATTGATAGCTGTTTTAATAATAATTTTAAGTGAACTTATTGATAGCATCGTGAAAGAAACCAATTTTAACATAAGTTTATCTTTTAAAATTATTTTGTCAATTTTAATCCCTGCGCTTTTTATATTAATTTTCCCTCACAAGGATATTTATGAATACATGGGCTTGATTTCTGGTACTTTAATAGGTTATTTTATAGACAAAGAAAAATTTGATTTTACTGTCCATGCTCCTCTTCAAAAGCAAATTTTGAAGTTACTAATTGGCATATTTGTATTTTTTGCACTTAAAGAGGGATTAAAATTTGTGTTGCCATCTGTAAATATTTTTAACGCTATAAGGTATGCAATTTGTGGCTTATGGCTTTCTCTTGGTGCTCCTTACATATTCAATCTTTTTAAATTAAACGATAAAACAATAAAACCATAAAAATAAGACCTCTTCTTTTTAAGAGGTCTTATCCAATATTAGCCATACTTTTAGTGTGCTTATCAGCTACTTTGCTAGCCCCATAAGATGCAGGCTTAACTTGTGCTTCAAATCCACATCCTAACACCATGTTAACTACTTCTTTTATAATATCTCTCGTTTTACCATTTTCCCCTACGTCTAAATGAATCTGTATATTTATATCTTTTTTATCAGTTTGATTGATCTTTTCAAAAAGTTGATTCGCTATTTCAATGCTGTAAGTAGCCTCCATAAAAATCCGTTGTTTTAAAGACAACACCTTTTTATTATAAAATTTCCTATAATAGTACCTGGCACCCTTCCCTTCTCGGTATATGATTACAGCAGTAACAAAGCATACTGATTTACCTGGTTGAGAGTCTGTACCCACCATTAATTTGTAATTAGATTGCCGGTCTCCCTCAACAAATTCCATAATGTCCTCGAACATTTTATCAATATCCATTTTTCCATTCGTTGGGCTAATGAAATACAATGGCCCCATCTCCTTTAACTGCAAATTGCTTAGCACAATTAAATCTTAATTTTAATTTTTATTATACACCATTTTCTTAAAAAGTGTATTAAAATTTTTTTATTTTTTTGTTAAACTATCAATTTTGTAACAAACAGTATCAAATCTGCAGCTGGTATAAATATAAGCTGAGCCAGCAACGTACCCAAAATTTTCCCAAAGACAAGAAGCACTACCATACTGTCCACATCATGTTGTGTCCTTTTACCGCTTAAGGCCTGGTCAGTTATAAGAGCCGCCACAGGGTCCACTACAACGGTAAACAATACAGTCGCAAACCCGTTTACAATACCCGAAAGCTGACTGGCTGTAATTCTATACTCAGGAATAATAGCTCCGGCGTAAAGTGAAGATATAACACCTGTGGTGTAAATAGAAGTAATAATAACGTTATATATCAAAAAAGTTTTTGGTATGTTAGCCTTCCAAACACCTTTTAACATAGACAGCCTTGGCAAAACAATCTTTTTCTTTATCTTTTTTAAATTACTCCATCTAAACCCCTTAAGAATAAGCTTAGGAACTGTTCCAGCTCCTTCCATTCCATTTATGGCAACAGTAAAAATCGATACAAAAGTGGGTATAAGAGGTGCTCCTATCACTGACCCTAATGTAGCTGAAAAAAGTACAATTCTCATATCATTTTGAAGGAGATGAACCTTGTCCATTTTTATCGCCATATCTACAATACTGCCAAGAAAGGGTGCTTGAATCATATTTGATAGTCTTGATATCACAGCCATAATGTTAAAAAGCGAAAGAGCAACAGCAAGCTTTCGAGTTCTTACACCAGAAGGTCTTATGGAATAAGAAAGTGTATCAATCAAATTTATAACCATCGTAAAGAAAGCTACAATTATGAGTCTTTTTGCATCTATCATTTGTTCACATCCGTTTCTTTATTTAAATTCCTTTATAATTATATTGTACAATGCTTTTTTTTTCAACATTTATCTTTTCCCAAAGTTTGTGATATAATCTATGATATCGGAGGGATATAAATGACACAAAAACATTACAGCAAATGGGTAATTCTTTCTGCAGTCGTCATAGGCAGTATTATGGGACCAATTGATGGAAGTGTTGTCAACATAGCGATGCCAGAATTCACAAAAATTTTTCACACTAACATAACAACAGTAAGCTGGGTCTCCATGACATATCTTTTAGTTGTAAGTAGTTTAATGATGACTTTTGGAAGACTTGGTGACATGTTAGGCTACAAAAAATTGTATCAATACGGCCTTTTGACTTTTTCAATTTCTTCTGCGATTTTAAGTTTTTCTGTAAACATATATATGTTGATAATTATGAGAGCTATTCAAGCAGTAGGAGCCGCCATGCTTATGTCAATGTCTTCTGCCATAATTACATCTGTGTTTCCTCCAAACGAAAGAGGTAGAGCTCTTGGCATCAATGCTATGTCTATATCAATCGGTCTTGCGATAGGTCCTACATTAGGTGGACTTCTTTTGAAATACTTAGGCTGGCCTTCTATATTTTACATAAACGTACCTATCGGTATAATAGGTTACATATGGGCTCATATTGTGGTCCCTGACAACAAAGGAGTAGCTGAAAAATTCGATCCTTATGGCTCTATTTCTTTCTTTGCTTTTCTTGCAAGTCTTTTGCTTTTTATTTCTGAAGGTGGAACATGGGGTTGGTCCTCTCTTACAAGCATAGTCGTATTAGCTATATCAATAGCATCTTTGATAATTTTTATCAACGTAGAAAACAAAGTAGAGTTTCCTATGTTTGACTTTTCCCTTTTAAAAATAAGGTCTTTCACTTTTGGAAACATAAGTACCATGCTAAACTTTATGGCTCAATACACAATGACTTTTTTAACCCCTTTCCTCCTTCAACATCTAGGATTTACTACTGAAAAAGCAGGTATAATCATGACTTCTTTCCCTCTCGTCATGTTCGTCGTAGCACCTTTAAGCGGTATTTTAGCTGATAGATACGGCGCTCAAATTTTATCAACTATTGGTGCACTAATTTCTGCAACAGCCCTTTTTCTCATGGCAACTTTAACGGAAAAATCTACTATGTTTGCTATTATGGCTCGCCTTGCTCTTTTTGGAATAGGAAATGCTATCTTCCAAACGCCAAATAACAGTGCAGTAATGGGAAGTGCACCAAAAAACAGATTAGGGGTAGCCTCCGCCTTCCTTGCAACAATGAGAAATGTAGGAATGGTAATGGGCATCGCAGTAGGAAGTGCGATATTTACCAACAGGTTAAAAGTCTATCAAGCTCTAAAATTTTCTTCTAATGCAGCCTTTATGTTTGCGATTAGAGAAGCTTATATAACTGCAGGAATTTTCTCATTGATATGCGCTTTTACTTCTCTGGTGAGAAATAATGTTAAATTAATACAAGGAAAGGATTGATTTAAATGGAAACCACTCTTGCTATAGTAAAACCCGACGGTGTCAAGAGAGGGCTTATAGGAGAAATATTAAAAAGATATGAAAACAAAGGTTTAAGGCTTAAAGCAGCAAAAGTAATAACTCCAACAATTGGGCTTTTAGAAAAGCACTACGAGGAACACAAGGGCAAGCCTTACTACAAACCTTTAATACAGTACATGTCCTCAGGTCCTGTCTTTGCAATGGTACTAGAAGGAGAAAACGCCGTAAAAATAGTTAGATTATTAAACGGTGCTACTAAAGTGGAAGAGGCCCTCCCTGGAACAATAAGAGGTGATTTTGCTTCTAGTACTACTTTTAACATTATTCACGGTTCAGATAGTATTGAAGCTGCAAAAAGAGAAATAGCACTGTGGTTTCCTGAATTAGCATGAATATTTTTGTGGACAAGGCATAAACTCAAACAAGGCGAAGTGACTTCACTTCGCCTCAGTTTGTTGACAAAGTTAAAAAATATTCAAAGGAGATATTTTGCATCGTCGCTCCGATGTTCCAAAGCGACAAAACTAAAGCTCGACCTTCGGGCTCCGGCAGGGTACCGGGCACAATCGGCCTCCTTGCCTCAGGTGCCCGCCTTCGCCATCCATGGCTTCGGCCCTGCCTCCACCCTCAGTCTCGCTAAGTTTTGTTACCGCTTTGTAACAAGTCGCACCGATTGCAAAATATCTCCTTTGCGAAAGTTTGTCTACAGTCTGACAAGTCGCACCGATTGCAAAATATCTCCTTTGCGAAAGTTTGTCTACAGTCTGAAGGCGAAGTGACTTCACTTCGCCTTAGTTAACGGTACTATATAAGCAGTATAAAGATTGTTAAATACAAATTCTATTGAAGAGAAAAACATCACGACCAGCCAATCATAGCCAGTAAGCACTGTTGTCTTAAACACAACACTTAAAGGTGGAATATATATTGTAGCTAAGAAAAGCAAAAATGATGTCAAAACTGCTAACACCAAGTAAGGATTAGTAAAAATCCCTATCTCAAAAATTAAATTTCTTTCTGACCTACATTCAAAGGCGTGTATCAGCTCTACCATCACTAATGTAGCAAAAGCTATAGTTCTAGCTTTTTCCAATGTCCCATAACTTAATGCAAATACATAAGCTCCAAGAGTACTTACTGCCATTAAAAATCCCACTATAATGATTCTTATACCCAACCCTCTTGAAAATACACTTTCTTTAGCATTTCTCGGTCTCATCACCATTATATCTTTTTCAGGAGGATCCATCCCTAGAGCTAAAGCCGGCAACCCATCAGTAACAAGATTGACCATTAATATTTGAATTGGAGCAAGAGGCAATTTTAAGGCCATTAAAGCTGCAAAAAACATAGTCAAAACTTCTCCAAGGTTACAAGAAAGCAAAAATCGTATAAATTTTCGTATATTGTCATAAATTATTCTTCCTTCTTCAACAGCTGCCACAATAGTGGCAAAATTATCATCTAATAAAATCATAGAGGAAGCCTCTTTTGCAACTTCTGTTCCTCCTTTTCCCATAGCAATACCTATATCTGCCTCTTTCAAAGCAGGGGCATCATTTACCCCGTCCCCTGTCATAGCTACTGTAAAACCTTTGTTTTTAAGGGCTTTTACAATTCTGAGCTTATGTTTTGGGGTTGCCCTTGCATAAACACTAATATTTGTACAAACTTTCTCAAGGTCCTTATCGCCCATGTTATCTAAATCCTGCCCTGTAATCACTTTATCATTTTCCCCTAATATTTTTAATTCTTTTGCTATAGCAGTTGCAGTAATCTTGTGGTCACCTGTTATCATAACCGGTTTTATTCCTGCCATCTTACATTTTAAAACTGCACCATATACTTCCCCTCGAGGAGGATCTATCATCCCTTCCAATCCTACAAAAACCAAATCTTTTTCTATAAATTCTGCAACCATTGGAAATTTAGGAGGAAGCTTTTTGTAAGCAAAGGCCAATACTCTCAAAGCTTCCCTGCCAAAACTTTCATTGATATCTAATATTCTTTTTTTATCAAAAACAGTAAGGGGTACTTCTTTTCCTTCTGTATATTTATAGGTACAAAGGTCCAATATTACATCTGGAGCACCTTTTACATAAGCATATTTTTCACCATTTATCTCCACAATAACAGACATCCTTTTTCTATCTGAATCAAAAGGAATTTCCTCCATTCTTTTAGTATTTTCTACCAGCTCAAGAGAAAGTCCTGATTTGATTGAAAAAGAAAGTATAGCAGCTTCAGTAGGGTCTCCTATGTATTTTTCTTCTTCCAAAGTTTCTCTGCCAATTTTTATCTTTTTCCTCTTAATCTTTGCGTTATTGCACAATGCCCCTATCTCCACCATCTTTCTAAAAGCGCTTCTCTCTTTATTTCTCATTGTAGTAAATTTTTTACTTTTATCACCTTTTACTTCAAAAACTTCTTCATCACAAAACACTTTTGTCACAGTCATTTTGTTCTCTGTCAAAGTACCTGTCTTGTCCGTACATATTACATTAGTGCATCCTAATGTTTCAACAGCAGGCAATTTTCTTATTAATGCATTTCTTTTAAGCATCCTTTGTACCCCGATGGCCAAAGAAACTGTAACAACAGCAGGAAGTCCCTCAGGAATAGCAGCAACTGCAAGACTTACACCTGATAAAAACATATAATACAAAGACTCTCCTCTTATTATTCCCAATACTATTACAATACCGCATATAGCAAGAGCTCCTGCTACTAATACTTTACCAAGTTTATTGAGTCTTTTTTGTAATGGCGTTTCATCTCCTTCAATATCTTTAATCATTTCTGCAATTTTCCCCATTTCTGTTTGCATACCTGTAGCAGTTACAATAGCTTTCCCTCTTCCTTTCGTAACAATAGTACCCATATAAACTACATTACTATTAGTTACTGCCGCTCTTTTTACATTGTTTACAGCTTCCTTGTGGACAGGGACTGACTCACCAGTCAAAATCGATTCATCCACTTCTAAATTATGACTTTCTATCAAAACAGCATCTGCTGGAACTTTATCTCCAGCCTCCAATATAATAATATCATCTATTACAATCTGAGAAGCCTCTATCTCTTTTTGTTCTCCATCCCTCAAAACTTTTGCAATAGGCGCTGCAAGTTTTTTTAAAGCTTCCAAAGACTGCTCTGTTCTATATTCTTGGATAAATCCTAATACAGCATTTAAAATGACGATTATCGTTATTGTCAAAGCATCCGCTAATTCTCCCATCAAAGCAGAAATTAAAGTTGCTGCCAATAAAACCATCACCATAAAATCTTGAAACTGATTTAAAAATATTTGCAAAGGACTAACTTTGTGCCCTTCCTCCAATATATTTTGCCCATATTTCAATAACCTTTTTTGCGCTTCTTGACTATTTAAGCCGGTAAAGTCAGTTTTGTCAAAGTAGTAAATTGTTTGTTGCATTTGCTTCTTACCGTAAGACATCCCAATCCCCTTTCTTAAACTTTTCGCTCTCTAAATAAAATATGAGGGCATTCTAAAAAACATGCCCTCATTCTTTTAAACTTTGCCATCCATCTCTTGCAAGATTGACTATTAAATTATATCGAGACCTATCAGGATGATTTATCACTTTATTATACCATTTTAATGCCTCTTCCCTGTTGCCTAACATTCTATTAAGTTCTGCTATCATATATATGAGAAGTACTTCTTCTTCATATATATCCGAACCACTATAGGCTTTTATATAAGAATCCAATGCATATTTCAAATATTTTTCTTCATTTACCTTATCATTTAAAATCCTATATATCCAAGCAATTCTAAGACAAGTCTTCGCAAAAACTATGGGCTTATCTTCTTTTATCTGGGAACAATATAAAGCCAATAAATAGGCTTCTAACGCTTTTTGAGGTGTTCTTTCACCAGAAAATTCTCTTTTAACCCACTTAGCCGTTACCAGTGATAAGATTTTTTCCTTTTTGTCATTAGTTATTCTGTCAAATTCAGATTCCAAAGCAGCATATCCGCAATTTGGGCACACAATAACTTCATAAAAGAAAGGATTAATGCCATCTTTATATTTAGTATAAAAATCTCTTTCTCTTTCTTCCACCTTCAATTGCGAAGATCTTGCTTTGGTATATGTAAACTCTTTTTTACATACTGGGCATACAGTTTTTTTATCGTACAAATATTTGTTTCCCAATATTACACCTCCGTCCAACATTAGTCCTATTAAATATTTTAACATACTCATCTACATTTTTCGACATTCTATAGATAAAAATTAGCTATACCTCAAAAATTGAAATTATTTGTGATTTATTATTCTATATGTAAGGCCAATAAGCATAATAATGCCTCCATAACCAGCGATAGGATATAAATAATGAACAAGTTTTGCAAAACCAAACCCACTAGCTATAAGGGCCATTCCCCCCGAGGCAACAGTAAAAATCTTATATTTCACTGACCCAATTTCTGTAAACCTTGCCGCAAACCCATATAGATTTCCAACAGCCGTAGTATATATTTCTGCAATCAAAATAAAACTGTATACAAATTTCAAAACCGGTGAAATTTTACTAGCAACATAAAGCATGGGTATTTCATATAAAGAAGCAGTAGGCATATTTATAAGAATTGTAAAAAATATCAAAAATGCTCCTAATCCTAATCCAATTCCTCCCAATATAGCTCCCCATCTTAGTTTTGACCTGTCGTTGGTTTTCTGTCCAAGAGGAGCAAGAATGGCAACTGCCATCAAAAGATTATAGGAAGCATAAAGTATTCCCGACAATGCAAAATTTTTTACTGCAGCTTTAAAAGGAAAGTCAGCAGTTGTTATAACCGTAATGTCTGTTACATAAAAAAGGGAAAAAATACTCACAATAATTACGGCAAGCAAGAGCAAAGGTACGACAAAAGAAATGGCAGAAATAACTCCTCCAATTCCTGTTAACACTGTTACAACCGATAATACTGCCATTACTGCACCACCAAAAGCAGAAGAAAGCCCAAATTGCTCTTCAAAAATTGCCCCACAACCTGCTATCATTGCAGATAGTGCTCCAAACAAAAAAAATGTAACTACTGAATCTATAACCCTTCCAAATAAAGGTCCCCCAGCTTTCATGATGACCTTTTTATAGGAGGAGGCATTAAGCCTGTTACCTAATCGCAAAATTACATACCCATAAAACACAAACATAAAAATAGCAATTAAAAGCCCTATAATTCCGTTAATTCCATGGTATACAAAAAATTGCAATATTTCTTGTCCCGAAGCAAATCCCGCTCCTACTACTGTTCCTATATAAGTTGCAGCAACTTTAAAAGCCGAAATCTCTTTTCTAATCAAAAAAATCCCGCCTTTCTTTCTATTTTAAATATATTTTTGGCGGGAGAAAAAATATTATTCTTTTTCACAATTCTACTTTTGTGAAATATTAACAGTTTTTTTAGGACCACTATTCTTCCAATATTCTATAAAGAATACTATAAAAATACTGACCATAAGACCTAATATAAATGCTATAATTATATTCAATGACTTTTTAGGTGCTACTGGTTTATCAGGTATTAAAGCTTCACTAGTTATAAGAATGCTCTGATTGCCAAGGTCTGATTCTTTAACCAATTCCAGCATATTATATTTTTCTAACATTATATCTCTTGTGTTTTTTAGTAAATCCAACTGTTTTTGTTTCTGGTCAATTAAAAGCTTGTCTTGAGAATTTGTTTGAACTTTATTAAGTTCAGCTGTTGCCTCTTTTATTTTATCATTTTGGAGAGTTATAAGTTTGTTTAAAGTTTCGATTAATTTATCTGTCTGCCTGTTATTCCTCTCAATGATATAAGTCCGAAAATTTTGAGCTATTGTATCTGCAATTTTTGCCGCAAGCTCTGGATCATTTTCTTTTACAGTTACTGTTATAAGATTTGTATTATTAACGACAGAAACTGAAATTTGTTTTTTTAAATTTTCTACTGTGTACTTCTTAGGATCTAATCCTAATTGTTTTACAGTATTCATAAGGACAATAGGATTAGTAACCTCTTCTTTAAATGCCTCCACTGACATATCAGGATATTTCAAAAGGGAAGACAACAACAAAGATAAATCTTTTTCTATGCTGTCACTTTGTACTGTCGGAAGATTTGAATCCTTTCCCGGAAGAATAACCGTGGTATTCGAACCAAAAAAGCCTGTTGCAGGTGTTACATCAGTAACAGACAAAGTTGTAGTAGCTTCATAGGCGGGTTTTATTATAAAAAAACTAAACACTGCTGCTACTAAAGTTGCAGCAAGAGTTACAATAATGATTGTTTTTTTATATTTTAAAATTACCTCAATAAGTTCTCTTAATGAAATTTCTTCTTCCAATTTTATTCCCCTTTCGCTTTAAACTTATTGTGTAATTGTAACTTAAGCTTCATCCATCACAGGACCTAAGCTTCTCGCAACGTCTAATAAATACCTCTTAAAAGGTTCCCTTAAGTCCTCTCTTTTCAGAGCATACTCAACAGTTGCCATAAGGTAACCTAATTTATCTCCTACATCATATCTCTTGCCAATAAAATTATAGGCGTAAATTGCTTCATAATTTAAAAGAGTTTTTAAAGCATCTGTAAGCTGTATCTCCCCACCTGTTCCTGGTGGCGTGTTTTCTAATATTTCAAATATTCTTGGCGTTATTATATATCTTCCCAGAATAGCTATATTTGATGGAGCTTCTTCTTTTTTAGGCTTTTCTACGAGATTATTCACCTTATACAATCTGTCCTCAATAGGTGTAGAATCAACAATACCATATTTATCTACATCCTCATACGGCACTTCTTGTACCCCAATAATAGAACAGTTGTACCTTTCGTATTGTTCTATCATCTGCTTTAAAACAGGGACTTCCGCATCTACTATGTCATCCCCTAAAAGAACAGCAAAGGGTTCATTGCCCACAAATGCTCTCGCACAGTATATAGCATGTCCTAAACCTTTTGGTTCCTTTTGCCTTATATAGTGAATATTTACCATATTGCTAATATCTTCTACAAGGTGTAAAAGGCTTTCCTTCTTTTTCTTTTTTAACTCCAGCTCCAACTCCACAGATTTATCAAAATGGTCTTCTATTGCTCTTTTATTTCTGCCAGTTATTATAAGAATGTCCTCTATCCCCGACTGTATCGCTTCTTCAACTATGTACTGAATAGTGGGCTTGTCAACAATTGGAAGCATTTCTTTAGGCTGGGCCTTGGTAGCAGGTAAAAACCTTGTACCAAGGCCTGCAGCCGGAATTATCGCCTTTTTTATCTTCACCATTTTTTCCTCCCATGCAAGTTTTACAGCTTATTTAAACTCTACGCCAAACTTAGCTAAAGCTTCTGAAAGCTCTTTTTTTATCTCTTCTAGTTTTTCTTTTGTCTTTGCCTCACATCTCACAATAAGCTCTGGTCCTGTGTTAGAAGCTCTAACCAGTCCCCATCCTTCGTCAAACAACACTCTTGCACCATCAACATCTATAATGTCGTATCCTTTTTCTTTAAAGTACTCAGTCACACCTTTTACCACATCAAATTTTTTCTCATCGTCACATTCTAGCCTTATTTCAGGTGTTGCAGGATATTTAGGAACATCAGCTAAAAGCTCAGACAAAGATTTATCTGTATTAGAAAGTATTCGTAAAAGCCTTGCAGCAGCATATGCCGCATCATCAAATCCATAGTACTCATCTGCAAAAAACATATGACCAGACATTTCTCCTGTAAATACAGCACCTAATTCTTTCATTTTTGCTTTTATAAGGGAATGGCCTGTTTTGAAAAAGATAGGTTTGCCGCCCAATCTCTCAATTTCTTCTACTAATGCCTGAGAACATTTCACTTCTACAATGGCATCGGCACTGGGATGTTTTTTCATTATTTCTCTCCAATAAAGAATCATCAACATATCTCCCCAAATTATATTCCCCTTATCATCCACAACGCCAATTCTATCACCGTCACCATCAAAAGCTATACCCAAATCCGCCTTCACTCTTTTTACTTCTTCAATTAAATCTTTTAAATTTTCTTCTTTTACTGGATCTGGGAAATGGTTTGGAAATGTAGGATCAGATTCACAATAGAGAGGATATACTTCACAACCTAAGTTATATATAACATCAGGATAAAAATATGAACCTGTGCCATTCCCACAATCGACAACAACTTTAAGCTTTCTGTCGCCTAATTTAACCTTTTCTTTTATCATGTTAATATACGAATTAATAGGATAAGCATACTTCACATCCCCTGTACCTTTTTCAAATTCGCCTTTTTCTGCTATATAGTATAGTTTTTTAAGTTCATCGCCATAAATAGTAGAAGGTCCTACCATAACTTTGAAACCATTAAATTGTGGCGGATTGTGGCTTGCAGTAATCATCATCCCTGCTTGATAATTGTACAGGACATTAGAATAGTAAAAAGCTGGAGTCGTCAAAACCCCTACATCTAATACATCACAACCTGTAGAAGTAAGTCCTTTAATCAAAGCATCTCGTATAGGCCTTGATGATAATCTATTATCTCTGCCTACCAGCACATCCTTAATTCCTTTTTGTCTCACATATGTACCAAAAGCCTTTCCTATTATTTCTGCGGTCTCAGCAGTTAAATCTTCACCCCACACCCCTCTAATATCATACATCCTAAACATGTTTTCATTCAACTTCAACTTTCTCAACCTCCTTTTTATGTCATACAATTTAATTATATAGATAATACTGAAAATCCTCAATACACAATCTTCACAAAATTGTTTCTTGACTTTCCGCAAATATATCAACAAGCGTAAACCAGACTCCTTTGTTTAGATACATTTTCAATTACTTCTTCATATCCACTTCGAGTAAAAATAACATACCATTTTTTCATTTTTCTACACCCCATTTTATAATTTTAGCAATTATTTTTACAAAATTCAACATATAATTTCCAAATCTTATATAAATGAGTATGCGTATGGAAACTTATAAACTCAGCTATTGTGCTATATTATAATTATTCGAAACAAATTAACGTTTAAAGGGGGGTTTTTGCAAATAGAACACTAAAGATAAAAGAAATAAAACTAAAGGGCGGGCATTTGGAAAAAATACCCACCCCAACTATTGACAAAAAGCCGAAAATTTCACTATCATAAATTGTATCCATATCGTTGGAAATCTTGTATGCCGTTTGTTGCAAAACCCCTTTTGGCTCAATTACACGATGTGTTCCATATTTACATCCTATCATACAGTAAAACCTTCTACCTTTCACAAATTCAAATTAAACATCCATATATTTAACATCATCTTGTATAATCAAGTCCGCTTCTGTTAAAGACTTGACTTCATCAATTGTAGTTTCCTTATTTATCTCTTTTAATAAAAGCCCTTCTTTTGTGACCTCAATAACACACAGCTCCGTCACAATGAGACTTACTTTTCCTTTAGCAGTTAGAGGTAGTCTACATTTTTTAAGTATTTTTGGCTGTCCTTTACCAGTATGTTGCATAGCAACTATAACTTTTTTGGCACCCGTCGCTAAGTCCATTGCTCCTCCCATTCCCGGCACCATTTTACCAGGTATTATCCAATTCGCTAAATTGCCCTCTTGGTCTACTTCCAAGCCTCCCAAAACTGTAACATCTACATGCCCCCCTCTTATTAAAGCAAAGGAAAAGGCACTGTCAAAAAATGCCGCTCCCGGCAAAACCGTTACATATTGTCCTCCAGCATTCGTAATATTTTTATCTTCTTCTCCTGGTTTAGCCATTGGTCCCATTCCAGTAATTCCGTTTTCTGATTGAAATATTATATGTACACCTTCAGGAATGTAGTTTGCTACTAACGTGGGAAGACCGATTCCGAGATTTACTAATTGCCCATATTTAAGCTCTTTTGCCACTCTTTTCGCGATTATTTCTTTTGCTAATTCAGGATTATTTATCACTGTCTTACCCTCCTTTTACGATATAATCAACCAAAACACCTGGTGTCATGACATCTTCTGGTTTAAACTCTCCCACTTTTACAATTTTTTCAGCTTCTACTATTACAGTTTGAGCAGCTAACGCCATGAGGGGATTGAAATTCCTCGTTGTTCCTTTGTAGTAAATATTTCCAAATTCGTCAACAATGCTTCCTTTCAAAAGAGCCACATCCGCGCCAAGAGGCAATTCTAACAAATATTTCTTTCCATTAACTGTAATCTTTTCCTTCCCTATTTCTACAACCGTACCTACTCCTGTAGGGGTCAAAATACCTCCTAGCCCTGAACCATATGCCCTTATTCGCTCTACTAAAGTACCTTGGGGAACTAATTCTACTTCAAGCTTCCCTTCATTCATAAGTCTTCCTGTCTCTGGATTGGTACCTATATGAGAAGTTATAACTTTTTTTACAAGACCTGCTACAACTAATCTTCCAATGCCTCTGTCAGGAAAACTGGTATCATTAGCAATTATAGTCAAATCCTTTACCTTCATATCTATAAGTAGATCTATTAATCTCTCTGGGGTACCGTTGGCAAGAAAGCCGCCAATCATCATAGTCATGCCATCTTTAAGCAAAGGTTTTAAATCCTCAAGCTTTACAACCTTATTCATGGCTTCACCTCTAACACCAAAATTTTTCTGGCCTCTGGAGGAGTAACAATCTCTCTTCTAAACTTCCTTGTAATCTTAACTACTTTTCAACTAACTCTCCATTAAATTTTGCCAATACTCCTTTGGTAATGTATATATTATCTTCAAACCTAACCCTTACATGGCCTTCTGTCAATATAGCCATAGTAGCTACAGAAAATTCATATCACCCTACGCCAATAACAGTAAAAGTACTGTCTTCTGGAATACTCTCTTTTAAAAATATAAAATCTCTTATCTCACCAAAAATACCGCCTGGCACTATCGTCTCCACCTCCTTAACTTTTAGAATATTTTTAAGAAAATGATTTCAGGCTTTTTATACGCAAAATATATGCCAATAAAAATAACAGTGCTGGAACCTTGCCGGAGTCCGATGTCGAGCTTATATTTTTGCTAGAATATTGTCTTTTGCTTAATTTTAGTCATTACCGGAGTGACGATGCAAAATATCTCCTTTGAATATTTTTTTAACTTTGTCAACAAACTGCAAACTGAAAGGAGGCTTGTGAGCCTCCTTTTTTTGAATGCTTAATTTTTTTGAATGTTTAATGCACTGTGATATCTTCCATAAGCAAAGTAAATTACCAAGCCCACCAGCATCCATCCACCAAACCTTATCCATGTAACAACTGGAAGATTTGCCATAAGATAAAGACTAAAAGCAGCAGTCAATGGTGCAACTATCCACACAAAAGGAACGCGGAATTTTCTCTCTACATGAGGCATTTTTACCCTTAAAACTAAGATACCGATAGATACCAAAACAAACACCGACAATGTCCCTATATTGGTAAGTTCAATTATTATATCAAGAGGCAGAAAACCCGATATTATTGCAGCTAACAAGCTTGTAATTATAGTATTTATGTGAGGCGTTCTATATTTGGGATGCACATGAGAAAATACTTCAGGTAAAAGCCCATCCCTTGCCATAACCATAAATATTCTTATTTGACCATAAAGAGTTATAATAAGAGTAGATATCATACCTATAACAGCACCTGTAGCCACTAATGCCGAACCCCAGTTGATTCCTATACTCATCAATGCCCCCGGCAAAGCATTGTCAGGAACAATCTCTTTATATGGCACCATACCTACTAACACAAAAGCCACTGTAATATAAAGTGCAAGTATAACTATCATCGCCATCATCAAGCCTAATGGCACATTTTTTTGAGGGTTCTTTGTCTCCTCCGCTGCAGTAGAAACTGCATCAAAGCCTATATATGCAAAAAATACTATCGCTGCAGCAGACATTATACCTTTCCAACCATATGGTGCAAAAGGAGTTAAGTTAGATAATTTTACATGGCGTATTCCAATAAAAATAAATAAAAGTATTACCGCAATTTTTAAAACTACTATCAAATTATTGGAAATAGCAGTTTCTTTTACACCTCTATACAAAATCCATGCAGCAAAAGCAACTATTAAAATTGCTGGCAAATCCATTATTCCTCCATAAATAGGAGGTTTTGTTACAATTTCCGGTAAAGTTATGCCAAAAGACTTTAAAAGACCTACAAAAGTTCCCGACCACCCTGACGCTACCGCACTTGCTGAAACCAAATATTCTAAAAGCAAGTCCCATCCTATTATCCAAGCAATAATCTCACCAAAAGCCACATAGGAATAAGTATATGTACTTCCAGCAACAGGAAACATTGTAGCTAATTCAGCAAATATAAGAGCAGCTAAAGCAGCAGTTATACCACCAATTATATACGAAACTATAACAGCTGGACCTGCTCTTAACGCACCTTCACCAGTTGCAACAAAAATACCTGTCCCTACAACAGAGCCTATTGCTAAAGCTGCAAGGTCAATAGCTGTTAGTTTTTTTGCTAGATCTGCTCGTTCTGCCGCCTCCAACAGTTGTTCTGCGGACTTCTTTCTAAATAAATCCATCCAGAATCCCCCTCATTTAAAAATTTGTTAATTATTAAGCTCAATAACTTCCATAAATATTCAATACTTCTTTATTATGCCCCCTTTCTTTAGATTTAATAATAAATTCAAAGTTAATATTGGTATTTAAATTCATTAAAGTATAACTTAAGTATAATTGCATCTTTTTGATGAATACATTTATACTGCAACTTCCAAAAATCTTTCTCCTATTTGTCCTTTGTTTCAATCAATTCTTTGAATAAATTCATAACTAAAGGTGATGCAAATTTTATGCCATATATTTTTATTTCTTTTTTTAAACGAAATGCTGAAATTTAAATTAAACACTATAAAGACTTTTACTTCTATTTCTTCAACTACAATTCTATAAACATTTTGCTTGAAAGTTGTCTTTTGCCTAAAATTAAGCAGAAAATTTAAAATTAAAAAGCTATTTTTAACATCTTTATTTTATATTGCAGTGTTTGCCTTGTAATACCTAAAATTTCTGCCGCTCTATTTATATTGGCGTTTGTTTTTTTCATCGTCTTAGAAATAAGTTTATACTCTTTCGTTCACTCCTTTTATGTTTTCCCCTAGTTGCCAATTAAATAATAACAAATCAATCGGAACATTATAGATACAAAAAAAGAATGCATAACGCATTCTACAGACTGTTGACAAACTTTCGTAAAGGAGATATTTTGCATAAGGAGCGACTTGTTACAAAGAGGTAACAAAACTTAGCGAGACTGAGGGTGGAGGCAGGGCCGAAGCCAAGGATGGGAAGGCGGGCACCTGAGGCAAGGAGGCCGATTGTGCCCGGTACCCTGCCGGAGCCCGAAGGTCGAGCTTTAGTTTTGTCGCTTTGGAACATCGGAGCGACGATGCAAAATATCTCCTTTGAATATTTTTTAACTTTGTCAACAAACTGCGAGAGTATTTCGTATACTCTCTTTTATTATTGTATATTTTGTGATAGAATTAACTTAAACATACCACATATATTGTTTATCTCACCTACATCAAAAATAAATTCTTGATAGTTTAGCTCGTCTTCAACTTCTCCCCATTAAAACATTCCGCAGTCAACAAGAAACTTAGTCTTTTCCGTCTCAACTAAATAGCATGAGCCTGTAACCATTTGCAGAATTTAATACTACCAAATCTATATCATCTCGTTTAAATATTGAAACCAAATCGCCAATTAAAGCAAGTTTGTCCATAGGATCATATCCATTCCCTAAAAGTACCGCAATATCAAGATCACTATTTTTTGTATTAGTGCCTTTACTATATGAGCCAAAAACATATATCAACTTTATGTCATATTTACCCTTTAAATATTGCAAATTTCTCTTAAATATTTCTTCCACTTCTTTTAAATCTCTCTGAACCACTACAGACACCTCTTTAAGAAGGCATACTTATTACCTTAATTTTACCACTCCCCCTTACCTTCTTCAATCAATTTTATATCATTTATAATATCATCTATTATAAGCTCCTGATACCCTGCTTTTTTTATTATTTTCATCTCCTTTGCCACATCAAAGAGTAAAGGTGATTCAATCTTATTTAGCTTACTAAGCCTTACATCATTTATGACTTCATTTGAAAGAGATTTTAAATAATCTTCTACATCGTACCTTAAAAAATGAAACTTGTCTCTATACCTTTTGTATAATCTATCTGCTATTGTCAAACCCTCTGGATCAAAATCTCCCGAGTAATATATCTCTGTCCCTTCTTTATAAAGCATGTCCAAGAGCAGGAGAGAAGAAAGTTTTGGCTGGCCATATGTGCATACAAGAGGAAATACTTTATTTGTAGCATCTATTAAAGATGTAAAAACTGAAGGATTCTCTACAACATACACTTTCTTAGAAAGGCTTATGACCCTCTCAATTTTACTCAAATTTAAAAGAGGAAGTTGCAAGACTTGATTACTTTCATAAGCAGCTTTAAATACTTGATTTTCCGTATCGCCCTCATATGCTAAAAGTCCTGAGAGTGTGACATAATTGGATATTTCATCTATCAAAATGCCAACGTTGTAATAAAGTTCTGATATTTCTTCACTTCCTTTTACTTCATTAAGCCCCATTAAAGTGCATAAAGCATTTATAAACATACTTCCGGCTTCTGTATTTGAATCAAAATAGTGAGGATTACGTGCAATCTGGGAAGAAAACACCGGCAGTCTTTTCTTTTCCCCTTTATAAACAGGCAAATTGTTTATGGCATCGCATACGTATATTATATCTTTTTTTAATCCGGCCTTATCATTTAAATACCTCTGATTTACTGTCCTTACCCCTACAGCGGTTCCCTCATACAAACTTTTTAGCCAATCAATGCACTTACATCCCTGGTATTTAGAGAAGAGCTCTTTAAAGAACTCTTCTCTTTCTTTTGCCAATATTTCCATATCCTCTTTTTTGCTGGTGAGTTTTTCGCCAAAATAGTATTCCAGTATGTCTTTTAGCGTATACTCCTCAAATCGCGTATTTTTTAGCGACTCTTCAAACTTTGCCACGTCAATGGATGCAGATTTTTTTGTCCTATAGTCTTTTTTAAAATGGTTTGTAAGTACTTCTTTTTCATCTTCCGTAAGATTATCAAGCTTTACAACGCCTCCAAGACGTCCTAAACTTCTGTACTTTTCCCGTATACCTTCAAAAATCCTCTTGTATCCTTTTTTTTCTTTAAAATATTTAAGTTCTTCTTTATTCATTTACAGCACCCACCCCAAGAGCGGCAACCTCCTCTTTTTCAGGAAGTATAAGATGCTTTACTTTTCCATCCCACAAATACTTCATGACCAATACAGCCTTTGCATTTTTTGGCCTTACAAGTTCATAAATTGAAAGCTTGGGAACAGTGTCATAATCTCCCCATAAAACCTGCGAATTCATTATATAATTAAATCTTAGATCTTCAATCAGTTTAAACATATCCCTTATGTTTGTGTCATCAACTCCTGCAAATGCTTCATCTAGAGATATTATGCGAGGTGCAGTCGGCGATGCTCCCTCATATCTTGAGTAAACCGCGGAAAATAAAGGTATATACATGGCCATCGCTTTTTCTCCACCGCTTAGCTTATTAAAAGCATTATCAGTAAGCTCCTTGCGGCTTTCCCCTTCTTTTCGGTAGTAAAGCTTAAACTCAAACCAATCTCTGTAATCTAATATTTCTTTCATAATCTTGTGAAAAGTTTCTGTATTGTTTTTTTCCTCCATTGCCCTCCTGGCTCTTTCTACTTTTGACCTAAAATGATTTACGACTTTATCGAAGACTTCCTTTTTCAGCATATCAGCATCGGATTTTAAAATATCCACAAGCTCTTTTGTATCAAGTTCTTCTTCATTAGAAGCAGGAATGCTTCTCCACTCAATAGAGAACTTAAGTCCGCTGGAAGTATCCCTTTCAGACATGAGTTTGTTCATTTTCTTTACCCATTCTTCTGCTTTAAAAATCTTTGCTCTTATCTTAATTCCCACATTGTGCATTATAATCTCTTCAAAAAGAATCTTATCAGTCTCTCTTAAAAGGCTTTCATTCGCCATTATATCCTCTTCAATATTAGAATAAAGTGTATATAATGAAACAACTTTACCATTTATATTTGCCGTAATATTAAGTCTTCTCTGCTTACTCCTTACTTCTTTTATTCTTTCATTGTCTCCCTCATAAACTTCATCAAAGATATTGCCAATTGAAAGCCCATATTCTAAAAGTTCGTTGCGAGTTTCAAAATACACATTTTGAAGTCTCTCTGTAAACTTTTCTCTGTCAAAGCCCGCCTTGTCAAAAAAGCCTTTGTATTCAGAAAGAATGCTTTTACTTAATTTTAACATATCCTCCATTTCAACCTCTTGCTTGACAAAGCCAAGTGCTAATTCCCTTTTTAAACCCTCTTCAACAATATTGTAAATTTTCTCTTTAAGATGAATCTCTTCTTCAATGTTTAAAAGGTCTTTTAAGCTTCTCTGTAGCCGCTCCTCAAGTTTTGCTTTTTCGGCTGATTTATTTGTAATCTCTTTAGGTATTTCCTCCAGCCTTTTTAGGCAAATCTCCAGTTCTTTTTCAATTTCTTCAAGTCCAAGTTCTTTTAATGTCTCTTTTAGCATCTCAATTTTCTTAACAGAACTCTGTATTTTGTTTTCCAGTACGTCTATTTCGTACTTTAAGTTATCAATATCGTATTCTAAATCTTGTTTTTGCTGCAATAACATTTCTTCGTTTGAAATGTGTAAAACATATTTGTTGTATAGTATTTCCACTTCATTAAGCCCTGAAGCGTATTCTTCCGCATATTCATACGCAGAAGAATAGGTATCAATATCTGGATGTATGTTTATGCCAGATGTCAATTCTCTTACAACAGCTTTCTTTTTCTGAAGGTCCTCAAAACAGTTTTTAACTGTGAAAAGCTGTTCATCCAGTTTATGAGATGTGTATTCGTAATCAGCCTTTGCCGTTTTTAAATATCTATATGCTTCTTCAATATCTTCTTTCCCGGGAAATGCCGAATATTCGTAATCCAGCCTCTGTATCCTTGATTTTTTTGCATTTATTTCCTCATCGATTGCAGATATTTCAGCTTTTATAGCCTGTATTTCTTCTTGTATAGATTTAATAAGCTCTTCCCTGTAGCGCTTTCTAGACTCACTCCCTATGTACTTTGATTTAACTTTATCCCGTGCTTTCCCTTTTATTACTCCTATTCCATATGTGCCATTTGAATCTATATAGGTTGTCCCGCTTTCTTCGGATACAAATATATTGCTTAAAGCGTCTGAAATATCTTCTGGTGAAACTCCTTCTTCATTGTCAACTACTTTAAAATATTGAGATACATTTAACATCATATTAAAGCTTCCAGGCATAACATATTTATCCGCCATATTGCTGTCCATTTGAAGAGCTTTTTCAAAATATTCTTTTGGGACGATAAGAGCATCCAAAAGCCCCATGTCTTCTATCGCAGCTTCTATATTGCCTCTTGTCTTATCATCCACATCCTCTTTAAAATCAATCGCCATGTAAAGAGGAATGTAAGGAATTCCAGCTTCTTTAAGCCTTTTTCTGTTGTTTAAGACCTGTTCATCTCTTTCAGGCTCAGGATCTTTTTTGTTTTTCCATTCCTCCAATAACTTTTCTTTCTCATGAAGCTGATTTTCTTTTACCTCTCTTTGATTTTCTAATCTTAAAATTTCTTGCTGAATTCCATTTAGTATTTCCTCATAGGGTTTTCTCACAAAAGCCAAAATATCATCAAATCCTTTATCCTCTCCATACGCCAGTATGACACGGCTTAAGCCTTCCAGTTGGCTACTTAAAAGCTTAAGTTCTGCATTGCCCTGTGACCAACTATAAACTCTTTCAACGTATTCTCTTTTTTGTTCATCAAAAAGCCTTTCTACCTCATTAAGCTTTTTAGCCCTGTCTTCTCTTTCTTTTTTAAGCCTTTCCTGCTCACAAAGTGCGGCATCATACCTTTTATTTGCTTCTATTTCTTCTCTCAATGCACTTACCGCACGCTTTATTTTATCTTTATGCTTTTTTAATTCATTTTTCCAATAAGTAAAATCAAATTCTTTTCCATACACTTTTTTAAGTTCACTTACAGAAAACTCATGTTCCATGAAATCTATATCCTGTGCAATTGAAGATATATCCTCTAATTTATCCTGTAGTTCTTTATCCAGTTTGTATTTTTGTTCCTCAGTGTTTTTTATCTTCCTTTCCAAACCATAATATTTATCTTGTTTATTCCGGAGTTCTTCTTCTTTTTTAGACTTATCCTCCAAATACTGTTTATACCTATTCTCTTCTTCTAATAACTCCTTTTGGGTTCTTTTAGCATCACCACTTGAAAGCTGTTCTTCCTTTTTCTTTAAGGCCTCTCTTTCACTTTCAAGAGAAATGATGTCATTTCCTAAGTTTTTTATTGTACTTCTGTAATTTTCAATATCTTTAGTTAAATTATCGTATTCTTTTTTTGATGCGTATAAATCGCTGTATGCCTTTACTAAATCCCCAGCCTTTTCATAAAGAATGTATCTGTTATAGTTGTCGTACTCATTTTTAAGCTTTTTTACTGCAGCCATATTCCTGTAAAGAACATCAAGGTGCATCTTAATCTGGTCCATGTTTTCTATGGTTTCTGAAAGAGGCCTCAAATCATCATCTGTGAGAGAAGGCAGTGAAGCTTTCATAATTTCATATATCACAGTAGGCCTGAAGTCTTTGGAAAGCTTTGGACTTCTAAGCTGTATCAGCAGTTTTATGAGCTCGTCGTATTCCTCGATAGAACTAAAGCCAAAAATGTATTTATTGACCATTTCCATGTACTCTTTTTGGCTTTCAACTACTTCTCCGCCTTCACCTATTCTATTCTTAAGTTCTTTTTTGGTAAGTGGGACTTTTACTCTTTTGCCGTCATCGCCTATTTCCATTTTGTATAAAAAGAAGTCGATACCTATACGCCTGCCGTCAAGTATTACAAAGCCCCAAAAGTCCATATTTTGATGCCTTTTCGCCTTTAGTCCAATGCCTATTGTAATGTAGCTGTCTTTTTTCTCTTTTTTAAATTCCATGAAAAGATAGCCAGTTCTTTCATCGAGCCCGCTTACCTCTTCTTCCCCAAGAAGATAGTCCTCAAGCTTTCTCGCCTTTGAGCCAAAGGGATCGAGTCTTTCAGGACTTTTGTTGCCATCTAATACTAAAGGTATGAAACTCTGCATTGTCACTGACTTTCCAGAACCATTAGCACCTCTTAAAAGAAGCCTTCCATCTGCAAACTCAAATATTTCATCATCATAATACCAAAAATTAAGAAGCCCAATCCTGTTAATCATCCATCTTTCAGCTAATTTTTCACTCATCTGCACCTTCTCCTTTTTCAAAATCTAGAGGATATTCACCAATTAACTTTGCCGCCATAGGCAATATTTTAATAGAATGCAATTCCTCAACTCTTTTTATCATCTTAAAGCTTTCCATGTTTTCAATGACCTCTTCTATAAGCTGCCTTTCACCCATCTCCCTGTAAGACTTATACCAACCATCACTAAATCTTTCCTTTACTTTCAAAATAATATTTATAAATTCTGCTTCAGTTATATCTATAGTATCATCAGGATTATAGGCGAGTTTTCCATCTTCAATCATTTCCCTTATAATTTTATTTACCTGCAGCATTATATCAGATATGTTTTTGTTTTTGTCGGGAAAATAGGACTTTAAATATTTGTTGTCATTAAAGAGAACAAAAGCAGAAGTTTTGTGGAGGTGAAGTTTTGCATCAAGATATTCCTCTAAATCTTTCGCTATAGTATTTCTGTAATTTTTTATATACATGAAGTCTTGGTCATCAGGTCCTTCACTATACACAGAAGGTGAAAGAATAAGTTTTCGGTACGCCCTGCGTCTTCTCTGTATAACCGCATCTTTGGGGTTTGAAAGATTTAAATCCTCCTGCAAAAAATCCTCAATCTTCATGTCTTCTGTAATTTCTCTGTTAAAAGACCTCAAAAAATACCTTGAAATGCCTGTGTTTTCGTAAAGTACTTCAGTATCTTCACTTTCTGAAAACCTCTCGTGGTCACCATCATCTATTTTAATTATGCCAATATCTACAGCAAAATTGAGCACCCTCACAAGTGACTTTCTGTGCTGAAAAAGCGTCCAATCTACTTTATCAGGTCCATCATATTGCGCCTCTATGTATTCCGTTATATTAGACAGCACAAACTGGTCTTCTGGTCCTTTATCCTCCAAAAAAGCTAAAAGCAAACACAAAAATGCATAATCCATAGGCATTTGAAATGCATCTATCCCCATCCACTCTTCAACATCTGACGGCACTTTTTCTAACTTAATAATATATGGGTTTATAATCAATCTATATCCTAACTTCTCTTCAACAAAAGGTTTTATTTTATTCTCAGCATCTCTTATTTTGTTGAAATTTTCTCTATCCTCTCTCAGTATCCAAAAATTTTCAAGAAGCATCTGAAGTTCTTCCATTTTTTCACCTTCAATCCACAAACTCAATTACAATATCAGGCATATCAAGATTACCATCCGTGCATTTCAAAACCGCTCTTTCGCCATTCTTTGGCATGTGAAGTCTGTATGTTCTGCCATCTTCTGTTTTTCCTGTAAAGCCATTTCTTGCTATCGCTTTTCCTATCCATTTAAGTATCGTTGCCCTCACAAAAGGTTTTACAACAGGTAAATCCTTTATCCTTATTCTATTGCCGACAATGCAACTTGCTATTATTTCATCTTCTATATTTTTCTGATTGAGATAGTCCATCAGCATCTCCGTCTTGTCAGCACTTTTATCAATAATCGCATTTGTCTTAACAGAATTACTGTAGCTCCTTGTTTTTGGCTTTATAATCACTTTAAAGGGCTGTTCTTCCCATACGCTATGGTTTACACTTTCTGTCTTTCTTTCAAAATCACCTTTTATGTGCCTTGTGTAAAAGCAACCGAAAACCGCCGCAGACAAAAGGTGTGCTTCTTTTATATTGCTTGCTTTTGCAAACATTTTAGAAAGAGCAATATATTCATTCTTTCTGCTGGCAGCTTTCATCCTGTTTTCTGCTATTCTCGCCGCATACATTGTTATTTTTCTTATTATTTCGTTTGATATATTAAGAAGCCTCACTGCCTCGCTGTCTTCAAAATTATGACCTGTAAACCAAAAAGATATGTTATTCCACTTATCCATCAAATCTTCTTTTACTTCCTCTTCATTTAAAACCCTGTCAATTCTTGGGATACTCATTTCATATTGGCATAACTTATCTACAACGGAATTGACAACCTCCGGACTCACCTTTTTCAAAAAGCTCTCTATGGCAACAGAAAATCTCTGAAGGTCTTTTATAAAATCTCTTAAATATTCTATAAGCTTGTCTTTGTAAATTATAAACTGCTCTGACTTCATAAGTTCATCAGCGTTAGAACTTTGAAGACTTGCAATGTAATCTGTCGCATTGTGATATATATTTTCAAAGTCGGTATTGAGGTCTTCCCACCATCTGTTTATTTCCTGTAAATCCTCTTTTTTCGCCATTTCATTTATCTTTATTAAATTGCGGTAAATCCTTTCAAATAAAGACGGCTGTAGTGACCCACCATAACCGACGATGCTTTCCAGCCTTATGGTCATTCTCTCTATCTCAATAGAATATGGACTTAATTGATACCTGAATTTTTTGTTTTTAAATTCGTCAATCGTAGAAGCTTTACTGGTATCTTGTGTCGCAATAAGGTTTTTCCATTCAGTAAGTGCTTTTAAATCCTGCTCACATTTTTCCATTGTATAGTCGGAAAACACATCAAATTGACTTACATATTCATATACATCCTCTTTGTACAGCCAATATTTAAATTTCTGGTACTGTTCATAAAAATACCTCATGATGAGGCGATATCGAGAAGCATTTTCCGCAGACAAATACTTTACCTCTTCAATCGGTTTTATCACATTCAAATCAAGTTTATCTTCCATAACACTTCACCTTGCATTTATATTTCATATATATTGTAAACTTAATACTCCCTCATTTCAATTTATTTTTTGACTTTTTAAAACAAACACCCCTATCATTTCACACAATTAGTGGAAATAATAAGGGTTTTAAAAATCTTCGCATCATTTTCACTTTTAAGCATTCCATTTCTGTCTGGGATTCTTCGTCATACTTCGCACTTCTCAGAATGACATAGGCAGAGATATCATCCTGAGGCGCAGCTGAAGGACCTCAGGCCCCTTAGCATTGACCATAATATTAATACCCTCTTAAAAAGTACCTCCATTATAACCCCAATTTTGTCCTTCTACCTCTTGGATAACTATATAAATATTGTCTTTTCTATAACCCAAAACCTTATTTAAAATATCACAAATCCTTTTTGATATTTCTTCCTTTTGTCCCCTTTGAAGTTTGCCAACAAGCTTTATCTCTACAATGCCACCCCCTTCAAGAGGTTGACCACGGAAAAATATATCCTCTTCTTCATTAAATCTCACCATAAGCCAATTTTCACTTTTCCCTGCAACTTCATACATCACATCAGCAAATTCTTTCTTTAAAATTTCTTTCTTTTCTGATGCAATCTTTTCTTTTGTAATTAAATTTACAATTGGCATTAAATCTCACTCCTTTCCAATAATAGACCATTATAAATGTTTTTTAAATTCCTCCAATGACATTCCTGCCTGTTCGAGAATACTCTTTAACGTTCCTTTAGCTATCTCATAATGTAACGGTACAATAACTACTTTACCATCTGGGTTCTTAAGCTTTATATGACTACCTTTTTGAGAAATCTTCTCAAATCCAAATTCTTTTAGTGCTCTCAAAATTTTGTCTGGCGGCAGAACTGGATATTTCGATCCCATTATATTGCTACCTCCACTGTTGTTATAAATAGCGGTTTCTCTTCCAGGTCAAGCTCTCCATTTTCATAATACAACTCTAATGCTTCTTTTAGATTATCTAATGCCTCCTCTATAGTTTTCCCCTGAGATGCAACACTGTTTTCAATACACTTTGCTACATACCAATTTTCTTCTTTTTGAATAACTACAGTAAACTTAACTTTCATACTATCACCCCACCAAAATTCTTATTTTAACACAATTAGTATTATTTACCTTACCCACATCCACTACCCTATTTCCCTCCCCTCTTTCTCTATTTCCTTTAACAAAGCCTCCGTAGCATCCCGTTGTGTAACTATACTCACTTTATAAGGCCTTGCAATATTCTCTATCTCAACAAACATTGTCCAGTAGCTAAACTTTTCATCATCCCAATCATCTACAAAAATATCAATATCTGAAAATTCCCAAAAATCAAATCCCCTTACCAGTGATCCATACAAGACAACTTTACTCACATTATATTTTTCTTTCAAAAATTTAGCAATCTTATACGCTTTATCTAATGCATCCTTTTTTCGTATTTCTAGCATTTCTTTCTCTTTTTTACTCTTTAACCGCCAATTTTCACGTATTTTCTTTTTCTCTTCATCAGTGATACTCATCTTACTCACCACACAAAATTCTGTACATATATTCTACCATTTTATAGCATTTATATCAATCACCCAACAAAGCTCATAAGAAGCATCGCGTTTAAAACCGTCACTATTATTCCTATAGTCCATAACAATACTTTATAAAGCAATGTATTTGCAAACTTACCCATGACCTTTTTTGAAGAAGTCAAATAAATGAGCAAAAAAATTGTAATGGGAAGCTGTACACTTAAAAACATCTGCGAATAAACTAGTCCTTGAAAGGGACTTTTTACAAAGAATATTATTAGCACTGCAAAAATATATGTAATTGCTACACCAACTTTTGTATGTGCATCTTGTATATCATAAGGTTCTCCATATATCCCCGCAAAAATGCTTCCACCTGCCATACCTGCTGTTATAGATGAAGAAATTCCTGCTAAAAGAAGAGCCAAAGCAAAAACCACTGCTGACGCATTTCCTAAAAGAGGTTTTAGCATCTGCTGTGCTTGATTAAGCTCCGTTACAGTTACATTATTGGTAAAAAAAGCCGATGCTGCAACAATAATCATAGCACTGTTTATTCCCCAACCTATTATCATAGAAAAGATAGTGTCAAAATACTCATAATTAAGCTGTTTCACTATGACTTTCTCATCTTCTAAATTCCACTGTCTGCTTTGTATTATCTCCGAGTGCAAAAACAAATTGTGAGGCATAACAACAGCACCAAGCACACTCATAATTATAGGCATAGAACCTGCTGGAAATTCTGGTTTCACCCAGCTTGAAGCTACCTCTGCCCATTTCACATCAACTAGCGAAAGCTCAAATATAAAAGAAATGCCAATAAGAGATACAAAACCTATAATCCACTTTTCCAACTTTTTATAGGAATTTGTATAAAGCATCCATGAAACAAATAAAGCAGTAATCAAACTTCCTACCTTTATAGGTATCTTAAAAAGCATTTGAAGGGCTATCGCGGCACCTAAAATTTCTGCCATCGCTGTCAAAATCGCTGCAAAGACAGCTGAAATAAGAACTAACCTTGAGATAAAAGGCTTTAAAAACTTAGTTGCAGCTTCAGACATGCAATAACCTGTAACTATACCCAGATGTGCAGCATTATGTTGAAGTATAATGAGCATGATAGTAGATAAAGTCACCATCCATAAAAGCTTATAACCGTAAGACGACCCTGCAGCAACATTAGAAGCCCAATTCCCCGGGTCAATAAAGCCAACAGTAACCAATAGCCCCGGACCTATGTATTTAATAAAATCTAGCGCCATAAGTTTAGGGCGATGTTTACCTTTAAATAAATTTTTGAGTTTTGTAATCATTTGTTCACCTCATTTTAAAATTTTAATCTGCACCTTTTACAACTGCAAGAGGCACAAACCGAGCAACAGGTATAGTAATTTCTCTTTTCTCAAGAACAGATACAACCTCTTCTACATCTTTGTAAGCAAGTGGTGACTCATCAGCGATATCTTTATAAGACCGAACATTGTATACTACATTTCTCATAGCCTTTTCAAATTCCTCTTTACTGATTTTTTTAGCCTTATTTCGTGAAAGCCTTCGTCCTGCTCCGTGATTCACAGAATAAAAGGTCTCTGCCGCTTTTTCTGTGCCAACCACCACATAAGAACCTGTACCCATACTACCGGGAATAAGAGCAGGATGTCCTGATTCTTTGTAAAAAGAAGGATTTTGAGGATGTCCTGATGGTAAAGCCCTTGTGGCTCCTTTCCTGTGGACAAGAAGTCTTCTTCCACCGTGTATTTCCCATTTAGCAATATTGTGAGCAACATCGTACACTAACTGAAATCCCATAGATTCAGAAGATTTTTTCAAAACATCTTCAAAAGCTTTCATTACATCAAACATAATTATCTGTCTGTTTGAAAAAGCAAAATTAACTGCTGCTGCCATCGCTTTATAGTAATTCTGCCCTTCCTTTGATTTTATAGGGGCTGCTGCAAGCCCTTTTTCAGGTACCTCAATTTCATATTTTTTCGCCGCTTCCCACAAAATCTTTGTATAATCTGTAGCAATCTGGTGCCCAAACCCTCTGCTTCCCGTGTGAATCATAATGACAATTTGCCCCTTAAAAAGCCCAAATTGTCTTGCCAATTTTTCATCCAAAATAGAATCAACTCGCTGAATCTCTATAAAGTGATTGCCTCCTCCTAAAGTGCCAAGTTGTTCTTCTCCTCTTTCCTGTGCTTCTTTTGATACCGCAGAAAGATCAGCTCCTTCAAGCTTTCCTCCTTCTTCAATATACTCCAAATCAGATTTTTTGCCAAAACCCGCTTTAATCACAGCTTCTACCCCTCTATGCACTACATCATCAAAAATTACCCGTGTAATACCCTTGTGTTTTCCCTTTTTCCCTATGCCTGTAGGAACATAATACTCGATCCGTTCTATAAGCTTATATAGAAGCTCTTTATTAAAATACGCTGCTTCAAGGCTAGTTCTTAAAAGCCTTACACCACAATTAATATCATACCCTACCGCTCCAGCTGAAATGACCCCTTTCTCTTCTATTGCCATAACTCCTCCGATAGGAAGCCCAAACCCCTCATGGATATCTGGCATACCTATAACAGGTTCCACAACTCCGGGAAGACTAGCAGCATTGACAAGCTGCTTCAAAGACTGGTCTTCATGCAAAAATTCTTTTAACGCATCATTCACATATATTATAGCATCCACTTTCATTTTCCCAAACTTGGGAATTCGCCATCGATTAATCCCATCTTTTACAACTGCATATCCCTGTATAACTTCTACCCCATAAGGATTCACTCCCTTCCCCTCATTATTCTCCCACAATTAACGAATAGAAACATATTATCATCTACATCACAATCTTTCTCAATTGTCCTGCCATTTCCTTCTTAATTTTATTATATCACACTTTACTTCACTTTTAAGTATTCGCAATAGTCTGGGATACCCAAGGAGAAACAAAAAATCCTCTAAAACATCTAACCAGATTCATTACAAAAAAGGTACTAATTGCTTAGTACCTTTCAGACTGTAGACAAACTTTCGTAAAGGAGATATTTTGCAATCGGTGCGACTTGTTACAAAGCGGCAACAAAACTTAGCGAGACTGAGGGTGGAGGCAGGGCCGAAGCCAAGGAGGGCGGAGGCGGGCACCTGAGACAGGACGTCGCCTGACGGGGTACCCTGCCGGAACCTGAAAGTCGAGTTTAGTTTTGTCGCTTTGGAACATCGGAGCGACGATGCAAAATATCTCCTTTGAATATTTTTTAACTTTGTCAACAAACTGAGGCAAGGGTTCAACCTTGCCTTTTTTCATTAGATTTTATAAAAGGTTTTAATTTTAAAGTGAGATAGGAAGCGATAAATGCTTTCGCCTTTATGGTAATTTATTCTCTGCAGCCTTATATAACTCATACCATTTCTCTCTTGTGAGTTCAATATCTGCTGCCTTACAAATGTCTTTCAATCGAGCAGGATTTGTCGTACCAACAATAGGTTGTATCTTTGCAGGATGTCTTAAAATCCACGCAATAGGTATAGCAATACTGGGTACTCCTTTTTGTATAGCTATCTCATCAATTTTTTCATTCAATTCCTTAAATTTCTCATTTCCCAAGAAAGTCCCCTCAAAAAATCCATACTGGAAAGGAGACCATGCTTGTATAGTAATTCCTTTCAACCTGCAATACTCCAGGACACTTCCATCTCTATTTATCGCTTGATCTACCTTCATATTCACATTAAAACCAAAATCAATCATACCAGTATGAGCAATACTAAACTGCAATTGATTTACAATAATTCTTTGATTTAAATATTTACTCAAAAGCTCAATCTGCATAGGGTTAAAATTGCTCACACCAAAATTTCTAACCTTTCCACTGCTATGCAATATCGAAAATGCCTCTGCAACCTCTTCTGGTTCCATCAGAGTATCAGGCCTATGTAATAGTAAAATATCTATGTAGTCAGTTCCAAGCCTTTTCAAACTTCCCTCTACAGATTTTAATATGTGTTCCTTTGAAAAATCGTAATAGCCGTTTCTTATTCCGCATTTCGTCTGTATAATAATTTTTTCCCTTAAGTCTTTTTTCTTTTTTAAAACTTTTCCAAATACTTCTTCTGACTTTCCTCCTCCGTATATATCAGCGTGGTCAAAAAAGTTTATGCCCTCTCCCAAAGCAGTATCAATAAGCTCTTCTACCTGCTTTATAGGTTTATCGCTTATTCTCATGCACCCCAAAGCTATGGAAGAAGCTTTTATCTCATTGCCAATATTTATATACTTCACCTTTCACACCTTCTCCTTTCAATTTTTACTCGATAATTCTCTCTCCATTTTCCAGATTAATCACATAAGCTTTGTCTTTCTCAATTTCAATAAACCCAATGGAATTTACCTCTCTCTTGCTAAGAGAAGTGGAACCGGGATTTATCAGAGTACATTTGCCTATCTTTTTCACAACAGGGATGTGAGTATGGCCTACAATAAAGTAGTCTAAACTGTATCTTAAAATGAGCTTTTCTATCCCCTCATCAGTCAGCAGATGCCCGTGATTTACCATAATCCTTTTCCCTTCAATTACGGTAAAAACATAAGGTGTAATGGGTACATTAATAACCATCTGGTCTACATAGGCATCACAGTTTCCCTCCGCTATGAGGATAGGAATCTCACAGGAATTTATCGCCTCTGCCAGCTTTTTAGGGTCGTACCCTTCCGGGAGGGGATTTCTAGGCCCATGATAAAGCACATCACCAGCGTGCAGTATAATATCACATTCTTTCAAAAACCTAAACGCCTTCTCCCAGGACTTATAATCCCCGTGAGTATCACTTACAAGCCCTATTTTCACAAATACCACCTTCTTCAAACTTTGTATTTATCAAGCTCCTTCTTAAAGTTTGTAACAAGTGTCTCCATCTGCTTTATCTGCTCTATAAATTCCCTTATTCTGTTTGAATACTCTGTAACATTGGCACTCATTTCTTCAGAAGAAGCCGAATTCTCTTCTGAAATGGCTGCCAGATTTTCAAGATGCCCGAAGACCTCTGAAAGCTTCTCTGCCTCTTCATAAAGCCTGTTTGCAGATTCCACTATCACGCTTGATATCCCTGCAACCTCTTCTGTAGCCATTGTATTTTTTTCTACCACCTTCTCCAGAGTGGAAATGCTCTTTTTAAGCCTTTCAAACTGAGAACTTATTTTCTCTGCCAGAGTCTCTACCTGACTTGTAAAGTTGACCAGGCTTTCTGTTATGGTCTTTACCGCATTTTTCGAATTTTCAGCCAAATTCCTCACTTCTTCTGCTACCACGGCAAACCCTCTTCCTGCTTCTCCTGCCCTTGCCGCCTCAATAGCAGCATTCAAAGCAAGCAAATTAGTCTGATCTGAAATCTCCTCTACAGTAGTAACTATTGCCATGATATCTTTAGCGTTATCTGAAAGCACCTTGCCCATTTCGTATATACTAGAAAAATCCACTTCTACCTGTGACAACTCCTTTGCAACGTCTGTTACATCGGTATTTGCCCTTTTTATATTTCCTATAGAATTTTCCAGTTTTTCATTGCTCTCCTTGCTAGTTCCTGCAATCTCATTTATCTTTTTTATATTTTCGTCCAGTATTCCGACAGCCCTTTCTATCTCTTCTGCCTGATGAACTGTAGAAGAAGCTACATCATTCACCACAGAAGATATATCTTCAGACACCCTCTTCATGTTCTCTGCAATCTCATTAAACCTGTGAACAAAATTGTGCATGTCGTCTGTGCCGCCTTTTAAAAACAGCATGTCCTTCTTAATAATATCTTTTACGCTGTTTAACTCCTCTGCAATAGCTTCAAAAACGTCACCGCTTTCTAGTTTAAACTCCTCTTCTAAATTTCTGTCTCCCATGATTTTTACAAATTCATGAAGATTCTTTGAAGGCATATTCAAAACATAAGAAAATAGGCACGTAAATGCTCCTATTATAAATGCGCCAGAAAAGCTTTTTAGAAGGTCCCATGAAGATACAAATCCTACTACCAAAAAGCCTATGATAAAGCTCCATAAAGCCAGTTTAAAAGAGTTGCTCCTTATAAAGCCAAAACCAAGTATTTTCCCCCAGACATTTTTCTTATACTCAAAAACGGGGTTTTTAAATTTTATCCTTACTTTTAGCCTTGAAAAGCCATCTTTTTCGCCTCTTTCGACCTCTTCCACTGAAATTTCTTCCTTGAAAAATTTAGAACTACCCTCTATAAGCCCTAAAAAGTAATCGTACATCTTTCTTTTAGAAACGTACTCCATTTCAATGGCATCTTTTGCAACAGGCTTTGCAATAAGCCTTGGAGGAGTGGCTCCTTTTATCATTTTGGTAAGCTGTAGGTGTACCTCATCCATCATCATTAAAAAATTCACTAGCCTTCTCCCTGCAAAATAGGAGGGAAACCATTCGCTAAAAGTCTTTATATTCTGCCTTCCTACCTCTCTCCATATTTCGTTGACACTTTTGCCTGTAATCTCGCTCACTTTTGCAAAAATTCTCTTAACTTCATCGTCCTCAATGTCTTCTAATGGCGTAATTACCCTGTCTACCTCCCAACCCACACTTTTTAAAGATTCATCAACCACTTCACTCCCGTAAAGGTCCCTTAGAGTCTTTATCCATGTCCCGACGATTGTCCCCTTCAATTTTCTCACTCCCCAGTAATAATGTATTATTCTTAATTATTTTCGACAAAAAATAATTTTATTTCACTGCTTAACTTGAACAATTTTTCTCTTTTCAAAAGTTTCACCTTTTATTTTTTCAAGTTCTTCAATAACCTTCTTTACCGATTCTTCATCTGCCTTTTCAATATTTACAACAGAATAAAAACCTTCCTCCATCTGAGGAACCTTTAGAATCATTACCTTTTTTCTCATTTCCTCCTCGGGTACTACCCACTCTTTTTCTCTCATGGCATTTTGCTTAAACACTGTCTCCAGAGGAGGATTGATAAAAACAGCTATCACAGGTTTTTTAAACCACCCAGCCCACCTTATCCATTTATATCTGCTGCTTCTCGTAAGATTTGTCGCATCTAAAACTACTGTCTTCCCAAGCTTTAAATTGCCTATAACGGCAGAATGCACTATAGACCACACCTGCTTTTCCACCCTTGGGTCAAATGTAACTCCAAAAAAGTATTTGCGCACCTCATCAGAACTTACTACAACTATATCAGGCCGTTTTTTCTTGAGCTCTGCCGCAAAAGTTGACTTGCCAGCACCCGGAAGCCCTACGAGAAGGACAAGAGCCCCCATTCCTCTCCCCTCATTCTCTTTTATTTAACTCTATTTTAACAAGTTTGAGCCGTAAAACAAAATTTTTTCTATGCCATTACTTTTACAATCACCTTTATCGCTGTCTCTATAGCTTTTACCATA
>JADBKJ010000011.1 GCA_014896455.1 Thermoanaerobacter sp.
CATTTATTCCAAACTTATTATCCTAATACGGAATTTATCTAAAAAATTAAATACCCCTTCGATATCCACATTATGAGCCCCATGCATTTTTATTTGCAATTTTGGGGGAAGGAAAGGGCTATACTTGGAGATAAAAAATTCCTGTTCCCTAGTATAGGGCAATAAACTTTCTAGAGACCACTTTCTTCTCTTAATATCCTGTAAAATATAAATCAATTCATCATTAACAGGAATCTCCATGTGTCCGATTCCGTCTGTTTTCACCACGTCAACTCCATAATAGCGCAACATCCATATCAAAGTTCTAAAAATATTTGTGCCAGTAAAGGTTTCAAATAGTAAGCCCTCTTTCGTTTTCCAGATAATCCTTTCGTCTGGCTTAACATTGAAATATCTATAAGGTGTCCTTAATTCTTCTAAAACAGTCTGGGCCCTCTCATCAATAAAATCAAACTTACAGTCTGAACACAATATTTCGTGCATGCGTTCAGGAATACGGGGGTGCAATGGTCCTAGTCCACCTGAATATCTAGGAGGCTTTCCATCCACCGCTTTTTTTACATATACTTTATTTTTATGAAAATCTATTTCTTCTATTTTCCACAACCGCCCAGCAAGAATGATATTGTCTCCTTCGTTTAAAAGAGAAGTTTTTTCGATTTCTCCTATATTTTTAGTTCCATAAAAAACTTCATAAACCTCTGGAGTCATGAAGACCGAGTAAAAATCTTTCTGTCTTAGCAATCGTTCCCCCTCTAGTCCTACAATCAATTCCTGTGTATCGGCCAATATTTCTAAATAATCCTTCTCAATCATGTGCTCAATTAATATACGGATATCTGATTCCGGCAGTTCATGAAAGGTAGCGTTTTCACTTATCAATGAAACAAGCTCCTCAAGAGGGATACCGTTCAGCTGGTGACATATAGAAATAATTTGATGAAATAAAATATCATATGGGTACGGATAGCCTTTGCTGGGTTCAGTCCAACCTTGCAACAAGAGATCCATCACTGCAATAGATTGCAGCAACCCATATTTGTCTGTGGTATACATCTGTAAATATTGACCTTCCCCTTGCTTTCTTCCTGACCTGCCCAATCTCTGCTTTAAAGAGGAAACTGTAAATGTACTATCCACCTGTATTACCAGATCGATTTCCCCTATATCAATCCCTAGTTCTAAGGAGCTTGTAGCTATAACGCTTCTAATTTCAGCGGACTCTGTCATCAGCTTCTCCACAAATTCCCGTTCGGCCTTAGCTATTGAAGAATGATGGGCATAATACCTTTCTCCCAGTCCCTCCCTTTGAGCTAAACGATTTAAAATTACTGTAGCCTCTTCTACTGCCGCCCGACTATTAAAAAAGATCAAAGAGGTATAGTTCCGGGTCAGTTCTAGAATATCTTCGTATAATTCCAGAGGATAATTTCCTGTTTTAGTTTTTTCAAAATGCATTAAACTGTAATAGATGTCCCTCTCAAATCCCTTTACTTCAATGATTTCCACATTATCTGGATTGTTGCAATTAACCCACTTTTTAATGAGAGAAAAATTATCGATTGTTGCTGACAACCCGATGATCCGAGGGGGCTTTTTGCTGTATCGCTCAATACGAGATAAGAGAGATCGGAGCTGAACTCCTCTTTCTGTATCAATAAAAGCGTGGAGTTCGTCAATTACAATAAATTCGAGGTCATGAAATAATTGCTTCAAAGAGCGGGTTCTGTTTATGAACAAGCTTTCAATGGATTCAGGAGTAATCTGTAATATGCCAGCAGGATTATCAATTAATTTTTTCTTACTGTGTTGGCCCACATCACCATGCCACCTATGCACAGGAATATTCATCTCTTCACATAATTTTTGAAGGCGCTCAAATTGATTATTAATCAAAGCCTTTAGAGGAGAAACGTAAAGAACCTTCAAAACGCTAGGAGCTGTCTTCTCGATTTTACTAATGATGGGCAAAAATGCAGCCTCAGTTTTTCCAGAAGCTGTACCTGACGACAACACCACATCTTTTTCTGTATCGATAATCACCGGGATTGCTTTTTCTTGGATAGGGGTAAAATGTTTCCATCCCATGTCCCATATTTTCTTTTGCACTTTATCTGATAGCTTATAAAATATTTGGCTCATATTTATTTGCCTCCCAGGTTATGAAAGCTGGGTTCTTTTAAAACGTTTATGGATGTCGATGACTTTTTCCGAGAAGTTGTTTTCTCTAGTCTCTTCTCCTATATATAATTCTTCAAAATTCAGAGCAGGATGTTCCATCTTAATATTCAAAAAGCTGATAAACTGTCTGATCACATCTCCTAAAATAATGTGCTTTTCAGCACCTGGTCGTTTGTATGTCCACAGTAGATACTTTCGAATTTCTTCGTCCGTCACATTTATTTCATAACCATAATGGGCTGCGTGGATATCCCGTATATTCATCAATAGAATCAAGGTTTCTTCAGGTGTAAGGGGAGTTAATTTCATTACTGCCTGCCTTAAATCTTGATATTCTTCCTTTTCCACCGCTGGCTTCAAACGTCGCTTCAATGCCTGGTAGCTGTAAAGCCCACGGCGCTCATCCTCTAAAAACTCAGGGGTACCGCTAAACGTTATATACAAACCCTCAACTGAACCTTGCAAAATGTCATTGTAGATCATCAGGATATAGTCATAATTTTTTTCTCTGGCTTCCCTATGAGTAATCTTATATAGATTGACTGCTTCATCTAAATTGATAATCAAGCCTGAATACCCTGCTTGCCTTACAAATTTACACAGCACTTTTAAGTAACCATAATAATTGCTATCATTAATGATCTCTCTAATTCCTAAGTCCCGCATTGCATCGGTTTTGGTCAAATATTCTCCTCTGAGCCACCTCAAAGCTTGACGCTGTTTTTCCTTATCTTGCTTTACAAAACTTTTATAGTAAATACTTAGAACTTTTGCAAAATCGTAACCACCCGTTAACTCATCTAAATGAGAAACAGCTTTAACAATTTCTTTCTCTACTGCTTGAACAAATACACTCTCCTCCAAAACAGCTCTATCTTCATAATCTAGGTCTTCCATTACTTTCTTTTGCAAACCCATTATCCACTGATCTAAAATAATGGGCAGGGTGTTCCCTTGGGGTGCGGATTTGGTTGATAGATTTTTTATCAATTCATTGTACAAGGCCAGAGCTTGATTATCGCTTCCATACAATCTTCTATGGGGAGTAAAATCCGCATTGGTAACTACAAATCCTTCTTCTAGACCCACTTGCCTAACAAAATTTTGCATAAAACTTTTCCCAGTTCCATAGGCGCCGACAAAAAACTTGATCATAGAGTTTCCATTTTCTTTTATGTCTCTTAACTCTTCTCTTATTTGTTTCATTTCCGCTTCCCGGCCCACCATTATATACTGGAGACCTCTTTTAGGAACCACCCCGCCTGCCAATGCACTTAAAATATCTGCTGAATCTCTCCTTTTAATTTTCATGCCGATTACTCCTCTCCACTTCTTCCCATACAGTTACCAGCTCTTCGTTTATCACATACTCTTCTCCTATGAGCTCAATAAAGACATCTTCTAAATATTCCTCCGCTTTAGCATTTATCTGCTCGACAAAAATCGTTACAGGAACACCTTGATCTCTCAACTGTTCCTCTGCTTCATTTATGCTTTTCTTTCTATTGGAAAATGTGCTGATAAATTTAAATTCCTCTTCTGTTAAGGAAGAAATAAATCCTTCCACATCAACTTCTTCGTCAGACAAGCGGATTCGAGACCTATTTTCGGGAATGTCTATTTCAGGCAATTCCAGTTCAGGTTCAGTTTCCTCGCCGTCTATCCCTGTGGTTTGGACTGGTCTTGGAGGTATAATATGTTTCGGCCCTTCCTTTTCCTTCGATGCTACTTGAGAAAAACGATTCTTTATTTTTTTATCTGGAGAAAAACGGCTTTTTAGTCCTACATCCTCTGTTAGATCTAATCTCTTTATTTCCTCTAATAAAGCTTCTTTAAACCCAGGAGGCAACAATTCTTCGTTTACTTGAAGCTGTCTGGTAATTCCAGCGAGCAATCGAGCAACATTCTCTGAAAGCCGGAATAAAGCTGTTACTTCATTGTAAAAATAATCTGTAGGCACATATTGTAAGTACTTTATAATACGGCTTGGAACATTTCGCCCTATTACTGCACTACTAAAAAAGTGGTAGGTCTCTATTTTTTCTTCTGGTCTAAACCAGGCTTTCTCCAGATCTAATCCCTCTTCTATGTTTATCCTTTGAAATAATTTTAAAGCCTGTTCAAAAACAGCGTATACTCTTTGGGCATTTGTCTTAAAAAAGGTAGTTTCTGAATATCCATATAGAACCTTTCGCCATTCTTCCATAGGTATTTTGCTAATATCTTCTTGATATTCTTTGAAAATCTGATAAAAATTGAGCCCAGAATACGGTTCTGCCCCTAATCCCCATTTATAAGCCAATTCAATTTCATTCAGTTCTACCAACATATCCCTTATCCAGGGCACAATATACCTGTCCAGATCAGGAAGTCTATCCTTGTACGCCTCCCGTAAGCGGACCATCGTACTAACGTTGAACGCAGCACTTTGATTGAATGTATAGTTCAAGAGCTCATAAACAAACAAAATAACGTAGCTCAAATCTGTGTCCAAATAATTGCCGTTTAGTGCCTGATACCTCCAGTAGAAATACCACCTCTTCTGCCTTTCGTCCAAATCTCTAAAAGTAGTCCAATACACCCTCAACGGCACAAAATCCGCCTTGTTGAGTTTCATATCAGCGTATTTAATTGAATCCTTCATAAACTCCGTTTCACGAGTGGAAAAGGTAATTTCTATAGCAGGCGAGCTCGACTTTTTGGCTTTGACAGAATTTTTTAGTTCCTCAATTTCTTTTCTTATGTAGAGAGGAGTTTCAAGATGAGCATATTCTGGCAGTATGATATCTTCTTCCTTGTAAAATTTCTCTTTTCCTTTTTGAAGTAAAACTTTTTCTGGAGAAGGTTCAAGTTTTTTGACTTGAGTAACTTCCTTCGTAAAAGGAAGCTGAGTTGGTGTTTCGGGAAGCCTCTTTGAAACCTTTTCTTCCCTTTCTGAATACTCCTTCTGCCATTTCTTAATAAAAAACATATCTATCCAACCCAATACCATAGTCAAAGGGAGCAATTTGCCTGCGGAAAATATGACAATCAAGAGATATATCACGGTCTTTAGATATTTTTGATAATAAAAAAGATGTGCTCCAAAACCCCCCAAGAAAAATGCCAATAAATAACCTACTGTTGGAGACTTGCCTTTTTTCATTTAATGTCCCTCCCGAAATTTTTCAGGTAATATTCATAGCCTTATTTGCCGTTACCTTTAAATATGTCAATAGCTGAATAAAATCAACCTATTTTAACGGTTTTAAATTGAGCCACCCTGCGTAATTAACCCCTCCATGCACTTATTACCAACTGAAAGAAGAAATTAATCGATGGGAAAAAATTAGCTATATCTGATTCTACTACAAATTCATTTTCATTCTCTTCTGATACAATAAATTTAGTTGTTAGAGTTTGGTGACGTAGCCATTTATCAAACCAAGTTTCATATTCACCTATAGGAGTCATCTTAACGTTTTTACGGCTAAAATTAACATAATCCGGAAAATCACTTAGTAGTTCCTCTTCAAGGGATTCGGAGATAGAATTAAAAATTAATTGATCTTCAATTTCTAAAAATGCTAGTGGTCGTGTCATACCATCACGCTTTGCAGCGCGAATTATAGTTGCAAAAGTAGGTGTATACCTATCATGTTTAATTCTATATATTAGATAACCTAAATTACCATCAAGATTTGCTTCATATGCGAGATGATCAATTGGGTCTCTTATTAGTTCTTCTGACAAATTTGTTTTAATATTTTTCCATACTTTTTTCAAATAATCTTTATTAATAACCTTTTGAAAGGTAATTTTAGTCTCTTGGACTATTTTATCCCTCTTTTCGAGAGCTCTCTATGCTTAATGAAATTCTTCTTTTTTTTAAATTGCTTTATTTATCAATTCGATTAAAGTCTTTTTTATTTATGTGTTTAAAATCCCTTCATCTAAATCTAGTAACTAATCTTTAGTTATAGTTTCTAAAAAATCGAACGACCTTTTAATTTCCTCATCAGTGTAATATTTATCCGATTTAACTATTTTTATTTTTCTAATGATATCTTCTTTTACATATTTTTTCTCTTCTTTAAAATACATAATTGTAGCAACTAATTCCAAGAATCTAGAATTCTCTCTATTTAATCTATATATCACTTCTTTGTAGTTTTCTAGATCACCTTTTACACCAATGTCATCAATATTTAATTCATAAGTGTAAGTGGGGAAATAATTATCATGCTCCTTAACATCTTCTTTTATCACATTAATCGATTTAAGCTCTTCAAGTTCTATTGTCAAAACATCCGAATATGGACCATAGTAATGGAAATAAAAATCTTCTTTAAAATCCGCTCCTAAATTTTTCAAAATATAAACCATCTTCTGTAATTTTTTTCGTCCTTCAATCTTTCCTGCAATTCGTAAAAGTTCAATAATATTTGCATAATTTTCTAGAAAACTACTCATTGACCTTCCTCCCCCTCCTTAATAATTTTAATAAGCTCATCAGTTATATCTTCTCCTTCATAATTAGCTCTCGTAAAATATAGGCAATATCTATACTTTTTAATACCCGCTAAACTTTTTATTGAATCTGAAAATCTTGTAATTGAGTTATATTTCCCCTCTTTATGTATTAAAATCACCGGTTTTTCTCCTTCTTCTCCTTCTACGTAATAGTCATATGTAACATTACTAGGCCTATCTATTCCAAAATAGTACTCTACATTTTCTTCCTCAAATCCATATTGTATCAATTTCTCTTTTAGTTTATTTTCTATTTTTCCTATATGATGAATATTGTCTTCTTTGAGTTCATACGCTTTATATAGATCTCTTCTTAAATATCTATTACATAGGTCTCGTAGCACTTTGTCTTCCGAATCACGCCATAATGAAATTGCATACAAAATTATATTGTCATTTAACTTTATATAATCTTTTATGTCCATTTCATTTCCTTTTCTAAATACAGGAATTAAAGTGTCTATTCCTTTATCCAATCTATTTTGCTCATATAAATATTTTGCTCTCTTTAGAATATTTTCTAATAATAGTTCGTACCCTCTTGTCGTTTTGTGGTAGTACACTTGCCAGTACATGTAATATCTTGCGTGAATATATTGCTCAACTGCGTATAATCCTTTATAATCTATTGCTATAGATTCTCCATGAATCTGCATCGATTTGAAAATCATGTCAGGATCAAATAATCCATATTTTACACCTACGTAATAACTATCTCTTAACAAATAATCCATCCTATCCACGTCTAACTGACTTGATAGCAAATAAACAATATATTTACGTTCATATTCCTTGCTAATAACACTTGCAATTTTTTGTGGCAAACTTTTATCTTTATCCTGCAAAACTTGATTTATTTCTGTATCACCAAGAATGATATTAATTGTCCATTTTTCATGATCTGAACCAATTACCTTTTCAAAAATATGAGAAAAAGGACCATGTCCTATATCATGCAATAGAGCTGCCGTTAAAGCAGTCATTTCGGTTTCTTCATCTATACTAACTCCAATACTTTTCAATTGGGATAAAGCTTTTTCCATTAAATACATAGTGCCTATTGAATGAGAAAACCTGTTGTGATTCGCCCCGTAATATGTAATTTCAGAAGTACCAAGTTGTTTAATCTGCCGTAATCTTTGAAACTCTTCAGTATCTATTAATTCTAGAATATAATCTCTCGTTATTACGATAAAATTATGAACTGGGTCTCTAAAATATTTTGGCTTCATAATAACCTTATTTTTCACCCCTAAGAATTTCTTATTAAACAAGTAATCTTTCTGAAAACATTTTTTCTTGCTTTTATCTTAATATCATTATATCCTATAACTTGTCACTTTCAAATAACAACTTTAACTCTTGTTGAAAACCTATACAACAAGCAGTTTCTTTATCTTTATTCAAAAATGCATAAGTATTTCTTTCTTCTAAATTACTTTTATTACTATAGTTGGTGTTTTTATCTTATTTTTTAATGTCTTGACAAAAAATTTTTTTGATATACAATCACCTCTAGGGGGGATTAATAATGAAAGAATTTTTGTATAATTTGCCATAAGAAGAGAGTGAACCATAAAATATGAGCGATAAAAAATTCCCCCTCTTTATTCACAACTTAAATACAACATAATCGTCGCCTGAAGTTTAATAATTTTATTTCTATCATCTTTTTATAAATTCTTATAAATATAAATATTACGGCATTTTCACTTCTCTTTCTCCGCTGCCACCTCATCCTCTACATATCTCACCTTTATAATACTCAATTGTCTCTTTTAACCCCTCTTCCAAACTATACTCCGGTTTCCATCCAAACACATCTAATGCTTTTTTATTATCAAGATAACTATGCACTATATCTCCTTTTCGAGGTTCTGTATAAATAGGCTCTAAAGAGGTATTCATGATTTTATTCATCATTTCAACAAGCTCATTTATACTTGTAGGTTTATTCGTGCTTATATTTACAACCTCATTATCTCCCCTCTCCAGTGCCAAAAGATTGGCTTTAGCCACATCTTTTACATAAACAAAATCACGTGTTTGCTTTCCATCTCCGAAAATAATAGGTCTTTCCCCTTTAAGCATCTTATCTATAAAAATAGATATTACTCCACCTTCTCCTTTTGGGTCCTGTCTTATCCCATATACATTTGCATAGCGCAAAATCGTATACTTTAAGCCATACAATTGCCTGTATACTTCAAAATAATGCTCTGGTGTGTGCTTTGATATGCCATAGTAAGATATGGGATTTATTTTATGTACTTCATCAATAGGAAGATACTCAGGATTTCCATACACTGCTGCTGATGAAGCGTATATAACTTTTTTAACACCACTTTTTCTGCAGCACTTCAGTAAATTTACTGTTCCAAGTATATTTACTTTTGCATCAAATACAGGATTATCAATTGATTTCTGTACATCTATTTGAGCTGCTTGATGTATCACATAATCAGGTTTTTCTTTTTCAAATATTTCATATAAGTCATCATCTGTGATGTCTTTTTTATAAAAAATGGCCTTTTTATTTATAAATTCTTCTTTTCCTGTTGAAAGATTATCCACTATTACGACTTCATGTCCATTTTCAATCAGCAAATCTACTATGTTTGAACCTATAAAACCTGCACCGCCTGTGACTAAAACTTTCATCGCATATATCTCCTCACTTATTAAAATTCAAAAACTATTCTATTTCAGTAACAGCAACTTCTTCCATTAAGGACCGCTGATAATCAGGATTATACTCTGGTACAAGGGACTTTATAAACTCTCTTATTTCATCCTCATCCATATCATCTATCTTATCTTTATATTTTTCTAATGTTAAAATTAAATTCCCATAATCTACAGAAACAGGTTTTTCAATAAAAATTTTTTCATGCTTCGTCGACACGTATTTATCATCACTTATTAATAATTCCTCAAATAATTTCTCTCCTGGTCTTAAACCAATAATCTTAATAGGTATATCCACATCAGGTTCAAAACCTGATAATTGAATTAACGTTCTTGCTAAATCTATAATTTTAACCGGCTCACCCATATCAAGTACAAATATTTCGCCACCCTTTGCCATAGCCCCTGCTTGTATAACCAACTGAACTGCTTCTGGTATTGTCATAAAGTATCTTTTAACTTCTTCATGGGTAACTGTTACAGGTCCACCTTCTGCAATCTGCTTTTTAAAAAGAGGTATAACACTTCCATTGCTTCCTAACACATTTCCAAATCGTACTGCAACAAACTCAGTTTTACTTCTTTTATCATATTCCTGGATTATCATCTCACATATGCGCTTAGAAGCTCCCATCACACTCGTGGGATTAACAGCTTTGTCTGTCGAAATCATTACAAAGCGATTGACATTATATAAGTCAGAAACTTTTACAAGATTTAATGTGCCGTATACATTGTTTTTAATAGCTTCATGAGGACTTACCTCCATTAATGGAACATGTTTATGAGCAGCTGCGTGAAAAACAATATCAGGAGTATATTCACTAAAAATTTTATTTATCTTCTTTTCTTCTCTAATATTTGCGACTAAGCAAATTACATCAAGTTCAGGGTATTTTCTTTTTAATTCCTGTTCCACTTCATACATATTGTTTTCGTATATGTCTAATATAATGAGTCGAGAAGGTGAAAACCTGGCTACTTGTCTACAAAGTTCAGACCCAATGGACCCTCCTCCCCCTGTAACCATAACCTTTTTACCTTTTATGTAACTACTTATTTCCTCTAAATCAACTTTGACAGGTTCTCTGCCTAACAAATCATTTATATCAACATCTCTTATACTACTTATTGATATTGTTCCATCCACCAGTTCATAGATTGCAGGTAATGTTTTAACTTTTATGCGCATTTCACTACATTTATCAATAACTTTTTTCAAAACAGTTCTAGGCGCAGAAGGGATAGCAAAAATAACTTCATCAATTTCCTTCTCCGTAATAACTTCCTGAATATCATCAATTTTCCCCACAACAGGCACATCATCAATACTTCTGTGTAATTTAGACACATCATCATCTACTATTGCTACAGGCTTAAGGCCTGTTTCTGGATGATTTTTTATCTCCCTTACAAGTATACGCCCAGCATCTCCAGCACCTACTATTAGCACTTTTTTGTATTTTACATTTTTTACTTTGACTTTACTGTTATTTTCCATATAACTTCTATAAGCAATACGACTTCCACCTATTAGCAATGCACTCAAAAACCAGTATAAAGGATAAATAGAACGTGGCAAATGTATTTGTAGAAACAGTAAAACAAAAGCAGCCATAGCGCTGCCAATGGTATTAAAAATAATCAAATCCATAATATCATGTAAACTTGCATATCTCCAAATTTTATTGTATTGTTTGAAAAAGATAAATGTTACGACAGTCACTGTAACTACTATGTAAAAGGTTTTTTTGTATAAGAGGAAATATTGGTGAGGAATATTATAGTCAAAACGCAAATAAAAAGCTAGAAAATATGCTATATTCAACAGGATAATGTCAATAAGCAATAATAAAATTTTTCTCTTGTTTTTCCACATATAAATCTCTCCCATTTACCTACTATATATCTTTATCGCCTCTTTTAACTTATCGACTACATAATCAATTTGTTCATCCGTTATTTTATTGAAAAAAGGTAAAGCTATTGTAGATCTTGCCACTTTCTCTGTTATAGGAAAATCTCCTTCTTTATGGCCAGTTAATTCTTTTATGTAAGATTGTAAATGTACTGGCGTAAAATAAGGTCTACAACCTATACCATTGTCAATTAAATACTGCATAACCTTATCTCTGTCTATGTTTTCATCTACCCTTATCACATAGACAAACCAACTCATCTTATTTACTTCAGGAGCAATGTATGGTATTTTAACTCCCTTGACATCTTTCAACCGTTCATTATATTTCTCAGCTATTTCTGAACGCCTCTTAATTATCTCTTCTATCCTTTCTAACTGAACTATTCCAAGAGCAGCATGTAATTCACTAAGACGGTAATTAAAGCCCAACCTCTCATGTTCTAACCATAATCCCGTGATAGGCCTTCCCTGACTTCTCATGCTTTTACTTAGCTGTGCAATTTTTTCATTATCTGTAACAATTACCCCACCTTCAGCAGTTGTAATCTGTTTATTGGGATAAAAAGCAAAAGCACCTGCATCACACAATGTTCCCGCTTTAATACCTTTGTATTCTGAACCTAACGCCTCGCAAGAATCTTCAATAACTTTAAGTCCATATTTTTTAGCTATCTCATTTACCTTCTCCATGTCCATTGGTTGCCCAAAAACATCTACTGTTAAAATTGCTTTGGTTTTTTCTGTTATTTTTTCTTCTATTTTGTTAATATCCATGTTCAGTGTGTCTGGATCTATATCCACAAAAACAGGCTTTGCCCTTTCAAATAAAAAACAGTTTACAGAGGCTATAAAAGTAAAAGGTGTAGTTATAACTTCATCTCCATCTTTTATCCCTAAGGACCTTACTATTAAATGCAAAGCGCTTGTCCCACTATTTACTGCAATCGCATATTTTTTCCCTACGTAATCAGCTATCTTTCTTTCAAATTCTTCTATCTTGGGTCCAATACTTAAAATATCTGACTTCAAAACCTCTACGACTGCATCAATTTCTTTCTGGGTAATATCCGGTTTTGACAAAGGAACTTTCATTTATTTTGCCTCCTCATGAAATTTTATTGGCTTTGCTGGAACTCCCACTGCTGTACAATAAGGCGGTATATCATCAACAACGACTGCCCCTGCACCTATAATTGCACCTTTCCCAACTTGTTTGTTTTGTATTATTGTAGCACCTGAACCAATTAAACATCCTTCATTTATCACTACATTTCCTGCAATATTTACATCCCAAAGCAAAGTTACAAAATCATCAATAAAAGTTTCGTGTCCAATGCCACATTTGGGACTTATTATAACATGGTCCCCTATTTTTATATTCGTGGTTAATATGCAACCTGGATATATTATTACCCCCTTACCAAGATGATTTGTTTTTGAGATATAAACAGATGAATGAATTATGTTTACAAATTCTATATGGTCATAATGTTCTAGTTTTGTAACAATTCTTTTTCTAGATTTATAATCTGCAATTGCACATACAGTATAAATCTTCCTCTTAAGACTTAATAAATACTCAATTCCTCCTAGCACTTTTACCCCGTTTATAGTTCTACCATGAAAATCCTTATTATCGTCAATAAAGCCAACAGTATTCCAAGTAGGACTTACACTATTTATTTCTTCTACAATCCAAGCAACCTCTTTACCAACACCACCTGCTCCAATAATAAATAGATCTTTTAACATATTTCACTATCCTTTCACTTCTTAATCTTTACTCCCTGTAAATTTGGGCATTGTAGCATAACCTTCAGCAGAAATGCCCTCCCTCTTTATCACTTTTATAAGTGTTAAAAATAATATTTTAAAATCCAGCCATAAACTCCAATTATCTACATACCATACATCAAGCTTAAATTTCTCTTCCCAAGAAAGATTATTGCGTCCATTTACTTGTGCCCAACCAGTTATACCTGGCTTTACATCATGACGTCTCATTTGTTCTTCTGTATAATAATTCAAATATTCCATAAGTAAGGGTCTTGGCCCCACTAAGCTCATATCTCCTTTTAAAACATTAAATAATTCCGGTAATTCGTCAAGACTTGTACTTCTAAGAAATCTACCTATTTTAGTTAGGCGTTTCTCATCTGGTAAAAGATTGCCATATTTATCTTTTTTATTACTCATTGTCCTAAACTTATATATTGTAAAAGGCTTTCCTTTAAACCCCGGTCTTGTCTGTTTGAATATAACAGGAGGCCCCATCGTAATAAAAATAATTAAGGATATAATAATTAGCAGAGGTGACAAAACAATTAATAGAAAAAGAGATACAAAAATGTCAATTAATCTTTTTATAATTAACCTCAAGAATAACGTCCCCCTTTTTCTAAAAATCGCGAGAGGAATCGCCAAGCAATTCCAATAGACATCAAAATCCTTGAGGAACAATCACTTTCGTCCGAAAGGCCGGGGTGAGAACCTTTGGTGCCAAGAATTTTAAAAAGAGCACGCACTAACTCTGCCTCTTCCTTAGTTAAAAACCCTATTGTTTCTAGAAATTGGCGTCTCTCTCCTCCAGGAACTAACCCTTCTTTAGGAAAATTCGGCATATACTCTGCTATATTATCAAATATCGCCTGGAGAAAAGAACGAATAGACGCATTAGCCGCCGCCCACCGCTCTTCAGCGTAATTTTCTCGAGCATCTTGGAAATGTTGTAAAGGGACAAACCAACCTAAATCAACTAATTTTTGTTCAAGTCTATCTCGTATGTGTGTAGTTTCTGTGGATGCAGGCAAATCCTTAATTATCTTTCCATTTTCAATTTGATACCCATCTAGTGCTAAACACTCTTCTAATTTCCTTATGTTCTCCATTACCAGACTCGAACCCGGTGCTCTCTCTTCTATTTGCTTAATTGTTTTAACCGTTTCTATAACAATATCATCCCAAATCTTGTCTTTGTTTTCAGTGATATTAAGTTGATTAAGGTAAGCAATAACTTCTTGAATTCGTTTTAACTTCCCTGTACCTTGGGGTAAACGACGATAAATATCAAGTAGACCAAACCTAGAAAAAAAATTTTGCAATTCTGCGTCTGAAAAAAGTTCAGATAAAATCTTTCCACAAATAGCCATTGTCCTATCAGAAAATTTTCTTGCCATAAAACTTCCCTCCTTCCTTAGCGGAAGTGGTGGTAAAGCTATCTCACCAATCATTTAAAATCCTATTCTTATTCTTCCAAGCAATATATTGAATGAGAATACTCGTGAAATACGTACGATCTGCATATTTATCATGCAAATAAGATCTAATCCGTTTATGGATAAATTTGTCTATCTCATCAAGACTTAGATCAAGCCAGGTCTTTTTAATTTCCCTTGTTTTCTCCGTAACTAATACTTTAGCTATAATCCAAGAAGATTCCTTTACATACTTTTGTTCTACCAAATTTTCATGAATACGCTGAACATCATCTCGAGGGAAAATTCCAAAACGATAAAGTGCAGTTTTAAGTCTTTTAGAAGAAAAAGATTTTTCTATTTCACTTCTCTTCACATTTTCTCCTGATTTTACTTCTACAATCAAAGCCAAATTAACTTTTTCAATATCAAATCCCCATTCTGAAAATTTTTCTCTATCCCAGTCGTTACTTTGTCCTCCAATCTCTTCGTAAACATAAGGAAACCTAATTGCCAGTAAATCACTATCTGCTGTTCCTCTTTCTTCTCCTTCTCCAATGTTATGCAATACATAATTTTGTAATAAGAAAAATCCATTTAAGCGAAAATACCAATACGTCAAGTCTTCGGCAAAATTATTCATTTTCCTCACCTCAAAAAAATTCTTATTAGTTACAAATACAGGCTATATATCTCATCCATTTCTTTTAAAACTTTTTCAATAGCATAATCTTGTATAATTTTTCTACCCTCTTCTCCCATTCTTAATCTTAAATTTTTATTTGAGGCTAATTTTGTAATTGCTTTAGCTGTTGCTTCTACATCATTTACAGGAACCAAGTACCCATTAACACCATCCACAACTAAATCTCTATTTCCTCTTACATTTGTAGCAATAATAGGTTTACCTGCTGTCATTGCTTCCATTATAGCTCTTGGAAGACCTTCCCGTAAAGATGTTAATGCAAAAATATCAATAATATTTAAAATCTCTGGAATGTCTTCTCTATATCCTAAAAATTTTATTCTGTTTCCTAGATTGCTGATTAAAACATAATTTTTTAATTCTTTTTCCTTTTCACCTGTACCTACAATAAGGTAGTAAATATTACTGTAATTTTTAAAAGTCTTTATAGCGTCAATTATCTGCATATGATTTTTATTAGTATTTATTTCTGCTACAGTCAATATCAAAATATCGTCTTCTGAAAACCCTAATTTTCCCCTCAACTTTTTTCTTCTTTCTTCATCATTTCTAGAATATCTTTCAATATCTATACCAACGCCATGTACATAAAACACTACATCTTTTCTTCTCAGTTTAAATTTTTTCGCAATATCGAAATCCTCTTCATTCATAGTTATAAGTCCATCTGTCCAATGAGCAGCTATCTTCTCCATTGTGTAATATATAAGCCAGTTTTTTAAAGGAGCTCCTTTATAAAAATGAAATCCATGGGCTGTATAAAGTACAGGTTTTGTATTTGTAATTTTCGCTGCCAATCTTCCTAAAAAAGCCCCAACAGGAGTATGTACATGTACTAATGAGAATTTATTCTCTCTCATTACTTTTATTAATTGATTTAGTGCTCTTATATTACTCAAAGAATAAGGAGAACGTGAAAAATCAATATTGTGACATATAACATTTAAATTTTTTAGCTCACCCTGCCTATTCCCTAATTTTGTAGCTGTGTGAACTTCATATCCTTTATTTTGAAAATATCGTATAAAAGGAATGTGAAAATTTAAAATATGAGATTTAACAGTTGCAATAAATAAGATTTTTTTCATGAAATATCACCACTATTCTAATTTCTTAGTATTTTGAACTTCCTTCATCTCAAGCTTGTTTTTACTTATTTACCCCTTTATTTTTCGTGAATTCTATGTATAATTCTTCCCACATATCAACTACATGTTCTAAACTGTAATTTTCTTTAATATATTTGCGTCCTGCTTGCCCCATTGATTTTCTTAATTTTTCAGGTAAATCCATCATTTTCAACATAGCCTGAGCTAAAGCTTCTGAATTTTTAGGAGGAACAAGAAAGCCAGATTTTCCATCTATAACAACCTCTCTATTCCCTCCAACATCTGTAGTTACTATAGGCAAACCTACAGAAGAAGCTTCTAAAAGCACAAGGGGCATACCTTCCCAAGAAGAAGACATAACATATGCATCAGCAGCATTCATTAGAGCAGGAATATCTTTACGCACTCCTAAAAAATAAACATGAGTTGTAATATTCAAGTCGTCTACTAAATGCTTGGCTTTTCCCATTAACGAACCCTGTCCTGCAATTAGAAGTACAGAATCATTTCTCTCTAAAACTACCTTAGCAAAAGCATTTAACATATTTGGGTAATCTTTGGCTTCCTCAAATCTCCCCACAGCCAACCATACAAATTTGTCTTCAATCCCTAATTCCTTTCTTAAACGAGTTCGTGCTTCTAAATCAGGTTTAAATATTTCAGTATCAATCCCATTAGGTATATGTATTACTTTATGGCAAGGTACCGCCCCTATTTGTACATACCTTTCCAATCCTGCACGGCTAACTTGTGTAGTTAAATCACATAACCAATCAGTAAGACGATATGCAATTTCTCTTTTTCTCCCTCCTTCAATGATATTATGAGCTGTACAAATAAGTATAGGAGTTTTAAAAAAAATTCTGGAAATCCTTCCTAAGAGATTAGCATGAACCATATGGCAGTGAAGAATTTGAGGTCTTTCACGTCGCAAAATCTTTACCAATCGAAATAGTCCTCTTATATCCGGCACACCTCGTCGCATTCTTAAAGAATAAACAGGTATTCCTTCTCTTTTAAGTTCTTCTACATAAGCGACGGGAGAAATCATAGAAATTACTTGCACATCCCAGCCTCGCTTTTTAAGGCGAACAGCTAAATGCACAAGCTGTGTCTCTGCACCGCCGTAATTAAGGCCTGTAATAAGAAAAGTAACTTTAGTTTTTTGCATATCTGAACACCTTACTTTGTTTTATTATGTTATTGTGAGATTTATAACCGAAATATTTTGTTGATAACCTAATACTTGACATAATTGAGCGTAAAACTAGTAACAATAACCCAACAACAACAAAATACATCCCTTCTTGAAAAACCCACATAAAGTCTATTCTATTGAGATTTAGTACCTGCGGAATAAGCAAAGAATAAATTATTAAACCTTTTTTGTCCTTAAATCTCAAGCGACTAATTAATTCCCAACAAATGGTAAAAATGAAAAAAACAATAAATGGTCCTAAAAAACCAAAGTTATTATAAGCTTCTGCAACAGGACTATATCCCCAACCAATAATAGATTCTCTAGTTGGCATATATTCTTGATGAATAAAGATAGCAAAAATTTGAGAAATTCCCAATGGCTTTTCTCCTGGATATAAACTCCTTGGCAATAAATTGGGAATAGCTTGCAAATAAGTTGTTCCTAATAATGGAGCTTCTTTAGGCCAGGAATATTGAAGACTGTAAAGCAAGGTAAAATAAGGACCAGCAAACTCATTTTTTCCAGGTATAAACCAATCTAAAGAAAAGTTATTTTGTATCCATTTAAAAGTTTCTCCTAAACTCATTTTTCCAGCAAGTATCAAAGGAAACATCCAACGAATCTGGGCAAAGAAGAAAAAAGTCAATAACAGTACTGCAAGTAAAATGATGTATTTGCCTTTAATCTGCAATTTAGGATAGCGTATCGCTGTATATGTGAAAAAGCTGATTAAAATTCCATAAGTCAAAAATCTCCGGTCTCCTTGTAACAGCATAAGCAGAATCCAAATACCTAATAAAAGATATGGCCAAAATTTACCTATTCTTCGATAGGAATAATCAGCCCAAACCATAGCTAAACCTACAAAAACAAAAGGCGCATATGGCAAATTCCCTCTTAAACTTGAAAGAAGCATTCCTCTCACGCCACGTGCTAAAGATAATGCATATACAAACCCGCCTATCCTTTGAAAATCAAGGAAAAAGAGTAACAAACCAAACAAAAAAGCAAATAAACCGATTTTAAAAAATGAAGAAGATATTTCGGTTATATAAGTCCTAGAAGCGAGGCTTTTCTTACTTGAAAATAACATTATCAATACAGTACCCACTAAAAGTCCTGCCGATGCCAGACAGCTTGTAATCGAGGCTTCTAAAAATGTATTGTAAGAAAAAGTCACGGGATATAATAGCAGTGGTTCTCTGCCATTAGCAAATTCCCAAGCTACCTGTAAAGAAAGAACACCGTTATACAAGAGAAATACTGTTGTAAAAAGTAAAAGAGGATCATTTGCTCCGTGATTACGATATCTCAGCCATATAGTCAAACCAGAAAAACTAAAAATCAAGAAAGTTATTAATAAAATTATTCCTCCATCCAAATTTGATAACAAAACTATTAAAATACCTATAATCAAAGAAATTATTATCGTAAAGCTTACTAATAAAATACTTTTCATTTAAAAAATAATACCTCCTCATATTGGTGAAGTACTGTGTCTAGTTGAAATAGTTTATAGCTATCAGTTACGATTTTCTTCTTTCCTTCATAAATAGTTGCTTTTATATTCTGAGCAAGTTCTTTTTCATTCCCCAGTGCCACCAATCGTCCATATTCACCGTTATTTAAAATCTCTCTTGGCCCACTAGGACAATCTGTTGAAACTACAGGTATACCTAAAGCCAAAGCTTCAATAAGTACTGTAGGTAATCCTTCCCATTGAGATGACAAAACAAATACAGCCGCACGTTTCATATATTTATAAGGGTTATCTACAAATCCAGGTAAATCAACATCCCTTTCTAATCCAAGCTCTCTAATTAAAGCTTCAAGTTTGAGTCTTTCTTCTCCTTCCCCCAAAATCATAAGACGTACTGGCATTCCTTTGCGCACTAAAGCAAAAGCTTTAATAAGTGCAGGATAGTCTTTTGCAGGAGTTAATCTGCCTACACTTATTACCACAGGAGACTCACCTGATTCAAACCAAGGATGATCTAAAGGTTCATCAGCTTTAGTAAAAAGTTCAGGAGTTATTACTGGGTTGTATATTACATGGACTTTTTCACGAGGTAAATTGGTAAGCCGTATAAGGTCATCAGCTACCCCTCTTGAAACAGCAACAACTGCATCTGCCCAAGGATAAAAGATACGTATAAACAGTGGAGTGAGCTTTTCCCGTAAAATTCTAGGATTGGCACTAGCTTTACTGATGGTACTATGTACACTTACTACTACTCGGGTTGGCACACGCGATAATTTTTTTGCCCACAAGGCTATAATATTAGCATGATCTAATGCTGATAATAGAGCGTGAGGCCTTTCTTGACGCAAATATCGAATAAATCCAGGTAGACTGTATAAAACTCGCGGGCTCTTAAGGTCAATCACTCGTACATTATCCGGAACTTGTGAAAGATATGGTCCTTCTGCCTTAGCGAGAACTAAATCTACCTTATAGCCCTTCTCTGCAAATCCTCTTGCCAAATTTAACATAACCCGTTCTGCTCCACCACCACGTAGAGAAGGAAGAAATAATGATATTAATTTGTTGTTGTAGTTTTCCATTAAGCTCCTCATCTATCTTTCCCCCTATTCAGCCACAAAGCTGTTCGATAACGTAACGATTTGGGTAATCGCCATAATAATTTGCCAAATAAGTTTGGTTTTTTTATTCCTAAAGATAATGCTTCTTTAAACTTTTTCTGTTTCAATAAAGTAGCAAAAGTATTGTATTCTTTTTCTTTGTTAATCTTTTCTAACTGTTTTTCAAATATAATTCGCTCTCTGTCCGAAAAATTTTCTTCCAAGAGAAGTCTTTCATTCATCTTTATAAGATGTTCTAGTCTATTTGGATTGGCAGTCAAGGAACCCGGAGTTATTCTATAAAGATAAAGGCTCTCACATACTAACCGGAGCTTAAGCCCATTTTTAAGTAGTTGTATCCAAAAATATAAATCTTCTCCAAAATAAATATCTTCTGGAAACCATATATTCAAGTTTTTTATCTTTTTTAATGGAATTAAAGGCTTTATCCCCGGAAAACTAAGTTGTGCAAATTTTTCTAAATCTATATCTTTAAATTCTCCTTTGCAGTTAAATTTGTAATATATTTTCCAGGAACTCCCCCATACTTTAAGCCCAGAAGGAGTATCAAAAACCAATAATAAATCATCAGCAATGAAGTATTCTTCTCCTGCTTTTAGAGCAATTTTCATCAACTTCTCAAGTCTTTCCGGCAACCATTGATCATCAGCATCTAAAATTGCCATCCACTCTCCTTTAGCAGCTTCTATAGCAGTATTGCGAGCAGCCCCTGGACCACGATTCTTATCATGCTGAATTAGTCGGATTCGATCATCATTAAATGAACGAACTACCTCCACAGAGCTATCAGTCGAAGCATCATCTACGATAATTAGTTCAAAATAAGGATATGTTTGACTAAGCACAGATTTTATAGCTTCACCTATGTATTTTTCGGCATTATAAGCAGGAACAATAACTGATACTAAATTATTCATTTTATAAAATAAAACTCCTTTCTTTTACAAACTCATATGTATCCAACCATTCTGCATTTACCCAATTAAAAGAATCCAATTGATCTACGGTAGAAAAATTAAAACATTATTTTATTTTTTGAGTCTCTCTTTGGGACTTAATTGTCATCTTATTTGTATAAGTTTATTAGCTATTATTTCACTTTAAGTAATTAAAACATAAAAATAAAAAACTCCCCCATCCACCCAATTATACTAAATTATGATTTCGTACAATTAGTTTCTCTTTCTGCTTTTTCTCCCTTAGGTAAGAGAAAATAATTCAAACTCATCACAATTTATATATATTTCTTCAACTCTTCTAATTTCTCTATCTTTAAAATGTCTTTTGCTAACTGAAGTAAAGTTTTATCATCCAATTTTGCAATACCTTCCAAATATTCTGCTGGAATATCTGTGAATTTTTCCTTGAGCTGTTCAAACACTACCATACGTATTCCTTCTATTTTCCCTTCTATTTTCCCTTCTATTTTCCCTTCTATTTTCCCTTCTATTTTCCCTATTTTCAGGCCTTCTAGTTTTCCCTTTTTCAATCCCTCTTGTAATGCTTCTCTTCTCGTTTTCCTGAATTCTTCTCTTAAACTTCTTTCAAGATTAGAAATCATTTCTTTCACCCCCTCACTTTGCATCAAAATCTCTTTTACTTGCTTTTCTTTATCTTTTGGCAGAAACCTCGCTACAACTGAGAAAAGCCAATTTCTAAGTATTATGAACTCTTCCTCAGATATGTTCTTTAAAGTATCCGCTACTTTTCTCAATTTTTCAAGCAGTTCTTCTTTATCTATTCGCCTATCGAGAAGAAATATACTGCTTATCAAATTAGATAGTTCCAAAAGTTCTTCTTCATCGTATCTATTTACATCAATTAACACATACCTGAAATCTATTAAGTTCTCTCCAAATAATTGATATGAGTCTATTATTTCTTTGAAGTTTAAAGAAGCAGTCCATCTGTTGACTCCATTGTACAATACAATAGGAATAACTGCAGGCAATTTGAAATCTTTCCTTTTTTGCTCCCCTATTGGAATATCTCCTAATATTTCCCTCCAAACTTCCACTATGTACAAAAGCAATCTGTAAGGCATTTGAAAGTCAACTTTTGATTGAAATTCCATCAATATGTAGAAAAAAACATCTCTATCTTTTAATTTTGCCCTGTATATGAGATCCGCTTCTTTGTTTTTAAAGTCCTGCAGTATAAAAGATTTATTTATACGGATTAAGCTAGATTCATCTATTTCATTTACCCAGTCCTTCTTGACAAAACTTCTTAAAAGCTCAATAAAGACTTTTTTGTGAGAAAGCAGGTATTTATAACCCTTATCGTGAGGATCATTTAAAAGATCTACATTTTCATTATTTTTCATAATATCTCTCACCTATATTATATCATTTTAAGAAAAAAGGAAATACTCTTCCTTAGGGATTAGGTGTTTTTGAAAAACACCCTCCCCTTTCTTTTGCTCCTATTACCACCAGCAGGACTCACGGGCGCCGAAGCAGCCTCATAAATCCTATCGGATCATGCCAAAATTTAGCGTGAACAATAATATATATTCGACGTAAATTTACATTTTCCTTCTTTTCCAAAGGAATTTTTTATAATTTTATAGAATGATATTCCATGAAAAGATTATAGTAAACCTTCGAAGTCTATATTATTCCTTCCTGATGCTGGATAACTTTCTTCTCCTTACTCTTCAAATATTTTGTAATCTCCTTTTCCTATAAATACCACTAATGCTTTCTTTAAATTTTGTTTACCTTTAAATTGCATACTTCCACGGTATCTCTTTAATTGCTCTTTCCATTTTTCTATTATCTTCCCGATATATTTTTCGTCACTTTTCTTGACATACTTTAGCTCTATCAACCATTCGTATTTTACATCTGGCATTCTTATGTCTTTTTCTAAATAAATATCTATATAACCTCCCCCTGTTTCTTTCTCACTTATAGGCTTGTATATGTTACTCATTGTCAAGTATGAAAAGAGTATTATTTTTATATATTTTTCATCAAATTTTATTGTATCTCTATTGGATAATACTTTTAGAACTTTTTCACTTATAAATTTTATAAAGTTCTTTATTTTTCCTTCAAATGCCATTTCCCATATAGCTTTTGCTATTTCCATCATTTTGTATTTTATGTTGTTTTCTTCCTTTAATTTTCTACCGAAGTACTCCCAATACATTGTTTTTATTACGTAATTAGGTATGTCAAGTTCTAAGATATTGTACTTGTAATCTTTTATTGTTAATAAGCCCATATAAAATAGAAGAGAAATAAAGTATTCTTCGTCGTATATTCTGTTAAATGAAAATTTTGTTACTATCTCCGCTACTATCCCTTCCTCTTTTATGATCCTATCTAGCAATGCCCTGTTCTCTTCATTCATTGTAAGCCTGTTTAGTCTGCCATAGTCTGTCTTTACATTGTCGTCTATTAGATACTCTGGATATCCTCCTATGTTTTTGTATTGTGCTAAAAAGTTATAGTACCATGTCTGGATTGTATACTTATGAAAACAGATATTTGCTGTTTAAGTTCTCTATCTTCTCTATATACATCGTTTTGTCTAGATACAAGTATCCTTCTTCTCTCATCGCTCTGAAATTGGACATCCCATAGGGTATTTTCTTCATCTTTACCCCCTCCTACCTTTCTTTTTTAATACTTTTTTGCATTTTTTCGTATTCCTTTATGCATGAGATTCTTCGGCTTAAGGCTTCGTTTCACTTCGGCTCAGCGTTTACTGCTATACTTTACAAAAAAAGACACACTTTATAGTAGAGTGAGAAGTAACTGGTACCATAGCAGCACCCATAACGGCGCAGGTCGTCTACGCATCCCACTAATCATCCAGGTGTGGAAAGTTAAGGTTTCCTGTTTGTAATTTTTGATACACAATCTGAACAGCTCGACATACTTCAGAAGATATTGGCATGCCAAAACCTACTGCTGCAGGCTGAATACCAATAAAATATACTTCTGGCACTACTTCTCTCAAAGCGGAAATAAAAAAGGTCAAAGGTAAATTATGCGTGGACAGGATGAACTTGCAAACAATATGGCTTTCTGAAATCAGTCGTATACTGCCAGCTTTTAAATTCATTTCACATGCATCGACTACTACTACAACATCTGGTTTAAGATACCGTATTTTATGCAAGTAATTCTCAGGCACCGAGCCACCATCAATGACCTGCCATCCAGGTATAGGGTTTTGTTCTAAAAGCCGGGCTAGTAAAGGCCCAGCTCCATCATCCCCCATCAGCTCGTTGCCTACAGTAATCACTATTCTCTTCACCAAGTCTCACCACCACATATATAGCTGGTTCTTTTTGTATAGAATGGAGAAGCTTAAGCAAACAGTTAGCCCATTCTTTTTCTTCTGGTAAAAAACTAGGAAAAGCTTGGGATAACGCTGACACTAACAAATCAACATGTTCTCTATTTATCTCGATTTCTCCCCATTTTATCAAGCCTTCCAATTTTCTTCTGACCTTTCCTGTTGGCAGTTTACTGACCCATTTAAAATAGTCTTTTTCTTCCATAGTCATAACAGGCGACAAACAATCAACTATCCCTATATGGTGACCAATAGCTAAAGCGTAGTACTTTAGCTGTTCGACTTCGGCAGGAGCGTCTTTTTCGTCCACAAACCTTTTTGAGAGTTTAAAGAACTTTACTTTACCCGGCATCATGACCTACCCTTTCCATGTAAATCTTATGCAGGTTCAAGAGAATTTCGGCCAGTCGCGGATCTTTCTCCTGCTTTACCAGCTCTTTAACTTTCCGGTCGACCGCCAGCGGGTCTTTTTCCCTCACGAACTCGAGATATTGTGCAGCTATGCGCCGGCCATACAGATAACCGCTCAAACGGCGGGCCTCCCGCTCGATCTCTTTAGCCAGGTCGGGGTCCACCCCTTCGTATTTCGGAAGAACGGGGGTAACTTCTTTTTCCACCCACTGCTCTCTTTTGATCTTTTGTTGGAGCAAATCCAGGGCCATAGCCAGGCCATATAAGGTAGCTGCCGGAGTGGGAGGACATCCGGGAATATAGACATCTACCGGGAAGATGGCGTCAGCCCCTCCCCACACACCGTAAGAGTCATGGAAGATACCGCCGCTACAGCCACAAGCGCCGTAAGCCACCACGATTTTGGGGTCGGGGGCCGCTTGATACGCCCGTATGGCCGGCAGCCGCATGGCCCTCGTCATGGCCCCGGTGAAGAGCAGAAGGTCGGCATGCCTTGGGGAGGACACCACCTTGATCCCAAACCTTTCCACGTCATAAACCGGTGTGATGGCACCGAAAATCTCGATCTCGCACCCGTTGCAGCCACCACAGTCGACCCGGTACACATAGACAGAGCGTTTGATGACATTTTTCAACTTTGCTTTAAGTTCTTGTAACTTAGCTTCTGGTTCCATTTTCCTCCCTCCTCCCATTTAAATCAACATGCCAATTACTTAGTGCTGCTATCCTTGCTACTTTATGACGCCTACATTTTGGACACACTTTAAGAAATTGAACCCTACTTTCCGAGCTCTTCTTTGTCAAACCTACCTGTTCTAATATTTCTCGTACGTATTCTATTTCACGAAATGTTTCAAAGTATTCCCCGCAAAAGATACATCTGCAAAGCTTTAACTCAGCTCGACAGTACATATCCTCTTTTTTAATAACAGCCAGTTCAAATTCTTTCGAAAGTACAATAGCTCCTGTAGGACACACCTCTTCACAACGACCGCAAAAGATGCAGCGGCCGTAGTTTATATTCCAGGACTTAATCCCCCGCTCTAAATCGCAGTCCATGGTAATGGCATTGGGTGGGCAAGCAGTAGCACAAGCCCCACAACCTATACACCGGCTGAAGTCATACGCCGGCTTCCCGCGAAAACCTTGAGCTACTTCTATCGGCTTAAAAGGATACTCAACTGTTGCTTCTCCAACCTCAAGCGCCTTTTTAAGCAGTCTTAACATCTTTTCATATCCCCTTCCTTGCTTTTATAGTTATAGTTAAGCTAATTTTTCAGTGGTGAATATTTTCTTTCGCGACAGTATTGTTCCAATTCTTGATATTGGATAGTTTTTGCTTTCTTTTTACGCACATCCACCACCGTCACCCTTTCCGTACAGGAATAACAGGGATCGATGCTGGCCACGATGAGGGGAGCATCGGACACCGTGTTACCGCGAAACATGTAGCGGAGAGATGGCCAGTTATTATAGGTCGAGGCTCGCGACCTCCACCGGTAAACCTTCTGTTTGTTTCCGGTCATGACCCAGTGGACGTCTTCTCCACGAGGGGCTTCCACATATCCCAGGGCGTAGGTGCCCGGTTTATAGGTAAACCCCTCCACCAGGACCGGACCGGGAGGCATTGCGTCCAGGCACCTCTCAATAATTTTAAAAGACTCATATAGCTCTTCTGCCCGCACCAGTAGTCTGGAAAGAACGTCGCATCCGTTTTTGGAAATGACGTTCCAGGACACACGGTCGTAAGCCCCATAGGGATGGTCCGCCCGCGTATCGCGGGTATACCCGGAACCCCGGATATTTGGACCTACCGGGCTGAAGTCCCTGGCCACCTTGGGATCCAGGCGCCCTACTCCCTGGGTTCGCGAGATAAAATTAGGCGTATTTACCAGCATATCGAGGAGGTCATCCAGTTCAGACCGGAGCTCGGCAATTAAGCGCAAGACCTGGTCCCTTTGTTCTTTTAAAATATCCCGGCGCACGCCGCCAATCAGGTTCATGCCGTAGCTTTTACGGCTCCCCGTAAGAATCTCGGCCATTTGCATGGCCTTCTCCCGGACACGGAAGAAATGCATGAAACCCGCATCGAAACCCACCAGGTGGGCCGCTAGCCCCAGATTAAGGAGGTGGCTGTGCAGCCTCTCTAGCTCCAGCAGGATGGTGCGGATGTACTGGGCCCGCGGCGGGACCTCGATCCCGTTGGCCGTCTCCACCGCCGACGCATACGCCACGCTATGGGCGTAACCGCAAATGCCGCAGATCCGCTCGGCCAGGAAGTTGACCTGGTCGTAGTCCATGCGGTTTTCGGCCAGTTTCTCCATCCCTCGGTGCACGTAGAAAAGGCGGTAGTCGGCGTCCACTATATACTCGCCGTCGACATAGAGCCGGAAGTGCCCGGGCTCGTCGGAAGTAATGTGAAGCGGTCCCAGTGGTACCTCGACAATACCCTCCCCTTCTACGCCGATAAACTGGTAGTTTTCTTCCTCTGCCACCGGGTCGGGACGGAAGCGGTAATCCATAGCGTCCTTCCGCAGGGGATAAAGGTTATCCGGCCAATCATCGGGCAACACAAGTCTTCTCGCATCTGGAAGCCCCACCGGCTCTAGGCCGAACATATCCCGCACTTCCCGCTCGTACCATACGGCGGCCGGCACCCGCGGGGTCACCGAAGGAAACTCTGGTTTGTCAGCAGGAACCAAAGCCTTAATTGTCAGCCAAAGGTTTTTATTCGGGTCTTTTTCAGCCTCAATGGATAAAACATAGTATACCGCAAAATGTCCGTTTATGCTGCGCTCATCGTTACCGATAACATTTGACAGCCACCCTCCCTGTCCGTAATATGCCTCTTCTACAATTTCTGGAAGTGTATTTAGCTTTACTGTCAGAGTTACTTGATCCTGTGTTTGCCACTTCTCTTCAAGGATGCTAGCACCAAACTTTGAGTACAAAGCCCTAACATATTTTTTTCTGTCTTGTTGTCCCTTTATTTCATTCTCCATCCTTTTCAACCTCCTTTTATTCTGACATATACCTAATTTTTAACTTAACAGCGCCAAAGCAATGTATTGGGATATAAGAGTCATAATTATGAGAAAGGCAAGGACAAACTTGATAGCCAGCGGAGGTTTTCCAGCAGTAGCCACCGTTTCGGAAGGTGTACCAAAGACATTTGTTCCCATCCATTTGAGAAACCATATAAAACTTCCAACAGACTCAATGACAGTTATAATAGTTAAAATAAGAATCAATAAATTGTGCCTGCCAATCTCAAAACCGCTAATTATGATCATAATTTTACTGAAAAAGCCATTAAAAGGAGGAACACCAGTTATGGCCATCGAAGCCGCAATATATCCCAGTCCAACGACAGGCATTTTTTTTAAAATTCCTCTGAACATTAGAAGCTTACGGGTACCAGTTGTATAAGACAGTGCTCCTGCCACCAAGAAAAACAGGCTTTTGCCAAAGGCATGGTTAAAGATATGGGCTACCCCTCCTTTAAAAGCCATTTGTGAACCCAAAATGAAGATAGAAATAGCCAGAAAAATATAGGAAAGCTGGGTGATAGTAGAATAAGCAAGCAGTCGCTTCATATCCTGCTGTGGAAAATACATGATAAATCCATATATCATGGTAATTACTGCCATAATAGCCCCAACCTGGCCGATTACTTCTGGAACTTTCCCCGCCGCCAGCACAGTTCTGGCGTAGATATAGACTCCGACTTTGACCATTGAAGCAGCATGCAAATAGGCACTGACGGGAGTAGGTGCCACCATCGCCCGCGGAAGCCAGGGATGAAAAGGAATTTGTGCAGACTTTCCCCAGCAAGCGATCAGGATTCCTATAAAAGCAATGGTTTTTTCCGCCTCCGTCAATTTGCCAAGAGCGGTTACAGAAAAGCTGCCCGTCTTTACGTAAAGATAAGCAGTAGCCACATAAAGTCCCAGTGCAGCAGAATGAGTAAGTGCAATTGCCCAAAGGGCGGACTTTCGGGATTTTTCATCTCCATAAAATCCAATCAAGCTCCATGAACAAATACCGGTAATTTCAAAGAAAAACAAAAGTCCAAGTAATGTTGAAGAGAAAACCACCCCCGCCATAGAACCGATAAAAAGCAGCATGAGAGAATAAAACCTGTTAATCCCCTCGCAAATTGGATGCTCTCTGTTATCGGGGCTCATATATCCCGCTGAATAGATACATATAAGCCACCCAATTAAAACAACTAAAAAGTTGGTCAAAACGCTTAAAGTATCTACAGTAATCCCATAGCAGGTTACACCATTTATAGCCACCAATTCACGGCTAAAACTTTCACCGGTTAGTGCAAAAGAGACCAATAAGGCCAAGCCACACAAAAAGGCCAGGAAAGAGAACAACTGACCTGTCTTTTTTACCTGTTGTTCTGGCAAAAACAGCACAACTAAACTTCCTAACAATGGTAGAAGGATGCTGCCCAGTGCATACCAAACCATTTATATCGTCCCTCCTAAAACAATGGTCACTGCCCTTTGCAATAGTTGACTTAAAGTAGAAGGCAAATGTAACCCCAGCGCTACCATAAACACAAACAAGATACCGATTGGTAGTAGTGTCAACCAATTGACATCGCCCTTAGGTAAATCTTCTGGAGGAGAGCCAACAACCGTCTCACTTATCAACACAAAAAACGCCACGAAGACAACCACAAGTAAAACAAGGAATAATATCATCGTCCAAAAATGCCCAGCTTCTATGCCAGCTATCACAGTTACGACCTCACTTATGAAAATGTTAAAAGGAGGTGAGCCAACTAATGCAAGAAGCCCCGCTGTCCACAGAAAGGCAGTAATAGGAGCTACCTTGAATATTCCTCTAATTTTTTGTGAATCTCTTGTACCGTACTTTACAATCACATTTCCAGCAGTACAGAATAAAAGGGATTTAGTGACACTGTGGTTTATGGCGTGAAGAAGAGCACCCAGTACTCCAAAGGTTCCCCCAACACCAAGGCCCGTAGCTATAATGCCTACATGCTCTACACTGCTGTAGGCCAATTTCCTTTTGATGTCCTTCTGCACCAGGATAAAAAAAGCCGAAACACCTACCGACACAAGTCCAAAAATTAGAAGCAGTGTCTCTAAAAACTCTTTGCCAATAGCCTGCAGAGCAATTGCGTAATACTTTATTATCGCAAACAGCGCACATTTCATGAGTACACCAGATAACAGTGCACTAACAGGGCTTGGAGATTCGCTGTAAGTATCAGGTAGCCATGTATGCATGGGAACTAAACCCACTTTGGTACCAAACCCGATTAAAATGAACACAAAAGCCAGTTTCATCACTTGCTGGTCTAAACGAGGAGCCATTTTTATAAGTTCAGTCCACAACATAGCTTTATGGGCATCCTGCACCATGGCAAAAGCATTAGAGTAGGTTAGAATAGTCCCGTAAAGCGCAAAGGCCAACCCAACGCTGCAGATCAAAACATACTTCCAGGCAGCTTCCGCCGATGCTTTGTGTTTATAAAACCCAACCAAAAAGGCTGAACCCAGAGTAGTTGCTTCCAGCGCTACCCACATAATGGCAATGTTGTTGGATAAAGCGCAAAGCACCATCGTAAACAAAAGTATATGGTAAAAGCCGTAATAAGAGGAGATTTCCTTCTCATCTATTTCTCCACGGCTAATGTCATATCTCATATGTCCTATAGAGTAAAAACCATTTAAAAACCCCACAACTCCAATAATAAGGAGCAAAATCGCCACCAGACTATCAGCGTAAAGCATATCACCAAGAGCAAACAGCCTCTCTTCCCTTATTACATACTGCACCATCTGTAAAGAGAGGAAAGCCTCTATACTTATTCCTGCAAAGTGTACAGCCTCTACTAATCGTCGGGACTTTATGCCAAAAGCCAGAAAAGAGGTAGCCAGCGGTACCGCAAGCAACAAGTAAAACAAAATACTTTTTTCCACCTCAATCACCTAACCTTTTAGTAGTGTAAACTTATCAGTGTCCAGAGTACCAAAATCTTTAAAAAGGCGTCTGGCAATAATTGTCATAATCAATACAGCAAAAACAGCGTCTGTCAGAATGCCAATTTCCACCGTTTCAGGGGCATTGTAAGCCATAATAGCCAGAGTCAAATGGGACCCATTCTCCATAAGACAGTAACCCAATATCTGTTTGAGAGCATTTTTGCTGGCGAGTATGCAGAGTAGGCCCAGCATAAAATGAGCTATGGAAACTGCCAGGGCCACTCTCAATTTTAGTACTGCTTGCATGTGAAAAGGTTCCACCACTGCGAAGGATAAAGCTAAAATGCCCACAGCCAGAATAATCGTTAATTTCTTGTCAATAGCCACTCCCTCTTCCTGTTCTTTTACCCTTTTGATAACCTTGAAGATGAGATATGGCACTAAAAAAGTTTTTGTAATAAGGGCAGTGATTGACCAAATGTACAGAGGTTTTGCTTCCATAAACACAGCAATAGAAAGAAAAATAGTAACCAAAACTAAAGATTGGAATCTGTACATATATGCCGCCATCCGTAACTTCCTTGTTTCCACTACTAACATAGAGGTCAGGATGAGCAGCACAGATAAAACATTAACTATATTAGTACCAGACATTAAGTATCTCCTCCCGAATCTTTTAGACATTAACAAGGAAGAAAACAAAAGACAGCAAAGCGAACCCAAAGGCAGCCCAGGTTACTTCATGGGCCATGAAAAGCCGTAGTCTGGCCATACTGTTTTCCACCAAAGCTGCAATCACGTAAAAGATAGCAACTTTCAGCAAAAATACTGCCGTAGACTTCAGAATAGAAAAACCACTTACAACTGCCGCATTTCCAAATGGGAAAAAGATGGCCATAAACAAAGCAATCACCACAACCTGCTTCATAGACAAACTCCACTTGAGAAGAGCGAGGGAGCCTCCCGAATATTCCGTAAGCGGTCCTTCCTGGATTTCCTGTTCTGCTTCTGCCAAATCAAAAGGCAATTTGCCAGTTTCAATAAAAGCGGCAATAGAAAAAGCCGTCATCGCAAGCCAAACCGTGGGACTATAATATGATATTTCACCAGTTGCCACTTTTTGACTTATTACACCTATATCAGTCGAACCGGCAAGGAGCCCCATCACAAACAAAACTAATATAATAGTTGGTTCCACAAGCGCTGCCAGTGTCATTTCACGGCTGGCACCTATCCCAGCAAATCCACTGCCAGAATCTAGACCTGCAGCAGCGAAAAAAAACCGCCCCAAAGCAAACAAATAAACAATTGCAATTAAATCCCCCACCATCCTCAATGGCGATTGTAAAGTTAAAATTGGGGTCATCATTGCGATGAGCAAAATTGTCGCCATCATTACGTAAGGAGTCAAACAAAAAATTAAACTGCTCTGCGCCGGCACTACTCGCTGTCTTTTTATTAATTTGAAAATATCGCGGTAATCCTGAAATATACTTGGACCTTTCCTCGAATGAATTTTCGCCCTTAAAACACGGGCAAAGCCCGAAAAAAATGGCGCTACTGCCATTACCAATAATGCCTGCAGCAAACCCACAAAAAACAATTTACCATCCAACATCTTTTTACCTCCTATCTCACCGTCGCTATCAAAAGAACCCCAAGAGTCAGGATTATATAAAGGCAGTACATCCGGACATTGCCTGTCTGGAAAGTTTGTGCACGTTTACCTATATAGACCATGAAATGAAGCAAAGGATAGTATATGTAACGTTCCCACATCAGCTCTATCTGTGATATATACGCCATCGCCTTTTTGAAAAGCAAAATAGTGAAACGACCAGCCTCTGTAAAGGCAGTCCTAAGCAAATATACTGGACTGAAAAGCGGGTACAGTGAGTGGGCAAAAGCTGTGGATGTCCACGCCATGCGAGATGAATATTTATAGCCACATGCCCAGGGTTCAAAGTCAACTCGCCTTCCCGCTCGCTTTCCACCTGTTCCAATAATTAATAGGGGCAATATCGCAAGTCCTACGACAAAAACAAGCACAAGTGGCGTAGAAAGCATGGCCTGCTCACTGCTTTCTGGAAATATCGACAGACCGTCACTTAACTGGGGTGAAGATACATGTAGCAGCGCTGAAGCCACATTCGCAATATATCCAACACCAATTGGTGCGCCAAGCCCCAAAACAAAACAGCCTATTGCTAAAAGCCCCATCCCTATAAGCATGGTCACAGGAACCTCTTTAATCTTTAATTCATTGCCACCTCGAAAAGGTCCAGTAAAAGTCACTCCATACGCTTTTACAAAACACAGAGACGTCAAAGCTCCTGTTAGGGCTAAAGCGACTGCAGCGAGCGGAAATGCCATTCTAATCAGCGCACTTCCTTTTGTGCTGGCAGCAAACAGAGTATGATATGTAAACCATTTGCTTACAAAGCCATTTAGCGGAGGAAGGGCGGAAATCGACAAAGCGCCTATAAAGAAGGTCAATCCAGTCCATGGCATATATCTGGCCAATCCTCCCATCTCCTCCATATTCCTTGTGTGGAGGCGGTAAACTACCGAGCCTGCCCCAAGAAAAAGCAGCCCCTTGAAGACAGCATGATTTATCAAATGATAAAGACCCGCCAGAATACCTAATATGCCTACACTAACTTGCCCTGTGGCTATTCCCATCATTCCCGCACCGACTCCCATCAGGATAATTCCCACATTCTCTATGCTGGAATAGGCCAACAAGCGTTTAAGGTCATTTTCACTAACAGCATAAAGCACTCCAAAAACTGCTGAAATAGCCCCAAAGGCAAGGACCGTAAGACCCCACCACCATGCAGAAGCCCCCAAAAAGTCCACTCCAACTCTTATAATTCCGTAAATAGCTGTCTTAATCATGACACCAGACATAAGAGCAGAAACATTAGAAGGAGCGGCAGGATGAGCCTGAGGCAGCCAGAAATGGAAGGGAACGATGCCTGCCTTAACCCCAAATCCCAAAAAAGCCAGAAGAAAAGCTAAATTCTTGGTAACAGGCGAAAGATTTGCATTCCTAAAAGCGGCAAAATCAAAAGTACCGGTATAAACATAAAATAATATAAACGAAATCATTATCAAAACTGTACCAACATGGGCCATTACAAAATACACAAATCCAGCTTTTATTGCCTCTCTGTTTTCCTGTTCAAAACAAACCAGGAAATAAGAAACCAGCGTCATCAGCTCCCAAAAAACTAAAAAATAGAAAGCGTTGTCAATAGTAACTACCAAAATCATTGAAGCAATAAAGATATTATTTAAAAAACCCATTACGCCGGTGCCTTTCCCAATATACTCTTCCTGATAAGAAATAGAATAAATACCTGTGGCAATACTAAGTAGCGAAATAACCAATGTCATAAAAGCTGAAAGAGGATCAACATTAATTGTAAATCGCCCAAAAGGGATAAACTCCATGCCTTCCAATATAAAACCTTTCCCTTCAATAAGGACTGGAACAGCCGAAGCGACTCCAGTGCATCCCGCCAAGAAAGCAGTTGTTCCCGAAACATAATTTGCAATTTTGCCGTCCCTATTTAATCCCAAAGAGATTAGTGCCCCGACAACATATAAGAAAATAGATAACAAAAATAACTGTTGAACAGTCATCAAGTTTTACCTCCTGCCTTCAAAATATCCACATAATAACAGTAGTTCTTTAAACTTGTTTAATTTTTTATTTTCTAACTTTCTATTAGTTGGAAGACGATTTTGATAAAGGAAGGTAGAAAAGTAGTCTTTCTACCTTCCTTTATTAAGGATATTATTTTAATGAAGTAACAACTTCACGACGCCGGTCAGCTTCAAATTCTTCTACAGTCTTAAAAACCAAGGCACCAGTGGGGCATGCTCGAACGCAGGCTGGCACACCTTCCTCATCCAAGCACTCCCGATCGCACTTTATAGCTTTGCCATCGCCCCGGCTCACCGCCCCGAAGGGGCAGGCCAAGGCGCACATCCAGCAACCAATGCACTGGGGCAAATTAACCAGGTTGAGGCCATCCTCCCGCCTGTGCATGGCCCCCGTTGGGCAGACCGCCACGCACGGGGCGTCTTCACAATGCCGGCAGACGGCCGGCGCTTTCACTGGACCTACCTGGTCTACCCATAGGAGCTTCTGTGCCTTTTCGCCTCCCAAGATAGCCCCAAACAAGTCTCGGGCCGCGGTATGGCTTATGGCGCAGGCCAGCTCACAGGAATGGCAGCCTACACATCGATCATAACGGACGAAGATCTCTCTCCGTATCATCGCCGCCCACCTCCCGGAACGCTGAGCCCCAGAGCAGCCCTGCGCTCGTCAATGGCCGCCAGGAGCTTTTCGGCCGCGGACTCGGGGTCTAGGTCCACGATAAAGTAACCACCGGTCAACTCCTTGACTTTGTCTGTCAGCACTTTGGTAACCAGAGGGCCCCCCAGGACCGGCAGCATGACTCCCACGTGGGTTGGTAAGCCCAGAGCCACGGCATAGGTCCCGATGGAGACGGCTTTCTCCGCCACTGCCTCAGCAGCCGAAGCCACCACCGGCAGCTGATCCGTATCTACGCCCAGCCGGTCGGCCACTGCCACAGCCAGGGCCACCGCCCTCGAATTGTCCACGCAGGAGCCCACATGCAGCACCGGTGGCAGCGGCCCACCCAACCCGTTGGCCTCACCTATAGCGGTCAGGACCGCCTTCAAACCTTCTCCGCAGAGCTCGCCCACGTTGGCCGGATCCATGAACCCATGGCGCATGAGCGCACCTGCTCCGCAGCCGGTAGCCAGGACCAGCACGTTCTCCTTAAGTAGCCTGCGAGCTATGGCGGTAAAATTCTGGTCCTGCGGAACCTTGACGTTGTTGCACCCGGCGAAGAGGCAGACTCCTCGTATATTGCCGGCGGCGATCTGGTCGATCAGGGGTTTCAAAGGATCCTCGGCATTTAGCTTAGAGAGGGCTTTCACGATGGCTTCCACGGAAAAGCCTGCAACCACTTTGGTCTTATATGGCGGTATGTCCACCGGCTTACCCCGGCGCCGGGTGAAAGTCTCGATGGCCAGGCGGAGGATCTCCCGGGCTTTCTCCCCGGCTTTCTCCTCTGAAAACTCGATATGGATGGCACCGGGGATTTTGGCGATCTCCATGGTAGTGATGAGCTTAGTGCCCATACATTCGGCCACCGTGGCCAGGGAGGGCATGATGCACTGGTAATCCACCACCATGGCATCCAGCGCACCGGTTACCAGGGCCATCTCCTGGCTCACCGAGTGAGTGCAAGCCGGAATGCCGTGCCGCATCAGTACCTCATTGCCTGTACAGCAGATGCCCACCACATTGATGCCAGAAGCGCCGGCCGCCTTGGCCTCGGCCTCCATCTCCTTGGCCACCGCAACGATCACTTCAGAAAGGACGGGGTTATGGCCGTGAACCGCCACGTTTACGGCATCGGCCTTCAACACCCCCATATTTGCCTCCGTCACCACCGGCTGGGGAGTGCCGAAGAGGATGTCAGCCATGTCTGTGCCCATATAGCAACCGGCCAGGTCTGCCACTCCACATCGCAACCCGCCCAGAAGCAGGTTAACGGGGTCCGCATCCACGCCGTAATGGGTACGGTGCATGATATCGGATACTTCGTAGTCTATACCCTTGGGGAGCAAACCTTTTTCCTCAAATAGTCTAGCCCGCTTCTTAGTCACAGTGGTGGCTGCCCACATTACCGGTGTGTCTTTCTCGTGGAAATCAGCCAGGGCCGCTTCCGCCACATCTAAAGCAATCTCGGCGATATTTCTCCCCTCGGTGGGGATGCCGAGTCGCGCAGCCACAGAGCGCAGCTTGGCTTTGTCTTTAATGGTGTAGTCCCGCGCCTTGCCCTTGGCCGCCAGCTTCAGGGTATGGGCCAGGTGTCTGGCATGGCCAGAATGGGACGCCGCCCCCGCTGCAATAGCGCGATCAAGGCCCCGGGCTACAATGACGTCCGCAGTAGCCCCGCATATGCCGAGCTTGGGTTCGCCTCCGAAGGGATCAATGCGGCAGGGGCCTTGCAGGCAGTGCCGGCAGCACAACCCGGTTTCACCAAAGCCGCACTGTGGGAGCATGGCCTGGTAGCGGTCCCAGACCGTCTCCACCTTCGCGCTCCTGGCCTTTTCTACCATCTCGCAAACCGCCGGATCCAAAGATACCTTACACTGTTTAGTCATAAACATCAACCTCCTTTAATAATAGGCGGCAACGCCGCAAGCTTTTAAGTATTAGTGCTTGTTTTAAGTTAAAAATTGCTTATGGCATAAAGCCCTACCTGTAGCATCCATTTTCTCGCTCTAGGCCCATTCAGCTTTACCCACCCCCAAACCGGAGGGTTTCTGCAGCAGCTATTCCTACTGCACTCGTGGCCGTCATTAAATATCATTTAGTTAAACCTCACCTCCTTGGTTTTTGCTCCCTTAATCAAGGCCACGGCTATCTCTGCGGAGAACTCCGGTTCTCCGGCATACGCTCGGGCAACATCTAGTTAGCTTAACAACCTAGTAGCCAGTTCGGTAATACCTGCTGCCGTAAAAGACTGCTCGCTGTTAAAACCGGCAGCCTGGTCTAAAATTTCCGTTTGGAAGGGAATCAGGCCAATAACATCACCTGGGGGCAGGTGGCTAAGAATAAACTCTTCATCCTTGGGTTGACGAAGTTTATTGCCCACAAATTTTATCTTGGAAATACCAAGTTCTGCGGCCAGTTTTTGAACGACTCGAGCAGTTTGGATACTCACCAGGGTGGGTTCTGTGACAATTAGCATAAGATCTACCCCTCGGGCAGTCCCTCTTGTAAGATGCTCAATTCCAGCACTCATATCCATAACTACAATTTCTTTGCGTTTTAAAATAATAGAATTTACAAGAGCATTAAGTACCGTGTTTTCCCGGCAATAACACTCAGAACCCCCCGGTTTGACGGCTCCCATTTTTAAAAAAAGAATATTGCCATTTCGAATAGTGTAATCTTCCAAAATACTGTCTACATCCGGATTTAAAGAAAAAAAAGCACCATTTCCCCCTGTCCTTTCAGCAATCAATTCCCGCATAGCTACAATGGGTTTAAGACTGCCAATCCTTTCCTCAGGAAGCCCTAGTACCATCCCCAAACTGGTATCAGGGTCTGCATCTACAGCATATACTTGGTAACCCTTTTGTGCAAAATATTTAATTAAACCTGCAGCTATAGTGGTTTTACCTACACCACCTTTCCCAGAAATAGCGATTTTCATTCAAATACCTCCAATCCTTATATGGTGCACCTGAAATCCATTTCTATATGTTTAGCAAAAATCGTGCCAAAAAAAAAGACCGTTAAAATCAACCGGTCTTGTTGTCTATCATGTCAAGTTAAATTTACACGTCAAAAAAAATTAACACTATTTTTTAAGCAATCCATAGCGAACCATTTTAGCATAAAGAGCTTGCCGAGAGATACCTAATGCTTTAGCAGCACGTGTTTTTTTGCCACCAAAAGCTTCTAAAGTTCGAATAATAGCTTCTTTTTCTGCTTCCATTTGGACTTCACAAAGTGGCGAAATTTTCTTTATACTTTTATTTTGTCCAAAATAGTCTATCATTAAATGTTGAGGCTGAATTTCTTGGCCCTCAGCCAATATAGCAGCCCTCTCTAAAACATTTTCCAATTCCCTCACATTGCCGGGCCAAGAATAGCTTAAGAGATATTCCATAGCTGCAGGAGAAATCCGCAACTTTTCCCCACATTCCTCGTTTATTCTCTTTAAAATATCTTCCACCAAGAGCGGTATGTCTTCTGGCCTTTCTCGTAAAGGAGGAAGTAACAACTTAACTACGTTTAAGCGATAAAAAAGGTCTTCCCTAAAAAATCCTTCTTGCACCATTTTTTTCAAATTTCTACTAGTTGCTGCTATCACCCGCACATCTATTTTTCTTACCTTAGTACTCCCCAATCTTTCTACCACTTTTTCTTGCAAGACAGTTAAAAGTTTTGCCTGCATGTTAAGAGGCATCTCTCCAATTTCATCTAAAAAAATAGTCCCTCCATCTCCCAATTCAAATTTACCAGGCTTTCCGCCCCTCTTAGCTCCAGTAAAAGCACCTTCTTCATAACCAAAAAGTTCAGATTCAAGAAGTTCATAAGGAATAGCAGCACAATTCACTCTTATAAAAGGACCATGGCGGCGAAAACTTTCCTGATGAATAGCCTGTGCTAACACTCCTTTTCCTGTACCACTCTCACCTACAATTAAGATGGTAGCATTAGTTTTAGCTGCTTTTTGGGCTAAAATTAAAACGTTTTTAAAACACCGATTTAAAGTGCGAATATGATTAAATTGAAAAGGTTTAGAGCAATCGTCTTCTCCAACTTTGTAGTTATATTCAATTCCTATTTCTGACTGTGTAATGGATTCTAAAAGATGATGTACCAGTTCTCTTTCAGCAGGCAAAAGCTGAAACAGCATGTATTCATTTTTAACACGGGCACTAAAAGGCATGCCTATCACAATAATAGTCTCACCTTTTTCGCTTTGCAAAGTCCATACTTGAGGTTTACTCGCAGTAAGTATTTCAGAATAATTAGTTAAAGGTATTATCTCTTCTAACAATCGACCTTGCACCCTTTGTCCACCAATGCCTAGCATATGAACACTAGTTTTATTTATTTCTACTACTTTCCCCTGGCTATCAACAATTATAAGGCCAAAAGGCATCATATGGAAGAGGGTTTCCACGTTGCTTAAAGATAGTTCTTTCACGTCGTTAATATATCCTAAGAGGGCCTTTTGATAGTTTTTATTTGCTTGAACAGATTGAACAGCAAGCGCTAAAAGTAATTTATTGCTTTCTTCTGAAAAAATGAAATTAAAACTCTTATTGGTAGAAGTAGGATAGATGGTAGCTTCCATCTCACAATACTTTTCTCCTGTCCCCCAACACTTAGTCTCTTTTACTTCCACTTTCTTTTTAAAAAGTTTGTTAAGAACCCCCGCTAACAAACCTGTTTCTAAATAGCATTGAGGCTCACCTATAGTAGGCAAATGCGAACATGTTAAACACTCATACCATTTGACTATTATCTTGTCATTTTTTGCACTTTGCAGCTTAAAGTCTCCCATTCCAAGTTCGCCTATTTTAGCAGGCACTTCTTCTAGGTCATTTACAAGAAGTTGACTGCCAATAGAGTAACCTGCCTGATAATAAATTTCGTACTTCGAGGTATTGATTAACATACCTCTCCCCCCTTTAAGTGTACTTAATTGTTAATCATTCAAAAACTTCACACATATGCTAAATAAGTGTCATAATTAATTCATCTTTATGTTATGCCTCAAATACCTGTAAACTTCAATATCCCTTTTCATGTCCGTTCCCTTCAAAACAAAATATTTTAATTTTAGCTTACCATGTTTTTAAAATTCTTTCAAGAAATCAAAATGCTCTGTTAAAATTCCAATAAACCTTCCTATGCTACCGTAAATCACCCTGTGCAACATTATAGGTTATTCTGCCCTTCAGCTTGTTCTTCTCATCGCCCTTCTAATAAGCACCAGCTACTGAAAGCAATTTAATAGCCTTTACCATGCCTGTAGAGGGGGAGGTGAGGTCTCCTACACATCACAAGGGGTTGTCTTTTGTTTTTTCACTTAAAAAATCCTAGAATAATTTTACACTATGAAGAGATATACACTTTTAATGTATCTCTTGAAGCGTCTTTTGGGATTCTTCTATTATCTGTTTGGTCATTTCAGTCATAGGCTTTGGCTCTAATGATTTGGAATTTGCTTTGTCAAACATTTTTTGTACATCTACCGCTTTTTGCAAAAATTCTTTTGCCTTTTCTTTATCTCCATTGTTTAAATAATACATGCCAACTTTGTTATAAGCATCAGCTAATTGCTGATAATTTTCTGGCCTCAATGGTTGTACTTCCACTGCTTTTAATACATATTTAAGGCCAAGGTCAATTTGTCCATGAGCAAGATAGAAAGCTCCCAGTTGGGCATTAAGTTGAGAATTAAAAGGCTCTAATTGCACGGCTTTTTCTTCCTCAAGCATCGCTTTTTGAAGCTTTTCAGCATCCTTTAACTGGTCACCAAGGGCAGTGAGAATTTGCCCGTATGTCATTCTGAATTTTGCGTTCCACGGGTCATAGGATACTGCTTTTTCATAATTTTGTTCCGCCAAAATAAGATTTTGTTGTCTTAAAAGATTATCTCCTTTTACGGCATAACTTAACGCTACTGACATAGAAGTAGACATAAACATTACAACAAAGGCTACAACTATTGCTAAATAGTTTAAGTAAATTTTTTTATTTTTTACTTTAACTTTTAGTATGTCCAAAGAATTTATTACACCAATTAACGCCCAAAGTGCAATAGATACTGCAGAAAGCGAAAGGTCAAAATCCATTGCAGCATGAGCGTAAAGACTTACTATTGCTGTTATAACAGCAGAAATTAATATTCTGTCTTTTCCCTCCAAATATCCCTTATACACTCTGTACATACTCCTAAATAGTGACAAAAGCAAAAACATTATAGCGATAGCTCCAATAATACCCGCATCTAAAAGCACTTGCATGAAATAGTTATGGGTTTGTGTAGTCCAATACAGATAAGATTGGTATTTAAAATATAGTGATGCCCATGCGCCGCCACCTGCTCCAAATATAGGGTAATCTTTGAAAATTTTAAATCCATCTTTATAAAATTGCATCCTCTGCGAACTACTGCGGCTGGTAAAGTCTATATCTTGTACACGTGATGCAATATCCTCTGGCAAGTACTTGTATTTTAACATTATGTTTTGTACTTCATAAGGAGCATTTTTAGGATATATTTGCGCCTTTGTAAAAGTTACTGAGGTATTTTGAAAGTTATTCACAAATGTTATGGCAAGCCTTTTTGTGTCTTTTAAAGTAGAAAATTCTATTGTTTTTTCTCCTATGAAATTGTCTTTGTCGTAGAATTCTGCAATTTTAGTCGGTTGGTCATTTTCATTTCTGCTGTTTATTATTATGCCATAAGCCCAATCCTTATTCGAGGGATTTTTGACTACAACATCGTATTTTAATACATAAACTCTATCAGGTTCTGCACTCACAAATCTCGTGACACTTTTTATGCTGTCAGGCTCCTCTACATCATGTTTCAAAGTCAAGGGGACTTGTGTCGTAAAAACTATGTATCCTGCTGCCAACATAAAGATTCCAATTGCAGCAGCAATAGCTATTCCAACTTTCACATTTATTTTATTGACAACACTTACAATAAAGCTTATTGCGTATGTAACAATTAATGAAGCAAAAACCCCAATCAAATACCATTTGATTAAATTGAGAGCTACACCGCTGGCAACTGCCGAATTAAACTTTACTATAGGAAGTGCTGAAGCAATTAAAACCCCTACAAAATACATAAAAGGTTCTATTCTTTTGCCCCTTGGCATCAAAAACATAAGGATAATGCCAAGAAAAGGAAGCATAAGCCATGCTCCGCGAGATAAGGTAAATACATAGGCGTAAAACTGTGTATAAGCAGTTACGCCGTATATTGCCTTTAAATATTTATTATCAGTATAAGAAATTAAAGCTAAATTGACAAGGAAAAAAGCCATCAAAAATGAAGCTGTTGTATTGGGGTACTGAAAAGTAGAGTTTATCCTGCCTCCTACCCATGAACCATTGTAGTGGATGAGATTAACTGAAGATCCCAGCCCCACAACCGCTACTACAAAAGAGCTTAAAACTAGCACATTTAACAGCATAAAAATTTTTTTGTTATCTTTTACGGTTCTACTAACCATAAAATACATGAACAAATAATCAAAATATCTCAAAACTTCCCCTATGCCCGCCCTTATATTTACAGCAAAAAAACTAGAGATTATATACGCCCCTACAAGAGATAAAGCAGCGTAGTCTAAGCTAGTACTTATTATGGGTTCTTTTTGCACAATTTTAAAAATAGCCCATATAATAAATACCGCAGAAGTCAATGCAATCGTGGGAAACATTTCTTTTTCAAAGTACATGCCTCTAAAAAAAGGTGGATAAAATACGAGAACTAAAAGCAATATATAAAATATTGTGTCTAAGCTTGCAAAACTTCTATATGCCTTTTTTGTTTGTTTTTTTAATGTCTTTCCTTTTTTTACAGCTACTTTTTGCGCCATTTTCAATCCCCTTTTCTTGTAGCATTTTAATCCATTAAGACCACAGTATATACATATTCGACAAAAATTTCACTTTTCCTTCTTTTTATCAAACTATCAATTACAAATTTAAAATCGCAAAAAGGCATAATTTGCCTCAATCACACATTTTAATTGAAAGAATATAATAAAGTGAAAATAGAAAAAGGGGGATGGGTATGAGGCTTAAGTACTTAATTGTATTCCTGTTAGTATTAGCCCTTACAGTTTCTTTATTTTCAGGGTGTACAAATAAAAGTCAAAAACTTACAAAAATTAATTTTGTAGAAACAGTCCATTCTATTTTTTACGCTCCCTATTACGTAGCTGTAAGCCAAGGCTTTTTCAAAGAACAGGGGCTGGAACTCGTCATTACAACTGCTCAAGGGTCAGATAAAGCTGCAACGGCCGTTTTATCTGGCACAGCAGACATAGGACTTCAAGGACCCGAAACCACTGTATACGTACTTAAAGAAGGTAGAGATGATTATCTTGTAAACTTTGGGCAGCTCACACGAAAAGATGGGTCTTTCCTTTTAGGAAAAAAGCCTGAACCGGACTTTAAATGGGAAAATTTAAGAGGCAAAAAGGTAATAGGTGGAAGGCCTGGCGGAATGCCTCAAATGACACTGGAATACATTTTAAAAGAGCACGGCATAAATCCAAAAACAGATTTAACCCTCATCACCAATCTTCAATTTACAGCTGCAGCGGGAGCTTTTATGTCTTCCGATGCTGATTACGTCGCGTTATTTGAACCTACAGCTTCCCTAGTTGAAAAACAAAAAGGTGGATACATTGTAGCATCAGTTGGCGCTTCCAGTCATGAAGTTCCTTATACGACTTTTAATGCAAGAAAAAGCTACATTGAAAAACATCCCGATATAATACAGCGTTTTGTAAATGCAGTGTATAAAGGAATGCTGTGGGTGGAATCTCATTCTCCTAAAGAAGTAGCAGAAGCAATTAAGCCTTTCTTCCCAGATGCTGATGTAAACCTTATGGCAACAGCAATTGAAAGGTACAAAAATCAAAACACCTGGGGCACTACTCTAAAAATGAAAGTTGAAGACTTTGATTTTCTACAAAATATACTTTTAGATGCAGGTGTAATAAAAGAAAAGGTGGACCCACATCTTCTAACCAACAACACTTTCGCTGAAAAAGCTGAAAAAATGAACAAAAAGTAAAGTTTTAAATTGTGTTCAATATGTCATTCCATATTGAGCACAATTCCCCTTTTATTAACTGACTTTTCACATAGAAGGGAGTGCTTTTATGAATAAAATAATGGTAAACCTCAAAGATGTATCCTTTAATTATCACACTTTAGAGGGTGAAACAGAAGCTTTAAAAAATATTTCTTTTGATGTGTACGAAGGAGAATTTGTAGGGATTATAGGCCCTTCTGGTTGTGGCAAATCTACTCTTCTTTCTATTATTTCTGGTCTTTTAAAGCCTTCTTACGGAAGTGTAGAGGTAAATGGAAAAATAGGCTATATGCTTCAAAAAGACCATCTTTTTGAATGGCGAAATATATGGCAAAATGCGCTACTTGGACTTGAAATACAAAAAAGTCTAACAGAAGAGTCTAAAAAATACGTAGAAGGTTTGCTTGTAAAATACGGCCTCGGCGAGTTTAAAAACCATTATCCTAATCAATTGTCAGGTGGGATGCGACAAAGAGCCGCTCTCATAAGGACATTGGCTTTAAAACCAGACATACTTCTACTAGATGAGGCCTTTTCTGCTTTAGACTACCAAACAAGACTTGCTATATCCGATGAAGTGTATAAAATTCTTAAATATGAGCAAAAAACCGCGGTCATAGTAACTCACGATATCTCAGAGGCAATTTCTATGTGTAACAGAATTGTAGTGCTATCAAATAGGCCTGCCCATGTAAAAAAGATTTATGATATTGTTTTAACTTGCGAAGATCGAACTCCCATAGGCTGCAGAAAAGCTCCTGAGTTTAGAGAATATTTTAATTCTATTTGGAAGGAGTTGGATGTCCATGTATGAAGCAGCAACCCCTCATATTTCAAAAGAGCACAGGGAATTTCTAAAAAAAGTAAAGAGAAAAAATGTATTAATACGAGTTACTCAATTTGCGCTATTAATCGTCTTTTTCGCTACATGGGAAATTGTCGCAAGGTATAAAATTGTAGACCCTTTTTTAGTCAGCCAGCCTTCAAGAATGTTAAAAACTATGATGATTTTAAGTCAGAATGGTTCTCTTTTTATGCACATATGGGTAACTTTAAGTGAAACGATAATAGGTTTTACTCTAGGTACAGTAATTGGCATGATAATCGCTATACTTCTGTGGTGGTCAGACTTTTTGTCAAAAGTAGCAGAACCTTATTTGGTTGTACTTAATAGCCTCCCTAAAATTGCACTGGGTCCTATATTTATAGTTTGGATGGGAAATGGAGAAGCTCCAATAATTACAATGGCTCTCGCTATTTCATTGATAGTAACTATAATCAGTTTACAAACGGGTTTTAAAGAAGTTGACGACGAAAAAATAAAACTTTTAAAGACTTTTGGTGCCACAAAAATGCAAATACTTACAAAATGTATTCTTCCCGCCAGTATCCCAACGATTATTTCCGCCATAAAAATAAACATCGGACTTTCCTGGGTGGGAGTAATTACAGGAGAATTCTTAGTTTCTAAAGCAGGTTTGGGATATTTGATTGTCTACGGCGGTCAAATTTTTAAGTTGGATTTGGTAATGACAAGTGTCCTGATACTCTCAATACTTTCTGCCTTGATGTACATTTTTATAGTGTATCTTGAAAAAAAGCTGATAAGATGGAGGTAGAAAACAGTGTTTTTTGCCTTTTTATGTGCTAAAATATGTATTGTAGTACTATAAATGCGGGGTGAAAACTAATGAAAATTGCATTAGCACAAATAAATCCAGTTGTAGGAGATATAAAAGGAAACTTTAAAAAGATAATAGGGTTTATAAATACAGCAAAATACCAAAAAGCTGACCTTGTGGTGTTCCCTGAACTAGCTACTGTAGGTTATCCTCCTAAGGACTTTTTGCTTATGCAAGATTTTTTAGAGGCCAATGAAAAATATATAAATGAAATAATCTTGCCCGCTACTTATCAAATCGGAGTAATACTTGGTACTGTAAGACAAGACACAGAAGGCAATCTTTATAATTCTGCTTTTTTTATTTATGATGGTAAAATAGTCGAGGTTTTTGATAAGACTTTACTTCCCAACTATGACGTATTTGATGAAAAAAGGTATTTCAAACCAGCACAAATAAGAAAGGTAACTCCTTTTAAAGGAGTAAGATTAGGAGTTAATATATGTGAAGACATATGGAAAGATTATGTTTTTGAGCCAAATGTAGATTATTCTGTTGATGTTTTGGAAGAACAATTTAAGCTAAAACCTGATATTTTTATAAATATTTCAGCATCTCCTTACTACTTGGGTAAGCAAAATATGAGAGTAGAAATGATAGAGAAAAAAATAAAAAAGTACACAATTCCTTTCGTTTACGTGAATCAAGTTGGTGCTAATGATGAATTGATATTTGACGGTTCTAGCTTTGTAGTAAATGAAAAAGGCAAAAGAGTAGTGCAGCTTAAAGCTTTTGAGGAAGACATTAAAATTGTCGATATGGAAGAGCTTAAAAATTTTAGAGAGTTACCTGAGATAAAAGAGGATATATCATGGGTATACAATGCTCTCGTAGTTGGTGTAAGAGATTATTGTAAAAAATCGGGTTTTAAAAAAGCAGTAGTAGGCTTAAGCGGAGGAATAGATTCTGCAGTAGTTTGTGCCATTGCAGTAGAAGCTTTAGGAAAAGAAAATGTTCTTACAGTTTCAATGCCTTCAAGATATTCCTCTGAAGGAAGTAAAACTGATGCAAGAATACTGGCTGAAAATTTGGGAGTTGAATTTAGAGTAATCCCAATAGAGCCTGTGTTCAAAAGTTATTTATCTGTTTTCAATGGGGATAACAAAGTTATAGGTGACCTGGCAGAAGAAAACATACAAGCAAGAATAAGAGGTAATTATTTAATGTTTATATCAAATAGGGAAGGACACATTGTTTTAACTACAGGAAATAAATCAGAATTAGCAATGGGATATTGCACTCTTTACGGGGATATGAGCGGAAGTCTCGCACCAATTGCAGATGTACCTAAGACAATGATATACGAACTTGCGAGATATATAAACAGAGAAAGAGAAATAATTCCAATTTCTATAATTGAAAAAATTCCTTCTGCAGAATTAAGACCTAATCAAAAAGATGAAGACTCATTGCCTCCTTACAAGATTTTGGATGAAATATTAAAAATGTATATAGAGGAAAACAAGTCAGCAAAAGAAATAATAGAAAAAGGATATGATGAAAGATTGGTAAAAGATGTTATAAATAAAGTCAACAGCGTAGAGTACAAAAGAAAGCAAGCAGCACCTGGACTCAAAATCACCACCAAAACCTTTGGAACAGGAAGACGTATGCCAATCGTTCACAACTTTAAACTATGATTTTTAAGTAACTTCTGAGGAGGAATTTAAGTTGTCCAAACAATTAAAAAGCGACATTGTGCTCACCGTAGTAACTATGGTGTGGGGGGCTACATTTATAATAGTCAAAAATGCTATTCAGACACTTCCTGTATACAATTTTCTTTTTATACGCTTTTTATTGGCTTTTTCGCTTCTTGCAATAATCTTCTATAAAAAGTTAAAAACCGTTGACAAAAAAACATTGGCTGTTGCTTCAGTAATTGGGACGATGCTTTTTTTAGGTTATGCCTTTCAGACAATGGGACTTAAATACACTACAGCGTCTAAATCAGGATTTATAACAGGGTTTAGCGTAGTATTAGTACCCATACTGGAGGCCATACTCCTTAAAAGAAAACCCACCAAGGCAGCTACCGTGGGAGTAGTGCTTGCTTTTACAGGCCTTATACTTCTTACAACAAATATTGACCTCAGTATCAATATAGGAGATTTTCTTACTCTTCTCTGCGCCTTTGCCTTTGCCATGCACATAGTTTTGATATCAAAATACGCGTCAAAGATGGACACATACCTACTTGCTACCATTCAAATTGGAATAGTGGCACTCTTAAGTGGCATTGTAAGTTTGATATTTGAAAAGCCTTTTATACCCACTTCTCTTGATATATGGTCAGCTATAATAATAACAGGGGTATTCGCAACTGCGTTTGCATATGTTGCCCAAAACACGATGCAAGCCTACACTACTGCCACTCATACAGCTTTGATATTCGCACTGGAGCCAGTTTTCGCTGCAATAGCTGCTTTTTTAATTGCGGGAGAAGTGATGTCTTTTAGAGCAATAATAGGCGGAATTTTTATGTTTGCAGGTATAGTGCTTTCCGAACTGCCCGAAAAAGAAGTGAGTAAATAATAAAAACCTTCCTACTGCTTTTTAAAAATCATCAGTAGGAAGGTTTATTTTTACATTTTTTGATATTTACTAGCAATCTGCAATCTCATTAAAGCCCTCTTTAAGGCTGCTTCTGCCAGAAGATGTTCCTGTTTGCTTCTTTTTTGCCTAAGTTTTTCTTCTGCTCTTTCTTTGGCTGCTTGAGCACGAGCTATATCAATTTCTTCTGGCCATTCTACTGCACTGGACAAGATTGTCACACTGTCTCTTTTGACTTCCATAAAGCCGCCAGAAATAAAAGCTTCTCTCCACTGTCCGCCTTTTTTTATCTGTAAAGTACCTGTACCTATGGCTGCTGTCATGGGAATGTGGCCTTTTAAAATACCTATTTGACCTGTGGTTATGGTCACTATTATTCCTTCCACATCCCCTTCGTAAAATTTTCTATGAGGAGTTAAAACCTCGAGGTGAAAATTTTTATCCATTCTTTTCACCTCATTTCATTTTTTCAGCTTTCTCGTAGACTTCGTCTATGTTTCCTACCATGTAGAAAGCAGCCTCTGGGATATCGTCCATTTCTCCCTCTACAATTTTCTTAAATCCTCTTATCGTCTCTTTCAGCGGCACATATTTGCCAGGTGTTCCAGTAAAAGTTTCTGCTACAAAGAAAGGCTGTGATAAAAACCTCTGTATCTTTCTTGCTCTGTAAACTATGAGTTTATCTTCCTCTGTAAGCTCTTCCATACCCAATATAGCAATTATATCCTGCAATTCTTTATACCTCTGCAAAATCTCTTGCACTTTTCTCGCAACATAATAGTGTTCTTCTCCTACTATATGAGGTTCCAATATACGTGAAGTAGAATCTAAAGGGTCTACTGCAGGATAAATTCCCATTTCTGCAATACTTCTTGACAAAACTGTTGTAGCATCTAAGTGGGTAAAAGTTGTAGCTGGTGCTGGGTCAGTTAAGTCATCAGCAGGTACGTAAACAGCCTGAACTGAGGTAATAGACCCTTTCTTTGTAGAAGTAATCCTTTCTTGTAAAAGGCCTAAGTCTGTAGCCAATGTAGGTTGATATCCAACGGCAGAGGGCATTCTTCCTAAAAGAGCTGAAACTTCTGAACCCGCTTGGACAAACCTGAATATATTGTCTATGAATAAAAGAACGTCTTGATGCTCTTCATCTCTAAAATATTCTGCCATTGTAAGCCCTGCAAGACCTACTCTCATTCTGGCTCCCGGCGGTTCATTCATTTGTCCAAATACAAAAGCAGTCTTGTCTATAACCCCTGATTCATGCATTTCATGCCACAATTCGTTTCCTTCACGAGACCTTTCACCAACACCTGTAAAGATTGAATAACCACCATGTTCTATCGCTACATTTCGTATCAGCTCCATTATTAAGACAGTTTTGCCAACACCTGCACCACCAAAAAGCCCTATTTTACCGCCTTTTGGATAAGGAGTAAGTAAGTCTATTACTTTAATACCCGTCTCCAAAATTTCAGTAGCAGGGCTTTGTTCTTCAAAAGGCGGTGCTTTTCTGTGAATTGACATGTACTTCACGCCTTCGACTTCTCCCAACTCATCTATAGGCTGCCCCAATACATTAAACATTCTGCCTAAAGTCCCTTTACCAACAGGAACCATTATAGGACTGCCTGTATCTATACATTCCATACCTCTTTTTAAGCCATCTGTTGAAGCCATTGCAACACATCTTACTACATTGTCTCCTATATGCTGAGATACTTCTACAACTAATTCTCTGTCGTCCATAGGTATTTTTATGGCGTTGTTTATAGGAGGAAGTTCCCCTTCAAATCTTATATCAACAACAGGACCAATGACCTGTGTAATATACCCCTTCTTCAATTTATCATCTCCTTTTATACAGATGCCCCTGCGACTATTTCTGATATTTCCTGAGTAATAGAAGCTTGCCTGAGTTTATTATACTCTAAAGTAAGTCTGTTTATCATTTTATCGGCATTTGACGTTGCTCCATCCATTGCAATCATCCTTGCAAAATGCTCTGAAGCAAAAGCCTGAACAAGTATACTGTATATGAGACCTTTGAGATACTCAGGAACAAGCACATCAAAAACTTCTGAAGCAGAAGGCTCGTATATCATGTCATCGTCAATTGCTACTTCATTCTTTTCAGCTTCTTCTCCTTCATTGGCTAACGACATAAAGTTGTCAATGTCTAAAGGTAAAAGTCTTAAAACCTTTACCTTCTGTACAAGTCCTTGCATTTCAGTATAAACAATAGATATTTCATCTGTCAGCCCTCTATTGTAAGCATTTAATATGACATCGCTAATTTCTCCTGCTATGGCTGTAGTTGGATTCTGAGCGGTGTATAAAAATTCAATATCTACATTATAACCTTTTTTGATAAAATAACGTCTCCCAACTTCTCCTATCACCATTAAATTTACGTTTTCTTTGCCAATAAGTTCTTCAGCTTTTTTTATAACATTGTGATTGTAAGCGCCGCAAAGGCCCTTGTCTCCTGTTACAACTATTAAAGATTTCCTCTTATTCTCTTTGTCATCTTCTTTTCTTTCAAGATAGCGGGAAGTAACTTTCCCTGTATGAAGCAATATGTCTTTCATTGTAAGCTGAACCTTATTATAATAAGGTCTCACATTGTCTAACATGACCTTTGCTTTTTGAAATTTTGAAGCCGATATTAAATACATCGCTCTTGTAATTTTGCGAGTTTCTTTAACACTTTTAATCCGCAACGATATATCTCGCTTTCCCATTAATTATCACCCTTTGCGGCATACTTTTCCTTATACTCTACAATTGCAGCTTTTAATTTTTCTTCTGTCTCGGAAATTAAATCTTTTGTCTCTCTTATAGATTGTTTTATTTCCGGATAATTTGAATCCAAAAAATCTAAGAGCCCTTTTACAAAAGGTCTCACCTTATCCACTTCAATATCAGTGACATATCGATTCATCACTGTGTATATAGCTATTACTTGGTCTTCAACAGGCATAGGTTGATATTGAGGCTGTTTGGTAATTTCAACAATCCTTTCTCCTTGTCTTAAAACTTCAAGTGTTGCTTTATCCAAATCCGAACCAAACCTAGCAAAAACTTGTAGCTCTCTATACTGGGAAAGTTCCAATCTTAATCGGCCAGCTACTTTTTTCATGGCCTTTATTTGTGCGGCACCGCCAACACGGGATACAGATAGACCCACATTTATAGCTGGTCTTATTCCTGAATAGAAAAGCTCCGACTCAAGGTATATTTGTCCATCTGTGATTGAAATTACATTTGTAGGAATGTATGCAGATATATCTCCCGCCAATGTCTCAACAATTGGGAGTGCCGTCAAAGAACCTCCCCCATATTCATCTGCAAGTCTTGCAGAACGCTCAAGAAGCCTTGAATGAAGGTAAAATACATCACCAGGGTATGCTTCTCTTCCAGGTGGCCTTCTCAAAAGCAAGGATATAGTTCTATAAGCAATAGCATGCTTTGAAAGGTCATCATAAACTACCAGTACATCTTTGCCTTGATACATAAAATGTTCTCCCATAGCGCAACCTGCATACGGAGCAATATACTGAAGTGCAGCTGAATCACTGGCAGTCGATGCGACAACTGTTGTATATTCCATAGCCCCATACTTTTCTAACATGTTTACAATTCCTGCAACAGTTGAAGCTTTTTGCCCAATAGCTACATATATACAATATACTCCTTTGTCTTTTTGATTTATTATAGTATCTATAGCAATAGCAGTTTTACCTGTTTGCCTATCTCCAATTATTAATTCTCTCTGCCCTCTTCCTATAGGGATCATAGAATCTATAGCTAAAATACCTGTTTGTAAAGGTGTATCCACAGATTTCCTTCTTACTATTGGTGGAGCAGGATATTCAATGGGGCGTTTTGCTTCATAGTTTATTGGCCCTTTACCATCAATGGGCTCCCCTAAAGGATTTACAACTCTTCCTAACATTTCTTTTCCAACAGGCACTTCCATGATTCTGCCTGTTCTTTTTACTATATCCCCTTCTTTAACTTTTTCGGGGTCTCCAAGAACAACAACACCCACGGTATCTTCTTCAAGATTTAAGACCATTCCAACGATTCCACTTTCAAACTCCACCATTTCTCCGTAAATAGCATTGTCAAGGCCATAAATCCTCGCTATTCCATCACCTGATTGGATGACGTGTCCAATTTCCTGTGTTTCAAGGTTAAAATCGAAATTTTTTATTTTTTCTTCTATAACTGAGCTTATTTCTTCAGGTCTTATGCTCATATTCTTTCACCTTCTTAAATTCATTTTACACAGCTTGTTGCATATTTTTTAGAAGTGCAGTAAGTCTTGCTTTGACTGAACCATCGATTATTGTATTCCCAATAATAAGTTTTAAACCGCCTAGTATGCTTTTATCTACTATTGGTTCGATATTGATGTGTCTTTCTAACTTTTTCTCTAATTTTTCTTGAAGCTTTTGCAATACTTCTTCTTTTAGTGGATATGCAGAAACGACTTTTACATCTGCAATATTAAAATGCTCTTTGTATAGCTTTTTAAACTCCTTTCCAATGTCTTCAATTAGACCTTCTCTATGTTTTGATATTATTATTTTGATAAAATTGATAACTTCTTTATCGGTATCCTTTAAAATCTGCTCCACAAATTCCATTTTCTTTGCTTTATCAATACTTTTATTCTTAAAAATCCGCTTTACTTTATCCACCTGAAAAATTTCAATTGCTTTATTTAACTCCTCATAATACTCTTTCACTTTATTTCGCTGCTTCGCAACATCAAAAAAGGCATAAGCGTATCTCTTCGCGATTAGTTGTGCCATGATGCCCCCGCCTCCTCGATAACCTCATTGATGAGGTCTTCGTCAGCAACAGGTAGCTTTTTTTTAAGCACACGGGAAGCGGCATCTATGACTAATTGCGATATCTCTGTCCTTAAATCATGCATAGCTTTGATTTTCTCTAACATTGCCTCTTCTTTTGCCTTTTCTATTATATTTTCTGCCTCTTTATTGGCATTTTCTATAATTTTGTTTGCTTTGTCTTCTGCTGCCTTCTGTGCCTTCTCAATAATAGCTTTTCCTTCATTATCAGCATTTTTTAGTAATTCTTCGTACTTAGCTTTTAAACTGTAGGCCTCTTGTCTTTCCTTGTCAGCCTCTTCTAAAGAGGATTTAATTTTATTTTCCCTATCTTCTAGAAATTTAGTTACGGGTTTAAATAAAAGCCTTTTTAAGATAAAGTAGAGTACCAATAGGTTAATTATTGTAATAACGAACGTCCAAACATTGAAAAGAGCCAACTTATTCCCTTCTTTCATTAGGAAATTTATTGAAGGACTTTTTTAAATTATGGTTTGAACATTATTAACATAATCGCCACAAGCAACCCGTAAATGGCTGTTGCCTCTGCAAGAGCACCACCTAACAAAAGAAGTTGCATAATCCTTCCACCTGCTTCCGGCTGCCTTGCCACAGCTTCAACTGCTTTTCCTGTCGCAATACTTATACCAATACCTGCACCCATACCTGTTAATGCAGCAATAGCTGCTGCTATAGCTACTAAATCCATTTAAATCCTCTCCTTTTCTTTTTTGTTTTATTAAAATTTTTTAATCATTTCATTATTTTTATTATACATTATTCTATAGCTTCTTCAATATATAACATTGTCAAAAACACAAATACCAACATCTGTAATAATCCATCAAAAAGGTCAAAATATAAACTAAATACTGCAGGAACTACTATTGGCACAGCCTTTTCAATAAGCTCCATTATTATAACTGCTGCAAAGATGTTGCCAAAAAGTCGCGCAGCCAGAGATAAGGGTCTTACAAATAAATCTAAAACATTAATAAAAAGGTTTATAGGAGACTTAAAAAAATACTTTAAATAGCCTGTAAAGCCTTTTGCTCTTATTGAAGCTATGACAACTGTGGTAATTGACATAATAGCAAGAGCAGAAGTGGTACTAAAGTCCTTTGTAGGAGGGGTTAAACCAAAAATGCTTATAGTATTAGATAAAGTCAAAAAAGCTGCTACAGTTCCTAAATAAGGAGCATAATTTCTCCAGTGTTCTCCTAAAGCCCCTTCTACAAATTTATTAAATCCCTCCACCATAAGCTCTACAACATTTTGTGCACTTTGTGCACTCTCAGGAACAAGCTTCCATCCCTTAGTACCAACAGCAGCACCCAAAATTAATACAGCCATTATAATCCATTCTACCACTATTGTTTCTGTAATGGGAATACCTCCCAATAATGGTATAGTAAATACCACTGAAGATCCTATCTCCAATAACCTCACCTCCTCTTATATATCCTCAACATATACAATTATATATTTATTGCAAAAGATTGTCAATTTAGTATATTTACTGTGCTGTTAAAAACTAACAATTTATTTGATTTTTACCTGCTTCGCAACTCTTCTTCTAGATTTTTGTCTAACACAAATAGATAGACGTATTCTCCTTTTTGAGGATTCATATCCTTATAGATGCCCATAACATTACAACCTGTAAGGCGCATTATCATCTCCTTAAACTTGGGTTTTAATATTTCATCCAATAGTTCCCTTAATTGTTTTACCAGCCTTTTACCCTCTTCAGTAGATATAATTTGCATCTCCTCATGGCTCAAAGATTTAATAAGCCTTACAATAATCATATCCTCGCAAATTCGGGTTTTTGCTGCCTCTGCACCTCTTCCAATTGCTTCTTTTGTGAGTTTAATCATTTCTTCGTTTATTTTACTTTCTAATACCCCTTTCATTATTTTCTCCCTCCGCACAAATAAAAACAAAAATTTTTATCAATGGTTAATAAAAATTATACCCCTTATAATGTTCTAACACAACAATTTTAATGCTAATTTTTTATTTCACCAAAAATAATCAAAAATTTATTTTTTTGTCCACTCCTCAAAAATTGATAATAGTTGGGATACTCCCATTTTCTTTAAAGAAGAAAAAACTATAATTCTTTCGCTATCAATGTTAAAAGTTTTACAAATGCCTTCTACTGCATTTACTATCTCTGATTTATTGACCTTATCAGCTTTTGTTAATACTACTGTAAAAGGTAACTCTTTATGTCTAAACCAATTTATCATTAAAAAATCCTCTTCTGTAGGAGTTCGACGTATATCTATTAAAAGCAAAGCATGCCGCAGATTCTTAGACGTATTTAGAAAAGTCTCTATGTTATGTGCCCAGTGTTTCTTCATTTCTTTTGAAACTTTTGCATACCCATATCCCGGCAAGTCTACTAAATAAAAACCATCATTTATCAAATAAAAATTTATGCCCCTAGTTTTTCCAGGTTTAGAACTTGTCTTTGCGAGATTTTTTCTGTTTAATACAGTATTTATCAAAGTGGATTTGCCCACATTTGACCTTCCTACGATTACTATCTGAGGAAAATTATCTTTAGGATACTGCTCTTCACTAAAGGCAGTACGAACCAGCTCTACAGTTTTAATTTTCATAAATGCCCTCCTTAGACAAGGCATAGTCAAGAACTTCATCAATTTTTTCAACAAATTTAAATTCTAATTTTTTCTTTACGCTTTGAGGAATTTCATCCAAATCTCTTTTATTTTCCAAAGGAAGTATAACCTTGCGTATCCCTGCTCTGTGAGCTGCTAAAACTTTTTCCTTTACTCCTCCTATAGGTAAAACTTTGCCGGTTAAAGTTATTTCTCCTGTCATAGCTACATCTTTTTTTACAGGAACTTTTTTAAGTGCAGACACCATAGCAGTAACCATAGTTATTCCCGCTGAAGGACCATCTTTTGGAATTGCACCTTCAGGTACGTGTATATGTATATCGACATTTTTGTAAAAATCTTTATCTATATTCAGTTTCTCGGCATTCGCCCTTATATAGCTAAAACCAGCTTGTGCAGATTCCTTCATGACATCCCCTAATTGCCCTGTGAGATTGAGCTTGCCACTTCCTGGCATTATAGAAGCTTCTACAGTTAAAATTTCTCCCCCTATCCTTGTCCATGCAAGTCCAAAAACTGTCCCTACTTCGTATTTTTGATCTGCTTTATCAGGGCGGTAAATAGGCTTGCCTAAATAAGACTGTAGATTTCTTTTTCCCACTTTTACTACTTGTACGTTTTCTTCAACTATCTTCTTTATAGCTTTCCTCACAATTTGAGATAAATTCTTCTCTAAGCCTCTTACTCCTGCTTCGCGAGTATATTCTGAAATTATTCCGTAAATAGCAGATTCTTGGATTAATATTTTGTTATCTGGCACCCCATGTTCTTTTAAAATTTTAGGTATTAAATAATCTTTTGCAATATGAAGTTTTTCTTCTTCAGTATATCCAGAAACATATATAACTTCCATTCTATCTAAAAGAGGTGCCGGTATGGTATCTACTGTATTAGCCGTTGTTATAAACAATACCTTTGAAAGGTCAAAAGGTAAATCAAGATAATGGTCTCTAAAAGTGAAGTTTTGTTCTGGGTCAAGAACTTCAAGCATTGCAGAGGCAGGGTCTCCTCTAAAATCTGAGCTCATTTTATCTATTTCATCCAGTAAAAAAACAGGATTTTTTGAACCGGCTATTTTTATGGAATTTATAATACCTCCTGGTATAGCTCCGACGTAGGTACGCCTATGTCCCCTTATTTCTGCTTCATCTCTCACTCCACCAAGGGATAATCTAACAAATTTTCTGTTCATAGCCCGCGCTATAGACCTGCCTAATGAAGTCTTACCAACACCTGGAGGACCTACAAGGCATAAAATAGGACTTTTAATTTTGTTGTAAAAACTTCTAACTGCTAAAAACTCTATTATCCTCTCTTTTACTTTCTTTAAGCCGTAATGGTCCTCATCCAATATTTTTTGTGCTCTTTTTAAATCTAAAATATCTTCTGTTTCGTAATTCCATGGCAAATCCAAAATCCAATCCAAATAAGTTCGCACTACAGAAGCTTCTGCAGAACCAGGCGCCATTTTAGAAAGGCGTTTTAATTCCTCTTTCGCCTTTTTTCTAACCTCTTCGGGTAAATCTTTTTCATTTATTTTCTTTTCATACTCCTCAATCTCTTGGTCAATCTCATCTGTCTCTCCTAATTCAGCTTTTATAGCTTTTAACTGTTCTCTTAAATAATATTCCTTCTGTAATTTGTCAATTTGACTTCTAACTTTGGCATTTATCTCTCTTTCAATGTTTAGTATTTCTAATTCCTTCATTAAAAACCCTAAAAGAGTCTCTAGCCTTTTATTTACATCAAAACACTCCAAGAGCTGCTGACTTTGATTTGTATTTAAAGATATGTGAGCCGCAATCATATCTGCAAGTCTTCCAGGCTCTTCTATGCTTATAACACTGTATAAACTATCTATAGGCAGTCTCGAAGTCATATTTACATATTCTTCAAAAGCAGAAATAACACTTCTCATTAAAGCTTCAAGCTCTGGTGTCTTTTCAATTTCTTTTTGCTCTTCTTTTTCTATAACTTCTACTTCAAAAAATTCATCATCTCTTATCACTTGCTGAATTTCAGCACGACTTATCCCTTCTACCAAAACTCTTATAAGTTCTCCAGGCAGTTTTAGCATCTGTTTGACTTTTGTAATAGTGCCAACTTTGTAAACGTCATCAATAGAAGGGTCTTCTATCTCAGCTTCTTTTTGCGTTGTAACAAATATCAACTGATTTTTCAGAAAAGCTTCTTCCAAAGCCCTAATTGTCTTTTCTCTTCCTATATCAAAATGAAGCACCATGTATGGAAAAATAGTTAATCCTCTTAAAGGAATCATTGGCAATATATACTTTTTTTCTGTCATATCTTCACCCTCTTTTATGCAATATAATCCAAGCCCCCTTCCCATTCACTATTTTAGTATGTGAAGGAGAAGGGGGATTGATGTAAAAATTTTATTTTTTTACGAAACAGACTCCGTCTTTTTTATTTTCTTTTTAGCTTTTTGAGCATCTGAGTAAACCAATGTTGGCGGAGCCTTCTTTAGTACCGTCTCCTCTGTAATTATACACTTTTCTATGTTGTCACTGGATGGTATTTCGTACATTACATCCAACATAATTTCCTCTAAGATTGACCTCAGTCCTCTTGCGCCGGTCTTTCTCTCCAAAGCCATATCTGCAATGAGCCCTAAAGCTTTCTTATCAAATTCAAGTTTTACCCCATCTAATTCAAACAATTTTTCGTATTGTTTTGTCAGCGCATTTTTGGGTTCTGTTAAAATCCTTACTAAGTCACCCTTACTCAATGGGTCTAATGTAACTACTATTGGCACCCTTCCTATAAACTCGGGTATCATACCGAATTTAAGAAGGTCCTGTGGCATTATATGACTTAAAATCTCGCTTAAGTCTTTTTCTTTTCTGCTCTGTACTTCTGCGCCAAATCCTAAGCTCTTTTTCCCTATTCGGGATTCTATTATTTTTTCTATGCCTTCAAAAGCGCCACCACATATAAACAATATATTGGTTGTGTCAATTTGTATAAACTCTTGATGAGGATGTTTTCTCCCACCTTGTGGCGGCACATTTGCAATGGTCCCTTCTAAAATTTTTAACAAAGCCTGTTGTACGCCTTCTCCTGAGACATCACGAGTAATAGAAGGATTTTCTGACTTTCTCGCTATTTTATCTATTTCGTCAATGTAAATTATACCTTTTTCAGCTTTTTCTATGTCATAATCTGCTGCTTGTATGAGTTTTAAAAGTATATTCTCTACGTCTTCACCGACGTATCCAGCCTCAGTTAGAGAAGTTGCGTCAGCTATTGCAAAAGGAACATTTAGAAGTTTTGCTAGTGTCTGAGCCAATAAGGTTTTCCCAGAACCTGTGGGCCCTAAAAGTAAAATATTGCTCTTTTGAAGTTCTACATCGTCTGGCTTTATCCTGCTGTTAATTCTCTTGTAGTGATTGTAAACAGCAACAGCTAAAGCTTTTTTGGCCTTTTCCTGCCCAATTACATATTGGTCAAGAAATTCTTTTATTTCCTTTGGCTTCGGAAGTTCTCCAATTCCCATATCCATATCTTCTTCAAATTCTTCATTTATGATTTCTTGGCAAAGTTCAATGCATTCATCACAAATATACACACCAGGCCCTGCAACTAGCCTCTTTACCTGGTCCTGTGTCTTTCCGCAAAAGGAACACTTTAATTGTTTTTGATTATCGTATTTAGCCATAATTCCACCTCTTTCGGGGCGCTATTTTTTCTTCCTGAAAAGGACCTCGTCAATAATGCCGTAAGCTTTTGCCTCCTCCGCGTCCATGAAAAAGTCTCTTTCAGTATCAGCTTTTATCTTTTCAATAGGTTGCCCCGTATTTTCTGCTAATATTTTATCCAGCTTATCTCTTAATTTCAAAATCCTTTCTGCATGAATTTTTATGTCTGTAGCTTGGCCTTGCATTCCTCCTAAAGGTTGATGAATCATTATTTCACTGTTAGGAAGTGCAAACCTCTTTCCTTTTGCACCTGCTGCTAGTAAAAATGCAGCCATAGATGCAGCCATTCCAACGCACAAAGTCACTACATCTGGCTTTATATACTGCATGGTATCGTAAATTGCAAATCCTGCAGTTATTGAACCGCCTGGACTGTTTATATAAAGCCAAATGTCTTTGTCTGGGTCCTCAGCTTCCAAGAATAAAAGCTGAGCAATAACTAAACTTGCTGTAGTATCATTTATTTCTTCTCCTAAAAATACAATTCTGTCTTTCAAGAGGCGAGAAAATATATCGTAAGAACGTTCGCCTCTATTTGTCTGCTCTACAACAATAGGTACAAGACTCATAATAATCACTCCTCTTTACTTATTATTTTACACTCACTAAAAATAAAGTCAATCGTCTTATAATACGCTATATCTTCTTTTATGCCATTTATCTGGTTTTCAGTCAAGCTTTTCTTGAATTCTTCCAGATTTATTCTGTAACTCTCTGCCATTTCCTTTAATCTTTTTTCTAATTCTTCCTCTGTAACTTGAATATTTTCCACTTTGGCAATTTTGTCTATGACAAGTTGAGTTTTTACTCTATTTAAAGCCCCATCCCACATCTCTTTTCTTAAATTTTCTAAGGTCTTCCCTGTAATTGATAAATAGCTATTTAAATCCAAACCTTGATATCTCAAATTATAATCTAAATCCCTCAAAGAAATATCTATTTGCCTTTCCACCATAACATCTGGTATATCAACTTTTGCATTTTCCACAACTTTCATTACTACTTTTTCTTTCATCTCATTTTCTGCATCTAATCTATTTTTCTCTTCTAATTTCTTTCTTATGTCGGCTTTTAACTCTTGTAATGTCTCAAACTCACTTACATCTTTCGCAAACTCGTCATCCAATTCAGGCAATTCCTTTTTATTTAAAGCCTTAAGAGTGACTTTAAAAACAGCCGATTTGCCTCTTAATTCTTCTACCTTATAATCTTCAGGGAAAGTTACACTTACATCAAAAGTCTCATTTACATTATGGCCTATTATTTGGTCTTCAAAGCCAGGAATAAAAGTATTGCTACCTAATTCTAATTGATAATTTTCCGCCTTGCCACCTTCAAAAGGCTTGCCATCTATAAAGCCTTCAAAGTCTATTACAGAAATATCTCCACTTTCTGCTGCTCTTCCTTCAATAGGTATAATTCTCGCATTTTGCTGCCTTAATTTTTCTAATTCGTATTCTACATCCCCATCGTACACATCATACTCTATTTTTTCAATTTCTATGCCTTTATATTCACCTAACTCTACCTCAGGCATGACGGGTACAGTTGCTTCCAAAATCAAGTCTTTTCCTTTGCCGATTTGTAAAATGTTAATATTCGGATAATCTACTGGCTCTAAATCAAATGTTTTAAGAGCTTCCTTGTACGCTTCGTCAAAAACATACTCTACAGCATCTTCGTAAAGGACACCTTCACCATAATATCTTTCAACAATTGCTCTTGGCGCTTTCCCTCTTCTAAAACCCGGTACATTAAATTTTGAAGCATTCTTTTTAAAAGCAAAATTTAAACCCTCTTCAAACTTTTCACTTGGTATTGTAAGTTCAATCATCGCGATACTTTTCTCTAATTTTTTAAGACTCGCACCCATTCAAGTAAATCCTCCTATTCTCTTTCTTTCGTATAAAATCTTCTAAACTTATAATATTATAACATAAAAAAACGGTGAATCAAACTCAAGTTGTCATAATTTTATGCAAAAAAAATAATGCCTACTGCATTATTTTCTCCGTCAAATATATATTTTTCTCGCTTAAATTTTTATTGGTGCGGGCAAAGGGACTTGAACCCCCACAGGTAACCCCACCAGATCCTAAGTCTGGCGCGTCTGCCAGTTCCGCCATGCCCGCATATTAAAATGGTGCGCCATTAAGGACTCGAACCCCAGCCCCGCTGATTAAGAATTTACGCAAGACCATTTTATCAAAGTTTTTTTAATATGTCAAGAATAACTAACAGACATACCAATGGCACCATTAAAAGCTTTTGCTGATTGTATAATCATGGCTGCTGTCCATCCAATCAATTGTAGAATGTTTAGTTATCCTAAAAAAATTACTACCTCTATTATTAAAACAACTTTAATGCAAATTTATAAAATAATTTTTTTATCTTTTTCTATTATCTCCGGCGTGAGATTATATATCTCATCAAAAAATATCACTTTAAAACTGCCGGGCCCTTTGACATTGCTGCTTTGAGCGGCTCTTTCCCCTGCTATTCCAAAAGCTACAAAAGCTTCTACTGTAGCTGCAAAATAATCTTCACATACTCCGCAGAAGCTCGCTACTACAGAGGTAAGCATACAACCTGTGCCGGTGATAGTACCCATCATAGGATGCCCATTTTTTACATACGCAATTCTTTTTCCATCAGTAATTATGTCAGTAACACCTGACACTGCTACTACAACGTTGTACGCGTTTGCTAAATCTTTTGCAGCTTCAGAAATATCATCAGCTACGCTTTGAGATTCTACACCGCGTATCTTCCCACCTTTGCCTGCAAGTATTGAAATCTCAGCACTATTCCCTTTTATCACAGAAATTTTTACCTCTTCTAATATCTTTTTTGAGCTTTGTGTCCTAAACTTCGTAGCTCCCGCTCCAACAGGGTCTAATATAACTGGTACTTTAAGTCTATTTGCAGCCTTCCCTGCCTTTATCATCGCTTCTACTTGTTCATTTGTAAGAGTGCCTATATTTAAAACTAAAGCATCTGCTGCACTTACCATTTCTTCTACTTCTTCCAAGGCATGTGCCATGACTGGCAGTGCTCCTATAGCCAATGTTATATTAGCACAATCATTGACAGTAACTATATTTGTAATATGGTGAACTAAAGGCTTTTTCTCTCTTAAAACTTTCAACAATTCTTTTTTCATTTAAAATTCCTCCTATCGTTTATCGCCTTTGCTATAACCTCCAAAAGTTTTCTTGTATTGTTTTCTATATCCCCATAAAATACAGCTGAAACTGAAGATATCCCGTCTACTCCCGACTTTAACATGACTTCATAGGCATTATCTTTTGTTATACCTCCTATTGCAACGACTGGAATAGTAACAGCCTCTTTTATCTTTTTCAGTCCTTCTATTCCAATGGCTTCCGCCTCCGGCTTTGTAGGAGTCTTAAACACCGCTCCCACTCCTAAATAATCCGCTCCATCTCTTTGTGCTTTTAAAGCTTCTTCCACTGTCCTCGCTGATACCCCTACTATTTTATCATGACCTATTACTTTTCTTACAACATCTGCTGGCAAATCCTCCTGTCCAACGTGAACTCCATCTGCATCTACTGCTAAAGCTATATCCACTCTGTCGTTAATAATGAGAGGAATTTTATTTCTTTTTGTCACTTCTTTAACTTTAAGAGCAATTTCATAAAATTCCCTACTTGATATATCTTTTTCTCTCAGTTGAATTACTGTTACACCACCTTTTATTGCTAGTTCTACTGCCTCAGCAATATCCATATCCTTTATGTAAGACCTATCCGTTATAGCATAAAGGGTTAAGTCCATATCTCACACCTTCCTTATTTCTATATTCCAAAAATGGTTGGTGGACCTACTCCATGCCCTATGCCCATTGAATGTTTTATAGCCCCTGCCTGTCTCCCCCCAGAGTCATAACCGGCAATAGTAAGGGCTAATTTCATAAAAACACCCCCCAAATAGTAAAATAAGCCCACCTGTTAGGTGAGCATTTTTACAAATGTTCTAAAAAGTATGCTTCCCTACGCAGGCATTACCCTGACAGGTTCAAAGGGTCGGGAACGAATCCCCTCTCAGCCACTTTCTGGCTCCCCTAGCACTTGTCATATTTAGTTTCAAGTAAATTGTTTAAGTAAATTATACCATAAGCGCAAAAGAATTCAATAATTATTTTGAAAAATAGTGTCAATGGGACATCGGAGTGCCGATGCAAAATATCTCCTTTGAACATTTTTTTACTTTGTCAACAAACTGAATTATGCATACATATTTCCATAAGGTCTTTTGCCTATCGGATGCAATTTGACAAAAGAATGATTCATAATCTTTTGAAAATCATAATCAAAAAATTGACAAAAATTTTCAACATACTTTTGGATAAACGCGTAATCTTTGTCATCTATCTTTTCTTTAATAACTTCTTTTCCAAGTTTATAGTCTTCTACATCTCCTCTCAAATATATAACTCCTCCATGCATACCTGTACCACAATATTCTCCAACTATATTTTCATCATTTTTCAAGTTTAGCACAATCATACATCCACCTGCCATATATTCACCAAAGAAATCTCCTGCACTTCCTCCAATAACTATTACGGGAACTTTATCTTTGTATTCTTTCATGTGTATGCCAACTCTATAACCAACACTATCTTTTATATAGATAGAACCACCTCTCATTCCGTAACCAACGGTATCACCTGCATGTCCATGTATAATAATATTCCCATCATTCATTGTATTTCCTATTGCATCCTGTCCGTTACCAAAAACTTCTATTGTAAGTCCATCCATAAAGGCTGCCATATCATTTCCAGGTGTACCCTCTATATTTATTTTTGTGGTCCCAGATAAATTATCTCCTATATATCGCTGACCATTGACATTTTTTAAATTAATTATATCTTCACCTGAACGAACTAACTCTTTAATTATTTCATTAAGGTCTCTATAATAAATTCCTGACGCATTTATTGTTTTCATCCTCCCACCTCCTATTCGCCGGCAGCAAGAATGCCAAGTATATCAAGTTCCTTTTGTGTCATTCCTATGCCACGAAGCATTAACCTATTGCCTTTAAGACTTTCAATATCATTTATACCCATTCCACCAAGCATTTCTTTTATTTCATGACTCCATGCTTGTACAAGGTTAACAAGACGTTTATATCCGATTTCTGGGTTTAATCTTTTAACAAGGTTAGGATCTTGAGTAGCAATTCCCCAATTGCACTTACCAGTATGGCATTTTTGGCACATATGACATCCCAAAGCAATCAAAGCAGCTGTTGCAATGTAAACAGCATCTGCACCAAGAGCTATTGCTTTGACTATGTCTGCACTGTTTCTAATACTACCCGCTGCAACTAAAGATACTGTATGCCTTATACCTTCAGAGCGGAGTCTTGCATCTACAGCAGCTATTGCAAATTCAATTGGAATTCCTACGTTATCCCTTATTCTCTTTGGAGCAGCCCCTGTACCACCTCTAAATCCGTCTATTGCTATATAATCTGCTCCAGCTCTTGCTATTCCCGAAGCTATTGCCGCCACATTATTGACTGCTGCAATTTTAACACCAACAGGTTTTTGATAATCGGTAGCTTCCTTCAATGAATATATTAACTGCGCAAGGTCTTCAATTGAATAGATATCGTGATGCGGTGCAGGAGATATAGCATCACTTCCAGGTGGTATCATCCTTGTAGCCGAGATGTCTTCACTCACCTTTTCACCGGGTAGATGACCACCTATCCCAGGCTTTGCACCCTGACCAATTTTTATTTCAATAGCCGCCGCAGTATTAAGGTATTCTCTATCAACACCAAAACGACCTGATGCGACCTGTACAATTGTGTTTTTGCCATATTTCCGGAAGTCCTCATGAAGCCCCCCTTCACCAGTATTATAAAGTATCCCAAGCTCTTCAGCAGCTCTTGCCAAAGCTGCATGAGCATTGTAACTTATTGAACCATAAGACATTGCTGAAAACATTATTGGTGTCTCAAGTTTGAGTTGTGGAGGCATTTTTGTTTTAACATTAAGGTTTTCGTCTACTTCTATTTTGTCAAGCTTCCTACCTATATATACCCTTAATTCCATAGGTTCTCTTAGTGGGTCTATAGAGGGGTTTGTAACTTGGCTTGCATTTATAACCATTTTATCCCAATATATAGGATAAGGCCTATCATTTCCCATGGATGACAGAAGAACTCCACCCGTTTCTGCCTGTCTGTATATATCTCTTATAGCATCGTAAGTCCAATTAGCATGTTCTTTAAATGTTTGAGGATGTTTAATAATTGTAAGAGCTTGTGTGGGACACAATACGACACATCTTTGACAATTTACGCAATTCATATCATTTGAAATCATTTTATCTAGATGTTCATCATAACTGTGAACTTCAAATGAACACTGTCTCATACAAACTTTACAGTTAATGCATTTATCGTAATCTCTGAGTACTTTAAATTCTGGAGTAAGGTAGCTTAAACTCATGCAGTAACCTCCTTTGTAGAATACATTTCTTTTTCGTTGTCACGTATGAGCTCAGCTATAACAGGTTCTCCACCTCTAGGAATCCATACGCTTTCAGGATTTTTGCATACTTGCCTTACTGCTGACTCTTCGCTGGCTACATATATCATATCGCCTTTTTTTGCAGCAGTAAGTGGCCTTAGTTTAATTCTATCATTTATTGCCACAAAGCCATCTTCATATGCTATTATCATCGAAAACGGACCATTTAAAAGAGCTCTTCCATAAATTATTTTCAGGTTGGTGTATAAAATTTTTTCTTTTGGTGACATCCTTTCAACCTGCTTCCACAAAGGCGATGCAACTACTTTGCATGCAAGTTCTATTGGTAAACCATGTCTTCTTAATAGAAGATCAAAAATGTATGCCGCAACTTCTGTATCAGTTTGCAAGGTGCAAATATATCCAAACTCTTCTAAATATTTACGATTAGTATCGTAGGAAGAAAGCTCGCCATTGTGAACAACAGAGATATTTAACAGATTAAAAGGATGTGCACCACCCCACCATCCTGGTGTATTCGTTGGAAATCTACCGTGAGCCAACCACATATATCCTTTGTAAGATTCCAATTTATAAAAATTTGCAACATCTTCTGGGTAACCTACTGCTTTAAATACTCCCATATTTTTCCCGCTAGAAAAAACATATGCGCCTGGTATGTTACTGTTTATATTAAATACAAATTTAATTGTAAATTCATTTTCATCCAGTTCTGATAATTTCAATTTCTCTGGCCTTGGTATAGCAAAATATCTGTAAATTAATGGTGCATTTTTAATATGTGCCGTTTTTCGTGTTGGTATTTTTTCTTCTAAAGCGACTATATAATTTGCTTTTAAAATATTCTCTGTTTCCTGTTTAGCTATCAAATCATCATAAAACATATGAAATGCAAAGTAATCTTTAAAATCAGGATAAATGCCATATGCAGCAAAACCACCTCCAAGACCATTTGACCTATCATGCATTGTCGCGATGGAATCTGCTATAGATTGCCCCGAAAATAGACGACCAGTGCGATCAATTATGCCACTTATAGCACATCCCGAAGGTATTCTTACATAACCTTCCTTCAACATTTTATAACCCCCTTAAAAAATTTTTATATGCAATATTTTTTTTGAAAGTTGCATCAAGCGAAAATGTTTACTGTTTAAAATTGTCCTCAAATTATAGCAAAATGCTTATCAATCCTAAATTACGAGTGTTATGTTAATTATAATATATTTTATCAATTTTGCAATACGTCAATATGAAAAATTCATAAATTATTTTTAGGTTAATTCTTCAATTAAATGTAGTGGGCAAAAGAACAGTTAGATACTTTAATATCATAGGTAACTTATATGTAAAATGACAACACACCCACTTTCTACAGATAAAAAGTGGGGGTGCTTTTTTATATCTGCAATGCTCTTTCTATTGTTCTCGTTCTTCTCCCTAAACATCCAAAAGTCGGCAAAAATTCGCCCAAAAACGGGAAAAAACTTCCTGATTCTTTTCCCACAGTCTTTTTGTCTCCTCTTTAAGTTGAGCCACTGCTCCTGGTCCAGCAAACTCTATAAGTTCTTCTTGATAAATCTCAGTCCAATAACTAACGATTATAGGTGTAACTTCTGGGTGAAATTGTAAAGCCCAGGCACAATCCTGATAAGCAAAAGCCTGGTTAGTACAAGTGTCACCTTCTGCAAGGAGAACAGCCCTTTCAGGCAGTTCAAAAGTATCTCCATGCCATTGAAAAGCCCAAAACTCTTCTGGCAAATCCTGAAAAAGAAAGTCCTTTTCCCCTGCTTCTGTCAAATGTATTTTATACCACCCAATTTCTTTTGCCGGGTTAGGTTTAACTGTTGCTCCCAACGCCATGGCAATAAGCTGCCCTCCCAAACATATTCCTAATACTGGTATTCGTCTTTCTATCGCATCGCGTATAAGTTCTTGTACTTGATAAAGATATGGGTACTTTTCTTCTTCGTATGCTCCCATTGGACCTCCCAATATTATCACAGCATTATAGTCAGCCACCGTTTTAGGTAAAATAGCTCCAGGTTGATTCATTACGCGAATATCTAACTTCCATCCTTTCTTCGAAAAAATTTCAGCTATAAGGCCTGGTCCTTCCTGACTTACATGTTGGATAATTAAAACTTGCATTATCTCCTCTCCTTTGTTAAACAATTATGATTATTCAGAACTTATTTTTTTAAGTAATGCTATATAGACTATTTTCCCTAATTATTATCATAATAACTAAAATAATTATACTTAAGTTCCGTATTAATATATGCTCCTTCACCGTGTTGAGATATATCTAGACCTACTTCCTCTTCTTCATCACTTACTCTTAAGTCCATAAATAGATTTATGAATTTAAGTATGGAATATGTCATTATAGCTGCAAAGACATATACCCCAATCACACCTATAATTTGTACTATAAATTGGTGTACATTCCCATATATTAATCCATTCGCGCCTCCGGGATTTACTACTTTTGTAGCAAATATACCTGTTGCTATAGCACCCCATGTACCACCAATACCATGTATGCCAAAAGCATCAAGTGAATCATCATATTTAAATTTATGTTTTAAGTAATTTACTGAGAAATAACACAATATTCCTGCAATAATACCAATTATAATTGCTGATACCGCAGTTACATAACCTGCAGCAGGTGTTATTGCAACAAGTCCTGCTACAGCTCCACTTGCTGCACCAAAAAGTGTCGGTTTGCCATTTATTCTCCATTCAACTATAACCCATCCAAGTGCAGCGGCTGCTGCTGCTGTGTTTGTAACTATAAAGGCATTAACAGCTATTCCATTTACTGCTAACGCACTCCCCCCATTAAAACCAAACCATCCAAACCATAAAATTGCTGTACCCATAATAACCATAGGCATATTATGGGGAAGTATATTAACATTTTTACGCTTTCCAATTAAAATTGCTGCTATAAGACCTGAAATACCAGAACTGATATGGACAACCGTACCTCCTGCAAAATCCAGTGTACCAAGATTTCTAAGCCATCCCCCGTTGCCCCATACCCAGTGTGCAATAGGATCATATACAAGTGTTGTCCATAATAGAGTAAATAATAAGAACGCACTAAACCTCATTCTTTCAGCAAAAGCGCCTGTTATAAGAGCAGGTGTAATTATTGCAAACATCAACTGGTAAATCATAAATGCCATAAGAGGAATTGTTGCAGAATATGCGTCATAAGGTTCAAATCCTACATTTTTTAACCCTAACCATTGTAAATTTCCTATTATATGTCCTACATCGCTTCCGAACGATAATGAAAAACCAAATAATATCCATTGGATTGATACTATTGCGATAATTATAAAGCTTTGCATCATGGTACTTATTACATTTTTACTACTAACCATGCCACCGTAAAAGAAAGCAAGTCCTGGAGTCATAATCATAACAAGCGCAGCAGAAAATAACACAAAAGCAGTATCACCTGTATTGATTTTACCTGTAGAAGCAAAAACTAACTTTGGTATAATTAAAAACATAAACATGAGAGAGAATAACAAATAAATCTTCTTCAACATTTTGTATAAACCTCCTCCAAATTTTTCTATTTTAAGCCAACATAGAAAATGGCGCTTTTGCCTTAGGCTTTAGCCTGTTGCAAAAGCGCCATTGCTTTTGTATTTTAAAATATTAATTTTTATGTCCAATTAGATGACACTGTAAAAAGTTAAATGTTAAATAACATGTCGGCATATGTTGGTAGTGGCCACAATTCTGCATCTACGATGGTTTCAAGTTTATCTCCAATTTCTCTTAAAATGCCCATTTTTGTAAATACTACATCTCTGTAATAGCAAGCCTTGCTATAAGAATCACTATTCATATTTGAAGCTTCATTAACTGCATTTTCAAGTTCAGAGATGTTTTTCTTAAATTCGCTCATTAGCGAAGAAACTTCTTCTAACAATTCGGTTTGTGCACTTATATCAACATTTAGACCTGTTGCTCTTACAGAATTTATTGATTCTGCGATTTTTGTAGCAAAATTTATTACAGCTGGGACTATTTGCTGTTTTGCTATATCCAACATTGTCAGAGCTTCAATATTAATTGTTTTTATATAATTTTCAAGGGAAATCTCATATCGCGATTCTAGCTCAACTTTGCTTAAAACACCGTGTTTTTCCATGAGTTTGACATTCTTCTCTTTAATTAAAGCAGGAATGGCTTCAACTGTTGATCGAATATTTGGAAGTCCTCTTCTTTCTGCCTCTTTTACCCATTCTTCTGAATAACCATTCCCATTGAATATAATTCTTTTGTGCTTCTTTACAATTTCCTTAAGCAATAGTTGTACTTCTTCATTAAAATCACTAGCTTTTTCTAGTCTATCTGCAATTTCAGATAAACTTTCAGCAACAATGGTATTTAATATAAAATTAGCAGTTGCAATTGATGAAGAAGAACCAACCATTCTAAATTCAAATTTATTTCCTGTAAACGCGAATGGAGATGTTCTATTTCTATCTGTTGAATCCTTTGGTAGTGCAGGAAGAGTTGATACACCTACTTTTAATACTCCCCTTTGTTTTGAAATTGTTGCACCACCATTTTCGATTTGTTCAAGAATATCCGTAAGCTGTTCGCCAAGGAAGACTGATACAATTGCGGGCGGTGCTTCATTAGCACCAAGCCGATGGTCATTTCCTGGTGTTGCAGCAGCTACTCTGACCAAATCAGCGTACTCATCGATAGCTTTGATTACAGCACACAAAAATACTAAAAATTGTGCATTTTCGTGAGGTGTATGTCCCGGATCTAAGAGATTTTGACCATCATCGGTGCTTATTGACCAATTAATGTGTTTACCGGAACCATTGACTCCTGCAAAAGGTTTTTCATGCAAAAGGCATACAAGTCCATGTCTTAAAGCAATTTTTTTCATTAGCTCCATTGTTAATTGATTATGATCTGATGCAATATTAGCTGTATTGTATACTGTAGCGAGTTCATGCTGAGCAGGAGCAACTTCATTATGCTTAGTTTTAGCAGGAATTCCTAATTTCCACAATTCTTCATCTAGATCTTTCATAAAAGCTGATATTCTTTCTTTGATAGAAGCAAAATAATGATCTTCCATTTCTTGACCCTTTGGTGATTTAGCACCAAATAGAGTTCTTCCTGTAAGTATAAGGTCTTTACGCTTATCATACATCTTTTTGTCAATTAAGAAATATTCCTGTTCAGGTCCTACGGTTGTAACAACCTTTTTTGCTGTAGTATTACCAAATAATCTTAATACTCGAAGTGCTTGCTTTGATAAAGCTTCCATAGATCGCAGTAAGGGTATTTTTAAATCTAGCGCTTCTCCTGTATACGAACAGAAAGCGGTGGGGATATATAGCGTATTATCTTTTATAAAAGCGGGCGATGTACAATCCCATGCTGTATATCCTCTTGCTTCAAAGGTAGCCCTTAAACCACCTGATGGAAACGAAGAAGCATCAGGCTCGCCTTTAATTAATTCTTTTCCAGAAAATTCAGTTATTACTCTACCATCTTGAGTAGGAGAAATAAAAGAATCCCGCTTTTCAGCAGTAATTCCAGTTAATGGCTGGAACCAATGAGTAAAATGAGTTGCTCCTTTCTCAATTGCCCAATCTTTCATTGCATTTGCTACAACTTCAGCAACTGCTGGTTCTAATGGAATTCCCTCATCAATTGTTTTTCTTAAAGCTTTGTATGTTGCCTTTGGAAGGCGTTCTCTCATGACAGAATCGTTAAAAACATTTGAACCAAAAATGTCGCTTAGAGTGTTTTGTGCCATAGCAATTCCTCCTCTTAAAATTTAATGAATTAATATACTAACCTAATAAATAATTAAAGTATAAATATAAAAAAACAAAGGCGCTATCACCTATTTGATGAAACGCCTTTGTTTCATTCGCAAATTATTAAATTTTTAACTCATATATAGATATATATAGATAGTATATATAGTAAATTAATAGTTTTCCTCTGGCTTTTATAATAGCATATTTTTATCTTAGTTTCAAGTACTTTTTTATTTGTCTGGTGCGCCATTAGGGACTCGAACCCCAGGCCCGCTGATTAAGAGTCAGCTGCTCTACCAACTGAGCTAATGGCGCACGTAGAACCGTTTGTTACATATTTGGCTTTTTCTTCTCTGGTGCGCCCTGTAGGATTTGAACCCACGACCTCCAGGTTCGAAGCCTGTCACTCTATCCAACTGAGCTAAGGGCGCATAAAAATTTTTATGGAGCGGACAACGAGACTCGAACTCGCGACCCTCACCTTGGCAAGGTGATGCTCTACCAACTGAGCTATGTCCGCATCTACATGGTGCGGGAGAAGGGACTTGAACCCATATGCCGCTTTAGGCACTAGAACCTGAATCTAGCGCGTCTGCCAATTCCGCCACTCCCGCACAAAGTAACGCCTTCACTTTTCTCTTTAAAACTGGTGACCCATCCGCGACTCGAACGCGGGACACCCTGCTTAAAAGGCAGGTGCTCTACCTCCTGAGCTAATGGGTCAACATAATTGGCTGGGATGGCAGGATTCGAACCTACGAATGCCAGAGTCAAAGTCTGGTGCCTTACCACTTGGCTACATCCCAGCATGGGGTGGATAGTGGGACTTGAACCCACGACCTCCAGAGCCACAATCTGGCGCTCTAACCAACTGAACTATATCCACCACACAATAAATGGTGCGCCTGGAGAGATTCGAACTCCCGACACACGGCTTAGAAGGCCGTTGCTCTATCCAACTGAGCTACAGGCGCATATTGGAGCGGGTGATGGGAATCGAACCCACGTAACCAGCTTGGAAGGCTGGGGCTCTACCATTGAGCTACACCCGCATGTGTTAACTTACTTGAGATTTCAGAAGAATTTTCCTCTCTTGTTTCTTAATCCGTCTGACATTTCTAGATTATATCAGATGCCTTTATCTTTGTCAACACCTCGTTTTAAAAATTTTTCTGGATATAAATTGCATAGAAAACATAAGGGTGGGGTAATCCCCCACTTTTGCGTTTTCTATGCTCATTTTAGCACTGAGACTTCTTCTAAATTCACTAATCTTGGGAATATACCAGTCTTATCAATTGTCACTAATGCTATAGTTTTTTTTGCACTTTCTCTTGGCAAAGAAGGACTGCCTGGATTTAAAAGTAAAATATCTTCATGTTTTGAAATCATAGGAATATGAGTATGCCCAAAAAATACAGCATTCACTCCCAATTCTCTTCCTCTATCTAAAATCGTTTGATACTCGTATTTAACATAATATCTGTGACCATGAGTTAACAAAATTTTTTTGCCTTCTATTTCAATTACTTTCTCCAATTCATCCTTTGTAGGGAAATCACAATTCCCCTTAACATACTCTAATGGAATCCCAAACTCTTGAGATAATTGAATAGCATCTGAAGCATTATCTCCTAAATGAATAAGATAATCTATTCCTTTAAGCTCCCGCAATTTTTTTCTAACCAGCGTAAATATACCATGTGTGTCGCTAATAACTGCTAAAACCATTTATTTTTCCTCCAGACGTTGTAAAATATAATTTTTTAACTTCATAAGAGCATCAGCTCTATGACTTATCTTATTTTTTTCTTCCATAGTAAGTTCTGCCAAACTCTTTCCTAAATTATCGACATAAAAAACTGGGTCATATCCAAAACCATTTTTCCCTCGAAGATGATCTAAAATGTGCCCTTCTAATTTACCTTCTAATAAAGTTTCTTTTCCCCTTTCTACCACTGCTATTACTGTCTTAAAATAAGCTTTTCTTTTTTCGTAAGGAACGCCCTCTAATAGTTTTAATAATTTTTTGTTGTTATCTTCATAGGTAGCATTTTCACCAGCAAATCTTGCCGAATATACTCCAGGTTGTCCATTTAAATGCTCCACAAACAATCCTGTATCGTCAGCTATCACAATTCCATCAATCTTTTCTTTTAAAAAGCGAGCCTTGATAAGAGCATTTTCTTCAATCGTATTTCCTGTCTCTTCTATGTCTTCTTTTATACCCAACTCTGCCATAGAATAAATTTCAACAGGATAGCCTTTAAAAAAATTTTTTATTTCTTCAGTTTTGTGAGGATTGTGGGTTGCTATTATTATTTTCAACTGAATCAACTCCTATTTTATCTACAATATCTGAAAGAACTTCTTTTTGAATTTTGATAATCTGTTCAATCCCATATTCTGCAAGGCTTAAAAGGTTTGTCAAATTCTGCTTTGTAAATGGTCCCCCTTCACCTGTTCCCTGTATTTCTACAATTTCTCCTTTGTCTGTCATAACTACATTCATATCTACTAATGCATTAGAATCTTCTTGAAAGGATAAATCTAAAAGCTCATTTCCCTCCACAATTCCTACACTTACAGCCGCAACAAAACCTTTCAAAGGAATCTTAGAAATGTCACCTTTTTCTACCAATTTGTTAAGTGCATCTGCCAATGCTATAAATGAGCCTGTAATAGAAGCTGTCCTTGTACCCCCATCTGCTTGTATAACATCGCAATCTATCCATATAGTCTTTTCTCCTAACACATCCAAATCCACTACAGACCTTAAAGAACGGCCTATAAGCCGCTGTATTTCCATAGTCCTTCCACTAGGTCTTCCTTTAGTTACTTCTCTTGGATTCCTTGTTTCAGTTGCTCTTGGCAACATACCATACTCACTGGTTATCCAACCCTTACCTGTACCTTTTTGAAATGGAGGTACCTTATCCTCAATAGAGGCAGTACAAATGACTTTTGTGTTTCCCATCTCAATTAGCACTGAACCTTCAGCAAACTTATTAAAATTTCTCGTAATTTTTATAGGTCTCAGTTCATTAAATTCTCTTCCATCAATCCTGTTCATTTCTTCAACCCTTTCATTTAATAAAAATAGTTTAAAGTTAATTTATTCTGCTTTATTGTTTTTATCGCTCAATATTATTTTAAAACCTTTATTAATATTTTACAAGAACATAAAGACAAAAAAATCTGGTTTAAAAAACCAGATACAGTTTGTTGACAAAGTTAAAAAATATTCAAAGGAGATATTTTGCATCGTCGCTCCGATGTTCCAAAGCGACAAAACTAAACTCGACCTTCGGGTTCCGGCAGGGTACCGGGCACAATCGGCCTCCTTGCCTCAGGTGCCCGCCTCCGCCCTCCTTGGCTTCGGCCCTGCCTCCACCCTCAGTCTCGCTAAGTTTTGTACCGCTTTGTAACAAGTCGCACCGATTGCAAAATATCTCCTTTACGAAAGTATGTCTACAGTCTGAACTGGCCGTAGGCCAGTTTTTTTATGTAGTGAAAATCTCTTTTATATGGTATAATACAAGTTGGATTGCTGAAAAAGAGGGGATTAAAGTGTTTGATAAAAAACTTTTAAAAAACTTTGACTGGGGACTTTTGATTGTTGTGCTTTTAATCTCTATATATAGCGTTATTGTCGTGACAAGTGCTTCTCATGCAATTCAGACGGGTTCTTACAAAAAAGTTATTGTTCAGTCTGTGGCAATTTTAATAGGACTTATTTCTATCGCTATAATATGTCTTTTTGATTATAATATTCTGGCTAAGTTTTCTACTTTTAT
>JADBKJ010000012.1 GCA_014896455.1 Thermoanaerobacter sp.
GGCCAATAAATGTACAGACAATGGCAACAAAAAACTCGGCAATTTTGTAAAGTTAGGGAGAGAAGATGTCATTAATATCTATAAATTAGCAAAGTAGAATTTCTAAAAGTCAGTCATTATTGACTGACTTTCAGTTTGTTGACAAAGTTAAAAAATATTCAAAGGAGATATTTTGCATCGTCACTCCGATGTTCCAAAGCGACAAAACTAAACTCGACTTTCGGGTTCCGGCAGGGTACCGGGCACAATCGACGTCCTGTCTCAGGTGCCCGCCTCCGCCCTCCTTGGCTTCGGCCCTGCCTCCACCCTCAGTCTCGCTAAGTTTTGTTGCCGCTTTGTCACAAGTCGCACCGATTGCAAAATATCTCCTTTACGAAAGTTTGTCTACAGTCTGAAATGATTACAAAATCATTACAATTTCTTAACTTTATTAGTAATTACACATATTGTATCGGTTAAATGGATTAGTTTTTTGAGTTTTAGGAAAAATAAAAAAGGGAGGTGGCACCCGTGACTAATATAAATTGCACAGCCGATTGTATTTATCAAAAAGAAGGGAAATGCACTTTATCTGACCTCTCACAAATGATAAAGAACAATAGTTTTGTTGATGATAACTACAATAAAGACAATTTAAATAGTAAAAACATGAAAATAAATTGTGCTTATTATGTTCCAGTAAAAAAATAGCAACAACATAGCTGCTAAAAAATTCCTATTTTATTAAAAAAGGCACCCACTGAGAGTGCCTTTTTATTTATTAAAAAGATGACAAGCAACAAAATGGCTGCTACCTACTTCTTTAAGGGGTGGAGTTTGTTCTTTACAAATATCCATCGCATATTTGCATCTCGTTCTAAATCTACAACCAGATGGAGGATTTATTGGGCTTGGCACATCGCCTTCAAGTATTATCCTTTCTCTTTTTCTCTCTACTTTAGGGTCAGGTATAGGCACAGCTGACAAAAGTGCCTGAGTATAAGGATGGAGGGGATTAGAATAAAGCTCGGCGCTACTAGTCATTTCCACAATCATTCCTAAATACATTACAGCAACCTTATCACTTATATGCCTTACCATACTCAAGTCATGAGCAATAAATAAGTAAGTAAGGCCTTTTTCTTGTTGCAAATTCATCAAAAGATTTACAATCTGAGCTTGTATAGAAACGTCTAAAGCAGATATAGGCTCGTCAGCTATAATAAATTCTGGCTCTATAGCCATTGCCCTCGCTATACCAATTCTTTGTCTCTGACCACCTGAAAATTCGTGCGGAAATCTATTAGCGTGTTCTCTATTTAACCCTACCATCTCTAAAAGTTGATATATTCTTTCCATTCTTTCTTTTCCAGTATATAGCCCATGGATGTCAATTCCTTCACCAATGATATCCCCCACCGTCATACGAGGATTTAAAGAGGCATAGGGGTCTTGGAAAATCATTTGCGCTCTTCGGGCAAATTTCTTTCTTCCTTCGTAAGTTAGATGGTTAACTTTTTTTCCGTCGAATATTATTTCTCCTGCCGTTGGCTCATATAGTCCTATTATCGTACGACCTGTAGTAGATTTACCACACCCCGACTCTCCCACCAAACCTAACGTTTCTCCTTTTTTAATGGTAAAGCTTACATCATCTACAGCTTTTAAAATACCGCCACTAACTTGAAAATATTTTTTTAAATTTTTAACTTCTAATAAAACCTTGTTATCACTCATCTGCTGCTACCCCCATTTCGAACGGATTGGTAACTTTGGGAGCATAGGGGTGCTTAAGCCAACAAGCAACTTGATGAGTCTCTGATTCTTTAGTCACCTCTGGCGGAGCTTCATAGCATATTTTCATAGCGTAGTCACATCTTGCTGCAAAAGGGCAACCAACAGGTGGTGCAAATAAATCAGGTGGCGTACCAATTATAGGTACAAGTCTTTCCTTGTTTTTGGCATCTAATCGTGGAACAGACCTCAACAATCCCCACGTATAAGGATGTTGTGGATGATAGAATATCTCATCTAAAGTTCCTCTTTCTATAATTTTTCCTGCATACATTACCACAACTCTATCAGCTATATCAGCAACAACTCCAAGGTCATGAGTAATGATAATTATCGAAGTATTAAATTGTTTTTGCAAATCCTTCATCAAATCTAAAATCTGGGCTTGTATTGTAACGTCTAAAGCTGTAGTAGGTTCGTCTGCAATTAATAATTTAGGTTTACAAGCAAGGGCAATAGCAATCATCGCCCTCTGTCTCATGCCGCCAGAAAATTCATGAGGATATTGATGAATTCTTTTTTCAGCATTAGGGATACCGACAATATCTAACATTTCTTTAGCCCTTTTCATAGCCTCTGTTCTGGTCACATCTTCATGTTTTAAAATTACTTCAGCAATTTGATTCCCTATTGTCATTGTAGGGTTTAAAGAAGTCATAGGATCTTGGAATATCATACCAATTTTTGAACCTCTTATTGATTGCATCTCTTTATCCGTATAGTTAGTTATATCTTTTCCGTCAAATATAATTTTTCCACCCTTTAATCTTCCTGGAGGTTCAGGGTTTAGTTTCATTACAGCATGCATTGTAACAGACTTACCACAGCCAGATTCTCCAACAATCGCTAACGCTTCTCCTTTATACACTTCAAAGCTTACGCCTCTTACTGCTTTAACCTCCCCGGCATATGTGTCAAAAGAGTATTCCAGATCTTTTACTTCTAACAATACTTCCTTTTTTTCCATGTCAATTCCTCCTTATTTGCGCAACCTTGGGTCCAAAGCATCTCTTAAACCATCACCTAATAAGTTGAAAGAGAGCATTGTCATACTTATGAAAAATGCCGGGAAGAACAGCTGATATGGGTACATCAAAAGAACATTGGTAGCATCATTAGCTAAAGTTCCCCAACTTGCTAAAGGAGGCTGCACGCCAAGGCCTATATAACTTAAGAATGCTTCTGTAAAAATTGCCGCAGGAACGTCAAAAGTTATAGAAACTATTATTGGACCTAAAGTGTTTGGGATTAAGTGCTTTAAAATTATTCTTGCAGGAGAAGCACCTAAAGTCTTTGCTGCTAACACAAATTCCTGCTCTTTTAATTGCAAAACCTGTCCTCTTACAAGCCTTGCCATTCCAACCCAACCTGTTATAACCATGGCAACAATTATGGTTACAACTCCAGGTCCCATAACGAGCATGAGAAGTATAACTAGTATGAGATATGGTATGCCGTAGAGTATATCTACAATGCGCATCATTATGTTGTCGATCTGACCGCCAAAATAGCCAGAAATTCCGCCGTAGATGACACCAATTATACCATCCAGTAAAGCCGCTGCAATACCTATAGTAAGGGATATTCTCGCTCCCATCCACGTCCTCACAAATAAGTCCCTGCCAAGATAATCCGTACCAAACCAATGCTCAGCAGATGGTGGTTTGTTTGTCATCATAAGGTTTTGGTCAGAATATTTGTAAGGTAGCATATAAGGACCTATAATCGCCATTATACCCAATAAGATAAGAAACACCAAAGATGCCATTGCAACTTTATTCATTTTAAGCCTTCTCCATGCATCTTGCCAATAAGTCATACTGGGACGTACAATCGCTTGGCTTTCTTCAATATTAGGCCCTACTCTTTCAAATTTCTCTCTTGTAATTTCAACCACCGTTATTTACCTCCCTTAGCAAGTCTTATTCTTGGATCAATTAAACCGTATGTTATATCTACAAGGAATACTAGGAATACAAGGATAGCACTGTAGAAAATAGTCGTTCCCAATATCATAGTATAGTCGTTGTTATATATACTCTGCACAAAATATTTACCAAGACCTGGTATGCCAAATATTCTTTCAACGACAAAAGTACCTGTAACGATTCCTGCAATCAATGGTCCCAATACCGTTATTACTGGCAAAATGGCATTTCTTATCATATGCCTCCAAATAATCTCGAAAGAAGAAAGCCCTTTTGATTTGGCAGTCTTTATATAGTCCTGTCCAATTACATCAAGCATACTTGCCCTCATTAAACGAGAAATTATTGACAGTGAAGCAAAAGAAAGCGCTATTGAAGGAAGTATAGTATGAGCAAAAGTTCCCCATCCTGACACAGGAAGCCATCTTAATTTTGAAGCTATCCAATACTGCAACAAAGTAGCGATAATAAAATTAGGCACAGACCTTCCTATAATTGCCAAAATCATTGAAACATAATCCCAAAAACCATTTCTGTTTAATGCCGCTACAATTCCAAGAATCAATCCTAAAAATACTCCTAGGATTATCGATTGCATTCCTATTTGAAAAGAGGCCGGAAAACCATTTGCTATAATTTCATTTACCGTTCTATTCAAATATTTTAATGAAATGCCTAGATCCCCATGTAGTAAATTTCTTAGATAATATCCATATTGGACAATTAAAGGTTTATCCAAGTGATACTTAGCCAGCATGTTCTGTCTTATCTGCTCTGGGACTCTTTTTTCGCTTGTAAAAGGATCCCCAGGAATCATGTGCATTAAGAAAAATGTTAAAGTGACAATGACCCACAAAGTTATAATCATATACATCGTTCGTTCTAAAGTATATCTTAGCAAATTTTTACACCTCCAATGGCGTTTGATGTAAATATACAGCGAATATATATGACCTATGCCATATATATTCGCATTTCTTCTAAATCCTTCTTTCTTTAATTTTTATTTATTTTCCCTCAATGTAAGTCCATTTCATCTCCCAATCAGGGCCAAATGTTGGGAAGTAAAGATTCTTTACATACGGTTTTACCACATATGCCCTTGCTTGGAACCACAATGGACCAATTGGCATATCTTCCATTAAGATTTTTTCTGCTTGAATCATTTCTTCATTTCTTGCTTTTAAGTCACCATTTACTTTTGCTTCTTCTATGAGTTTATCGTAATTTGGATTGCTGTAGAAAGCTGTGTTATTACCATTGTTTGTCTCCCACATATCAAGGAAGGTCATTGGATCGTTGTAGTCAGCCCCCCAACCAGCAAGAACTATTTGATAATCTCCTTTGTCCATCATGTCGAGTCTTACTTTAAATGCTACGCTTTGAATCTCAACTTGCACTCCAAGAGCTTGATTCCACATTTGTTGTAAAGCTACTGCGTATTTTTTAGCAGTATCTGTATCACCAGTTAAGAACTTAATGTTGGGGAGTTTGCTAAGGCCAAGCTCTTGTAAGCCTTTTTGCAAGTATTCTTTTGCTTGTGCTACATCATTGTCTTTGAAATATCCTGGTCCAGCTTCACTCCTAAAATCTCCGTTGTAACCAGGAATTCCAGGCGGAACAATGGCTTCTGCTGGTATAGAACCATTTTTAGCAACTTCTTTTACAAAAAGCTCTCTATTTATTGAAAGAGTAAATGCCTTTCTTATATTAGCATTTTTAAATATTTTATCTTTATTATTGAATTGCAAATACCAAACAGTCGCAAGTGCATAGTTGTGATATTCAGGTGAATCTTTATATTTATCTATATAGTCTCCAGGAATAAAGATAGAATCAAAAGCTCCCGTATCATAGTTTTGCACCAGAGAGTTATTGTCCTTTATCATACTGAAATTAATTGTTTGAAGTTTTACATTATCTTTATCCCAATAATATGGGTTCTTTTCAAGGACAATGTTTTGTTCATGGTTCCATTCTTTTACTATAAATGGACCACTGTATACCATATTGTTGGGGTCAGAGCCAACTTTATCTCCATATTTTTCATATATTGCTTTTTCGAGAGGCATATAAGTTACAAAAGAAGTCAATCCTAAAAATTGAGGTGCTGGTGCTTTTAAAGTAACCTGCAAAGTCTTATCATCTAAAGCCTTGACCCCTACTTGGTCAGCACTGCCTTTGCCAGAGTTATATTCTTCTGCCCCCTTAATATAGTACAACTGATAAGCGTATTGAGAACCTGTATTAGGGTCAAGAGCTCTTTTCCACGCATATTCAAAGTCATAAGCTGTTATAGGATTGCCATCACTCCATTTAGCATCTCTTAAATAGAAAGTATAGGTAAGCCCATCCTCTGATATTGTCCAATCTTTTGCAAGTCCTGAACCTTTCTCAATCTTTCCGTCTTTATTGTATCTTACAAGTCCTTCTAGCACGTCATTTAAAATTGTAATAGAAACTTCATCTGTAGCTTTTTGAGGGTCCAGTGTTGGTGGTTCATCACCTAAATTTAAATTCAATACTTGTTCACTCTGAGTATTTGTAGAAGTTGTACTCGTAGCAGTTTTACTTTGACCACTGCAACCTGCTAGTAATGCGCTTAAAACTAATACTAGAGAAAGCAATGTTACTATAATTCTTTTGTGTTTCAACATTTACATCTCCTCCTATTTTCTGTAAAATAAAATTTAAATCAACTTGACCCCCCCAAAATATAAAAAGAGCTTTTTATATATCTTTACTTCACCTCCTTAGTGAAGTGGGGATTTGAAAATTGTATATTGCTTATAAATGATATATTACATTTTATATCATTTGGCTATGATAATCAATATACAAATTTAAACACTTGAGAAAAGCTTTTCTTTATATATTTATATAATTAGACAAAAATTTAAAAAATCCTTCAATTTTTATTTAATGTTTAAAATTTTTTTGTAAACATTATATCAAAATTTAAATGCGTAAACAAAATTGCGATTTTTATTCAATTTTATTACATTAAAGTTTTATATAATTAAATTCATCCCCTCCTGCTTTAATTATTATCCACCTTAAGCTTTTTTAAATCAAGCGAATTATTTGTATATTTTAAACTTTTTGTTTAATTGTATTATAAGTATGTTTATTCTTAATATTTAAATTTACCGTTAAACTCTAAAGACCAGGCCTTTCAAGACCTGGTCTTTATTCCTTCTCAATTGTATTTCCCTTTATTTATTCTTTCCCTCAATATATGTCCATTTCCATTCGTTGTCAACACCAACTGGAAATCTTACCCAATCCTTTACATATGGTCTTTGCAGGTATGCTCTTCCTGCAAAGTAGAGAGGACCAATTGGCATGTCTTCCATCAATATCTTTTCTGCTTCATGCATTGCTTGCATTCTGACTGCATTGTCATTTGTAGAGTTAGCCTTTTTTATGAGTTCATCGTATTTTGGATTGCTGTAGAAGGCTGTGTTGTTTCCACCACCTGTTACCCAAAGGTCCATAAACGTCATCGGATCATTGTAGTCAGCTCCCCAACCAGCATATACTATGTCATAATCTCCTTTGTCCATCATATCAAGTCTCACCTTAAAAGCAACATTTACAATATCAACACTTACACCCAAGTTTTTGTTCCAGAATTCTTGCAATGCCTGGGTATGTTTCTTAGCAGCATCAGTATCTCCACCTACAAATTTTATTTTTGGAAGCTTATCGATTCCCAACTCTTGCATTCCTTTTGCAAGAAGTTCTTTTGCCTTATCTACATCATTGTCTTTAAAGAAATCTCCGCCTTCTTTTCTAAACTCGTCTTTTTCACCTGGTATCCCTGGCGGAACAAACGAAAGAGCAGGTATTGAACCATTCTTTAAAATATTATCTACAAAAGCTTTTCTATCTACTCCATATGTGAAAGCTTTTCTCATGTTAACATTTGAGAATATTTTGCTCTTATTATTGAACTGTAAATACCATGTTATAGCCATTGCCATTTGATGAAAATTAGGATCGTCTTTGTACTTGTCAATATATTGCCCTGGTACACCTATACTATCATATTCTCCTGCTTCGTATTTTTGAACAATGGCATTTTCATCCTTTAACATATCCATATTTATTCTTTCCAGCTTTACATTGTCTTTATCCCAGTAATTTGGATTTTTTTCAAGAACAATGTTTTGTTCATGGTTCCATTCTTTTACTATGAATGGCCCAGAATAGACCATTGTATCTGGTGAGGAACCATATTTGTCTCCATATTTTTCAACAGCAGCTTTTTGCGCTGGCAAATATGTGATAAAAGCTGTTAACCCTAAAAATTGAGGAGCTGGTTTTTCAAGGATGACTTCCAATGTTTTATCATCAAGGGCTTTTACTCCCACATCTTCAGCTTTTGCTTCTCCACTATTATATGCCTCAGCATTTTTAATGTAGTAAAGCATATATGCGTACTGTGAAGCTGTTTCTGGAGCAAGGGCTCTCTTCCACGCGTATTCAAAATCATGAGCAGTTATAGGAGTGCCATCACTCCATTTAGCATCTCTTAGATGGAAAACATATCTCAATCCATCATCTGAAATCTCCCAATCCAAAGCAAGTCCAGAACCTTTTTCCACTCTGCCATCTTTATTTAGTCTAACTAGGCCTTCTAATGTAGCATTCAAAATATCAAAAGACACAACATCTGTCGCCAGTTGTGGGTCAAGGTTTGGTGGTTCTTCCCCTAAATTAATATTCAATACTTGTTCATCTGCAAGTTGAGATTCAGAAGATTTATCAGTTGGAGACGTTGATTGTTTTGAACATCCTACAAAAAGCACTGACGATAAAATAAATAAAACAGCTAATGCTAATACTAATATTCTTTTTCTCATCAAAAACCCCCCTCTTATTAACATTTTTTAAAATTTCATCTCTCTTACCTTCTATTACAATTTCATGCCTCACCCCCTTAGCCTTTATAAAAATTATCAGTAAAATTAAAATTATTTTTCTTGTCTACAATTATATATATTAGATAAAATCTACAAAATTCCTTCTAAAATTTTATGAATTTTTTATTATTCTAATTGCAAATCCAAAAGAATAAAATATTATTTGACTATTCACTAATTAGCAAAAAAATTTAGCCCTTCAACGATTAATCAATTTGTTTAGTAAAAATAAAATACGGACAAATCTAGCAAATAAGCAATATTTCAGCAATCTCGAGAAAAAACAGCTTTAGATAATTATATCATCTAATTTTTACATATACAATATTATTTTACGAATTCAGTGAAAATTATTTAATCAATCAAATTTACTTGTAATTGTCATTTTATTGCGAATAAAATAAAAAAAATAGCCTACACTTTGTATAGGCTACTTATTTCGACAATTCTTCTTTTAAGATTTGATTAGTAAGCTGAGGATTTGCTTTTCCCTTTGTCGCCTTCATAACTTGCCCTACTAAAAAGCCCATTGCTTTCTCTTTGCCGTTTTTGTAATCCTCTACTGATTTGGGATTTTCTGCTATGACTTTTTTGATAATTTCTCTTAATTCATTCTCATTAGCTATCTGTTTCAATCCTTTTTCTTCTACTACTACCTCTGGCTCTTTCCCTGTACCAAACATCTCTTCAAAAACAGTTTTAGCAATGGATCCGCTTATCACACCGTTATCAATTAATTTAAGCAACTTTGCTAACATTTGCGGCGTTACTGGTACTTCGTCTATTTCTTTTCCTGTCTCATTCATGAGGCGAGAAAATTCTCCCATAAGCCAATTGCTTACAGCCTTTGGAGAATCATATTCGAGAACGCACTTTTCAAAAAAGTCGGCCATTTTCTTTGAAGAAGTTATAATTTTAGCATCATATTCAGGCAAACCGTACTCAGCAATAAATCTTTCTCTCTTGTGGTGTGGCATTTCAGGCAAAGACTTTCTAATTTCTTCTTTCCACTCATCTGTTACAATTATTGGAACTAAATCTGGTTCAGGGAAATACCTATAGTCATGAGCTTCCTCCTTTGTCCTCATAGGCTCAGTAATTCCTTTTGACTCATTCCATCTTCTTGTCTCTTGTACTATTGTTCCGCCTTCTTCTAAGACTTTTACCTGTCTTTTTATTTCATATTCCAACGCCTTTTGAACGGCTTTAAAAGAGTTTAAATTTTTAAGTTCTATTTTTGTCCCTAATTCAGTACTTCCCACAGGCCTCACAGACACATTTGTATCAACTCTTAAAGAACCTTCCTGCATTTTGCAGTCAGAAACTTCGGTATACTCTAAAATGCTCTTTAATTTTGTTAAGTATTGATAAGCTTCTTCAGGTGTGGACATATCTGGTTCAGAAACTATTTCAATGAGAGGCACTCCTGCACGGTTGTAATCTACTAAAGAACCATCTGTATTTTCATGTAGCAACTTTCCAGCATCTTCTTCAATGTGGATCCTCTTTATTCCTATTTTCTTCACCTTACCATCTACTTCAATTTCTACATACCCGTTGCTGCATAAGGGAAGGTCGTATTGAGAAATCTGATAAGCTTTGGGTAAGTCAGGATAAAAGTAGTTTTTTCTGTCCATCTTGCTGAAGTTTGCAATTGTGCAATTTAAAGCAAGTCCCGCTCTTACAGCATATTCTACAACTTTTTTATTTAAAACTGGTAAAGTACCGGGAAGTCCAAGACATACCGGACATACGTGGGTATTAGGTTCACCGCCAAATTTGGTAGTACAGCTACAAAAGATTTTGCTCTCTGTCAAAAGTTCGGCATGGACCTCTAAGCCAATCACTGCTTCGTACTTCATTATCTTGCACTCCTATGGCCTGTGGTTTAGCATTAAATTTGTTAGCTTGTTCAAAGGCATAGGCGACATTTAATATTTTCCCTTCTTCAAAATGTCTGCCAATTATCTGAAGTCCAACAGGTAAGCCATCTGAAAGACCACAAGGTATAGATATGCCAGGGAGCCCCGCTATGTTAACCGATACAGTGTATATATCCGCTAAGTACATGGCTAACGGGTCGTTTGCCCTTTCTCCAATTTTAAAAGCTACAGTAGGACTTGTTGGACCTATTATTACATCGCATTTTTCAAAAGCTTTTTCAAAGTCATTTTTAATGAGAGTTCTGACCTTTAATGCTTTTTTGTAATAAGCATCATAATAGCCAGAGCTTAAAGCATAAGTCCCTAGCATTATCCTTCTCTTTACTTCTTTGCCAAATCCTTCGCTTCTCGTAACCATGTACATGTCAATCAAATCTTCATATTTTTCTGCAATATGGCCGTATCTTATGCCATCATACCTTGCAAGGTTGGAACTAGCCTCTGCCGAAGCGATTATATAATAAGCTGGAAGAGCATATTCTACATAAGGAATAGATATATCTATGATTTCTGCTCCTAAATTCTGTAAAACTTTTATGGATTCTTGTACAGTTTCTTTTACCCCTTCTTCTATTCCCTCGCCAAAAAACTCTTTAGCCACTCCTATCCTCAAACCTTTAATATCTTCTTTGAGATAAGAAGTGTAATCAGGCTTGTCTATTTTTAAAGAAGTAGAGTCTTTTGGGTCATGCCCTATAATTGTATTTAATACAATAGCACAGTCTGTAACATCTTTTGTAAAGGGCCCAATCTGGTCAAGGGAAGAGGCAAAAGCTACAAGGCCATATCTTGACACCAATCCATAAGTAGGTTTCATCCCTACTACACCGCATAAAGAAGCTGGTTGTCTTATAGAACCACCTGTATCTGAACCCAAAGCAAAAGCCGCCTCGTCTGCCGCTATAGCCGCTGCAGAACCACCAGAAGACCCTCCTGGAACACGGGATAAGTCCCAAGGATTTTTTGTAGTTTTAAAAGCGGAATTTTCTGTAGAAGACCCCATTGCAAACTCGTCTAAATTGGATTTTCCTAAAATTATCACTCCTTCTTCTAGTAATTTTTCCACTACTGTGGCATTATAGGGAGGAATATAGTTTTCTAGCATCTTAGAAGAACAAGTGGTTTTTATTCCCTCAGTAGAAATGTTGTCCTTTATTATGACAGGAATGCCTGTAAGGGCCGTGTCCTCTCCCTTTTTGATTTTCTCATCTGCCTCTTTTGCTTTTTGCAAGGCAAAATCCTCTGTAATTGTGACAAGAGCATCTATTTTAGGTTCTACTTCTTTTATTCTTTCAAGATAGGATTTTGTCACTTCCAAAGCGCTGACTTCTCTCTTTTTGAGAAGTTCTCGAAGTTCGTGAATTGTCAAACTATATAATTCCATTTATGTACCTCCTCATTCTATAATCTTTGGCACTTTAAAACAGCCGTTCTCTTTATAAAGTGCATTCATCAATATTTTGTCTCTGTCCATTGAAGGCTTTACTTCGTCTTCTCTAAATACATTATAGATCGGCACTATATGAGCTGTAGGCTCTACATTTTCAGTGTCCAATTCGTTTAATTTGTTTACATAGTCGATAATTTTGCTCAGTTGCACTGTAAACTCTTCTATTTCCTCTTGCGAAAATTTGAGACGGGCCAGTTTAGCCACATGCTCAACTTCGCTCCTGCTAATAGCCATGTTACCACACCTTTCCTTTATTATTCACCTATTATAGTTTACCACAAAAACATATTTTTTGAAGGATAGAGTTTTTAAATATTTTCACCTTTTATCATTTCTTCAAATTGTTTTTCATCAATTATCCTTATTCCTAATTCTTGGGCTTTTTTAAGTTTAGAACCAGGACCTTTACCTACTAATACATAGTCTGTTTTTTTACTTACTGAATTTGTAACTTTTCCACCTCTTTCTTCAATCATTCTGGTAGCTTCTTCTCTCGTGTAATTTTCCAACGCTCCTGTCAAAACAAAAGTTTTCCCTTCAAATATGTTGCTTACTTTTCCTTTTGAATGTTTTTTCATGTTTACTCCAGCATTTTTAAGTTTTTCAATTATCTCTACATTTTGTTTTTCTGCAAAAAAGGAAACTATGCTTCTTGCCATCTTAGGTCCTATGTCAGGCAGATGTGTAAAGTCTTCAAATTTTGCCTTCATGACATTGTCCATTGTCTTAAAATGCTCAGCAATCACTTGAGCAGCTTTACTGCCTATCAAGTTTATACCTAAGCCAAAAAGCAATCTATCTAAATCCCTTGTTTTGCTTTCTTCAATAGCATTTAATAAATTTTTAACAGATTTGTCCCCCATTCTTTCTAATTGTATTAAATCTTCGTATTTAAGATAATACAAATCTGCTATGTTGTGAATTAGACCTTTTGACAAAAGCTGATTTATTATAGCTGGCCCCAATCCTTCTATATCCATTGCATCTTTTGAAGCAAAGTGGATAATGCCTCTTAGAAGCTGTGCAGGACAATTTAGACCTGTACAACGCCTTATAGCCTCCCCCGGAAGCCTCACAGCTAAAGCATCACATTCGGGGCATCTATCTGGCATTACAAACTCTCTTTCTTGTCCAGTCCTCTCTTCTTTTACCACTTCTACTACTTCAGGAATGATTTCTCCCGCTTTTTGAACTATTACCGTATCTCCTATCCTTATGTCTTTCTCTTTTATGTAATCTTCATTATGAAGTGTAGCTCGGCTTACAACTGAACCTGAAATAGTTACAGGCTCTAATATGGCTGTAGGAGTAAGAGCTCCAGTCCTTCCTACTTGAACTATTATATCCAAGACTTTTGTCTTTTTCCTCTCTGCAGGATATTTAAAAGCAATAGCCCATCTGGGGTCTTTTGCAGTCTGTCCTAAAATTTCTCTCTTTTCAAGGTCATTTACTTTTACAACTGCTCCATCAATGTCGTAAGGCAGCTTATCTCGTAAGTTTCTTATCTCTTCTATTTCTTTTATTACTTCATCTATATTGCTACATTTTCTATGAATTGGTATTACTTTAAATCCTTGTTCTTTCAAAAATTCTAATGTCTCTATGTGAGTTTTAAATTTTCTACCCTCAATCTTCTGAAGGTTAAAAATAAAAATGTCTAAATCTCTTTTCGCCGTCACTTTAGGATCTAATTGCCTTAAAGAACCTGCTGCAGCATTTCTGGGATTTGCAAAAAGGCTTTCCCCTAATTTTTCTCTCTCCTCATTTAATTTTTCAAAAGAAGTGCGGGGCATGAAGACCTCTCCTCTTACAACAAGGCTCACCTCATCCTTAAGCCTTAAAGGAATTGACTTTATAGTCTTTAAATTTTGTGTGACATTTTCTCCTACGATCCCGTCTCCTCTTGTAGAACCTACAGTAAATATGCCATTCTCATAAATTAGTTCCACAGATAAGCCGTCAATTTTTAATTCTACTACGTATTCTACATCTCCCACTGCCTCTCTTACTCTTCTGTCAAAGTCTCTAAGTTCTCCCTCAGAAAAAGCATTAGCCAAACTTAACATTGGAACTACATGGATAAAAGGCTCAAATTCTTTTAAAGGCTCCCCACCTACTCTTTGGGATGGAGAGTCTGGAGTTTTAAGCTCTGGATATTTTTCTTCTAATTCTATAAGTTCTCTCATCAGCATGTCGTACTCATAGTCTGAAATTTCTGGTTGGTCCAAAACATAATATCTGTAATTGTGATAGTTTATTTTCTCTCTTAAGTCCTTTACCCTTTCTTTTGGATCCATAATCCAACCTCCACAACTTAATAAATAGCTTTAATAGGAGCAAATTTTAAGTCTAACTTCTTTATGCCCACATTTGGAAAGGCAACTGTAATCTCTTCTCCTTCTACTTTTACTACAGTACCTATTCCCCATATTTTATGCTCTACTTTATCTCCTAAATTATATTGAGCCTTTTCATAAGTTTTCCTTTCTACATGGCTAGATACAGGCCTATACTCTTCTCTTGGCTTTGATAACTCATGGTATCTTACTAAAAACCTCTCAGGTATTTCGCTTATAAAACGGGAATAGGAGCTGTACTGAGATTTGCCGTATAAATTTCTCCTCCTCGCATAGGTCAAATAAAGTTTTTCTTTAGACCTCGTAATACCAACATAACAAAGCCGTCTTTCCTCTTCTAATTCATATTCATCTGTAAATGACTTAAAAGAAGGAAATACCCCTTCTTCCATACCTACCATAAAGACTACTGGAAACTCTAATCCCTTCGCCGAATGTAAAGTCATGAGAACAACGCTTTCTCCAATCTCTCCAGCCAAGTCAATATCAGAAACCAATGTTATGCCGGACAAAAATGCTTCTAAAGATTTGTCCTCTGAAGACTCTTCAAATTCATAAGCCGCATTTAAAAACTCATTTAGGTTTTCTATTCTTCCCTCTGCTTGCTCTGATTCTTCTTTTTCTAACTCCTCTATATATCCAGTCTCTTCTAAAATGTAATTTATTACTTCACTGACAGTCATTGTATCTTTTTTATCAATTAATTCTAAAATAAACGCCTTAAATTCTAAAAGGCTATTTTTAGCCCTTTGGCTTACTTTTGCATCATCTATTGCAAAAAAAAGACTGGTGTCTTTCTCCAAAGCTGTAGCCTCTAATGCTTCAATGGTTGCAGCTCCAATACCTCTTTTAGGAACGTTTATTATCCTTTTAAAAGATATGTCATCATAAGGATTTACAAGTATACGCAAATAGGCAATTATGTCTTTTATTTCTTTTCTGTCGTAAAACCTTAAAGCTCCAACCACTTTGTAAGGAATTCGCCCCATCATTAAGGCTTCCTCAAAAGCACGGGACTGGGCATTTGTCCTGTATAAAATAGCAAAATCCCTAAAACTTCTATTTTCTCTTTCTTTTAAGTTGATTATTTCCTGTATAACAAATTCCGCCTCTTCCCTCTCATTCTCTAATTCACAGAGAATTATCCTTTCTCCTTCTTCATTATTTGTCCATAAAGTCTTTTTCTTCCTTCTTATGTTATTATCTATGACATAATTGGCTGCTTCCAATATTGTTTTGGTAGAACGATAGTTTTGCTCTAATTTTATAACTTCAGCCTCAGGATAATCCTTCTCAAAGTTTAATATGTTTTTTACATCTGCCCCTCTCCAACCATATATGCTTTGGTCATCATCACCAACTACACATAAGTTTCTGTATTTCTGGGCTAACATATTCACAAAATGGTATTGAGGCATATTTGTGTCTTGATATTCATCTACCATTATGTATTTAAATTTTCTCTGGTAAAAGTCTAAAACTTCAGGACTTTCCTTAAAAAGTTCAATAGTTTTTATAATTATGTCATCAAAATCGAGGGCATTGTTTTTCTTTAACTTTTTTTGATATAATTTGTATATTTCACTTATTTTCTTACTTCTATACTCATTTCCAAAAACATAAATATACTCTTCAGGAGTTACCATTTTATCCTTTGCAGAAGAAATAGCATTTAAGACAGTTTTCACAGGATACTGTTTTTCACTTAAATTTAGCTCTTTAAGGCATTCCTGTATTAAAGCCTTTTGGTCAGTAGTATCAAATATGACGAAATTTCTGTCATAGCCTATTTTGTCAATATCTCGCCTTAAAATTCTCACACAGGCAGAATGGAAAGTAGATACCCATAGGTCACTTATATAACCTAATAAATCTTCTACTCTTGTTTTCATTTCTTCTGCCGCTTTATTTGTAAAAGTGATAGCCAGTATGTTAGAAGGGGATACTTTTTTCTCTTTTATAAGATAAGCAATTCTATGAGTTAGGACGCGAGTCTTGCCGCTTCCAGCTCCCGCTAATATCAAAAGAGGTCCTTCTGTTGTCATAACTGCCTCTCTTTGTTTGTCGTTGAGGTTACCTAATATGTTGTTCATTTTTTTCACTCCAATTTAGTCTTAAAAAAGCCCGGTTTTAATCCCGGGATTCTGTTTCTAATCTATCTAATATAATTTTATATCCATTTGCTCCATAATTCAATGCCCTATTTACTCTGCTTATGGTAGCAGTACTTGCTCCTGTCTTTTCTGCAATTTCTATGTAAGTCTTCTTTTGGCGAAGCATTTTTGCAACTTCCAATCTCTGCGCTAATGCCTTTATTTCATTTATTGTAGCAATATCTTCAAAAAACCTGTAACATTCCTCTATGTTTTTAAGTTTTAAAATGGCCTCAAATAACTGGTCTACCAGTTCATCCTTAATTTTGGATTCGTACATAACCAATCCCTCTTTCAAAAATAATTTAATTGTTTACAAATATATTGTACTTAATACACAGACAAATTTCAATACTTTAAAGTGATTTTTTATAACGTATACAAAATCAATATGTAAGTGATATTGTAGACAAAAGAGCTGTATTTCCAATATCAGATAGTGAATTTCATGGCTTTGCTTTGCCACCCCTTAAGAAGGCAAGTAAAAGGATTGTTTAAAATAGCAAGAGTAGATGACAAAAATGAAAAATGATGGTATAATTATAAAAAATACCACCCGGATTCCCGGGTAGTAAGTAGCTGCTTATTTTTGTCTTTTTTCTAATTGATTGACTCTTTTATAGAGTTCAATCATTCTTTTTATTAAGTTTTTTTCAGCAAGGGCTGTCATAAGTTGGTCTTGAGCATGAATTACTAGGAAATTTGGAGCTTCACTTTGTTCTCCTTGTGTCAGCATATTTTGGTATTTATGCCCTTTATAAAACTCTTCATCTGCTTTTTCAAGATGCTTTTCAGCTTCTTCAAAGTCCCCCTTTTCGGCTGCATCCAATGCTTCATAAGCTTCCGCTCTTGCATTTCCTCCATGCAATACTAAGTTGTATATTATTTGTTCTAAGTCCATTAGTTTCACTCCCATCACAAACTATTCTTGGTCTTTTACTTCTTTTTCGTTCTTTAAAAGTTGAGCTTCATACATTTTAAAGAAAGGATAGTATATAATCGCTGTTACAATTAAATTTACCAGCTGCAACAAAGCTCCTTGCCAATGGCCACCGGTAGATAAAAATCCGCTTATAAAAACTGGAACTGTAAAAGGCAATTGTATTAAAGGTCTGGGTACTAAGTTTACAGCAAAGGCAAAGTAATTTATTGTTACAACAGCTGCTGGAGCTAATATAAACGGAATAATTAGTATTGGATTTAACACAATAGGAGCACCAAAAATCAATGGTTCGTTTATATTAAATATTGCAGGTATAAGCTCAGCTCTTCCAATTGTTCTAAGTTGTGCAGAAGCAGAGAGTAAAAACATTATTGTCAAGGGCCATGTAGTACCTGAACCGCCTAAGTGGGTAAACACATGGAAGAAAGGTTCAGTTACAATACCCGGTAAAGGTAGTCCTTTTGCTGCAGCCTCTGCATTTGCAGCCAATTGAGCCATCCAGAAAGGATAAGCAATTGAGGAAACAACATTCATACCGTGAATTCCTAATGACCACAAAAGCATCATGAGTACTATTTCAGCTAAAGCTGCAGGATAACTATTTGATGCAGCAACAAGGGGCTTAAATAAGTCAAGCACCAATTGTGGCAATGTTATATGGAAGTTTGACCATACAATCCATTCTACAATCCACGCTGACACTACCATTACAAACATAGGAACTAATGCTAAGAAGCTCCTTACCACATAAGGTGGTACACCTTCAGGCATTTTTATTACCAAACCACTTTTGTTAAAGAATCTCACAACTATTGCTGTAATTATACCTATTATTATTGCTACAAACAAGCCTTGGCCGCCGAGGTAATTTAGTACATCTCCAAACGTAACTTTTGTCACATCTGTTGCAGGAAAGCTTGTTATAAAAAATGCCAACATTGAAATAATTCCTGTCATCGTCTCGTCGAGGTCCCATCGTGTAGCAAGGCTATAAGCTGTACCAAAAGCCACCATCATAGCCATTATCCCAAAAGTAAGTTGGAAAGGTATCATGATTTGAGCTGCAATAGGTTTTACTGCTTTTGCCCATGCATGTATAGGTGCCCAATTAATTCCCTCTGGTGGATTTGCTATAATTAAGAAAAGGGCACCAGTCAAAATCACAGGCAAAGCAAAGCTTGAAAATGCGTCTCTAATTGATTGCAAATACACATTTTGTGCTATACGAGCAAGAACTGGCATTAAAGATTCTTCCATCCATTTCATAAACCAATTGTTTGAAAGCCTATCGTTCATTTTATTCCCTCCTTAAACTTCTTTTCCACTTTTTTTAGCAAGCTCAATTATTTGATTTAATATTTTTTTGCCATCCATCATAGCAAAAGCCTGCATATCGACTATATCAACAGGGATGTTGTATTTAGAAGCGATTGATTCAATTTCTTTTTTGAGATGTCTTACTTGTGGTTCTAATAATGCTACATCGTATTCCTCTGCCTTCTTTTTAAACTCTCCTGTACCGCCGGCATCTACTACAACATCCAATCCTTGCTTTTTAGCTTCATCTGTTACTTTTTTAGCAAGAGCACTGGAAGTTGCTCCCCAGCTGCAGAGTATTACTCCTCTTATTGCCATTTTTAACACCTCCTTTCAAAGATTATTTTATTTTTTTCTTTTTAAGCTTTTTATGTTGTTTTTGTAGGTTGCTATCATAAAGTTGTATCATTTTTATGACATAAGTCTGTATTGCAAACACTATTAACATAAAGGCACTTCCAAAGGCCATTATTTTTAAGCCATTAAGGAAGCTATCATGAAACATGGCATAAAATCCTGTAGAAAACCATACTACCCCCAAAAGCAAATAAAATATTTTTCTTTGAACTCTTGATATGCTAAACATTTTTGATCATCTCCTAAGTAATTATCCTTTTTATTTCTTCGTAAAATTTTTTCAATAACACTTCTTTTATTTTTTCTTTGACCTCCTTTTGGGACTGTGCTTCGTTAAGAGTATTCACTAAATCTTCTCTTTCAATTAAAGACATACTTAAATCTCCCAAAACTTCAATTCCTTCTCTATCACCTTCTGGTGCTACCATTAAAAAAGCTGTCCTTATCTTTTCATAATCTCCTACAAGATTTTTCATTTTTACTTTCTCTATAACTTTTCCTACAACTACTAATGGAAAATCTATATTTTCAATTGTGCAATGATATATTACAAATCCTTTGTTTGGTAATACTATTTTACCTAAGCTTTCTCTTTTTAAAAGTCTTTCTTTTATTTGCTCCTTTTGATTTTCATTAATTAAATTTTCATCTATCAAATTCTTAAGAATATATTCTATTATTTGAGAAGAATTTTCACCTTTTGCAGTCATGTAAGTTATGGTGTCGCATAGCTCCAAAATTCTCTTACCATAATTGGCTATGTGTAAAGCCTCTTTTTTAAAATTGCTTTCTTCTTCTTTTATTCCATATTCCATAATAAAGTCTGTATTTAATGCCTTCTTTAGCTTTTCTACATCTTCCTTTAAAAGCAAGGGATTTACTACAACGACTTTTTTGTCTTTTATGTCAAGAGGTATTGTAGAAACAATTAAATCTATATCATCTCTTACTTTTAAATCTTTTAATTTTATGCTAGAGGTAACATCCACTATGTTTATTTGTGGAAACATCTGAAGTTTTGACATCAGCATCCTTGATGTTCCAATACCACTAGCACATACCACCATTATGTTGTACCTTTGGGAACCCTCTTTTTTCCTCTCTAAAGCTGCACCAAAATGCATAGCAATATATCCAACTTCATCTTCTGGAATATCCATGTTTAATTTTTTCCGCAAAACATCGCAAACTCTATTGCTTTTTTCAAAAAGCAAAGGATATTTTGTTTTTATATCCTCCAACAAAGGGTTTCTTATATCAAGTCCCATCTCCAATCTGTACACTGCGGGAACTAAATGACTCTTTAAGCCATCTTCCAGAAACTCATCTTCTGAAAAACTGACATCAAAAATTTTTTCTGCTTCCTTTATCATGTCCCGGGCAATAATCTCTATGTCTTTGTCATTGTAATTTTGAGTAGTTGACCTGTACTTTGCACCTATAAGGTGTATTGTCACATAGCCAATCTCATCTTCAGGTATAGGTATATCCAATTCTTCTTGTAAATATTTAGCTAACTTTTTAGCAAATTTGTATTCATTAGTCTTTTTAAGTTCCTGTAAATTGTCTTCCCCCATTTCAATAGTTTCACCATTTTGAAGCCTTTTTATAGCTAAAGCAAGGTGAACGACAAGACCTAAATAGGAACTTTCTACAATTTCATAGTCAATTTGCGATTTTAATTTTAAAATTGCCTTTTCTATTTTCAACACAGTATCATAGTCAATTAAGTTTAAAAGCCTCAAATCTATGTTTTTTTCAATATTGTTTCTTGCGAGATATCCTGTTTTTAAGAAATCAATCAAATCCGCAGTATCAAAATTCTCATACAAAAAGTTAACTATAGCTTTTCTAAAAGAGTTTTCGCTTCCCGATATATAAACGCCATAACCAGGCTTTGTTATTAAAGTTAATCCCTGTTTTTCAATCCACTTTTCCAACTCTTTAAGGTCATAACTTATTGTAGAAGTGGTAACACCAAATTTTTTGCTGAAATACTCTAATTTGGAGGGCTCATTTAGCTGCAAAAGCTCTGACAATATCATTTTTCTTCTCTCTTCTGTTTCAAGCTCTGAACGATATCCTACTATATCCAGCTTTAGCTTCTCAATATCAGCAACATTGCCTTCTATAACCAACCCATCAGTTTTATTTACAATTTTTGAGTTGTAATTTTTAATAAATTCTTTTATAGAAGCAATTTCTCTGTATACTGTCCTTTTGCTTATATCAAATTCTTTCATAATGTCTTCCATTCTTGTATTTGAAGAGGACAGTATTTTTCTTAAAATTTGCAGCTGGCGCCCACTTAGCTTATTCATTTTACATCATCACTTTTCTGTGACATTAATTTAATAATAGTATCTCTTTTTACGTCTATATTATACACCTAATCGCTAAATTAACAAGGAAAAGATGTAAATCATCTGACATTGGCATTGTGTCATATTTTTAATTGTAAAAATATATAAAATAAGACCTCGTCAAAGCGAGGTCTCAGACTGTAGACAAACTTTCGTAAAGGAGATATTTTGCAATCGGTGCGACTTGCCAAAGTGTTAGCTAATATTTACAAGAAGAATTGATATACTATACCTGAAAGATGAGATTGCCAAGTGACAATACACCCTATAGGTAAAAGTACAGTCAACTACTCAAAATTACAAATGACAAAGACATAGAGATTATTGCCCGTGGGACATGATACAAAAGGAAGTATCTCCTTTGAATATTTTTTAACTTTTTCAACAAACTGAGACCTCATCAAAGCGAGGTCTCAGACTGTTGACAAAGTTAAAAAACCTCAGGAAAATCCTTGGGCTTAGTTTTATTTTTATTATATACTATAATTGTTAATTTTTAAACAAAATTATTTTTCTTAAATCCTCAATATAAGGTAGTTTCAGCGCAGAGCAAAGCAGTAAATAGGCAGGAATTCCCGTAAAAATTGATAAAAAAATATTTATCCACATATTAACATTAATTGTTAACAATTTACTGTGGATAATTATAACAATTATTCCCATAATTGTTGATGCTGTTATCGGTTTTATAAACCAATTTAAATAGTCTATTCTTAATCCTGTCATTTTTATGACCTCAAACATATTTAGCATTAAAATAAGAGCATCGGCAAATATAAAGCTGTATATATATCCAAAAAGTCTAAGTTGTGGCATGGCGGTTAAATAATACATACCTATAATACAGACTCCCAACCATATAATAGAATTTTTTAAAACCACATTTTGTTTTCCCAATCCATGGAGAATGCTAGCCACCACTGCTTCTAAAAATGCGAATATACTTCCCATGGAAATCGCTCTCACAAAAGCCCCAACTCCTGGGGAAGAAGGATATAAAAGCTGAGAAATTTGCTCAGGAAGAGCTAAAAATAAAATTATAGCAGGAAAAGCTACTAAAGTAGTATAGCCAATTGCTTGGTTAATTCTAAGTCTTACGGTATCCCACTTTTTTAGAGCAGCTGCTTCAGAAACTGCAGGAAGTACAGTAGTGGAAAGACTTGAAGTTATAACTGCTGGCATGTAAGCAAGAGGTAATGCCATACCCAACATTTTGCCAAATTCAGCCATCGCTTCACTGTGAGTGAGACCTGAGACAACAAGTCTTGAAGGAATTATTAAAGATTCCGCTAAATCCAACACATTTACAATTAATTTTGAAAAAGTTATAGGTATGGAAGTAATCACTATCGTTTTTACTATAGAAAAAGCATCCCATTCTTTTCCATCATAAGGTATTTCTCTGTTTATAATTTTTACTTCCCTTTTGTAAAAAAGTATGTACATAAGAAAACTGACAATTTCACCTGCAGATATGCCAAATATAGCTATCGCTACTAAATATTCAAGTGTAGCTCCTGTAAAAAGCTGTATTAAATATAAAGTTGTTGATACCCGTACTATCTGTTCAACAATTTCTGAAACTGAAGCAGGTATCATATTTATGACTCCTTGAAAAAAACCCTTAAACACTGATGAAGAAGCAACAATGATAAGCACCGGTGCAAAAATGAGAATTGATAAAAGTGCTCTCGGTTCGTGAAGTAACTTTTCAGCTACGTACTTAGCATTAAAAAATAGCAACGAAGAAATGATAAAAGCAATTATCAATACTAACAAAAAAGTAATTTTTAAAATTTTAAACAAGTTTTTTTTGTTTCCTTTTGCTCTTTCTTCTGAAATAAAGCGAGAAGTGACAGCCATCGTACCAGAGGTTAAAAAAGTTATTGAAACAAAATATATAGGAAGAACTAATTGATAAATACCCGTACCTTCCGGGCCTAACATATTTGATAAAATTATTCTAAAGATAAATCCAATGCCTCTGTCTATAATATTGGCAATAGTTAATATAAAAGCACCGCGAATAAAAGACCTATTGTACATAAACAACACCTCACAATAGTTTATTCGCAGTGCTTTTTATATATGAAAAAAACCGGCAGTATGCCGGCAGTAAAGGGGGATTAGGGGGAGAAATTTTTAAGTACATAAAATTGAGGGGGGTAAGATTTACACATTCCTAAGGCTTCCTCTCACCTATTGGCAGAGGTGATAAATTCACATTACCTCTCTTCCGACAAATATTATGCATCATTTGATGAAAAATGTCAAGATTTTATTTAAATATTTTTTTACATGAAATTTTTCCTGCAGTTTTGTAAAATTATTAATCACTGCAAATAGATAAAACTGCAGTAAACCTTTTTCGTATGTTTTAAAAGAATATTTATAAATAAATCCCCGTCATTTTTTCCAAATATTTTTTAATCCTTCAAAAAATTTTTTAACCATTTGTGTTTAAATATTTTAAAACTGTAGAGACGTGTACAGCAAGGCCAATTTTAATACACTCCTCATCGACATTAAATTGATTGTTATGTATAGGTTTATCTATTCCTTTTTCTTTATTGCCACACCCTAATTTATAAAAACTACCAGGGACTTTTTGCAAGAAATAAGCGAAATCTTCTACTCCCATTGTTGGTGCCACTTCTATTACATTGCCTTCCCCTAGCAGAGGAAAAGCAGTTTCTTTTATGAGGTCTGTCATACCTTTGTGATTTACAAGGCAAGGATACCCTATCGTTCTTTTAAATTCTACTTCTCCTCCCATAGCTTTTGCTGTGTTATCGCAAATCTTCTCCACCATCTCAACTATCTCGTCTCTTTTTTCTTCTTCCATCATTCTTATAATTCCAGACATCTTCACTTTGTTCGCTATTATATTTCGTGCGTATCCTCCTTCAATAGTACCAATAGTTAGCACTATAGGACTTAGTGGGTTAGCTTTTCTACTAACGACTGTTTGGAGTATATTTACAATATTAGCAGCAATAACTATGGCATCCACCGATTTGTGAGGCTCAGCCCCATGACTGCTTTTGCCTTTTACAATTATATCAATCATGTCAGAAGAAGCATAAGCCTTTCCATAGGTTATCCCTATTTGCCCTACTTGAAGTTCTGGGTCTACATGTAGTCCTATTATAGCATCAACTTTAGGATTTTCTAAAACTCCTTCTTCAATCATCGGAAGAGCTCCCCCCGTTGTTTCTTCCGCTGGTTGAAATATAAACTTAACATTTCCCTTTAACTTATCTTTCATATTTGCCAAAAGTTTAGCAGTACCAAGAAGTATAGCTGTATGAATATCATGCCCACAAGCATGCATTCTTCCTGGAATCTGCGATGCATATTCTACATCATTTTCTTCATGAATTGGAAGAGCGTCCATATCTGCTCTTATAGCTATCGTCTTACTTCCATTGCCTTTAAGGGTACCAACAACTCCAGTTTTAGCAATTCTCTTTACTTCAATCCCTAAATTTTTTAAATAATCATAAACAATTTCAGAAGTTTTTGTTTCTTCAAAACCTAATTCAGGGTACATGTGGATTTTTCGCCTTAATTCTATTACTTCTTTTTCTATTTTTTCAGCCTCTTTGAGAATATTCATCCTAAATCCCACCTGTTTTTTAATATTTTTCTATGTCTACATGCAAAACATTCTCAATTTTCTCGCCTAATAGCATTTCTGCCGTTTTGATAAAATTATCTTTATCTCCACTTACAAAAAATTCTGCCTTACCCCTGATTTGAGAATTTAATAAATCTTTCTTTAATAAATAATCTTTTACATCATAGCCTAATTTAATTGCAGGGTCTACTATTTTTACATTTTCACCCATTATCTCTTCTATAACTGAAGCCATTAAAGGATAATGGGTACAACCTAAAACAAGAGTATCTATATCTTTTTCTTTCAATTCTTTTAAACACTTGCTAGCAGTTTCATAGGTTATTGGCGAATTATATAGCCCTTTTTCAATAAGTGGGACAAACTCAGGACATGCCTTTTGGTAAACTTCAATATTTTTATCAATAATTTTTATATTCTTTTCATAGCTTTTGCTTTCAACAGTTCTTGTAGTTGCAATAACACCTATTTTTTTATTTATAGTGTATAGGACAGCGCTCTCTACCCCTGCTTTTAAAACATCAAAAAGAACCACATCATATTCGCTTTTATTTATAACTGCACAAGTAGTATTACAAGCTATTACTACAGCTTTTACTCTTTGCTCTCTCATAAAATTTAAAATCTGTTTTGCAAATTTTTTTATCTCTTCTTCACTTCTATCGCCATAGGGAACTCTTTTTGTATCACCAAAGTAAATATAGTCTTCTCCTGGTAAAACCTCAACAAGTCTTTTTAGTACTGTAAGTCCTCCTACTCCCGAGTCAAAAACACCTATTGGTCTTGAGTCCATTTCACCACACCCTAATAAAAATTTAAGCCAATTAATTATTCACACCATGGTATTTATTATATCATAACTTTAAACCGATTAAAAACGCCAGGTTTACACCTGGCTTACCAAAGCAACATCTTTTCTATAGTACATCCCTTTAAAGCTTATTTTTTTAATTTCTCTATAAACTTTTTCTCTCGCTTCTTCATATGAATCCCCTATTGAGGTAACAGCAAACACCCTTCCTCCTGATGCGACAATTTTAGCATCTTTTAATACTGTCCCTGCATGATATACAAATGCCTCTTTTACTTTTTCTAACCCTGTTATCTCAAAACCAGTCTGATATTCCCATGGGTAACCGTTTGATACCGCAACGACACATACAGCCTTTTTGTCTTCCCATTCAATTTTTATTTTATCTAGTTTTCCTTCTATGGTAGCTTCCATTATATCAATAAGGTCTGTTTTTAAAAGAGGCAGTACAACTTGTGTTTCAGGGTCCCCAAATCTTGCATTAAATTCTAAAACCTTAGGCCCTTCTTTTGTAAGCATTAAACCTGCGTATAACACTCCTTTATATACAATGCCTTCTTTTTGAAGTGCCTTTACCACTGGTTTTAAAATGCTTTCCATCACTTCTTTTAAAGTTTCTTCCTCAAGATAAGGATTTGGTGCAATGCTTCCCATACCTCCAGTGTTAGGACCTTTGTCTCCTTCATAGATCTTTTTATAATCCATAGCAGAAACCATAGGTAAAATATTTTCTCCGTCTGTAAATGCGAATACTGACGCTTCTTTTCCAAAAAGCATCTCTTCTATTATTATGATATCTCCTGATGCACCAAATATCCTTTTTTTCATCATTAAGTCTAGAGCTTCTTTTGCTTCTATAAAGTCTTTTACAATAAACACTCCTTTACCCTGTGCCAGTCCATCTGCTTTTATCACAGCAGGATACCATGTCTCTTTTAAAAATTTCAAAGCCTCCTGATATTTGTCAAAGGCTTTAAACCTTCCAGTAGGAATATTGTATTTAGAAAGAAGCTGTTTAGTAAAATATTTGCTTCCCTCAATAGCCGCAGCACTTTTATTAGGCCCAAAGATTTTAAGCCCTACTTTCTCAAATTCATCCACAATACCTTGTACCAGTGGCATCTCTGGCCCTACAACTGTTAAATCAATGTTATTTTTAATGGCAAATTCTTTAAGCTTTTCAATATCTCCAATTTTTATGTCAACACATTCTGCTAAAAGCCCTATGCCAGCATTACCAGGAGCACAGTAGATTTTATCCACTTTAGGACTTTGTGAAAGTTTGTGAACAATTGCATGTTCTCTTCCTCCGCCCCCTATGACTAAAACCTTCATACAATTCCTCCTCAATGTTTAAAGTGCCTTATGCCTGTGAATATCATTGATATACCGCCTTTGTCTGCAGCTTCAATTGATAAAGCATCGTTTTGTGAGCCGCCTGGTTGGATTATGGCAGTTATACCAGCCTTTGAAGCCGCTTCCACAACATCTGGAAATGGGAAAAAGGCATCTGATGCAAGGACACTTCCCTTTGCTTTTTCGCCTGCTTGTTTGATTGCTTGTTCTGTCGGCCATATCCTGTTGACTTGTCCCACGCCAATACCTACTGTAGCTCCATCTTTTGCTAAAACAATCCCATTGGATTTTACGTGCTTTACTACCTTCCAGGCAAACCTTAAATCTTCCCTCTCTTTTTGAGTAGGTGATTTTTTAGTAACTACTTTCAAATTATTCTCATCTAAATCTATTTCATCTTTTTCTTGTACTAAAAGTCCGCCTTCTACTTTCTTTAAATCATATTCTTTTTCATATCCTTCTTTTAACCTCAATATCCTTAAGTTTTTCTTTTTCTTTAAAATCTCTAAGGCCCCTTCTTCAAAGTCTGGAGCAATTACTATTTCTAAGAATATTTTTATAAGTTCTTCAGCTGTTTTAACATCCACAGTTCTATTTAATGCTACAATTCCCCCAAAAATAGAAACAGGGTCACTCTCATAAGCTTTTAAGTAAGCATTGTATATATTATCTGCAATAGCTACTCCACAAGGATTTGTGTGTTTTACAGCAACTGCTGCAGGCTCTTTAAATTCTCTTAAGAGCTCTATTGCCGCATTTGCATCGTTTATATTGTTAAAAGAGAGCTCTTTGCCGTGAAGCTTAACACATTCTGCAATACCATAGGCTTTAATAGGATTTTTGTAAAAAGCCGCCTTTTGATGAGGATTTTCACCATATCTCATGTCTTGAGCTTTTTCATAGGCAAAGGCCACAACTTCTGGAAACTCTATGTTATTTTTTTGTATCAAATAGTTGTATATCAAAGAATCGTAAAGGGCTGTATGTCCAAAAGCTTTTGCTGCCAGATAAAATCTCGTCTCTTCTTTTGTATTGCCATATTGTTTTATTTCTTCAATGACTGTATCATAATCCTTTGGATCTACAAGAATAGTCACATATTTGTAGTTTTTAGCTGCAGCCCTTATCATTGAAGGACCGCCAATGTCTATATTTTCTATCGCTTCTTCTAAAGTCACATTTTCTTTTAGGATTGTCTCTTTAAAAGGATATAAATTTATGACAACTATATCTATTGGCTCAATGCCATGTTCTTTTAAAGCTTTAATGTGCTCTTCATTGTCTCTTATTGCAAGAAGCCCTCCATGAATTTTAGGATGAAGCGTCTTTACTCTACCATCCATAATTTCAGGGAAACCTGTTATGTCTGATACCTTTACTACACTTACTCTATTTTCTTTAAGAAGATTATAAGTCCCACCTGTTGATATTATTTCATATTCTAATTCATTAAGCTTTTTGGCAAATTCCACTATGCCTTCTTTTTTTGAAACGCTTATTAACGCTTTTTTGGCCATAGAATTGCCTCCTTCTTACAGTTTTATAATCCCTTTTAAAACTTTAATATTTTCACTTTTTTACCTTCGACTTTTAACTTCCCTTCTGTAAAAAGCTTAACTGCATAAGGTAAAACTTTGTGTTCTACTTCCAGCACTTTTTTAGCAATGGTCTCTGGCGTATCCTCTTCATCGATTTTCACAACTTCTTGAAAAATAATAGGCCCAGTATCAGCACCACTATCCACAAAGTGAACGGTACAGCCGGTGTATTTTACTCCGTATTCATAGACCGCCTGATGTACCTTCATTCCATAAAATCCTTTGCCACAAAAGGCAGGAATAAGTGAGGGATGTATATTTATTATCCTGTTTTCAAATCTTTCTACAATTTCTCCACTGAGAATTGTCAAAAAACCTGCAAGAATTATTCCATCCGGATCCAATTTTTCAAGAAGCTTTAATAACTCTCTTTGAAAATTTTCTTTCAATTCTTTTTTGGGAAGGCAGTAAGTAGCAATTCCGTGTTTTTTTGCCCTTTCAAGAGCATAAGCTCCTTTTTTATCGCTAATGACTGCAATTATCCTGGCATTGATATATCCTGCTTCAATGGCATCAATTATTGACTGCAAGTCAGTCCCGTTACCTGATGCCATCACCACAAGGTTCATAAAATTACACCGCCTTCGCCTTCTACTATCTCTCCTATTACATGAGCTTTTTCACCCATGCCATTTAATTTTTCTAAAGCCTTATCTACATCAGATGAGTCTACTATAACTACCATGCCAATCCCCATATTAAAAGTACGATACATTTCTCTTTCTTCAATATCTCCCAATCTTTGAATTAATTCAAAAATAGCTGGAATTTCCCAACTTCCTTTATTTATTTTTGCATCTATACTTTTTCTTAGTATTCTTGGAATATTATCAATAAAACCTCCCCCGGTAATATGAGCCATCGCTTTAATTTTTAACCCTTTTAAAGCCTCTATTGACTTGACATATATTTTTGTAGGAGTAAGGAGTGCATCTCCTAAATCCATCCCAAGCTCTGGTATAAAGTCTTTTACTGAAAAATTGTTTTTCTCAAAAAACACTTTCCTCACTAAAGAATAGCCATTGCTGTGAATTCCAGAAGAGACAAGCCCAATTATGGCATCTCCTTCTTTTATTGATTTTGTATCAATCAGCTCTTCTTTTTCTGCAATTCCTACACAAAAGCCTGCTAAATCGTACTCTCCTTCTTTATAAAAACCTGGAAGTTCTGCTGTTTCTCCTCCTATCAAAGCACAACCGGCTATTTTACAACCCTCTGCTATTCCTTTGATTACTTCTACTGCAGTCTTACTTTTTAACTTTCCAGTAGCAAAATAGTCAAGAAAAAACAAAGGCTTAGCACCAGTTACAATAATATCATTTACACACATAGCTACAAGGTCTATTCCTACAGTATCGTGTTTGTCCATCATAAAGGCTATTTTAAGTTTTGTCCCAACTCCATCAGTGCTTGACACGATTACAGGGTTTTTGTAATTTTTTATCTCAAAAAGAGCTGCAAATCCCCCAATGCCTTCCAAAACATTATCTGTCAAAGTCTTTTTTGCAATAGGTTTTATCATTTCCACCAGTTTATTGCCTTCATCTATATTTACCCCAGCATCTTTATAATTCATAATCATACACCTACTTTTTATTTTTTCTCAAAAAGATACTTGCTTCCTTCTTTTGAAACATACATAGGATAGTTGCCATCAAAGCAACCTGTGCAAATAGATTTAAGTCCTACACTTTTTATAAGCCCTTCAATACTTAAAAACTGTAGGCTGTCAGCTCCTATTAATTTGCACATCTCTTCAACTGACATCCTTGCTCCTATCAATTCTTTTTTTGTCGGAGTATCAATTCCAAAGTAGCAGGAATATTTAACAGGAGGCGAACTTATCCTCACATGAACCTCTTTTGCTCTTCCATTTTTTAGTAGACTTACTAATCTTTTCATAGTAGTACCTCTAACAATTGAGTCATCTATTAAAACTATCCTCTTGCCTTGAACCAATTCTTTTAAGACATTTAGCTTTATCCTCACACCTGTCTCTCTATCCCTTTGGTCGGGAGCAATAAAAGTCCTTCCAATGTATTTATTTTTTATAAGTCCCTCACCCATTGGTATTCCTGTTTTGAGAGAGTAACCTCTTGCAGCGGCAATGCCTGAATCTGGAACTGGTACTACCAAGTCTGCATCTACAGGTGCTTCTTCAGCTAATCTTTTGCCCATCTCCAATCGTGTAAAATAAACACTTTTTCCATTTATGACACTGTCAGGTCTAGCAAAATAGATGTATTCGAAAACACAAGGCATCTTTTTTTCTTCTACTTCTAACTTAACAGACTCTATACCTTTTCCATCAATTATAACTATTTCACCTGCTTTTACATCTCGTATCAATTCTGCTCCTATTACGTCAAAAGCACAAGATTCAGAAGATAAGAAATAAGTGTCATCTTTTTTACCTATACAAAGAGGCCTTATACTGTTTACATCTCTTATCCCTATTAATTTATTGTCTGTTAAAATCACCAAAGCGTATGAACCTTTTATTTGTTTTATTGTTTCCAAAAGGGCTTCTATTAAGCCCTTTTGGAAATTCTTTGCAATTAAATGAAGAATTATTTCACTATCAGTTGTAGTTTGAAATATTCTGCCGTCCTCCTCCAATTGGCCTCTTAGCTCTTCTGCGTTTATCAAATTGCCATTATGGGCAAGAGCCATATATTCATTCTTAAAATTAGCAACGAGGGGTTGAGCATTTATAATGTCATTGCTGCCTGTAGTAGAATACCTTACATGGCCTATCCCCATTTTCCCCTCTAATGTCTTTAAATTTTCTTTATTAAAGACCTCGCTGACAAGTCCCAACCCCTTAATACAATTTATTTTTTCGCCATCATAAATAGCTATACCTGAACTTTCCTGCCCTCTGTGCTGCAAGGCTTGTAAGCCATAATAGATATATGAAGTAACTGAAGTGGACAAACTAAAGGCACCAAAGACACCACATTCCTCTTTTAATTTCTCTCCATTTCCCATTTTATTCTCCCTCTCCAGCTTTCCTCTAAGACTTCTAAAGGAAGATCTATTATTTTTTTACCATTTACATCAATTACAATATCTTTACCCTCTACAACTCCTACTTTTTGCGCTGGAACTTGGTATTCATAAGCTATTTTTAACACTTCATCTACTTTTTCAGGACTTACAGTAATTAATGCTCTCGATTGAGATTCAGAGAACAACTCTATATCTGCTCTCAGAGAAGTTTGTAGCGAAATTTTTGCACCTTTTTTGCCTGCAATTGCACTTTCAACCAAGGCAGCCGCAAAACCGCCCTCTGATATGTCATGAGAAGAGTTAATTAAGCCTTCATCAATAAGTTTTAGCACCAATTCTTGCAATCTTTTTCCCTCTTCCAAGTCTATTTGAGGTGGTTGCCCTTTTACCATTCCAAAGCAAACTTTAAGATACTCACTTCCTCCAATCTCTCCTTTATTCTCACCTAAAATTATAATTACATCTCCTTCTTTTTTAAAGTCCATTGTACAAATTTTTGATACATCCTCTATAAGGCCTGCCATTCCTATTACAGGAGTAGGATAAATGGCCTCTCCCTCATTTTCATTGTAAAGACTGACATTTCCGCTTACCACAGGGATTTGAAGTGTTTCACAGGCTTTAGCTATTCCAAATATAGAATTTTTTAACTGCCAATATATTTCTTTCTTTTCTGGATTGCCAAAATTCAAACAATCTGTAACCCCTATAGGCTTAGCACCAACCATGCAAAGATTTCGAGCTGCCTCTGCTACAGCAATTTGAGAGCCTATATAGGGATCTAAATAACAATATCTACCATTGCAATCCGTTGTCAATGCAACAGCTTTTTTTGTACCTTTTATCCTCACAACAGCCGCATCCATTCCTGGAGTTACTACTGTGTCTGTCCTCACCATGTAATCATATTGACTGTATATCCATTCTTTACTTGCAATATTTAAAGAAGAAATTACATCTTTTAGAGTTTTATTCATATCCTCTGGAGGTTTTATTTCATTTATATCCAACTTATTGACATCTTCTTGCCATTTAGGCACTTCTTCCTCTCTCACATATTGTGGAGCATCTTCCGTTAAAGACTTGGCTGGAACTTCCACAACTACTTTTCCATCTTTAATCACTCTTATCATTCCATCATCAGTGATTTTCCCTATTGTGGCGGCATTCAGTCCCCACTTTTTAAATATCTTTTGCACATCTTCTTCCTTGCCCTTCTCTACTACAACCAACATCCTCTCTTGAGATTCAGAAAGCATTATTTCATAAGGTGTCATTCCCTCTTCTCTCAAAGGCACTTTATCAAGGTCAATCTCCATTCCAACTCCACCGCGGGAAGCCATCTCGCAAGAAGAAGAGGTAAGACCTGCCGCTCCCATATCTTGTATAGCAACTACGGCATCTGTTTCAAAAAGTTCTAAACAAGCCTCCAAAAGCAGTTTTTCCATAAATGGGTCGCCAACTTGAACAGAAGGCCTTTTTTCTTCTGATTCCTCGCTTAACTCCTGAGAAGCAAAGCTTGCACCTCCAATACCGTCTCTCCCCGTAGTAGCCCCTACTATCATAACAGGGTTACCTATACCTTTTGCTATCCCTTTTTTTATCTTGTCTTTTTCCACTATTCCTACACACATCGCATTTACTAAAGGATTCCCTTTGTAACCTTCTTCAAAATAGGTATCTCCACCCACTGTAGGAATTCCTATGCAATTTCCATAATCCGCTATACCGGCTACCACGTTTTCAATGAGATATTTAGTCCTTTTATCATCAGGAATTCCAAATCTCAAAGAATCCAAAAGAGCAATTGGCCTTGCCCCCATTGTGAATATATCTCTTATTATTCCTCCAACACCTGTGGCTGCTCCTTGATAGGGTTCAATTGCGGAAGGGTGGTTATGGCTTTCTATCTTCATCACAACTGCCAGATTATCTCCAATATCCAATACTCCTGCATTTTCTCCCGGCCCTTGTATTACTCTTCCGCCTTTTGTAGGTAGATATTTTAAAAGAGGTTTAGAGTTTTTATAGGAACAATGTTCAGACCACATAACACTATACATACCTAATTCAGTTATATTAGGCTCTCTTCCTAATATCGAAATAATCTTCTCATACTCCTCATCAGTAAGTCCTAATTCTCTCCATATTTTATTCATCCTTAAACCCCGCCTTTTACAAAATTATCCACTATTGACCCTAAGATATGAAGCCCGTCAGTATTACCCAGCAAGGAGTCATAAGCTCTCTCTGGATGAGGCATCATTCCTAAAACATTTCCTTTTTTATTTATAACTCCGGCTATTCTCTCAACAGAGCCGTTGATATTTTCTTTGTACCTAAAAACAATTTGATTGTTTTCTTTTAGTTCTTTTAAAGTTTTGTCATCTACATAATAATTGCCTTCCCCATGAGCAATTGGAAGTAAAATCTCCTGCCCTTTTTTAAGCCTTGTAGTAAAAGGAGTTTCGTCATTTTCAACTATTACACTGACAGTCTTGCAGATAAATTTCAGACCTTCATTTTTTCTCAAAGCTCCCGGCAAAAGCCCTGCTTCTGTAAGTATCTGAAATCCGTTGCATATGCCTATAATAAATTTTCCTTTTTCTGCTTCTTCTCTGACAGCCTCCATGACAGGCGAAAACCTAGCAATAGCTCCTGCCCTCAAATAATCACCATAAGAAAATCCTCCTGGTAACATTATAACATCGTACTTACTCAAATTTTTTTCTTGATGCCACACATATTCTACTTCTTCCCCAAGCCCATCTTTAACAGCATAATAGCAGTCCACATCGCAATTGGACCCTGGAAAAACTATAACAGCAAATTTCATCTTTATCCCTCCACAATTTCAAAGGTGTAATCTTCAATAATTGGGTTTGTCAGTATCCTTTTGCACATCTCATCTACTTTGTCCTTTAGGAGGGATAAATCGCCATCCTCAAAAGTTAATTCTATATATTTCCCAACCCGCACCTCTTTTACTTCTTCGTATCCTAATGAGTGCAAAGCTCCCTTTACTGCTTTTCCTTGAGGGTCAAGTATTCCTTTTTTTAAAGTTATATAGACTTTCGCAATTAGCACTTTACATACCTCCAAGTCTTTTCAAAATTTCTAAATATGCTTCTTCTACTTTTCCCAAATCCTTTCTAAATCTATCTTTATCAAGTTTTTCCATAGTGTTTTTATCCCAAAATCTGCAAGTATCGGGAGAAATTTCGTCAGCTAATAGTATTCCTTCATTACTTTTGCCAAATTCTAATTTAAAATCTACCAAGATGATGTCTTTAGATAAAAAATATTCTGACAAAATTTTGTTGACTTTAAAGGTCATTCCTGTCATAATTTCAACCTCTTCTTTGGTGGCTAATTCGAGAGCTTGTATGTGATATTCATTAATCATTGGGTCTTTCAATTCGTCATTTTTATATGAGAATTCTAATACAGGCGTTTTAAACTTTAGTCCTTCTTCAAGACCTAATCTTTTACAAATACTTCCTGCTGCGTAATTTCTCATGATTACTTCTAAAGGGAAAATCTCAACCTTTTTAACCAACATTTCCCTGTCACTAAGTTTTTTCACATAATGGGTGGGTACATTATTTTTTTCTAATAATGCAAATAAAATTGCAGAAACTTTATTATTTACTATGCCTTTTTCGGCAATTGTACCTTTCTTTAAACCATTAAAAGCAGTTGCATCATCTTTGTATTCGATGATATAAAAATTCTCTTCATCTGTCTTATAAACTTTTTTAGCTTTTCCTTCATAAAGCAATTCTCTTTTTTCCATATTTATCTCCTCCCTCCAATCTCTTAATTGTTTAACACTTCTTCAGCCATTTTCTCCCTATAATCAGCTAAGGCTTCCTTCAAATAGGTATATTTCAAAGAAAGAATATGACAAGCTAAAAGTGCTGCATTTTCTGCTCCATCTATGGCTACTGTTGCAACAGGCACACCTTTGGGCATTTGAACAATTGATAAAAGGGAGTCAAGACCGTCTAAAGTAGAAGACTTTATTGGAAGACCGATAACGGGCAAGAGTGTATAAGAAGCAATAACACCAGGCAGATGGGCAGCTTTTCCAGCAGCTGCGATGATTATATCATAATATTTATCTGCATTTACAGCAAACTCTTGTGTTTCAAAGGGAGTTCTATGGGCAGACAGCACTTTAACATCATAGGAAATTTCAAATTCTTCAAGAATTTTTGTGCATCTTTCAACCACAGGCAAATCAGATTTGCTGCCAACTACTATTGCAACTTTAGGCATTTTCAATAATAACCTCCTATCTGTTTTAATTTTATAAATAAGAGGGGAAAACCCCTCTTATCTCAAAACAAAATTTATTGTAAAGGCAGCAGCAATTACATACATCATCCAGTGTATCTCTTTAGCTTTGCCCGATAATAATTTAACCAATGTATAAGAAATAAATCCCAAGCCCAATCCTGTGGCAATGCTGTAAGTCAAAGGCATTCCTATTATAGTAATAAAAGCAGGAAAAGCTTCTGTAAAATCTTCAAAGTTTATGTGAACTATCTCTGTCATCATCAAAGCTCCAACTATTATTAAAGCCGGCGCCGTAGCAAATGCTGGAACTAGCCTTACCAAAGGAGCTATGAAAAGTGCTAGCAGGAAAAACACTGCTACTGTAATGCCTGTCAATCCAGTTTTTCCTCCTTCTGCAATGCCAGCAGCACTTTCAATGTAAGAAGTCACAGTACATGTCCCTAAAACTGGCGAAATCATCGTCCCAACAGAGTCAGAGATAAAAGCCCTTCCTAAAGCTTTAGGTTCACCTTTTTCTCCTAGCAATCCTGCTTTCTTAAGAAGCCCCATCAAAGTCCCCATGTTGTCAAAAAGTTCAACTATTGTGAAAGTGAAAATTATGTTTAAAAGTCCGTAATGAAAAGCCCCTATAATATCAAGTTTGCCAAATGTGGGAGCAAGACTCGGTATGTGAAGGCTTATCACATCGCCTATCCCCTTAGGAAGAGGTGAAACGCCAAGTATCATAGATACCATAGTAGTAGTTAGAATTGATATTATGAGAGCTCCTTTTATGCCTCTAGATATCAGAACAGCTGCCAGTATAAGTCCAAAAATAGAAAGAAGAGTCTCGGGCTTTAAAATATGCCCAAAAGCCACCAAAGTAGCATCAGATTTTACAACTATCCCCGCATTTATAAGTCCTATAAAAGCTATGAAAAGTCCTATTCCTACAGGAATAGCTGACCTTAGTGAAGGAGGAACAGCTTCTATTATCCAGCTTCTTATCTTAGTGACAGTGAGAACCAAAAAGACAACTCCTGAAAAAAACACCGCTCCTAGCGCTACAGTCCAGTGCAGTCCAAACTGCTTAACTACTGTATAGGTAAAAAAAGCATTCAATCCCATGCCTGGCGCAACAGCAATAGGATAATTTGCTAGAAGAGCCATAAGAGTTGTAGCAATTGCCGAAGACCATATGGTGGCAGCAATAGCAGCCTCTTTTGGAATTCCGGCTTCGCTTAAAATCTGTGGGTTTACAAATATTATATAAGCTAAAGTGATAAAAGTAGTAGCACCTGCTAAAACTTCTGTCTTAAAATCTGTGTTTCTCTCTCTTAATTTAAACAATCTTTCAATTAGTCCGTTTTGTAAATTTGTTTTGTCTTTCATTAGTTTTCCTCCTTTTTTAATTTCTAGAAAAAAAATAAACCCGGCAGGAATAGAGTGAAACCTATCCTCCCGGGCTTTTATCCCTTAGGTGTAGTATATGAAAACCCATATACCTGTACCGCTCGGTCCAAACACCTATAAACTAGGCTGGAACCCTAGGTACACTTTCACTCATAGTCGAACAATTTACGGTTGTTCGGTAGAGACTCTCGAGCCATATTCTCGAGATTATATGAGTGTTTTTTTATTCAATTGTCACACTTATATCTTATCAACTTTTTTAATATTAGTCAACATTATTTACGAATTTTTTTATAAAAAATTAAGTTAATGTTCGGATTTTTATTCCCACTCTGTGATTAAGTCTTTTTTTAGTACGGTTATTTTCATTCATTGTTTGTATTTTCTATAGTGTCAATAATATCATTTTATGACTTTGCTTAAATCCATTTTAGCATATATAACCCTGTGAATCTCAACAACCTGTTCTTTAACCACATAGAACACTAAATAGCTTTTTACAGGTAATACTCTATATTCATTTTCAAGGGATTTTTCAGTATAATATACCCTGCACGAATATGGGAACTGTTCAAGCCTGGATATGGATTCATCCAGGGCATTTAATAAATCCATTGCTGCCTTTGGTGCTTTTAACTCATCTGCAATATAAGATACAATACTAGATAAGTCTTTACTTGCCAAAGGCAGGTATCTAATTTCATACTTCATCAGATTCCACCTTATCCGTTAACCTTGCCCTTAATTCATCAAAAACTTCTTTATGGGAATATCTCTTATCAGTTGTTTTGGCTTCCAGTTCCGCTTCCTTCAGCTTAAAGTAAATTTCACTTTCAAACAGTTTCCGTTCGTAAGCTTCCATACTCATAACAACCATATCACCATAACCATTCTTGGTCAAAAATACAGGTTCCCCTGTTTCATGAACTATCCTTGATATATCGGCAAAATTATTTCTCAAATCTGAGACTGGTCTAATATGTGGCATACAATTATCACCTCTTTATTAGTTTAGCATAATTTTATCATAATTATGCTAAACTATCAACGGTATTTTGTTCAATTGGCTTTATGTTAGATGAAAGGAATGATATAATGCCTGTTTACAAAGATGAAAAAACGTGGTACTTGGTATAGTCAAACATATTTGAAAACAGTGAATAATCAGCTTTCAGCTATCTTTAATTTTGCAATGAAATATTATAAGCTTACTTCCAATCCTGCAAGGATAGTTTTATAAAACATGAAGTCTATAAACCTTTTAATATAAAGGCTTATAGAGTTTTTCTTCACTATTCCCACTCTATGGTAGCTGGTGGTTTTGAAGTAATATCGTAAAGCACTCTGTTTACTCCTGGCACTTCATTAGTAATGCTTGTAGATATGCTCTCCAAAATTTCATAAGGAAGCTTTGTCCAATCCGCCGTCATCCCATCGTAGCTATCTACTACCCTCAAAATTATCGCATAGGCGTAAGTCCTTTCATCTCCCATAACTCCAACACTTTTTATGCCAGGCAAAATCGCAAAAGATTGCCATACTTTATTGTACCAGCCAAACTTTTTCATTTCCCTTAAAACTATGCTGTCAGCTTGTCTCAAAATTTCTAACTTTTCTTCTGTAACTTCTCCAAGAATCCTGACTGCAAGGCCTGGTCCAGGGAAAGGCTGCCTATATAATATCTCCTCAGGGATTCCTAATTCTTTTCCTACTTGCCTTACTTCATCTTTAAAAAGCATCCTCAAAGGTTCAATAAGTTCAAAACCTATATTTTCGGGCAAACCTCCAACATTGTGGTGACTTTTAATAGTAGAAGACACGCCATTGCCACTTTCTATTACATCAGGATACAAAGTACCTTGCACCAAAAATTTCACATCTCCTATCTTTAAGGCCTCTTCTTTAAAAACTTCTATAAAAACATTACCAATAATTTTTCTCTTTTCTTCTGGATCCGTAACCCCTTTAAGGCGGGACAAAAATCTATCCCTTGCATCTACCCGAATTATGTTCATGTCATAATTTTTTCTAAAGGTTTCAATAACCATATCTCCTTCATTTTTCCTTAAAAGCCCTGTATCAACAAAAATGCACACCAATTGGTCGTGAATGGCTCTGTCTACTAAAACAGCAGCAACTGAAGAATCTACACCACCAGACAGAGCACATACAGCTTTGTGTTTTCCAACTTTCGCTTTTATTTCCTTTACTGTCTGCTCAATCAAAGAATCCATTGTCCAATCTGCCGCACAATCACATACTTCAAAGAGGAAATTTCTTATAATCTCTGTCCCTCTATGAGTGTGTGAAACTTCAGGGTGGAATTGAACCGCATACAACTTCTTCTCTACATTCGCAATCGCTGCAATAGGGCAATTATCAGTAGAAGCTACTACCTTAAAATCTGGAGGAGGAAGTTCTATTTGATCAGTATGGCTCATCCAAACAATAGTGTCTCTTTCTATGCCTTTAAACAAAGGAATAGTATTGTTTAATACAATTTCTGTCTTGCCGTATTCCTTTACAGGGGCTGGAGCCACTTTTCCGCCTAAAAGCTCTGTCATAAGCTGTGCTCCATAACATATCCCTAATACAGGATAGCCCAATTCAAAAATTTCTTTATCACACTTAGGAGCATTTTGTACGTAGACACTGGCTGGTCCTCCAGAAAGCACAATTCCCTTTGGCTCTTTTTTTTGTATTTCCTCTGGAGAAATATTGTAAGGAACAATTTCACAAAAGACATTTGCTTCCCTTATTCTTCTAGCAATTAATTGGGTATACTGCCCTCCAAAATCTAAAATAAGCACTACTTCACGTTTAATCCCCATTAAAAAATCCTCCTCTTTTATCTCAAATTATAATTAGGAGCTTCTTTTGTAATAATTATATCATGAGGATGACTTTCAGTTAATCCCGCCTGTGTTATTTTCACAAATTTTGTTTTAGTCCTCAATTCTTCAATATTGTGAACACCACAATATCCCATTCCTGCTCTCAAACCGCCAACCAATTGATAAACTGTTTCTTTTAAAGGCCCTTTATAGGGCACCCTCCCTTCTACTCCTTCTGGTACAAATTTAGTAACATCTTCTTGGAAATACCTATCGGAACTTCCCTCTTTCATTGCTCCTAAGGAACCCATACCTCTATATACCTTATAACTCCTACCTTGATATATTTCAATTTCCCCAGGGCTTTCCTCCGTTCCAGCAAAAAGACTCCCCAGCATAACCACAGAAGCCCCTGCTGCAATTGCTTTTACAATGTCTCCTGAATACTTTACTCCCCCATCTGCTATTATAGGTATTCCATACTTGTCCGCTTCTTGAGCACAATCATAAATAGCAGTAATTTGGGGAACTCCTACTCCAGCGATCACTCTCGTAGTGCAAATTGACCCTGGTCCAATGCCAACTTTTACGCAGTCAGCCCCTCTTTCAATTAAATCCCTTGTAGCCTCAGCCGTAGCTACATTCCCTGCTATTAGTTGTAAATCTGGATATTTCTCTTTTATCTTAGAGACAGCCTCTAAAACTCCCTTAGAATGGCCGTGAGCTGTGTCTATTACGATAGCATCTACTCCCGCTTCTACTAATGCTTTAACTCTGTCCATCATGTCTTTTCCAACACCGACAGCAGCAGCCACTAAAAGTCTGCCCTTGGCATCTTTTGCAGCATTAGGAAATTCTATTGCCTTTTCTATGTCCTTTATAGTTATGAGTCCTTTTAAAACGTTGTTTTCATCCACTAAAGGCAATTTTTCTATTTTATGTTTTTTTAGTATCTGTCTTGCCTCCTCTAAAGTGGTTCCAGGAGGAGCAGTTACCAAATTGTCTTTTGTCATAACTTCTCTTATAGGTTTATCCAAATCATCTTCAAATCTTATGTCACGATTAGTAATTATTCCTACAAGTTTTGAATCCACAGTGATAGGTACTCCCGATATTCTATACCTTGCCATGAGTTCTGCAGCATCTCTTATGGTATGTTCAGGAGAAAGATAGAAAGGATCTGTTATTACCCCATGCTCTGACCTTTTAACTTTGTCAACCTCTAACGCTTGTCTTTCAATAGGCATGTTTTTGTGAATTACACCTATGCCGCCTTCCCTTGCTATAGCTATAGCAAGTTTGGATTCTGTAACCGTATCCATACCTGCACTCATTAAAGGAATATTTAAAGTGATTTTTTTGGTAAGTTTTGTTTTTAAATCTACATCCTTAGGAAGGACTTCAGATTTTGCAGGAATTAAAAGAACATCATCAAAAGTTAATCCTTCTTTAACAAACTTTTCCTCCATAGATTACATCTCCCTTTTAGTATTATTATAACACACTCAACAAATAAAATCTTTGCTAAATAATTAGATTACTTCAAAACTTTACAGCTTATACACTTGAATAAATTAAAGACCTGAGGGCAGAATTTCCTCAGGCCAAAACAAATGGCAAATCCCGCCCATAGTAAAGCAGTTTACGGCTGCTTTGTAGAAACTCCCGTGCCATATCCACAGGATTATATGGACTTTCTTAAAAAGTTATTAATTTGTCTAAATAATTTATTATTCAATATATCAAATTTACATGTCTCTGTCAACAGCACAAAAAATACAATTCAACTTCTTAATTGTAATGAACTACAACGAGTTATCCTTTATCCCTCCAGCTAGTTTTGGGGTTGCCCCTTAACTATATAAAATTTTCCAAAAGAAAATAATCAAATGACCCCCCAAAAGGGAGGTCAAATTTTTATATTGTCATTTGATTTTCATTTTAAGAAGTTTTATCATGAAACTGGTGCGCCCGAGAGGACTCGAACCTCCGACACGCAGTTTAGGAAACTGCTGCTCTATCCTGCTGAGCTACGGGCGCTTAATATTTATTACAGAAGTATTTTATCAGACAATCGCAAAAGTGTCAAGTTTAGAAAGCTTAAAAAAAGGCTGAGCTCAAGCTCAGCCTTTTTGATTACATCATATCCATTCCTGCTCCGGGATTTGGCGTTCCTGTATTCTTCTCTGGTATGTCTACTACTATTGCCTCTGTTGTGAGTATCATTGAAGCAATTGACGCGGCATTTTGTAAAGCTATCCTTGTAACTTTTGTTGGATCCACAATACCTGCTTTGAACATGTCTGTGAATTCTTCCTTGTAAGCATCATATCCGAAGTTTGGATCTTTAGCAGCTTTTATTTTTTCTACTATTACAGAACCGTCAACACCAGCATTTGTTGCAATTTGTCTTACAGGCTCTTCTAACGCTCTTAATACTATCTTAGCACCCGTCTTGAAATCACCCTCTAAGGAGTCAACTACTTTTTGTACGTCTTCTATTACATTGAGAAGGGCAATACCGCCACCAGGTACTATACCCTCTTCTACTGCTGCTTTTGTAGCTGCTAATGCGTCTTCGATTCTGTGTTTCTTTTCTTTGAGTTCTGTCTCAGTTGCAGCACCAGCTTGAATTACAGCTACACCACCAGCCAATTTTGCAAGTCTTTCTTGTAATTTCTCTCTGTCATAGTCTGATGTCGTTTCTTCAATCTGAGCTTTTATTTGATTTACTCTCTTCTTAATTTCTGATGGATCACCCGCACCACCTACAATTGTTGTATATTCTTTTGTAACTTTTACTTGTCTTGCACGGCCAAGCATATCTAATCTTACATCTTTCAAGTCATAACCTAATTCTTCGGAAACTACTTGACCACCTGTGAGTATTGCTATGTCTTGTAACATTTCTTTTCTTCTGTCACCAAAACCAGGGGCTTTTACAGCTACACATGTAAATGTACCTCTTAATTTGTTAACAATTAATGTTGCCAATGCTTCTCCTTCTACATCATCAGCAATAATGAGAAGTTTCTTGCCCTGCTGTACTATTTGTTCTAGGAGTGGTAACAAATCTTGAATATTTGAGATTTTTTTATCTGTTATAAGAATAACAGGTTCTTCTAATACTGCCTCCATTTTTTCAGCATCTGTCACCATATAAGGAGAGATATATCCTCTGTCAAATTGCATTCCCTCGACAACTTCAAGAGTTGTACCTAATGTTTTTGATTCTTCAACAGTTATAACTCCATCTTTCCCTACTTTGTCCATTGCTTCTGCAATGAGCTTTCCAATCTCTTCATCAGCTGCTGATATAGAGGCAACGTGAGCAATTGACTCTTTATTATCTATAGGTTTAGATATCCTCTTTAATCCCTCAACTGCAACATCAACAGCTTTTGCAATGCCTCTTCTTAAAAGCATTGGGTTAGCTCCTGCAGCGAGATTTTTAAGCCCTTCACGAACCATTGCTTGTGCTAAAAGTGTTGCAGTTGTTGTACCGTCACCAGCGATATCATTAGTTTTTGTAGCTGCCTCTTTCAAAAGCTGAGCCCCTTGATTTTCAAATGGGTCTTCTAATTCAATTTCTCTCGCAATTGTAACACCGTCATTTGTTACTGTTGGGGAACCATACTTTTTGTCAAGTACCACATTACGACCTCTTGGTCCTAGTGTAACTTTTACAGTATCCGCAACTGCATTGACTCCCCTTTCTAATGCTCTGCGAGCTTCTTCACCATATTTGATTTGTTTTGCCATTTTTAACTACCTCCTTATTCGATAATTGCTAGAATATCACTTTCTCTTAAAAGTAAATATTCTTCACCATCTAATTTAACTTCTGTCCCAGCATACTTGGAGAAGATTACTCTATCACCGACTTTAACTTCTAATTCTACCTTTTTGCCGTCTATGTATTCCCCTGTTCCTACTGCAACTACTTCACCTTGTTGTGGTTTTTCTTTTGCTGTACCAGGTAGAATGACTCCACCTTTTGTAACTTCTTCTGCCTGGATTACTTTGACCACAACCCTGTCTCCGAGCGGTTTTAATCTCATACTCTTTATCCCTCCTCCTTCATTTGTTAGCACTCAACTTATGTGAGTGCTAATCCCAATCTCTATATTAATTTAAGTGGTAAAACATATCAAACCTTATTATAGCCAATTTTAGGCCATATAATCTGATTATTTATGATTTTGCCCAAATATTATGATTTTATGCCATTATTTATCGATTTAGACTATGTTTCTGTATTTTGTATTTAAAAATAAAAAAATACAGGGAAAATATTTATTCCCCTTTACCTTCAGATTTGACTAATCCTTGTTGCTTAAGATAATTAATCATATTATACATATACTGCTGCTGTTCCTTTGTCAACATAGATTTTAGATTGTCCATAATTGCTACCTGTTGGTCAGATAATCCTTGGGGTAATAAATTATTTTCTTCTTTCTCTAATTGTTCCTCTGCTTCTTTTTTATTGGTATCTAAAATTTTATCTCCTTCTTCTATTTCCGATATTTCCCCTTTATCTTCTATTCTTTCTATTTCCTCTTTATTTTCTTCTGCTTTTTGCTCTTCTTCCTCCATATTCCTAGTAGAAGATTGTAATTGTTTTTTCTCCTCTTTCATGCTGTTCATAATACCCTCTGCTTTGTTTAATACTTCCAACAATTTTATATTCTTTGCCAGCTTATCAGTTTCTTCTAACTTTTCTTCAGGAATTATAGGCCTTAGGGCCTCATAAATATCAATTATTTTGTCGAAAATATTGTCTTTATCTTTTTCTTTTGAATATTTCTCCATTTTTTCTTGCAAATTCTTCAACGCTTCATGAAATTTTAAAAACTTATCTATCACAATTTTTTTATCTTCCGTTATGTAGGGTTTTATCGCTTTCAAAATTCCTATTTTATCTACTCCTATTTTTTCTGCCACTTCAATTTCTTCTTCTGAAAGGCTCATCAATTTTTTTTGTATTTCAATTATTTCGGCTGTTTTAGAGAAAATATCTACATAATATTGGTCTCTCTTGTTTAAATAAGGCTTTATGCTACCTACAAAATCTTTTCCCTTTGTTATCACTTCGTACACATCTATTGAAGTTTTTTTATTTTCCTGCGGTGAAGATAATTCATCTTTATCTTTTTCTGTAACTTCTTCTTTTTCTTTTTCCTTTTCTATACCCATTACCTGAAATCTCACAAATACTACTATCAAAAGTTCTACAGCAAGTATTTTTAATAAAATCTCCTTTTGCAAAACAAATTCCCCCTATTTTTAATCTCTTACTAAATATATGTAAGGGGCTAGTCTATTATTATAGACCACCCCTATTTTTTATCTAATTTTTTTCCAAAATAATTATCCCCGGAACAAATAGAAGTATTAAAATTATTATTATGAAAAATCCAAAACCATACTGCAACAAAACCTGTTTCTTTTTCTTCTGGCATAAATACTATCTTCCTTCAAATAGGTAAATGGTAGTAAAATAAAGCTTTTTATATTTAGCTAATATATAATACGTAATTTTAAGAATTTGTGTTGCCAAAATTAATGCCTGTTAATGACCACAAAAATCGCTTTGCTTTTTTTCGCGGTTTTTCTTCCTGCAAGATTACAAGTATTAAAAAGAAAAATAGTAGACTTTCAAGCTCAAATCTTACATCCAACAGCAAAGTTAAAATTACAAAAAAGAAGAGCAATGTATCTCCAGAAAAAGACATATATTATCACTCCACACGCATCAAATTTTTTAAGTAAACAGGGCTCTATCGCAGGATAGAGCCCTTTAAAATTACTTGAGTTCATTGAAAAACCAGCCTAATCCGCCATCCATTATTATTACAAGGAGTATGAAGAAGAACAGCAATGTCTCTAAAGACCATGTTACATTAAGCCAGCCTCCACCAAGCGCTAATACAAGTATCAAGAAGAAAAACAACAAATTGCTTTCGCCAAAAACTGAACTTGTTCCTGCCATATTGATCCCCCTTTAAGCAATTTTTAACACCTAATCAAGCCTTTGGTTCTTCAACAATGAAACCTGGAACAAACAAGAGGATTAAAAGTATTATGATTATAATCCAAAACCACCCAAATCCTGCTCCGCTTTTATCTACTGGCATAAATATTTTCCTCCTTTCAAGCTTCAACCTTTTTATATGGAGGTCTTTTCAGACCTACTACATAATATGACATAACTTCATATGGTGACACTTTTTAAATTTCCACTAACAAATTTTTATATTTCACATATTGTGTTAATAGCATGAAAGGAGGTAAGCTAATGAATTTAATTCCTATATTTGCTTTTTCAAAAATCGCAAAAGAAATTTATGTAACAAACAAAATTGACAAAAGACTTTTATATAAAGCTATGTACTTGAGAAGCGAATGTGTTCCAGTGATTTTATATTCCCACCTTCCTTATGAGGTCTTAAAAAAAAGAGTTGAAAAATTAGGTGGCAGCATAAAATTTGAACTGCCGATTATAAAAGCTTGGTCAGTGAATTTGCCCTGTGACAAATTAAAAAATTTTGCAGCACTAAAAGGAGTTCATTTCATAGCAGAAGATTCAACTGTGAAGCTTCAGCTTAACATCGCTACACAAGAAATTGCCTCTCGAAAAGTCAACGATTTAGGCTATACAGGAAAAGGAGTAACAATTGCCTTTTTAGATACAGGAATATATCCTCATCCTGATTTTACCAAACCAAAAAATCGCATAGTGGTATTTCACGATGTAGTAAACGGAAAAAAACAGCCTTATGACGACAACGGCCACGGCACTCACGTAGCTGGAGATGCAGCAGGAAATGGATACACTTCTAATGGAAAATACAAAGGAGTAGCCCCTGAAGCTAATATAGTAGCAGTAAAAGTATTAGATGCTTATGGTAGAGGCTTGTCCTCTGACATATTAGCGGGGATGCAATGGGTTTTAGACAATAAAGACAAATACAATATACGAATAGTTTCCCTATCAATAGGAGAAACGCCCTCTCTCCCTACTTTCCTTGATCCTTTAGTAAGGGGAGTTGATACTTTATGGAAAAATGGCTTAGTAGTAACAGTAGCAGCAGGAAATTCCGGACCTAATTACAATACAATAACTTCTCCGGGTACCAGTAAAAATGCAATAACAGTGGGAGCAGTGGATGACAAAAGAACTTCTGATATAAGCGATGATGAAATAGCTCAATTTTCTGGAAGAGGCTCACCTTATCTATACAAACCAGACGTAGTAGCTCCAGGAGTAAAAATAATCTCAACTGCTTCAGGAAATGTACCTTTTGGAGCAGATGAAATAATGATAAATAAGGCCTACAGAAGCGCTACAGGAACTTCTATGGCAACTCCAATCGTAGCAGGTGCAGCAGCACTACTCCTTGAAAAAAATCCTAATTTGACTAATGTACAAATAAAAAATATTTTAAAATCGACAGCAGTAAAAATTGACGATGCAGGATTATGGACACAAGGAAGTGGAATGATAAATATAGAAGAAGCTTTAAAAAAAGCATGAGGGGCTAGCCCCCTCATTTTAACGACCTATGTCCTAGTCCAATTGCCACTTCATTTAAGTTTAGCATCCCTACAGCAAAAAACACACAAACACAAAGATGCTCATCAGCATAGGCAATGCCTATTTTTCCACCTACATTAAGTCCCATAGCTTTGTTCATGACTTGTATAGCAGCTTCATGCGCAGCTCCTGCTACAGCTCCTTCTGCAGCGTGTGTGTCTTCTATAATTCCTTCTCTTTTAGCCGCTACTACCGCTCTTTCAATAATTTTAGATATAGAATTTACGTATTCTCCACCATAGTCAACAGCTGCAACTTTTACTCCTTGTTGCCAATATTTGTTTTTTAGTATTTCTTCCTCTTCCCTTGTACACATAGCCATTTTTATTGCAATTCTTGCCACATCAATGCTTTTCATTGGCTTCATATTCACACCGCCTAAAATCCTTTTATCATGTTTAGTAAAATCTGATAAAAAATAGGTATAAAAATAGCTGGCAACAAATTCCCCACTTTTATATTCTTAATCTCCAACATATTCAAAGAAATCGCAAATATCAATACTCCTCCTACAGCTGTCATGTCATCAATTACCGGCTTTATTAAAAGCCCTTGCAAAAAGGAAGCTCCCAGGGTAATAGAACCTTGGTATAAAAAAACAGAAATGGCTGAAAAAATCACTCCAACTCCAAAAGTAGAAGCAAAAATTATAGAGGATATACCATCTAACACAGATTTAGCAAAAAGTATGCTGTGGTCTCCTGATAACCCTTCTTTTAATGAACCAACTATAGCCATTGCCCCTACACAGTACACCAAACTCGCCGTAACAAATCCCTTGCTTATAGTAGAACCGTTGTCTTTACTCAATTTCCTTTGAAGAGTATCGCCTAACCTATTGAGAGATCCTTCTATATCAAGAGCCTCTCCTATCACTCCCCCTATCACTAAACTCATAATAACCAACATAAGGTTATTAAACTGAAGACCACTGGAAATTCCTATAATTGCCACACTTAAAGCCACACCCTGCATAACTATATTTTTAAACCTATCTGGAATCCCTACCTTAAGAAGAGTTCCAATCGTCCCTCCGACGATTATCGCGATTGAATTTACGATTGTTCCCAGCATTTACTTCTTCCCTTCCCCAAATATTTTCTTCCCCATCTCTCTCCCATAGTAGAACAAATACTGTTGAGCAAAACCAGAGAGGTCTCCAAATTTGTCAATAGCAAAAAGCTGAATTTCTACAGGGGTACCCTCCCTTTTCAGGTAAAGATGCTCAACTATTCTCTTTATCCAAACATCAGTGGGGAAAGTATCATACCGCCCAATAGAGTAGAGAATTACACAATCGGCAACTTTAGGTCCCACACCATTTATAGTCATCAAAATATCCCTTATTTCACTGGTACTGTATTCATGCAATTTTAAAAGGTTGATCTCACCCGAAAAGACTTTGGAAGCAGCATCAAAAATGTACTTTGCCCTAAAACCGCATCTTGTCTTTGCAATAGTTTCTACATCGTACATCACAAGCTCTTCAGGTTTTGGAAAAGTGTAATAAATCTTACCTTTATACTCTATTGGATTCCCAAAGCTAGTCGCCAAATTTTCTATTACCTTTTTTATTTGGGGGATTCTGTTGTTTTGAGAAACTATGAAAGAAACCAATGTCTCCCACGTATCTTGTTTTAAAATCCTAATCCCTTGCCCAAATTTAATCGCTTCTTTGAGAACAGGGTCCTTTGACAGACTTTCCTTTATTTGCCTGTAATCTCTGCCTAAGTCAAAGTAATCGAACCATATATCGTAAAAATCGGTCAAACTGGTATTATCAATGATTAGCGTGTCCCCTTCCAACTTTACATTTACAACTCTGTCATACGCTACCCCTGTATAACTTCCATCCTCTTCCTCATTCCATCTAAAGCACTGGCCACTTTCAAAAGTTTCTTTAAGATTAAAATCTGCAATCCCCCTTACAATCACCTTTGTCCCCTTTTCTTCCACACTATATCTCATTCTCCTCACCCACATAAGTTTATATTCATTTACTACCTATCATATTTCTCCGTCCTGTTATTTATTATTATATAATTTTTTTGGTACAAAAAAAAGCCGAAAAGCGGCTTTTTTTTGTTGACAAAATCCTTCTTATTTAAGTGGCATTTTGTGTTAATGCTCCAGAGTTGCATTTACACACAAAATGCCACTTCTTTAGTTTGTTAACAGTCTGAAGCCGAAAACCGGCTTTTTTGTTTAATACCATCCCTTTGCTTTCATGGCCTCTGCAAGCCTCTTTATAGAGAGCATATAAGCAGCTGTTCTCATATTGACATTATACTGACGGCTTATTTCATATACACTATTAAAAGCATCAACCATTAATTGTTCCTCTCTTTTTAAAACTTCTTCTTCTGTCCAATAAAAACCATAAAGATTTTGGACCCATTCAAAATATGAAACAGTAACTCCATGTTTCCTTACCTTCCTGCCTCCTCCAATGACGAAAAAGAAATGCTAAAAACGATAGGAAAAAATTCTATAGAAGAACTGTTTGAAAATATACCTCAAGAAGTTCGCTTAAAAAGGCCTTTAAATTTGGGTAAGCCCATGTCAGAAATAGAGCTTACAGCTCACATAAAGAAATACGCTAAAGAAAATAAAAACCTTGAAGAGCTGACAAGTTTTTTAGGCGCTGGAGTATATGACCATTACATTCCTTCTGTGGTAAAGCACATAATATCTCGTTCTGAATTCTACACGGCCTACACTCCTTACCAGCCAGAAATAAGCCAAGGAACACTACAAGCTATCTTTGAGTACCAGACAATGATTACAAACCTTACAGGAATGGAAGTCACAAACGCTTCAATGTACGACGGAGCAACAGCCTGCGCAGAAGCTGCAATTATGGCTTGTGAAAATACAAAAAGGAAGTCTATAATAGTTTCAAAAACTGTAAATCCAGAAACGCGAAAAGTTTTAAAGACTTATATGCATTTTAGAGATATCCAAGTAATTGAAATAGACGATAATGAAGGAGTAACAGATTTAGAAAAATTAAAAGCGGAAATTGGGACTAACACTGCGGCAGTAATTGTACAGTATCCTAATTTCATGGGAATCATCGAAGACCTGCAAGAAATTGAGAAAATAACCCATGGAAATAAAGCAATGCTCATTACTTACGTACATCCAATACCTCTCGGCATACTTAAATCGCCAGGAGAAATTGGCGCAGATATAGCTGTAGGAGATGGTCAGTCTCTTGGCAATGGATTAAATTTTGGTGGCCCTTATTTTGGTTTTTTAGCTACAACACAAAAGCTTGTGCGGAAAATGCCAGGAAGAATAGTAGGCCAGACAAAAGACGTAGATGGTAGACGTGCTTTTGTGCTTACTTTGCAAGCAAGAGAGCAACACATAAGAAGGGAAAAAGCCACTTCGAATATATGCTCAAACCACTCATTAAATGCTTTGACTGCTGCAGTGTATCTAGCAACTATGGGCAAAAAAGGTATAAAAGAAGTAGCTTATCAGTGCACTCAAAAGGCTCATTACGCTTTTTCAATGCTTACCGCATCAGGAAAATATAAACCTGCTTTTAACAAGCCTTTCTTTATGGAATTTGCATTAAAGACTGATGTAGATATAGACTTAATTAACAAAAAACTTTTAGAAAAGGGCATATTAGGCGGATACAACCTCCACAGAGATTACGACAAATACAAAAATACAATGTTGCTAGCCTTTACAGAAAAAAGGACAAAAGAAGAAATTGATGAGTTAAAAGCTCTGCTGGAGGTGATAGAATGAAAGAGTACAATAAATTGATATTTGAATTGTCAAAGGGAGGAAGAAAAGCTTACACTCTCCCTAGGTTGGATGTAGAAGAAAAACCTTTAGAAGACATACTTCCGCAACAAATGATGAGAAAAGAAGAAATAGAGCTTCCCGAAATAAGTGAAGTAGACATAGTAAGACATTACACCCTTTTGTCAAATAAAAACTACGGCGTCGATACGGGTTTTTATCCATTAGGTTCTTGTACTATGAAGTACAATCCTAAAATAAATGAAGACATGGCATCTCTTGTCGGTTTTACAGCTCTACATCCCTACCAACCAGTAGAAACTGTGCAAGGCGCTTTGAAACTCATGTATGAATTAGAAAATATGCTCTCTGAAATAACTGGAATGGACAAATTTTCATTACAGCCTGCTGCAGGTGCCCACGGAGAATTGACAGGACTCATGATAATTAAGGCCTATCACGAGCACAGAAATGACAAAAAACGCAAAAAAATAATCGTGCCAGACTCTGCTCATGGTACTAACCCCGCTAGTGCATCAGTTGCAGGTTTTGACGTAATTGAAATTAAATCCAACAAAGAAGGAGCTATAGATTTAGAAGCCTTAAAGGCTGTTTTAAATGATGAAGTAGCAGGACTTATGCTGACAAACCCAAGTACTTTGGGGCTTTTTGAAGAGAACATAGTAGAAATCGCAAGACTAGTACACGAAGCAGGAGGTCTTCTATACTACGATGGTGCAAATCTAAATGCTATAATGGGAATTACACGCCCTGGAGACATGGGATTTGACGTTGTGCATCTAAATCTTCACAAGACCTTCTCTACACCTCATGGCGGTGGTGGCCCGGGTTCTGGACCTGTAGGTGTCAAAAAAGAGCTTGCCGACTTTTTGCCAGTGCCTGTAATAGAATTTAAAGACGGCATATATAGCTTAAACTATGATAGGCCGCTTTCTATTGGAAAAGTGAGAAGCTTTTATGGCAACTTCAATGTGCTTATAAAGGCTTATTCCTACATTTTAACTATGGGAGCTGAAGGACTTAAGAGAGCCAGCGAAGTAGCAGTTTTAAATGCTAATTATCTTAAAGAAAAACTCAAAAATCACTACAAAGTCGCTGTTGACAAAGTATGCATGCATGAATTTGTTTTAGCTGGCCTTTTAGAAAAAGCCAATGATATCACAACATTAGATGTAGCTAAAAGACTTATAGACTACGGTTTCCATCCGCCTACAATATATTTCCCATTAATTGTTGATAGCGCTATAATGGTAGAGCCTACTGAAACAGAAAGTAAAGAAACATTAGACGCTTTCATTGAAGCAATGATTAAAATAGCAGAGGAAGCAAAAGAAAATCCGCAACTTTTAAAAGAAGCTCCGCACAACACGCCTGTAAGAAGGGTTGATGAGGTACTGGCTGCAAGAAATCCTGTTTTAAAGTGGAGCAAATAGAGAGGAGCCCATTGAAAAAGCGATGGATAAAAAAAAGACGGGACATACCCGTCTTTTTTTATCTTCCCTTGCTGCGAGTTGCAACATCAAATATAACAGCACTGGCCAAAACTATGCCGAGAATTATATACTGTAAAGAAATGTCAATACCCAAAAGGTTCATTCCATTAGTTAAGGTGGTCATAACAAAAGCACCTACTAACGAGTTAACAACCTTGCCAACTCCTCCCGCAGCCGACACACCTCCTATATATGCACCGGCAATGGCATACATCTCAAAAAGTGTTCCTGCAGTAGTCGTGGCTGATTGTAGACGTGAAGCAAACAATATTCCTGATAATCCTGAAAGAAAACCCATAGATGCAAAAACTATAAGGGTAATTTTTGTTACATTAACACCACTTAAGGCAGCTGCTTCAGGATTTCCACCTACTGCATAAATATGTCTTCCTAAAACAGTACGATTGGTAATAAAGCTGTAAATAAAAGTTACAATAAGCACAATCACAAAAGTCCATGAGATTCCTCTATAAGCAGCTAATGTAAAAGTAAGGTAAAGCAGCAGTGCTACAATAAACGCTGTCTTGATTATAAAAATATCCCATGGAAGCACATCAAATCCTCTTTTAATTTGCTTCCTTCTATTTTTAAGCGAAAAATAAATTATCAAAATTACGCCTACCACTCCTATTAGTAACGTCAATTTATGATACCCTGGGAGAAAGTTTTGGGAAAATGGCAGGTCAGGAATAAACCCATTTCCTATAGCATTAAAGCTTTTATTGGAAATAATAATGGTACCCGGACCTCTGGTAGCCAATAAAAGAGCTCCGCGATATGCTAGCCAGCCGGCCAAAGTTGCCACAAATGCTGGGATTCTTAAATAAGCAACTAGAGAGCCATTAAGCAATCCTGCCAATGTCCCCAAGATTAAAACTATTATAATAGCTGTTAAAGCGGAAAAGTGGTGAAATTCCATTAATATAGCTGCAATTGCACCCAAAAAACCTGACAAAAATCCTACTGAAAGGTCAATATGTCGTATGACAATAATTAAAGTTTCTCCAATTGCAAGAACAGCTATATATCCCGTCTGGTCCACAAGATTACTAATATTTACAGGTGATAAAAAATCGCCGCCAGATAGGGCCGCAAAAACAGCCATTATTGCAAGAAGTGCTATAAACATAGCATAGTCTCTTACATGCTCTTTCAAAAATGACTTTAAATGCTGAATAAATTCCTTCAAGCCTCTTACCTCCTTCAGCTTACAGCGTAAGCCATCACATTTTCCTGATTTGCTTCTTCTGCTTTTAATTCACCTGTAATCCTTCCCTTGCTCATAACATAAATTCTGTCACTCATACCCAGTATCTCTGGTAGCTCAGAAGATATAAGCAATATAGCTTTCCCTTCACTCGCTAATTGCCTCATCAGCATGTATATTTCATATTTTGCCCCAACATCAATACCTCTCGTAGGTTCATCTAAGATAATAATTTCAGGTTCAGTAAAAAGCGCTTTTGCCACCAAAACCTTCTGTTGATTTCCTCCGCTCAAAGTGGACACTTTAACTTCTACATTCCGCGCTTTAATGTTGAGCTTCCTCTGAAAATCTTGAGCTACGGCAATTTCCTCTGTTTCGTCTACTACCAAACCTTTTGCCAAAGCTTTAAGGTTAGAGAGGGTTACATTTTCCCTTATTGTGTTAATGAGAATTAACCCCTTTTCTTTGCGATCTTCCGTTAAATAAAGCATTCCGTGTTTAATCGCATCTCCTGGCTTTTTAAAGTGTACTTTTTTACCCCGCAAAATTATTTCTCCTCTTATCAAATATCTATAAGGGTTGCCAAAAAGGCTAAGGCCAAGTTCTGTGCGCCCTGCGCCGACCAAGCCAAATAAACCGACTATCTCACCTTTTTTTATGTTAAGATTGACATCCTTGACCAAATAGCGACCTGTTTTATGGTCAATAGCACTCCAATTTTTAACCTCCAATGCTACCTCTTCAGAAGGTTTTGTCTCTTGGGGAGGATAGAGATTTGTTATCTCCCTCCCCACCATATAGTTTATAATCTTTTTCTCATCAACTTCCTCTGACTTACAGTCAAAGTACGCCACTGTCCGTCCATCCCGCAAAACCGTTATAGAATCTGCAACCTGAAGCACTTCTTTCAACCTGTGACTGATAAGTATTATTGTCACTCCTTGCTGTTTCAATTCCTTGAGGAGCAGAAGAAGGTTTTCACTTTCAGCCTCACTTAATGCCGACGTAGGCTCGTCTAAAATTAACACCTTAGGATTTTTTGAAAGTGCTTTCGCTATTTCGACAAGTTGCTGCATGCTCACACTTAGGTCTTTTGCCTTTGATGTTGGGTTAATATTTTCACCTTTAACTTTTGATAAAAGCTCTCGCGCTCTTTGTATTTCCTCAAAAACGTCTATTACATTTCCTTTTTTAATTTCATTTCCTAGAAAAATATTTTCATACACTGTCATCTCGGGCACTAAGGAAAGGTCTTGATGAATAATCGAAATCCCGGCTTTTTCGCTGTCTTTTATACCGAAAAATTTCACAGGGTAACCCTCAAGTCTTATTTCCCCTTCATATTCATCATAGGGGTATACCCCGCTTAAAATTTTCATCAAAGTACTTTTACCAGCACCATTCTCTCCAACCAAACAGTGTATTTCATTAGGTTGCACCTTGAAATTCACATCGAATAACACCTGTACACCCGAGAAGCTTTTACTTACGTTTACAAGCTCTATAAGCGGGGTACCCATTTCTTTACACCTCCAACATTATTTAGGCCAAGTAAAATCGCTTTCTTGGTAATATCCAGAATCTATTAGAACTTGTTTTACATTATTCTTATCCACTACTTGTACAGGAGATGGTTTAGAAGGAACATCTTTTACACCATTATTATAAGTTTTTGTAGCTTCAGGCGTTTTTCCGTCCAAATATGTCAAAGCAGCATTTATTGCATCCTTAACAAGAACCCTAACATCTTTAAAGACAGTCATGGATTGTTTGCCATCAATAATGTATTGAATAGATGGTTTTTCAGCATCTTGTCCAGTAATTACATAACTTTTAATGTCCGGATCTGCTTTAAAAGTATCTGCTATTGACCTTGCGGTACCGTCATTAGGAGCAAGTATAAATACATTACCCTTTAAATCTTTTGTTGCCTTAGCAAGGTTTGCCTGAGCAAGGTTTTTAGCAGTATTAAAATCCCAGTTTGTAGTAATTTGTCCTATAATACTTGCCATTTCATCACGAGTTAAGTCTTTTTTATCTTTTAATGCAACTGCTTTGTCAGAATTTGCAATTACAAAAGTACCATCAGCAATCTTTGGCTGTAAAACTTCCCATGCTCCTTGGAAGAATAAGAAAGAGTTGTTATCAGATAAAGCACCAGCGTAGAGATATAGAGGATTGCCTTTACCTGTTGCATGATCAACTAAATATTGACCTTGTTCTTTACCTACCTGTACACTATCAAAAGTGACATAATAATCTACTGCATCTGTGTTAAGTATTAACCTGTCATAAGATATAACCTTTACACCTGCTTTTTTAGCTGCCTCTGCAGAAGCTGCTGCCGCATTTGCATCATGAGGGCACAAAATAAGTACTTTTATACCTTTACTTAGCAAAGTTTCTACATTAGCTTTTTCTTTAGCAGGGTCACCTTGGCTGAAAAGAATTTCAGCAGAATAAGGGGTATTCTTTAATGCATCCTGAAAGCGTGTCTCATCTTGAATCCATCTGGGTTCATCTTTTGTCGGTAATACAATACCAACGGCCAATTGTTTTTTCTCAGAAGTTTGCTCTGAGGAATTAGAAGTTTGTTTTGAGGAAGAAGAACAACCACCAAGAAAAGCAGATACTAACAATAGTAATGCTATTACTACTACTATAAGTTTGCGCTTGTTACTCATTGTACATTACCTCTCTTTTCTAAAATTTTATTTTAATAATTAATTAATTCTACCTCCCCCCTCAAATTGCCTCTGGATCTTTTTTTGTTATCCTTTACTTTTTTGGCAACTTAAATTTTTTAACTCACTTATCTGTAATTTTTTAAGACAAAAAAATACAGGCTTAAAGCCTGAATAATCATTTAACAACATTTCTGTATACCTCATCGCGATTGTGAAAACCGTCTTTTATTACAGTATCATCTATATTAGTCTTATCAACAGCAATTGGTTCAAGAACATAATAAGGAACATAATATTTCCCATCATATATGGTATTTTTAACGTTTAATTTTTCTCCTCTCGCAAGTTTCATAGCAATTTTTGCGGTGGCTTCTGCCAATTTGTCAATAGGTTTGTACACTGTCATAGCCTGAGTTCCTTCCACTATCCTTTGACATGCAGCAAGGTCAGCATCCTGAGCTGCAACCAATACTTTTCCCGCCATTCTGTGCTCCGATAAAGCCTCTATAATTCCTCCCGCTAAAGCATCATCCCCTGCTATTACGGCATCAATTTTCACGCCCTTCTGCAGCAGTTCATCAGTAGAATTAAAAGCATATTCTGTCATCCAATTAGGTGCCCAGTCTTCTTTTACAATTTTTATGTCTCCACTTTCAATTCTGGGCTTTAGAACACTGTCATATCCTTCCTTTATCATTTTTGTGTTGTTATCCGTCGTAGCACCGTTTATTATGAGATAATTTCCTCTTGGCACTCTTTTCACTAAATATTCCGCCATTAGTTTTCCAACTTTTACGTTGTCAAAGGATATATAAAGGTCTACATTTGATTTTGTAACAAGCCTGTCATAGGATATCACTTTTACTCCTTCTTTTTGTGCCAATGATACCGCATAAGAGGCTTTTTCAAGGTCATTTGGAACAATGATAAGTACGTCAATTTTTTGGTCCAAAAGGTATTTCACCTGTTTTAATTGGTCTTGGTCATCATTATTAGCATTTTGCACTAAAACCTCTGCCCCCAATTGCCGTAATTTTGCCATTACTATATCTCTATCTTTAATCCATCTTTCTTCTTTTAAGGTGCCAAGAGAAAAACCAATTTTAATTTTATGCACTTTTTTATCTAAGTTAGAGTTTACATTCTTTACCTCTCTATACGCTACTACATGCTTAACAGTCAAAAAAACTAAAACACCAAAAATAATCATAAGGACAATTGCTACTATCACTTTGATTACATATTTACTCTCCACCAACCACACCCCCTTTTTTGTAAATAGCCAATCTGTACTCTGTAGGCGTCATCCCTGTAGCTTTTTTAAATATCTTGCTAAAATAATTTGGGTCGCTGTAGCCAACCATGTAACACACTTCTTTTATGCTTACAGTTTCATCCTCTAATAGTTCTTTGGCTTTAGTTACTCTCAAATTTGTCAAGAAATCGATAAAATTTTTTCCAGTTTGAACTTTGAAAAATTTACTAAAATAGTGGTAACTCATGTTGACTTCTTTTGCAACGTCATCCAGTGTAATGTCTTTATTGAAATTGTCCTCTATAAATCTAATTATTTTGGCCATAAAGGTATCTGTTTTTTCTTTATTGATAGTTTTTATGCTGTCGAATAGATTTTTCATAGTATTGATAAATATAAACTTTATTTTGTCAACATCGTTTATTTTTAAAATTTCTTCCAGCTCTCGGTTTTCAATAAAGTTTTCCTCCTCAGCATAATAGGAAAGATTCCTTTTAATAACACCTATTATTTCTATAAGTTTGGACTTTATTTTATCTACATCCTCTTGGTATTCTAAAACCATCCATTCGTAAATTTCATTAAATATACTGAAAGACCCTTGAAGGTCCCCAGTCATAAGTCTATCAATAAAAAGTCTTTCTTTATTAATAGGATAAGGCTTAAATCTATTTTGTGGCATTGCAATATCATCAAAATGCACAATCAGTTCATTTTTTGCCATTTTTAATGCCATTTCTGCTTCATAATAAGACTTCAAAATATTCTCGAAACTGTAAACTCTGCCTATTCCAATCCTGTAAGGAATTTTCACTTTTTGGTTTATAGCTTCTATTATTTTCTGCGCTGTTTCTATAGAATTATTTTTAATCTCAAATGAATTTCCTCCCTCCACAGGAAAGTACACAAATAATTTGTCAATAAAGTATGGCCCTATCAAACATTTTTTAATATTTTTTACAATTGTTTTAAAATAATCATAAAAATTTTGTTTTTCTATGCTCAATTTTAGATTTTGATCTTTGATGTTTTTACCAAAATCCTCCACTGTCACTATCATGGCATAACCACGCTTTAATTCTATTCCAAATACATCTTCATAAAAGGGTAAGTCATCATAGGTTATACCACTAAAAAGAGTAGTATACAAAAATTGCCCTTCCAAATAAGGAATAATCTTATTGAGTTTCTCCTTTAACTCTAACTCTTTTAACATTGCCTCTCTTCTTTTTTCAATCACTTCAATAGCTTTCTTTATAGTTTCTACGACTTTATTTCTATTAAGAGGCTTTAAAAGATAATCTAACACTCCAAGGTCTATTGCCTCTTTTGCATAATTAAAATACTCGTAAGCGGTAATAATAACAAAAATTATGTCCTTATGCCTTTCTTTAATTTGCTTTATGGCTTCAATTCCATCTATTCCTGGCATCTTTATATCCATAAAAACTACATCAGGTTTTAAAATTTCCACTTTTTCAATGGCTTCTCTTCCAGATTTAGCAAAACCAATTATATCAGCTTTTACATCATTCTTTTCTATGATAAATTTAATTGAATCTATAACTATTTGCTCATCGTCCGCAATAAACAATTTAATCATTTTCTTTATCACCCTTCATTAAAGGAATTTTTAAAGTAACTTTTGTTCCTTCTCCTATTTTGCTATCTATCTCAATTACATCTTCTATAGCAGAAGTGTTATAAAAAAGTCTTAGTCTGTTTATGATATTGTGCATGCCAATACCCGTAACATGCCTTTTAGATAAATCCTCATTGTCTGCTGATAATATTGCCCTTACTTTTTCTTCACTCATTCCTATCCCATTGTCAATAACCTCTATTAAAACTTTATCATTATCCTTCTTTACCGTAAGTTTAATAAAACCTCCTTTTTCTGTATCTTCTAATCCGTGAATAAAAGCATTTTCAACTACAGGCTGAATTATTGTACAAGGCATTTCTACATCTAAAACCCCTTCGTCTACATCTACTTTAAAATCTACTCTGTCGCCAAATCTCGTTTTCAAAATGTACATATATGTCTTTACATTGTTTATCTCGTCTTGCAAAGTAACTGTAGTACCCAATTTTTTTAGATTATATCTAAATAGGTTTGCAACGTTTTCTATAAACTCCGAAGATTTATCTGCCCCTTCCATCATCGCTAATTGTGCAGCTGCATTTAAGGTATTAAAGAGAAAATGTGGATTTATTTGAGACTGCAAAGCCTTAAGTTCTGCCTCTTTTAAAATATTTCTCATTTTGAGATTTTGCATCTCTTGTTCTTTTAATTTTTTCTCTACTTCTGCCTGATTTTTGATTTCCCCTATATAATTTTTTATGCTTACTACCATTTTATTAAAAGCTTCTGCAAGTATATTTATCTCATCGTTTGTCTTTATAGAAAGCGGTCTTACATCAAAATCTCCTTTTGAAACTCTTACTGCCAAATGGGAAAGGTCTATAAGAGGTTTTGTAATTCGATAAGTAAAAAATATTGCAAGAAATATGTTAAAAAGAATGGAACCTATTATCAAAAACACATTCAAATAGCTTATAAACTCCATGTTTTTTGTTATAGATGCATATTTTAAAGAGCCCTCTTGCAATTTACTGTTGAGAAGATTATTAATGTAAAGTTTTATATATTCACTTATTTTATTGGACCTCGTAAAATGAGCAATGTACTCGCTGCTTATCCTGCCTCTTTTAGCATTTATTGCTGCGTCAGTTTCATTCAAAAGGCTTTCAATCATATTCCCTATATCCTTTAACATTAAACCATCCTGGTCATAGTTTTTTTTATTTAAAATAGCAGAGGCTTGTTCTTGAAGTTTGTTATAGAGGGTATAATAATTTAAAAGGGCGTCCGAAGATTTGGTAGATAAATACTTCTCCACTTCTGTTTCCAACATGTTTACATCCGCATTTAAATTGTTAAGGTATATATAATCAACAAAAATTGATTTTAAACGATTTATAACTAACTTTGCATTATAATACGAATAAAAACTTGTGATACCCATTAAAATAGTGATTATGAGGTAATAAACTATCAATTTTCGCCTTATGCCCGTAAATCTCCACATATCTTTTTGCATGCCATCACCTTATTCTATTGATTGTATTCTTTTGAAATATTCTTTGACATTGTCCTTAGTAATAATATTTACTCCTATATCAACAAATGTAGAAACATTATTTTTTTCTTTAATTTCCACCATAGATTTTACACTTTCATATCCTATTCTGTAAGGGTCACTCATAACTGTACCGTATATTATTCCCTTGTCGATATACCTTAAAATATCCGCTGTATCTCCATATCCTACAATCGCTATGTCTCCCACCTTGTTAAAATCAACTATTACTTGTGCAGTACCAATGGTATCCACAGAATCTGTAGTGTAAATGGCATTTATGTTTTGTTTACTGCTTATAATTGACTGAGTAATCTCTTCTGCGCTTAAAGTACCTAATTTTGAGGTGTAAACTTTAACTACTTTCATCTGAGGATAATCCTTTATGGCATCTAAAAAACCATTGATTTTCAAATTTTGATTTACAGTATCCAATTGATAATCATTACTGACAATTATAGCAATGTTAGCTTTCCCTTTAGTAGCTTGAATCATAAGTTTTCCTGCTTCTTCTCCTAATTGAAAACTGTTAGTACCTATAAAAGCCTGTCTTTTGCTATCTTTCGCGTCATTTTCTATTGTAATTACTGGTATACCTTCTTTATAGGCTTCTTCAATCAAGTCTACAAATTCTTTACTGTTTGAAACATGAGTTATTATACCATCAACTTTAGACAGTATAGCAATATCCAAATATTGAAGTTCCTCTTGGATGTTATTAAATTTTGGCGCATTAAATTCAATTGCAACATTGTAACGTTTTGCAGCATCCATGGCACCCATTTTTACTTCTTTCCAAAAAGGATCTACAGAATTTTGGGCTACCATGTAAAAGTGATATTGAGGCGTTTTTGCAATGGGTTCTTCTACCTTTTGAAGCTTATATAAAAAAATGCTCAATGCTGCTATCAAAATGACCAAAATTAAAATGACCTTGTCCATTAACTTAAAAAACTTCTCATTTAACGTTTTCATAGAAATCGCTATTTCCTCCCTACGTATCCTTTACAATAATAATAAAGCACTAACAAATACATACCAATTCAAAATTATTAAATAGTTGCCACATAAAATTGTCCAATCTTTTATATTCATTATATTTATTCGATAAACTTTTCAAAAATCCTTTGTTGAAAAAATGTAAAAATGAGGCGCAATTTGCACCTCATTCTTCCTCCCATCTCCCTTGAAGTTTTTCAACAACATGAGGTAGGGTAGTGTATTCCAATTCCTCTAAAGGCAACCTGTGAGGCTCAAAGGGTCCCATCTTTCTTATGTAATCGGCTATTTCTAACGCTTTTTCCCTTGCATTGTCAAAAGCAACATCTTTAAAGAAGTCCTGCGGGCCAATAAGCTTACCCTCTGCTAATTGAAAACCAAGTGCGCATACTCTTGGAGGTCCATCAAATCTGGTAGGCACAGCATCTTCCAATGAAACAGGCATCATAGGTCCATTATGAGACCCCCTCATCCAACCAGCAACAAGATAGGGATTAGCAAAAGGTTCCAACGCTTCACCTACTGCTGGAAGACCATTTTGGCATCTCACAATAAGTACAGGGTCATCCTTTCCTATATACTTCCCCGCCATAAAATTCATTCTTTGAGTAGAAGACACTGCTGCAATTTCATTGTTTTTTGTATACACTCTTCGTATGCAATATCGTCCAGTCGCTCCAATAAAGACCAGCATATCATAAATATCTTCTGGAGTTTTAAATATTATTTTTTTATGCCCAATCATATCATAAACTTCAAATTTAAATCCTTGGTGCATATTAGGGTCAATTACAAGTCCTACTGTATTAAAAGGATCTGCAAACATCTTGTAAAGTGGTAAATTCCATGCTCCTGGCTCTGTTTTATCAGCCATAAAAATTATGACAGGCTCACTTTTTCTTTCTTCAATTTCCATCTCTGCAACTCCCGGTCCTAACCCCTTTATATTGCCTGAAAATGAATCTTTCAACAAATCTTGTCCTGCACCGTACAATTTAAGTTGTTTAGCTTTCTCACTACATGTCCAAAGTGCATCCCATGCAAGTTTATGAATTTCTTCGTTATCTATTCCTTCTCTATGAGTCATTATAAGTTCAATGTCATCTCCTACTCTAGTCACATGAAAGTCAATGAGCATTTTCCCTTTTTCTTTTAAATGTTTTTTAGCGATTTCAAGAAGTTCAGGATGTACGTCTGTATGCCCTACAAAACCACCAACATCTGCTTTAATCACAGTTAAAGTTATTTTGGACATAGAATTTTCCTCCTTTTTATATTAGTATGTTATATTTTATAATAATGATATACTATTTATACTTATATTTTAAATTATTATGTTTATTTTTTCAATAGTATGTCCTATTTATTTGCAATTCTTGCGCTTTCACTTAATTTCACCTATATCGTTTAAATTAGAAACATTCCAAAAATAATTGAAGGAATTTTTAAAAGTTTGTCGAAATACTAATGAGTAGTGACAAAATTATAAAGAAAGGGATGATATAAATTGGGTTCCTATCTCGCTCTAATTTATGGGGTTATAATTATTGCAGCCCTCGTTATAATCGGTTTAATTAAATTTATCTTTGCACAAGATAAAGGCGATGAAAAAATGCAGCAAATTTCAGACGCTATAAAAGAAGGAGCTATGGCTTTTTTAAACAGACAATATAAAACAATTGCGCTTTTATCCTTAATTGTAGCTGTAATAATTATTGTAGCTAATTATTATGGACATCTATCTGAAGGAACAAGTACTGCGTTAAGTTTTGCATGGCATGTAGGACTCGCTTTTATTACAGGTGCTTTTTGTTCAGCTCTATCGGGTTACATTGGAATGTATATGGCGGTAAATTCGAATGTAAGGGCTGCTGCTGGTGCAAAATCTGGTCTTAACAGGGCTCTCCAAATTGCTTTAAAAGGAGGAGCTGTAACAGGTCTTGCAGTAACAGCATTGTCTCTTTTTGGAGTCGCTACGTTATTTTTGGCATATGGTGGTTTATCTGGACAAGATGAGCTTATAAAAGAAGCTCCTTCTCTCATCGTCGGTTTTGGTTTTGGTGCTTCTTTCGTAGCATTATTTGCCCAGCTAGGCGGGGGTATATATACCAAAGCTGCCGATGTAGGAGCTGACCTTGTGGGTAAAATAGAAGCTGGAATTCCAGAAGATGACCCTAGAAATCCTGCAGTTATAGCTGACCTTGTTGGGGATAATGTAGGAGACTGTGCAGGAAGAGGAGCTGACCTCTTTGAATCAACCGCTGCTGAAAATATTGGTGCTATGATATTAGGAGTAAGTCTTTATCCTGTATTCGGGTGGAAAGGAATACTTTTCCCATTAGTAGCTCGTGCAATAGGTATCATTGCCTCTATCATAGGCATCTTTTCCGTCAATGTAAAAGATGAATCAAAAGACCCAATGATAGCTTTAAATAAAGGTTACTTTGTCACTACAATTGTAAATTTAATTGCTCTTTTCTTTGCAGTAAAAATAATGCTTTCTGGACATTTGCCTGATGGCAGTGAAGTTAATTATTGGTTACTGTATGGTGCAGTAGTAACAGGTGTTGTACTAAGTTACATCTTTGTATTCTTGACAGACTATTATACTTCTGTAAATAAACGTCCTGTACAGGAAATTGCCAAGGCTTCCACAACAGGAGCTGCTACAAACATAATTACAGGTATTTCTGTGGGTATGGAATCTACTGCCCTTCCAGTTATATTTATATCTGCAGCAATATTTATAGCTTATAAACTTGGTGAATTAGCACTCCCTCATATTGGAACTTCTGGACTTTACGGCACAGCTATTGCAACAATGGGCATGCTATCAACAACCGCCTATATACTTGCAATGGATACATTTGGACCTATTACTGACAATGCTGGTGGAATTGCTGAAATGTCAGGGGCACCAGAGTCAGTAAGACATGTGACAGACAGGTTAGACGCTTGTGGAAACACTACAAAAGCTTTGACAAAAGGATACGCAGTAGGTTCAGCCGCTCTTGCAACTTTCCTGCTTTTTTCAGCATATCTGGATGAAGTCAAAAAGATATTAGGTAAACCCATTGATTCTTGGTTTGCTGTAGATATAGGAAAACCCGAAGTTTTCATAGGAGCATTTATAGGAGCAATGATTGTATATCTCTTTAGTTCAACTGCAATAAGAGCTGTTGGTAAAGCGGCACAATATGTAATTCTGGAGGTAAGAAGGCAATTTAGAGAAATTCCAGGCATAATGGAAGGTACTGCAAAGCCGGACTATGCTAAAACAGTAGATATTGTAACTAAAGGCGCTTTAAAAGAAATGGTGATTCCGGGACTTATCGTAGTAGTAACACCAATATTAGTAGGTGTAATCCTCGGTAAGGAAGCCGCAGCAGCTTTCTTAATGATAGGTACTATTTCAGGTGTAATACTGGCTTTATTCTTAAACAACGGCGGCGGTGCGTGGGATAACGCAAAGAAATTTATAGAACTTGGCAATTACGGTGGTAAAAATTCTGAAGCTCATAAAGCCAGCGTTGTAGGAGACACTGTAGGTGATCCATTTAAAGATACAGCCGGTCCTTCACTGCACGTTCTCATAAAGCTCATAAGCACAATAACCCTTGTCTTTGTGGCTCTATTTAGATAATAAAAAAGGCGGTAAAACCGCCTTTCTCAGACTGTAGACAAACTTTCGCAAAGGAGATATTTTGCAATCGGTGCGACTTGTTACAAAGCGGTAACAAAACTTAGCGAGACTGAGGGTGGAGGCAGGGCCGAAGCCATGGATGGCGAAGGCGGGCACCTGAGGCAAGGAGGCCGATTGTGCCCGGTACCCTGCCGGAGCCCGAAGGTCGAGCTTTAGTTTTGTCGCTTTGGAACATCGGAGCGACGATGCAAAATATCTCCTTTGAATATTTTTTAACTTTGTCAACAAACTGCGAGAGTATTTCGTATACTCTCTTTTATTATTGTATATTTTGTGATAGAATTAACTTAAACAGCGAAAGTTGAAGGGTTATTTTTGTACTTTTTCCATTCTTCCGGAGTATAAACTATTATATCTATGTCAACGGTGTAATCAAGTTCCATGAGCATTTGCTGAATGAGTTTTCTTTTGTTATCCGTATCAATAATCACACATATATCTATGTCACTTCTTTTAGTTATTATACCTCTCGCACATGAACCAAAAAGGTATATATCCTCTGGCTTATATTTTTGAATTATCTGATTTTTTATGCTTTGTATTTCTTTTTCATAAGGTCTCATACACCTTTCTCCTTACAAGTTTTAATTTCTATGCCTTAACTTAACTTGCCAATTTTTCCTTCTTAATAATTAATTATACTATTCTTAAGTTCATATTACAACTTTTTGTAACAACCGGCCATGGGTCAAAATTTTGTACTATGCAAATGCTATGCTGTGAAACAAGTTTTTTGTGATATAATTATAGTGTAAAAAACAAAAATTAAAAGGATGTGGTTTTATGGGGTATAAAAGTGTATTAATTGAAAGAAGGTTCATGGGAAGATTTCCATACGGTAAAGACCTTTTAGAAGAAATTAACAAAGTCATCGCCAGTGAAAATATACGTTCTGGTGAAATACGCATAATAGGTGCTGTATCAAAAGCAGTATTTGGCTACTATGATGCACAAAGCAAAAACTACATATACATATCAAAAGACGAGCACATGGAAATACTAAATGCCATAGGAAATATCTCCGTAAAAGATGGCAAGCCCTTTGCTCATGTCCACATAACATTAGCAGATAAAAACGGAAACGCTTTTGGCGGCCATTTGATGGAAGGGACAATAATATTTGCTGCAGAATTCGTAATAACAGATTACGGTGACAATAATTTGGAAAGAGTTTACGATAAAACAACAGGCCTTCAATTGTGGAATATTTAAGGCCCAGTTTAATCACTGGGTCTTGTTTGTTATTTTTGCAAGAAAATGTAAATATTTTATCACATCTAAATTAGTTTTGTACATCACTCTTTTAACTATAGGATTTCCAATCATTTTTACTATTCTATCATAGTCTTCATTTTTTATACTATCCATCATCTTCCTAAAATCTACAAGTTTATCAACTTTATCTGTTATTTTCTTTACTTTTTTTTCATAATCTTCGCCATGTTTAATTGATTCAGCTGAATAAACCGCACTTTCTACAGCGTTTAAAAGTCCAAATCCTAAAAAAGGACCTAAAAAACCTCCTGCATTTCCTATTAGATATATATTGTCTATTTGGTGTCTATCTGTTATACTTATGTCTAATTCCGTCTCAAAAGTTTCTATCATCTCATAATTTAGTTTTTCTTGATACAAAAAGGTTTGCCACATATTTTCAATCTCTTCTTTTTGCGTATAAGTAGCCACAAGAATTATTGACGCTTTATTTTGACTAAGAGGTACAAGATATGCAAATCCTGACCTCGCGTACATTGTGTTAAGCCATAAGTACACAGTATGAGGCTCAAAATCTCCTAAAGCAATTCCTCCTTTGATCCTTGAAGAAACTATATTTTCAACTTCTGTAAGTTGTTTTGCTATCATACTATTTCCTGTAGCAACTACCACATAATCATAAGATTTTGCTAATTCCTTGTAATCCGCATTAATATTAAAATTTATCTTTGCATTTATTCTTTTTGCCAATTGGTTTTCTACACTTTCTTGCTCTTGACCTCTTTGCACAATATATCCAAGATTTTCTCCCTTAATAACTGTTATGTTTTTTGGAGATTTGATAATTATTTTTTTCACTTTGGTCAAAGGTATAATAGAAATTCTAAACTGACTCTCCATAAACTTAAGAGGATCTTTGTAAGGCCTATTAACAATTTGCAACAGCAATTCTCCAAAAGAATAGAGGCTTCCAATCGTATGCTTCCTTTCATAAATATCACACTGTACACCTAATTTTTCAAGAATGTAGGCGCAGCATAAACCTGATACTCCTGCGCCGATTATTGCTACTTTCATTTTTATACCCTCTTTCTATGTTCATAAGACTTATTGTGTAGCTTGTTTACTGCATATTCCATAAAAAGTGAACCATATTTTATCGCATTGAAATTGGTATTGTAAATAAGTTTTTTCACAGGAGGAAAAGTAAGAATTTTTATAAACTTGTCCAACTTATCATTGTCCATAAGGTCTAAAGCTTTTCTAAACTCCAACATTTTTATATTAGCATTTGACAAAAAACTAATTTCTTTTTCAAAGTCAATTCCCTCTGCTATGCTTTTAGCAGCTATTGCCCCACTCATAATAGAGTTAAAAGTTCCAAATCCTAAAAAAGGCTCTATCGCCCCTCCTGCATTCCCAACAAAAAGCAAGTTTTCATATTGATGTGGAAAACAATTACCTGAACTATGCTGCAAATCCACCATATTAACAATATCTACATTCATTTTCTCTACTTTTAGAAAGGTATCCCAATAATACTGCAGCTCTTCTTTTGAAATGTAAGGTATAACCATAGCTAAAACAGCTCTTTTTTCATTGTAAGGAATCAAATACACATAGCCGCTCTTAGTGTATAAAGTATTTATCAACATTATAAGAGTTTTTGTATCAAAATTTCCTAATACATTTGCAACTCTAACCCAGGTCGTCACCAACTCTTGCCAGCAGCCCAATTCTTTTGGAATTTGCGAACTTCCCGTAGCAATAATGACATAATCGTAATTATTTTTTAACTTTTTATAATCAGCTTCTATATTGAAATTAACTGGTATTTCTAACTTATTATACAATTGATTTTCAAGAGAGTTTGCGTCCTGTCCTCTTAAAATCATATACCCAAGATTACTCCCAGTAACAGAAGCCGTTACAGTTGGCCCCTTCATAACTATTTTGTCAATTGTGTTAATTGGCTTAACCTCTATTCCATAAACATTTTTAAGATGATGAAGCGGATCCTTTATAGGCCTATTTATCACTTTTAATAACCCCGCAACATGGTTAAATAATTCGCCTATTTTGCACTTTTTTTCGAAAATATCTGGTGTAATACCATATCTTTGAAAAGTAATCGCCGCAGCCAGCCCTGAAACACCAGCGCCAATAATAGCCACTTTCATGTTAACTCATCTCCGGTGTGTTTAAAACTGTGTTATTTGGAATAGAAGGTTTCGATTCCAGACTTTCAATCTCTATTTGAAGAATAGAAATAAATCTCATAACATCATCCCTCATTTGAGTAAACAATTGCCTTACATATGGATTAGTTATATTTACGACACTTTCGTTGTAAAAAGTCTGAATATTGACTAAATTTTTTAGTAAATCTTGAAGCATGTCTAAAGGCTCTTGAGACATGTTCTTTTTGGAAAGCGAGCCAATATGCATAGTTTTTTCTGCTTTCTTTATATCCTCTTTGTGGTTTTTGACCATTATTTCAATTTGTTTTAGCAATGCTTTTGTTTGATTGTCCATCACTTCTTTCCCATATTCTCTCACTTTGTCCAATAATATTTTTTCCAAATTTTGAGCTTCAACAAAAGAATTTAGTATAATCTCTTGTTGTGCTGTCTTTTTCACAGCCATCACATCCTAAAAAATCATTGTTTTAATTATTATATTTTCACACTGTGACTTTTTATATGCAAAAAAAGAGGGTTTCCCCTCTTCAGTTTGTTGACAAAGTCAAAAATTTTTAAAATAGGATATTTTGCATCGTCACTCCGATGTTCCAAAGCGACAAAACTAAACTCGACCTTCGGGTTCCGGCAGGGTACCGGGCACATTCGACATCCCTGCCTTAGTGCCCGCCTACGCCATCCGTGGCTACGGCCCTGCCTCCACCCTCGGTCTTGTTAAGTTTTGTTGCCGCTTTGTCACAAGTCGCACCGATTGCAAAATATCCTATTTTCGAAAGTTTGTCTACATTACTATTTTTTCCTCTAATAATTTAATGTATTCAACGTTTAAAATAATTCCTCTGTGGAATATTAAGAAAGAGGTGATATTTCATGGGAGATATACAAGAAATAAAGTCTTTGATGGAAGAACTCATAAAAAGCGAAAAAGATAAAGAAATAGCAAGTAAAAAAATGCAAGAAGTCCTTGAAAAGTCTATATCAGAAATAAAAAGCATACTTTTGGCAATAAAAAAATACATAGGAGTCGAAAATATAAAGCTTAGAAGTTATAGCGGAAAAACCTTTGAAATAGGAGAAGGTATAATAATCCACGATAAAAGCATAGATGAAAAAATAGTTTTAAAACCTGACAACATTTTTTATCACTATAAAATAGAAAGTGAGGAATTAATCGCAGTTCCAATCTCCGACCTTGAAATACATAATTACATCACTTATGATGCGCTTTTTGAAACCGTAAAAAACTCTCTTAAAAAATGTATACAAAAAAACGAAGAAGATATACGCATATACAAAAGTACCATGTTTAAAATAGATAAATACAATAAAGAATTAGAAGAAATATTATCCCTTAAAAACTCCATAAAAAACGCAATAAAAGAAGACTCTCCTGAAACTCTGATATGAAAAGTATCAGAGTTTTTTGTAACCTTTTTGTAATAAAAACTTAATAATTTCTTAATAAATTTTAATATTTTCCGTGTTATAGTATTTATAGAGTGTTACAGTTATTTATAGAAATGTATATAAGCTGAAACCAAAAGCAAGATGAATGCGTCTTTTTATATAGAGAAAGGATGTGGAGAAATTGAAAGGAAAGACATTACAAACTTTATCCTTGATGCTTGTATTTATTGCAATGGGTTTCATGATTTCTATGCAATTTAAAACTGTACAAGGCGGCAATATACCTCCTACCTCTATTTCAGCTACAAATTATGCAAGATTAGAAGAACTTACTCAGCAGCTCAAAAAAGCCCAAGAAGAAAAGGCAAATCTAGAACAGCAATTAGAAGAACTTACTAAAAGATTTAAAGAGTACGAAGATGCTGCATCAAAAGATGATGCCGCTTTAAAAAATCTACAGCAGGATGTTGAAAAATATAAAATTTTAGCAGGACTTACAGATATGGTAGGCCCAGGAGTCATAGTAACGGTAAATGACAGCGACTTACAGCCTCGAGATGGCGAAGACCCTAATTTGTACTTAGTCCACGATGAAGATTTATTAAATATTGTAAATGAATTGAAAGCGGGTGGTGCTGAAGCAATAGCTATAAATGACCAAAGAATAATTGCAATGTCTGAGATACGATGTGTAGGCCCCACAATAAACATAAACTCTACAAGGTACGCTCCTCCTTACGTAATAAAAGCAATAGGAGACCCTGACACATTACAAGCAGCCCTTAATTTAAAAGGCGGAATAGTAGATACTTTAAGATTTTATGGTATCAAAGTAGATATACAAACTTCTGATAAAATAGTAGTGCCTAAATACAGTAACCCTATTAAATTCTTTTACGCTAAACCTGCAACTCCCTAAACCCTCTTAGCTACTTAATATATTAAAGACAGGTTCTATTCACTAAACCTGTCTTTAATTTTTTTGATAATTTTGTTTTCTGCAATTATATAGTAGCAGAAAAATTTACCTGCCATTGTGGGCCTTGCCGCCACAAATCGCATATTTCGCTTTTTTAAAGAAGTCCAATTTTTTTTGTACTCTTCATCTCCTCTTAAAAAGTCAAATATTCTATCTCCTTCTTCAATAGACTGCTTTATAGCAAGGCCTAAAGTTATAGTGCCAACACTTCTTTTGCTATAATCCAAATCATAACCGCTTATATAATAATACCTTTTACCCCCTACATGATAACTTAAAAGACTAGCAACTGTTTTTCCCCCGTCTTTTAATTCAAAAAGACTCAATTCTCCTTTTGATAACATGTCTTTTGCCACATCCTTGTGGAACTCCCTTATCCTCTTAGAATAAAAAGCTCCAGGCATGTACCTTTGTCTCCATCGCCTTTGATGAAGAACTATTAAATTATCAATTGCTCTATCTATCGATTCTATATCCTTCACCATTGAAAAACTTCCGTCATATTCCCTAAAAAACCTTCTGATTTCATAATTGAGATTCCGTCTAAATTTTACATCTAAACTATTTAAATATTCTTCCCAACTTTGAGGTAATTCCACATAAGGGCATACATCTTGCACATCATAATCGTAATAAAGGTTACTACCCATTATATAGGGGAAAAACTCACTCTTTTCAGGAATATGTTCCAAATCTAAAACAGTAAACGCATCTATATATCTTTCCAAAAAATTTACTAAACTTGTATAAAATTCATTTTCATGTCCTTTTCTCACGATAAAATCAAGATAATCACTATTGTTAGAACCTATAAATTTTATCCTTTTAACCAAAAGTCCTTTTTCAAAATATGTTATCATAAAAGGCGCAATTCCAATTGGCATATTTTCTTCATAAACAAGTAATACCAACATTTTTTTACCATATCCAAAATGTTTCCACCAGTTTAACACCCATTCAAAAGTATTAAAAGGATAAATTTCCGCCACATTCTCTAATTCATGCCATATATCCTCTATATCTAAAAGGTCAGAAACATTTGTTATCTTCTCAAAAATTACGTTAGATACTTTTCTTTCATCCAAAGAAGTACCCTCCAAACTATATATAAAAATATCATAAAGCCTATTGTAGAAGCAAAATATACCCAAGGCGGTTGACTTTTCGCAAAAAAGTCTATTTTAATCAATTGCATAGCAGCAAGATAAGACACTACTGCCCAAAAAGTAGACCATATAAAATCAGCAATAGCAGAAAATATCACATACACAGTAAAATTCATACGGGTTATACCTGAAGCCCAAATAGCCGGCGTCCTTGGAAGACCTACAAGCCTACCTAATAAAACCGTAAATCCTCCATATTTAGCAAACCATTTATCCATAGCTTCGAGGTCTTTTACTGTTATTTTTAAATATTTACCGTATTTTTCAACAACGGGCCTACCTTTATAATAGCCTACCAGATAAGCTATCACATTTCCTGTCACATTTCCTAAAGCAGCGATGACTATAACATAAAAAAGGTTCATATCCCCTTTTGTGACTAAATACGCTGCCGCAAAAAATAATATTTCTACAGGGCCTGGCATTCCCGTTCCTTCAATCATAAGCCCTATAAAAAGCGCTATGTATCCATAAATTATTACTGAATTATAAAGAAAAGATTGTCCTTCCATGGCCACACCATCCATTATTTTTTAAGTTTATTATAACACAAAAAAATAAAGCAGGGCAATTGTCACCCCTGCCTTGGCGCATTTATTTTTTTATATTTCCCTATTACATCCTTGTACATCTCATAAGTTTTTTTAGCAATGCTTTCCCAACTAAACATCTCTTCAACACGTTTTCTCCCATTTTCTCCAAACTTTATAGCTAAATCTTTGTTATTTAAAAGTATGTTTATATATTTTGCTAATTCTTCAGGATTGCCCGGTTCTACAAGGAATCCTGTCTCTTCATTAACTACAATCTCTTTAATTCCTCCTGTAGCACTTGCCACAACAGGAGTTTTACAAGCCATTGCTTCTAAGTTTATTATGCCAAAAGGCTCATAAACAGAAGGGCATGCAAAAACTTCCGCATTGCTGTATAACTCTATAATTTCTTCTTTTTCCACCATTTTATTTATCCAAATAATATTGTCGTAAAGTTTAACTCTTTGCTCTACTTCTTCTAAAACCTCTTGTGTATCCGGAGAACTAGCACATAGTACAACCTTTATATCCCTAGGTAGATACTTTACTGCATCTATTAAATGAGTAATGCCCTTTTGCCTTGATATTCTTCCTACAAAGAGAATGTATTTATCCTCAATTCCATATTTTTGGCGAGCAATATTTCTATCTGTTTTCTGGTATTGGTTCAAATCTATGCCGTTATATATAACTTCAACTTTTTCTTCTGGAATATTGTAATACTTCAATATATCTTCTTTCGAACTTTGTGATACTGCTATAACCCTATCAGCGGCTTCAATTCCTGTTCTTTCCATCCAAGAACTTAATTTATATCCATTACCTAACTGTTCCTCTTTCCATGGCCTTAAAGGCTCAAGGCTGTGAACTGTAACTACAAGGGGTTTATCATACAATTTTTTAGCTAAAAAGCCCGCCATGAAAGTATACCAGGTATGGCAGTGTAAAATATCTGAGTCTATCTCATCCTTCACCATTGCCAAATCAATGGAAAAAGGCCCCAAAACTTTCTGATATCTTGGATCTGAATTTTCCTTTAATTTATCCCACTGTTTATATCCACGGACTTTTAGATTATCAGCCGTATAATCTTGGTCACCAAAGCATCTCACGTCTACTTCCATCAGTTTAGACAGTTCCCTAACAAGATAATCTACATGAACACCAGCTCCACCGTAAATATTAGGAGGATATTCATTTGTAAACATTGTAACTTTTAACTTATCCATAGTTTACCTCCGATCCGTGTTTTTCTAATTTCAAATCCTCAATACACCCTAAAATACCTTTTAAAGGTATTTTAAACCAAGAAGGTCTATTATTTACTTCATAAATTCCTTCGAAAAGAGCTTTATCTAATTTAAAAATAGCCAAAGCCTTATGGAAATTTTCACCTTCTGGTATAATGTCTGGTGCTTCCCTTGTCACCAATTCCAAATAGTCTTCTACGAAAGTCTCCGTAACAGCTTCTTCCCACACTGACAGCACTTTTTCTATTTTTTCATCCTGCAACTTACCTTTTGCATTAAGATAATTAAAATAAGCAGCATAAGCAGCATAACTAAAAGAACGTACCATGCCTGCCACATCTTTTAAGGGAGATATTTTTTTTCTCCTCACCTCAATAGGTTTTGTCGGTTCCCCTTCAAAATCTATTATCACATATCCCTCTTCAGTCTTTAAAATTTGCTCTAAGTGTAGGTCTCCATGACATCTTATATATTTTCCAAAAACAGCAGTATCTTTAAATTCTTCTAATTTGCTCATTAAAAACTCTCGTTGCTTTACAATCTCTTCTATCATTGAAGTTATTTGTTCATCAAAAGTAGACAATTTTATAAAATTTAAAAGTTTAGCGAAATTATTTTTTATGCTCTTCAACACTTCTTCAACATCTGATATTTCAACATTTCTTTTAGCAAAATCTTCTTTATCAATATAAGACAATTTAATATGCATATTGGCAATTATCCTTGCTATCTCTCTTACCTCTTCAAAGTAATTGCTCAAATATCCTTCTACGTAACTTTCTTCAATTTCCTCATAGTCGGATAAAGTAGAAATTACAGAAGAGAGATACTCTTCGGTATATTGCCACATGTCTCCAATGTTTTTAATGTGTTCCACTATTATAGCAACAGTATACCTATCTCCGCTACTGTCTTCATATAAAAAATAACCTCTTATATCTTGAACATTTCTAAAACCTGCATTTTTAAGTTCAAAAGTCATTTCAAGGTCTGGATTAACTCCTTTTACAAATTTTCTATAAGTCTTTATTATTTCATTTTTTTGTAAAAATGTTAAACTATTACTGGACTTATTGCTCAGCCTTCGTGAACTGTATATATCATCTTTTTTAAGATTATAAGGAATTAATTGGGCACCAGACTCAAATTTTATAACTGTTTCTTCACTTAACGCTTTATTTAAAAACTTAACATAATTTATATCGTCAATTCCATCGTATATAAAAGCTTTTAAATTTGGACTCTCAATAATATCTATTAAATCATTATTCCTAAAATAAGGAGTTATAATTAAAGGCACATAATAAAGCAAAGTAATCTCTTTCTTACTCGTTGGAGCTTTCACCACAAAAGCTATAATAGCTGTAATTATAATTTCAGCTTCCTTTTTAGACAATATTGCATAATCAAATAAAAATATATCTAAAATATTATAAGCCTTCTCCTGAAACCACCTAAACTTTTTAAAATTGTCTTTATCTATATTTTTAATTATATCTTTCAGTTTTGTAGGTATATCTTCAAACTTGAAGGTTTTACCAATATACATTTGACCACTTCTTTCAATAGAATTTCATTCTATTTTTAAAACTGATGCTGCCAATTCTGGTGGCACAGGATTTATATAAACTCCTGTCCCTAACTCGAAACCAGCTGCCACAGTAAGCCTTGGAATAGTTTCAATATGCCAATGATAATTTCTTATATCAGAAATTGGTACTGTATGAACCACAATATTATATGGCGGAAAGTTAAATTCTCTCTCGTACTTTTCTATAAGAGGCTTCAAAATTTCGGTCAAATTTGCAATATTTTCTTCTTTTAACTCTTCAAATCGCTCTTGATGCTCTTTGGGTATTATCCATGACTCATAAGGATATTGAGATGCATAAGGAGCGATAACAATGAAATTCTCATTTTCACCTATTATCCTTTTACCTTCTTCTTTTTCACATTTGACAATTTCACAATAAGGACATTTGCCCTTTTTCTTAATATATTCTTGCATACCTGTTGCCTCTTTTTCTACTACATCTGGAATAAAAGAAGTAGCTATAATCTGCCAGTGCCCGTGTTCTAAGGAAGCTCCTCCTCTTGCTCCAAAATTTTTGAACACCTGAATGTATTTTATTTTATCGTCTTGAACAATTTTTTTATAACGCTCAATTATTGCTATAAAAACTTTTTGCATTTGCTCTAAAGATAAACTTCCAAAAGTTACATCGTGTTCTGGTGACTCTACTATCACTTCCGCTACACCATAGCCATATTCCGCTTTATAAAGGGATGGTATCTCAAAACTCTTTAAATCCCTATTAACGGCTGCAAATTTATTTTCAAATCCTCTCACTAACCAGTTACCTTTTTTATCCTTAATTTCAACTAAAGTAGGAGGCGTCATCTCTTCGTTTCCTGGACAAAAAGGGCAAGTATTATCATTTTTCTTTTCCTCATAATTTACATTAAAATCATAAGGTCTTTTACCTCGCTCTGTAGCTATAATCACCCTTTTACCAGTTATAAAGTCATATCTTATTTCGGACATCTGTAAGACCTCTCCTATTCTTTTTAGTAAATGCAATCGAATGCATTGTCAGATTAAAAAAAGAATTTGATTAATTTTCATAATTAATCAAATCGGGGAGAAATGTTAAAACTTCTATGCAACCGAATGCATTATACTATTATAATATACTTTTCTTTTAAAATTGTCAATGTCTTTTTGAAGATTGCTAATTCATTTTTAAATAATTTCTCCTCATGAAGGGAAAAATAAAACAAAAAAACTGTTGACAAAACCAAAAATTAATATTATAATAAAATTGAAATTAATACAAAATTAAATTTAATACAAAAGAGGTGGGATAAATGGAAGTAAAAGAGTTGGTACTAAAAACTTTAAAAGAATCCTCTGAACCTTTAAGACCAGGAGATATTGCTCAAAAAGCTAATTTAGACAAAAAAGAAGTAGACAAAGCTATAAAAGAGCTAAAAAAAGAGGACTTGATAATGTCTCCCAAAAGATGCTACTACGCAGCAAAATAATCGTGAGAAAGAAGTAATGAAAATGACTTATACAATAGAGCAATTAAAAGATTATTTAAAGAAACATGATATAAAGCCTTCTACCATAAGGATAAAAGTATTAGAATACCTTTTAAACAATAGAATACACCCAACAGCTGATGACATTTATCAATACTTAATAAATGAGATACCAACCCTTTCAAAAACCAGTATTTACAACACCTTAGATCTATTTCTTGAAAAGGGCGTTGTAAGCACTTTATCTCTCAAAGAAAAAGAGCTGCGTTACGACATCAACACTTACTTGCACGGTCACTTTAAGTGTGAAGTGTGCGGAAAAGTGTATGATTTTCCTGTAACTTACAAAATTTTAGATGTCAATGAATCAAAGGAGTTTACAATTAAGAGCATTGACATAAATGCTTATGGAATATGTAAAAAATGCAATGAAAAAATAAATAAGGAGGAAAAATAAAATGGAAGAAATCAGAATGAAATTGTTAGGAGAAAAATTCCCATCTATGGAGGTAGTGACCACTCACGGAGTAAAGAGACTGCCTGAGGATTACGCAGGAAAATGGTTTGTGCTTTTTAGCCACCCAGCAGACTTTACACCAGTTTGCACAACAGAATTTGTAGAATTTGCAAGGAAAGCTGAGGAATTCAAGCAATTAAACACTGAACTCATTGGGCTTTCAGTCGACCAGGTATTCTCTCACATCAAATGGGTAGAGTGGATAAGGGACAACACAAACATAGCTATTCCTTTCCCAGTCATAGCTGATGACTTAGGAAAAGTCTCTAACCAACTAGGAATGATTCATCCAGGCAAAGGTACCAATACTGTAAGAGCAGTATTTATAGTAGACGACAAAGGAACAATAAGACTTATAATGTATTATCCACAAGAAGTTGGAAGAAATGTAGATGAAATATTAAGAGCATTAAAAGCATTGCAAACAGCAACCCAATACGGCGTGTCACTCCCTGAAAAATGGCCAAATAACTACTTAATTAAAGACCATGTAATAGTCCCACCCTCCACTGATGAAGCTTCTGCAAATGAAAGAAAAGAAAAGATTAAATCAAAAGAAATTGAAGCTTTTGACTGGTGGTTTGTACACAAGCCTTTGAAATAAGGTCACCCATAAAATATATCCCTTCTTTTTGACAGCGACGACCTCTTTAACAAAGTAGGTCGTCGCTTTAGTTTGTTGACAAATGAAATTTTTATGAGATATGATATAATGAAAGTAAGCTTAAGTTGATAGGGGGATAAAAATGAAATATATAGACTTGAGAAGCGATACTGTAACTCTTCCAACGCAAGAAATGCGAGAAGCCATGTACAAGGCTGAAGTAGGTGATGACGTATACGGGGAAGACCCTACTGTGAGAAAACTTGAAGAAATGGCAGCAGAAATGCTAGGAAAAGAAGCAGCAATGCTTGTGACCAGCGGAACTCAAGGAAACCAAGTCTCAATAATGACTCACACTCATAAAGGAGAAGAAATCATACTAGAGGAAAATTCCCACATAATAACCTATGAAGTTGGAGGGATAGGCTATCTCGCTGGAGTACAGGCAAAAACTTTGAAGGGCAATAAAGGAGTTTTAAATCCGGAAGATGTAGAAAAAGCTATAAGGCCTAAAAACATACACTTTCCTGAGACAAGCCTAATCTGCCTTGAAAACACTCACAATAGAGCAGGTGGCACTGTAACTCCAATTGAAATTATGAAAAAGATATATGAAATCGCACAAAAGCATGGAATACCTGTACATCTGGACGGCGCCAGAATATTTAACGCCGCGACATATCTTAATGTAGATGTAAAAGAAATTGCGAAATATGCTGACAGCGTGATGTTCTGCCTTTCAAAAGGGTTATGTGCCCCTATCGGGTCTATCGTCGTCGGAACAAAAGAATTTATTGAAAGGGCGAGGAAATACCGCAAGATGCTGGGAGGAGGAATGAGACAATCAGGTTTTATTGCAGCTGCTGGCATTGTAGCACTTGAAAAAATGACAAAAAGGCTTCAAGAAGACCATGACAATGCAAGATTTTTAGCAGAAGGATTAAAAAATATACCGGAAATAAACCTCGACCTGGAAACGGTACAAACAAATATAGTAATGACCGACATATCAAAAACAGGAATGACTGGCAAAGAATTTGCTCTAAAATTAAAAGAGCATGGAATTTTAATAAACGGCGGAAATGATTTTGCAGTAAGATTTGTAACTCATTATTACATAAGTAAAAAAGACATTGAAAAAACTCTCGATGCAATTGAAAAAATTGTAAGACAGTTATAAAAAGTATAATTATAATAATTCATCCAAAGTTATTACTTCTATTTCATTAACTACCTTTAATCTTAAGTCATTAGTTACAAAAAAATCAGCTTTTTCTATAATACCTGATGCTATATATATGGCATCGGGTGTTTTTAATTTATGTTTAGCCCTTAATTCGGCTGCTGTTATTGCAACATTTTTATCAACATCCTTTATTTTTAAATTAGGAAAAGTAGCAAGAAAAACACGGTACATATCTGCTAATAATTGATTTTTTTCTTGTAATGGTTTAGATAATATTTCCGTATAAATTAATGACGAAGTAACTCCAAATGATTGACCCTTCTGAATTTTTTCAAAAATTATTTTTGCAGGAGGAAAAAATATCTGACTTTTTTCTATTAAATAAATAAAAAGATTAACATCTAAAGCTAGATATTTGTTATTTAACCTCTCCATTATCTATCCCATTCATCTCTGATTTTTTTAATATATTCTGTTCCCCCTGCTTCTTTCCACATATCTGCACCCAAGCCAGCTAATGCGTCAACATAAGATGTTGGACGTTTCATAATTATCAATTCACCTTTTATCTCATCATAATCCCAAATTAAATCATCACCTAATCTTTCAATTATTAATTTTATAGTATCAAGAGGAATTATAATTTTATTAATTTTTTGTATATCTGAAATTGATTTAGCCATACAATTACACCACCATTTAATTAGTTTTCTACTTTATATTTTATCATATAATTTACATTAATAACATGAAAACATAATAAAAATACAAATTAGAGAAGGTATCACCTTCTCTCTATGTATATTCTATTCTCACCTTACTCCCTTCGCCAGAGACGGCAGGTGGTGTAACAATTAGTTTTACAGGTACTCTGTTTTTTAATTCTTCTACATGGCTTATTATGCCCACTACCATTTTGTCTTTTTTAAGCCTTTCTAAAGAGGTCATCACTATATCCAAAAGTTCTGCGTCAAGACTTCCAAAACCTTCATCTAAGAAAAAGAATTCTAAAGGGGCTCTTCCCTTTAATTGTATATGAGAAGAAAGAGCCAAAGCCAAAGAAAGGGATGTCAAAAAAGTTTCACCTCCAGATAAAGTATCTACAGACCTTCTTACTCCGCCATTGAAGTCATCTCTCATTACAAAATTGTTGTCTGAATCAATCTCAAGGGCATACCTTCCCCTGCTTATTTCTTTAAGCCTTTTTGATGCAAAAAAGGTTATATATTTAAGCTGTCTTGCGGCAATAAAATCTACAAATTTATTTCCCTGAAAAAGATTGTCCAATTCATTTAATATATCCACTACACGCTCTAATTCCTTTTTCTGCTTCGTAAATTCTTCTACTTTTTGCAAATTCTCTTGCATATCTGAAATAGCCTTTTCTGTAGCGCCTATTTCCTTCCTTTTTTCGTTTAAGACCAGTTCCAACCCTTTAATGCTTTCTTCTAATTGATTCCATTCTTCTTCATTAATTTTCTGCCCTTTTAAAACTTCCTGCAGTCTGTCTATACTTTTGTTTACAGATACATATTCATTTTCAAAATTCTTAATTTCTTCCTCAATTTTTTTAATATTTTCACTGTCTAATAAATACTCCAAAACCTCTTTTTTATCCTTAAATCCCTTTTCTAATAGAGCATTTTCTAATTTTTCACTTTGTTCCCTAAACATATTATTTAAAAGGTCCCGACTTTTTAAGGCAGATATCTTTTTACTTTCTATATTTTGTTTATCCTTTCTTGCCTTTTCTAAAGTTTCTTTTAAAACACTCTCCATTTTTATAATTTTTTCTTTATTATACTGAATCTCTTTTAAATATTCTTCTATGTCTCTACCTTCTGATAAAGAATCAAACTCCTGCTGCCTCTCCCGAAGGTTTTTACTTTTTTCCTTACCTATTTCCTCTATCTGTCCTTTCCTTATTGAAAGAACATTGAGATTGTTTGAAAGGGTTTCTTTTTTATTTGTCAATTCTTCAATCGTATTTTTAAAATTCTCTATTTCATTCCTCAGCCCTTCTATTTCCCTCTCTTTTTGATTTATTTCCTCCACTTTTTCTTTAAAATCTGAAATCCCCAATTCTTCCCTTGATATTCTTAACTGACCTTCTAATTCACTGTAAGTTATACTAATAGCCTCAAGAGAAGACTCAAACTCTTTCAAAAGGCTAATATCTTTATTTATACCTTCTTTTAATCTTGTATGTTCTAAATCTAAACTTGCTTTTTCCTCCTTTAATTTTTTAATTAAGGTCTCTAATTCTTCCTTACTCTTATTCCATTTTTCTAATTTTTCTTTCCCCTGTATAAATAAAGACTCCATCTTATTTAATTCTTCTTCTAACTTTAAAAGGTTAATGTCTTTTAATATATCCCACAGTTTATCATATTCTTTTTTATACATCTCTTCTTTGACTTCTATTCCTGATAATTCACCTTTTAACTTAAAAAGCTTACTTTGATAGTCCATTATATCCTTTTCTAAGTTTGCCTTTATTTCCTGCTTTTCTTTTATTAGGTCTTCCTCTACCTTTCGTGCCAATCTTACATGATGAATCGAACCACAGACAGGACAGGGAACACCTTCTTTTAATCCCTCTGCCAGTTCACCTGCCATGTTGTTTTTTACAAGTTCCTCTATATCTTTTTTTACTTCTTCCAAACTATTATTTTTATTTTTTAATTTCTCTTCGATCTCTTTTATCTCATTATTTATTTCTTCTTTTATTTTTAAAATTTCTTTTAAATTATTTTCCGCCTCATTTTTTAACTTTTCTTTTTCTTTCAATTCTAAAATTTCTAATCTTTTTCTTTCTAAACTTTTTTGCAGGTTAAGAAGGTCTTCATTTGTGGGAGGCTTTTGCATTTCAAGTTTTTTTATATTATTGTCAACCTCTTGTATTTCTTTTTCTTTTCGTTTCAATAAATTATCTATTTTTTCAATATCTTTCTGCTGCTTACCTATTAGCTCTTTTAATTCTAAAATTCTTTTCTCCTTTTCTTTTTTCTCTTTATCTTTTCTTTCAAACTCTTTCTGAATCTCAAAAGCAGCAAAAATTTTTTCCCTTTTATTCGAATCAACTTTAATTTCATTAATTCTTTTTTCCTTCTCACTTAAGCTTTTTTTTGCTATATCTATAGAATCGGACAGGGCTTTTATTTCTCTTTCTATCCCATCTATCTGCTTTTTTAAATCTTTATACTCCTTTACAAGTTTCTCCCTTTCACTATTAATCTTTTTTATCTCATCTCTCAGTTTAAAAGCCCTTTTAAGCCTTTCTTCTTTTTCAATTATGAGAGGAATTTTTTCTTCCTTTTCTTTTAAGGAAGCCTCATATTCTTTTTCTACCTTCTCAAGTAATTCTAAAGCCTCCTCCAACTCTTTAGAATACTTTTCCACATCCTTTTGATTTAAAATGAGTTTTTTCTCTGTCTCCACTAAAGAGTCTATATACGGTTTTACTGATAGTGCCTTTTCTGCTTTTTTTAACTTTTCCTTTTTATCTTCTATTTCCTTTAACTTACGGTCTAAGACTTCCTTCTTATGCAAAAATTGATTTAACTCCTGCTGTTTTTCCCATATCCCTTTAAGTTTTTCTCTTTCTTTATCTAATTTATCCTTTTGTTCTTTTAAAGTTTTCTCTTCTTCTTTTAAAATCTCAAATTTTTTCTTTAAATCTTCCAATGCTTCTTTAGTAACACCTTCGTGCTGACTTAACTTCGCATTTACCTCATTCAATAAATTACTTTTTTCTCTCTTTACATCTCTTATTCTAACAAGTAATTTGCTTCCATACTTTTCTAAGCCGAAAATCCTCTCTAACATGTCCCTTCTTTCTTTGCCTGTTAGCTTTAAAAATTCACTAAATTTCCCTTGTGGAAGCACTACAGAACGAGTAAAATCCTCTGCTGTAAGTCCAATTAAATCCACTATTTTTTGCTGAACTTCCCTATCTTTTTCTGCCAAAACTCTTTCTCCACTTTCCCCTATTTCCCGCAGTCTTGCTAATGTAGTTTTATAACCGCCGCTTTTTGCGTCCCTTTTTACATTTCTCTCAACTATATACCTTTTTCTTGTCCCATCAACACCTATTTCAAACTGGTATGTCAAAGACATAGATGTAGATTGAGTATTTATAAAATCCTTGCTATTTCTGGGAATTTTCCCGTACATTGAAAGAGTAATTGCATCTATAATAGTGGATTTTCCACTTCCTGTGGGACCAAATATGCCAAAAAGTCCTTTTTCTGTTAGGACTTCAAAATCAATAATTTGTTCTTCTACAAAACTATTAAGCCCAGCAATTTTAAGCTTCAGAGGTCTCATCTTCCTCATCCTCTTCCTTTACTATACTCATAAAAAGTTCTAAAACCTCCTCTGTTGGAGGAACTTTGTTTTCCTTTAAATAAAATTCTTCAAAAAGTTCCTTTACACTTTTATCATCTATCTCATAGTCTTCAATTTCCATCTCATCCTCTGGCAAAATTGGCTTTATTTCAACTATATCCGGTAATATGCTCTTCATTTCTTTTATCTTTGAAGAAGGCAGAAAAGACTCAGTTTTAATCTCGAAATATGCCCATATATCTTTATCCCTGTATTCATGGCAAATTTGTAGAGCCTCCTCTATACCATTACACCTAAACACTTCAATAGGCTTGTAATTTTTAAAATATATTTCCTTCACAGTCACAGGTTCTCCTACCTTTAAATCTACTAAATAAGCACATTTAGAATGGTTCATCTCACTTTTGCTATACTGAAGTGGGGAACCAGAATAATAAGCAGGAAGAGTAGAAGAAATTCTCTGAGGTTTGTGAAGGTGTCCGAGAGCTATGTACTGCGCCTTCTGTGGCAGGTGAGAAATTTCTACTGTAAAACTTCCTCCTAACTGAATAGGCCTTTCTGAACCTGACTCCTCTCCTCCTGCAACAAAAATATGAGATACCGCAATGTTTATAGTATCTTCTCTGTATTTTTTCGAAAGGTCATTAAAAATTTCACCAACTCTTTCAGAGTAACTTTTCTGCCTTTTCTCTTCCTCCAATTCTTGAGTAAAAATTTCATTTAGCCTTTTTTCACTGGGATAAGGAAGAGCTATAATTACAGCTTTTTCACCTTTTATCTCAATTTCTAAAAAACCTTCTCCCGAATCTAAAATTTTAAACTTTCCAAAATCTCCTTTAGGAGCAATACTTTTAGGAGTACCTAAAAGTATCACTCCATGTTCATATGCAAGGGGGCTGGCAGCTGAAAGCCTCTCAGGATTGTCATGATTTCCTGCTATGACCAAAATCACTCTTTCCCCGTTGGAAAGTTTTTTTAAAGTTGTGTAAAAAAGCATTTCCGCCCTTGCAGGAGGGTTTGAAGAATCGTATATATCCCCGGCAATTATGACCAGGTCTACATTATTTTCCTCCACTATCTTAACAAAATCCTCTAAAAATTTCTCCTGCTCTTCAATCCTTGAAAAATTTTCAAGGCTTTTTCCCAAATGCCAGTCTGAAGTATGTAAAATCCTCATTTTATCACCCTTAATATTCCAAAATCCTTCCATTAAAGAAGAGGTAAATATATTTTTCTTTGACTCTTTTGCCAGTAATCTTTTCTAAAGCCTTTGCATAAAGATCTATCTGCACTTTATATTTTTCTTTTATTTCCTCCATCATTTCCTCTGTCACATAATCCGTCTTGTAATCAATAAGGATTATTTCTCCCTCTTCTTCAAAAAAGCAGTCAATAATGCCTTGCACAGCTATAAATTCATTTTCGTATTCTTCAGGCAAATCTTTGTAAACTTCTGTGCTTTTAATTTTTATATGGAAAGGCACTTCCCTTTTTACATTTTTAGAACTTAACATTCTCCTTCCAAGAGAAGCTCTAAAAAATTCTTCAATTCTTCTTATGTCTATCTCTTTAGACTGTGCTTCTGTCAAAATCTCTCTATCCACCATATTCTTAATTTGCTTCTTTATGCCTTCTACACTCAAATCCCCATTTAAATCTAATTTTTGCATGACAAGGTGCATAGCTATACCTTTTTCGGCTGCAGTAAGTCCTTTTTTCTTTTCTAAAAAGGCAGGGATTTTAAGGACTGTTTTTTCAAATATTGAAGTAGTGTCCTCATCTATTACTTCTTCGTTTAAAATTCTTTTAATTTCTGTAACAGAAAGTTTCGCAGGCAAATGGCAGGCTTTTTCATAAGGATATACATAATTTAAACGCCTTGTCACTTCATCATAAAATTCACTGCTAGGGCTATCTAAATCTAAGTTTTCAAGCATTTGCAATAAGTTTGTCTCTTCCTCAACCTGTTTTTTATCAAAAATCACATCTTTTTTATTCCAAATCCTTACCTGCCACTGTGAGCTATCCTCTTCCACAGCCACATATTGTACCTGTGCAAAATCCCTTAAATGTTTTAAATCCGCATGCTTTATAACAGCAGGACCTATCCAATCTATATAACTTTTACCTTTTAAAATTTCATACTCAGGCACCTTACTCTCCAACATAGCAATATTGCACCATTTTTTCACTTTTTCCTTTATGTCTTTAACACTTCCAACTAATATTAATTTTTCTTTTGCCCTTGTCAAAGCAACGTACAAAACTCTCATCTCTTCAGAAAGGCTTTCTAACTTTATTTTGTTTTTTATTGCCTCTTTCACAATGCTGGGATAAGAAATTCTTCTTTTGAAGTCCACAAACTCAGGGCCTAATCCTAATAAATGATGGTACAATACGCTTTGACTTAAATCCTTTAAATTAAACTGTTTACCTAAGCCTGCAACTATAACTACCGGGAATTCAAGACCTTTACTTTTGTGTATACTCATTATCCTGACTACATTTTCATTTTCTCCTACTATTTTAGCACTTCCCATATCGCCACTGCTGACTTTGAGGCGGTTTATAAAATTGATAAAGTTAAACAGCCCTTTAAAACTTGTTTCCTCGTACTGCTTTGCCCTTTCAAACAAAATCCTCAAGTTTGCCTGCCTCTGCACTCCTTGAGGCATTGCCCCTACATAGGCATAATAACCAGTGTCTTGATATAAATACCACAAAAACTCATCCACCGACATATAAATGGCTTTCTCTTGCCACTTTTTCAATGATTCTAAGAAACTTTTAGCTTTTTGCCCCAGTTCATCCTCCCTTTGTGATACCTTTTTAAGTGCTTCATATATAGCTCTATTAGGCTCTTCTAACCTTATATCAATTAATTCTTCTGGGGTAAAGGAAAAAATAGGAGACCTCAAAACTGCCAACAACGGAATATCTTGCATTGGGTTGTCTATCACCTGAAGGAGGGATATTATAGTCTTTATCTCCGTTGTTTCAAAGTATCCCGTTCCTGTGTCCGCAAAAGCAGGAATACCGACATTTATAAATTCTTCTAAAAATACAGGTGCCCATCTTTCTGTAGCCCTCAAAAGTATTACTATATCCCTATACTCAACAGGCCTATAATTTTTGAGGTTTTTATCATAAACCATAAAGGTATTTTTCTCATTTTGTGTAACTAATTCCTTTATCCTTTGAGCTACCACCCTTGCTTCTACTTGTATGTTGTCAATAATCTCTTCCTCTTCTTCCCCATAAACCTCTAATTCTTCCTCTTCAGGAGTTTCATCATTTTTCTCTATCAAATGTATTTCCACAGGTCCACCTACAATGGCATCAAGAGGAGGTGTTTTAAAATCTGCTCCACAATTTAACTTCTCTTCCTCTGTATAATCTATCTCCCCTACATTCTTAGACATTATTTTTTTGAAAATGAAATTTACCGCATCTATGATTTGGGGTCTGCTTCTGAAATTTTTATAAAGCAGTATCTTTTTATTTTTATCTTCCTCTTTTGAAGAATAAGTATTGTACTTTTCAAAAAATATATGAGGATTTGCCTGCCTAAACCTGTATATGCTCTGTTTTACATCTCCTACCATAAACCTGTTAGGTGTGTCTTCTCGGGCTATAGTGCTTAGTATAACTTCCTGTATTAAATTAGAATCTTGATATTCATCCACAAAAATTTCTTGGAATTTTTCTCTATACATCAAAGCTGCCTCTGAAGGCTTCACATTCCCGTTTTCATCGACTTCTGTCAAAATTTGCAGTGCAAAATGTTCAATGTCATTAAAGTCTATAATGCCTTTTTCCCTTTTTTTATCAGTATATTTTTTATCAAAAAGTAAAATCAAATCCACTAAAGCCTTCATGATAGGGTATAAAGCTTTAATTTCTTTTTCAATTTTTTCTATGTCATCTGAAAAAAACTTATTTCTTATCTCCTTAATTTTAGCTTTAACCTCATTTCTTATTTTTGTCACTTCATCTTTTACTTTAGGGTCTATCTCTTTACCTGCTCTGGGAAGTCTATCAAACTCTACGGCATTTATCTGTTTTCTAAATTCCTCCCAATTTTCACAGTCTAGAAGTTTTTCCAAGCTTTCCGCCTCTATTTCAAAATTATCAAGATAGCTTTGTAGCCCATTTTCACCATGAAGTTTATCAATTGCCACATACATTCCATTTAAAAGCCCTGACATTTCTACTTTTAAACTGTCTAATATTACTGCCGCCCATTGTGAATTTTCAAAATGAAAATCCTCTTTAACTTCAAAGCTTAATAACACATCTCTAAGCCATTTTTCAGGCCAGGGAAGTGATTTTACAAAGTCGTACAATTTTAAAAGAATATCTACAAGGGGTTTATCCTCCTTTGTGCCTCCATAACTTTCAACCAATGTCAAAAAATCTTCATTATCCTCTTTTTGATATAATTCCTCAAAAAGCTCCTCTACCGCCTCTAATTTTAAAAGTAAAGTTTCTGTATCATCCCCTATTCTAAAGTTAGGGTCTAAATCTATGAGAAAAAAGTTATTTCTCACTACTTCCAAGCAGAAGGAGTGAATTGTGGTGATTGTAGCTTTGTTAAGTAATGTTAGCTGATTGCTAAGCCGCCTGTCTTCCGGATTTTGGTCTAACTTAGAAATCAACGCTTCCGCTATCCTTTCTCTCATCTCAGAAGCGGCAGCATTTGTAAAAGTAACAACTAAAAGTTTATCAATATCTACAGGATTTTTGTCATCCGTGACAAGTTTTATGATTCTTTCAACTAAGACAGCCGTTTTGCCAGAGCCTGCACCTGCTGCCACCAAGAGATTACTGCCACTTGTATTTATAGCCAGCTGTTGTTCATAAGTCCATTTGGTTTCCATCTGACTTCACTTCCTGTTCCAATATACTCCATATCTCCTCAACATCTTTACTCTTTATAACCCTGTACTCATTCCCTTTAAAATTCGTTTCAAATTGGCAGACAGAAGAGAAAGGGCAATATTTACAAGGAGTTTCTTTATCTTTTTTATATGGAGAAATTGAAATGTTTCCCTCTAACATCTGTTCGCTGAGACGTTGTATGGTCTTTTTGACATGCCTTCTCAACAATTCAAACTGCTCTTTTGTGGCTCCTTTGGTGTTTTTGCCTACACTCCCGTCTTTATTGATTGTTGCTGGAATTATATAAGAAGTACCTTCAATTGATTTGTCCATCTCTTTTATGATTTGAGCATCATTTAAAACAAGCCCTTCCAATCTCAACTTTTTAAAAATTTGCATTTGCAACTCTTCATCTGATATATCTTTATCTGCCTTTATAATCGGGTCATCTATTTTAAAGTAGAATATGCCAGCCGGATTTAGATTTGTGTTTCCCTTTATTGCACTTTCTAATATAGCATCTAAATATATCAAAAGCTGAAGTTCTAAACCATAAAACACATCTGAAAGGTCTAAAGTTTTGTTGCCAGACTTGTAATCTATTATCCTTATATAGGCTTCATCCTCTTTTTCAAATATATCAACCCTGTCTATCCTCCCTATGAGATTTATCTCCTCACCGTTTGACAGCACAATCTTTATAGGAGGATACTTTTGGTTATCGCCAAAAGCAACCTCATGGTCTAAAGGCACAAAAGAACTTCTCTTTATGTGCTCAGATACCACCCATACCGCATTAGAAAGCACTCTTTTTAACCTTTCAGCAAGATATTTGTATCTGGGACTGCTGTTTAAAATATATCCTGGTATTTTTTGTATCATGTCATCCACAATAATAGCCACAGCCTCATCGCACCACTCTCTGTCAATATCCTGCCAAGTAAGTCCTTCTTCCTCCAATGCCTTTGAAAATCTGTCAAGGACATTGTGCATAAAGGTCCCTAAATCAGGAGGCTCGAAACTAAATATTTTCCTTTCTTTCGCTTTAAGCCCGTATTGGACAAAATAAGCAAAAGGACAAGCTGCGTATTTTTCAAGTCTGGATACGCTAAAATACATTTCATCCCCATACAACTTTTTTGCCTTGTGGGCAGGTACTTTTTCAACCTGATTAGTGTAATAAAGTCCTTCTAAAGCCCTTGTCAATTTCGGCTTCCATGGTTCACTTTTGGCATACCATTTATATACATCCAACCACAGAGGATGCATTTTATTTGTAATATCCCATTTTTTAACTGCACTTACCATTTCATTAAAAGTAGGTGAAGGTGTTGATACGCGATTTAAATTTTCCTCTGCTGTATCCATCTCTACCACGTTGCTAAACTGCTTTATTTTAGGAAAAATCTTTTTCAATCGGGAAATTATTATAGAGGGTCTTAAGCTTTTCCCTTCATGGTCAGCAATGGGATAGCTTATCCTTAAAAATTTACTTGTAGAAGTCAAAGCAGTGTAGACTAAAAATTGCTCTTCAAATATTTTAGTCTTTGTATCTCTGTCTAACTCCACATTGTGGGAAGCTAAAATTTCCCTATCCCCATCTGTCAAAATTCCTTCCTCAAAAAAAGAAGCAGGAAATATACCATCATTTACGCCGATTATGTAAAGGGCTTTTGCATTGTGACTTTTCATCCTATCGACACTGGTAACTAACACTTCATCAAGTGCAGGAGGAATACTTCCAATTTGATATTCATCAAAACCTATGCTTAATATCTTTGCAAACTGCTCTGCTGTAACTTTTTCCTCCCCCATCACTTCTACCATTTGATCTAAAACATCTACAACAATATCCCAAACCTGTGCGTATTGATTTGCTGTGTCATATTCCTTCTCTTGTTTGAATTTTTCAATTAATTTTTCAATCTTTTGAGGCAATTTCATTTCAACTAAAAAGTCATACAAAGTGCCACAAGCTTCTTTAATATTCTTCGATTTAGAAAATTTTTTATAAAAATTCTGTAAGGGAGTTGCGATTTTTCCTTTTATCTCATTCACTTTCTCTATTATCTCTTTTTCATCTTCCTCTATTGAAAGTCTATCAAATCTGTAATTTAACCTGTAATTCCAAACTTCCTCTTTCCATTTATCTCCCTTTATACCGTTAGCTAAAACATAATTCTCAATAAGGTTTATGTCCTCTTTTTCTAAATCTGCAAAACCTGTCTTTAGGTATCTAAAAACAGACTCATAAGACCATCTTTTTAAATGAATGTCAAAAAGAGAGGTTATAAAAACGATGATAGGATTATTTTTTATTTCTATCTTTAGGTCTATAAAATGGGGAATTTCATATTGAGAAAATATAGCTTTTACGAGTTTATGATATCTATTTAAATCGCGAGTAGCTACCACAATGTCAGAATACCTAAACCCCTCATCTCTCACTAATCTTATGATATCTCTTGCAGTCTCTTCAACTTCGCTATAGACATTGACAGCCTTAAATATGCTTATATCCTCTGTTTCTTTTAGATATACTTTGTAAGGGTAGGAAAAGAGATGTTTTTCTATAAAACTTAGTTCTTCACTTTCTTTAAATCTCTGTGGAATCCCTATATTCAAATTCACTGGTTTTTCATAGGATATATTATTTCTTTGGCATATTTCTAAAAGTTTGTCTTCTGTCTTTTTAGTGGTGTAAAAAAGGTCTGTAGTATCAATTTCATAAGAGTTGTGTGATGTATCCATACAGAGAGTAATATTTACTCTTGATGCTTTCTTTAAAAGCTTTTCTATTACCCTGTACTGCTTTGGTGTAAAACCCGTAAAGCCGTCTATCCAAAATTCCGCTCCTTCAAATTGAGAAGAATATTCCAGTTTCTCTGCCAAAAGAGTCAACTCATCCTCTTGGTCTATATAATTTTGGTGTAAACTCTCTTCAAATTTAGAATATATTAAACTTATGTCTTTTAGTTTTTCTCTTAATCCTAAATTATCTATTGTTTTAGTTATCTCTAATAACTTTTCAGGAGTCACTTCAAATCTTTTAAGTTCTGTTATAACTTCTGAAACTTTTTTGATAAAACCCTGCTGCCTGGAGGCTTTAGAATAAACTTTAAGGTCTTTTTGTATGTCTTCTATTATTTTATAAATAAGCATTGACCTCCCACAAGATTTCATGTGCTGACGGGTAAGACCTCCAACTTCTGTAAATACCCTATTTGCCAAAGTCTTAAAACTCAAAACTTGTGCCCTTATCTTTTCATCTTTTTCAATTGTATTTAAAAGATATTTTTCTGCCTCAAAGGTAAATTGTTCAGGGACAAGTAGTATAAGAGGGTGGGATTTTCCATCATTCAATTTTCTCTTTATATCATTAAGGCAAAAGGCAGTCTTGCCTGTACCTGCTCTTCCATATATAAATCTTATGCTCATATCGTCCACTCCTTTAAGCGAAAGGACATCTAATATAAATGTCACCACATTATTGATGTTTGGTGAAGAGACTCAAACTATTGAACTATTTTCTCGTTACAATTATACCAATTATCACTATACTTTTCATCATAATTTATTCCCTTTTTGGAAAAAGAACGTTGAAAATGAATGCAAATTTAATGTGGATAAATATTAGAAAGTCAGTTAATCCTTTTGTGCTGATGTTTGGAGGAGTATTATACGGAATATTTTTAATCACTGTACTCCATTAATTTATATCTTCATCTCTGTTGCTTATATAAATACCTGTATGTTATAATTTTAATAAAGTAAATAAAGTTTTTACGGTTGGCAAGTCTTATGACTTGTTCAAGAACTTTCGGCTTCTTGGGTGGGAAGCTCATCTTAAAGGTGAGTTTTTCCACCTTTTATTTTACAAAATAATACAAATAATAATGTAAAAGGAGGATGGATTGTGGTCATTGTTGCACTCTTAGTAATATTATTAATGATCCTAATTTTGCCTCTTGTAAATAGGCATATAGAACACAACATCGAATATTTTCTTTTTGCAATGGGAGTTGCTGCAGCATTTGTATCAGGAGTATTTTCTTATGACCTGATAGCTCACATATTTAAAAATCATCTTTTGTATTTAATAACAGCAGCCGTATTTTTATCAGGACTTTTATTTGAGATATTTAAAGATAAATTTAAAAAATTTATAGGAACAGTAGTAACTCATATTCCGCTTAAAATATTTGTATTTTTAGTAATTATTATCCTTGGCTTGACAGCCAGTATAATTACAGCCATAATAGCCTCAATAATATTAGTGGAAATAATTCACTCGTTGCCCTTAAAACACAAAGACAAAGTGGTGATTACTGTCATTGCCTCTCTTTCAATAGGCATGGGTGCTGCACTAACACCAATTGGCGAGCCTTTAGCCACAATAGTAACCTCAAAATTAAATGAAAGCTTCCTTTACCTTTTTACTACCTTAGGCATTTACATCATACCAGCTGTATTGGCTTTGGGCTTTTTGGGTTTACTTTATATTAATAAATTAGAGAAAAGTAGTCTCATTATAGAAGAAAATTATGTGGAAGAAGCAGAAGAAATTAAAAAAATTGAAAGATTTCAATTTATCTTTATTCAAGCATTTAAAATTTTTGTTTTTATTCTGGCATTGGAACTTTTAGGTGCAGGATTCAAACCTATTATTGACAATTATATAATTCATCTTGATAGCCGACTTTTATACTGGATAAACATGACCTCAGCAGTTCTTGACAACGCAACACTGGCAGCAGCCGAAATAAGCCCTGCTATGACAACAGAACAAATCCAAGCAATATTGATGGGGCTTCTAATAAGTGGCGGCATGTTGATTCCAGGAAACATACCTAATATCATATCAGCAGGAAAGCTGAATATAAAAAGCCGTGAATGGGCTTTAGTAGGAATTCCTCTATCTTTAATTGGTTTAGTTATATATTTTATCATTCATTTTGTAGTCTGATTTTATTTTACTCTATTTGTTAATTTACCTATTCCCTCTATTTCAATAGTTACAACGTCTCCAGGTTTTAAAGGGCCAACGCCAGAGGGTGTTCCCGTCAATATGACATCGCCAGGGTTTAGCGTCATTATGTGAGATATAAAACTCACAAGTTTTGGAACGCCAAATATGAGATGTCTGGTATTACTTTTTTGCTTTACTTCATCATTTACATATGTAATTATGTCCAAAGAAGATGGGTCTAAGTCTGTCACAATCCAAGGGCCTATGGGCAAAAAGGTATCAAAAGACTTCGCTCTTGTCCATTGACCATCTTTTGCCTGCAAATCTCTTGCTGTTACATCGTTAGCTATCGTATAGCCAAGGACATAATCTAACGCATCTTTTAAAGACACATTTTTCGCTCTTTTGCCTATTACAACAGCCAATTCCCCCTCATAGTCAACCCTCTCTGACATCTTAGGAATAACTATAAAATCATCAGGGCCAATAACTGCTGTTGAAGGTTTTATGAATAATGTCGGTTCCTCCGGCTCTTTGTCCCCCATTTCCTCTATATGATCCCTATAATTTAACCCTACACATATAGCTTTTGTAGGCAGGCAAGGAGGCAAAAGCTTTACTTCCTCCAAGTTGTAAGAATAAAAGCCTTCACTTCCAAATGCAATAACTTTATCCCCTTCAATTATTCCATAACCGTGTATCAGTTTATCTATTCTCACAAGCCTCACAATAAAACCCCCTCAAATTGGTATAATTGTAACGAGAAAATAGCGTTCAATAGTTTGAGTCTCTTCACCAAACATCAATAAATGTGGTGACATTTATATTAGATCTTTCGCTTAAAGGAGTGGACGATATGAGCATAAGATTTATATATGGAAGAGGGTACAGGCAAGACTGCCTTTTGGCCTTAATGATATAAAGAGAAAATTGAACATGAAAATCCTGCACCCTCTTATACTACTCTAAGTCCCTGAACAATTTACCTTGAGGCAGAAAATATCTTTTAAATACAATTGAAAAGATGAGTCTACAGTCTGCAGCCTGTATTTACAGGCTTAATTACATTTGGCTTTTTATGTACTCTCCTACCTTTTTATCCTCTTTGCTTATGTGATTTATAAGCCAATCCACCAGCGTTTTATTGACAAGCATTATGATTGATAAGTTTATGCCTTCTTTTTTTATTTCTTTGTCTAACTCGTACACTTTTTTAACAAAATCCTCATGTATTTTTTTATGTTCTTCATAGGAAGGGTATTGGTATTTTTTCATGAGGGCTTCTTCATCGTTAAAATGTTTAACTGTATAGTCTTTTAAAAATTTCATCACTTCTTCAATCTTTTCTTTACCTTTTTTCTGGTTGCAAGCCTCCAAAACATCGTTTACTTTTTTTATTAACTCTTTATGTTGGCTGTCAATGAGTTCATTTCCAACTGATAAAGATTCAGTCCACTTCAATTACTTTAACCTCCCGATTTATCATTAACTACATTGTAAACTTTTATCGACAAAAAAGCAATATTAAAAAGGACAAACTCTTAAGTAAAACTAAGAAATTTGCCCTTTTTTTGTATTTTACTCGTACCTTAGAGCTTCAATTGGATTTAAATTGGCAGCTTTATTTGCAGGATATACGCCAAAGAACAATCCCACAATTACTGAGAAGGAAAAGGATATTAATACTGTAGAGAGAGAAGGCTTAGCATTTATATTCATAGCTGAGCCTAGTACCATCGACAATACGTATCCTACTATAATTCCCACTATCCCTCCTAATCCGCTTAAAGTTAATGATTCAATTATAAACTGGAGTAATATATCTTTCTTTTTAGCTCCTAATGCTTTTCTTATCCCTATCTCTCTCGTCCTTTCAGTAACAGATACAAGCATTATGTTCATTATGCCTATTCCACCGACTAAAAGGGATATTCCTGCAATTCCTCCAAGGAGCAAGCTCAATGTAGCAGTAACACTATTTACTGTAGATAAAATTTGTGATTGATCAATTATTCTAAAAGCATTTGTATCGCCTTTAAATATAGTTAGCAATTTGCTGTTTATTTCGTTTTTAGCGAGTTCAACGGTATCTGGGCTTGTAGCTTCTATATATATTTGTCTTATGTCTCTATTTTTCGCAAAGTAGAACATTGTTTTAAGGGGTATAAATATTGAATCATCATCAGAACCTGCAATTGAAGAACCTTTTTGTGACAAAATACCTACTACCGTGAAGTTTTGACCATTTAATTTTATAGTCTTGCCAATAGGATCAGTAAAGCCAAAAAGCTCTCTCGCTACATTGCTGCCAAGAACTGCTACCCTGTTCCTTCCTTCATCATCCATTGGCAAAATGAATCTGCCAGCTGCTACTTGGATATCGCGTATTGATTGATAATCTCCATTTACTCCATTTACCGTTGTGTTGTCCACTGAATTATTTCCATACATAGCCGTTACACTGGTAGATATGACCGGAGAGATAGCAGCTATAAAGTTTGAGTCTTTTAAAACAATGGCTTGGTCATAAGTTAAAGAGCTTTCTCCCCCCCTCCCCATTACGTTTACCATTATGAGGTTTGAACCCATACTCTGTATCTGAGAAGTAACACTTCTTGTAGAGCCCTGGCCTATACTTACTAAGGCTATAACAGCTGTGACACCTATTATAATCCCCAACATGGTAAGAAAAGACCTCATTTTATTGCTTAAAATACTGCGTATAGCTATTTTCAAAGCTTCTACATATCTCACGGTGTTACCACCTCGTTTTCTAAAATACGCCCATCTTTTATTCTTACTATTCTTTTTGCTTGTGCAGCTATATTAGGGTCATGAGTTATAAGTACTACTGTATTCCCTCTCTCGTTTAACTCTTTTATTATTTTCATTATCTCACTACCACTTTTTGAGTCTAGGTTTCCCGTCGGCTCATCTGCCAATATTAGATGGGGATTGTTTGCTAGCGCCCTTGCTATTGCTACTCTTTGCTGCTGACCTCCTGATAATTCATTAGGTCTATGGTGCATCCTTTCCTTAAGTCCTACCATCTCTAAAAGCATCTGAGCTCTTTGCCGCCTTTCTTTTGTAGGCACACCTTTGTATATCATAGGCAATTCCACGTTTTCTAAAGCCGTCATTTTTTGAAGCAAATTGAAATTTTGAAAAACAAACCCTATTTCGCTACATCTTAAATCTGCTAATTGATTGTCAGAAAGTTTGCTTGTGTCTATGCCATTTAAAAAGTATTCTCCAGAAGTTTTTACATCTAAGCACCCTATTATATTCATTAAAGTAGTTTTACCTGAACCTGATTGACCGACAATCGATACAAATTCTCCTTTTTCAATGTCAAGGTTTATACCATCTAACGCTCTTACTTCATTTTCTCCCATTTTGTAAATCTTTGTTAAATTCCTTATTTTTATTAAAATGTTATCCATCATTTACCTCCCTGTGGAAGTGTTATTTTGCCCTGTCCCATTAAAGCTTCTGCCTTGGTAACTACCACCCTGATTAGTCATATTCCTGTTGAAATTGCCTTCGGGCCTAAAGCCACCCATTCCGCCAAAACCGCCTGGATTACTGTTATTTGCGTTTGTTGAGGAATTAAGTGTTGGAATTAATACTTTGTCTCCCTCCTGTAAACCGCTCACAATTTCTATAAAGCTATCGTTGTAAATACCTGTTTCCACAAATCTTATGTTGTTCCTGAAAAAGTTCCCATTATTAGTGCTATTGTTAGTGCTATTGATATTTTGATTTTTTAAATCGTCTGTATAGAGTATTACGTATTTTCTATTTCCGTTTGTCTGAACGGCTTGTATTGGAAGTATCAAAGCATCTTGTTTTTCTGCCACAATTATTGAAACATTCATTGACATGCCTAACATTAATCCTTCGCTTGGATCGACTTCAATAATTACGTTGTAAGAAGAAACTCCATTTTGTATTGTTGGGATTTGTGATACTTGTGAAATAATACCATTAAAAGTTTTGCCTGGTAAATCATCTGTTGTAATTTGTGCTCGTTGCCCTACTTTTATGTGCTTTATGTCCGTTTCGTCTACTGAAAGGTTAATGATGTATTTGTTGTTGTTTGCTATTACCGCAGTTTCTGGTTGACTCTCATAAGTAGATAATTGCGTTATATCTAAAACGGGCACAAAACTCGATTGCTGTGATTGGCTATTTGTATTGCTTATGTTAGTACTCGCTACAGAAATACCTAATATATCTCCTTCGTTTATGTTCTGGCTAATGACCTTCCCATCTATGGGAGAATAAATTTTTAAGTCGTTGATTTGTTGTAAAATCTGATTGTAGTTGTTTTGTGCTTCCATAACTTTTAATTTGTCATTTTCTATCTGCATCTGCAGATTGCTTATGTTGTCTGATGAAAGTTTTATTAAAAGCTGTCCTTTCTTTACACTTTGCCCTTGAGAAATATATATTTTAGCTACTGTACCTGATGTTTGCGCTGTGACATTGACTGTGTTTTTGGCAGTTAACGTGCCATCTTCTAATGCTGTTTCTATTCCGTTATCTGTGTGTATTGATACTTGTACCCTCATTCCATCGCTTAATGCCCCCGGATTGTCAAGCCCTACTGTTACATAGTAGTATTGCACTGTATTATTAGGAACCGACTGCTCTGAAACGTATTCAACAGTACCTGTTACAGTTGTAAATGAGTCGTATAAAAAAATATCCGCCTTTTGCCCAACTTTTATATTCTTTATTTGAATACCATTGAAAGGAACTTTTACAGTAACATGGGAGTAATCTGCAATGGTCGCAACAGGTGTCCCATGTGTGACATTCTGTCCTTCTTTTACAAGTATACTGTCTATAATTCCACCAGAAGGAGAAGTTATGTTTAAATTTGCAATGCTACTATTGTAGTTCTGTGTGTCTTGATTTAGTTGCTGCTCAGCTAAGTTAAGGTTTATTTTTGCTTGTTCCAGCTGATTGTTTAAATCGTCATTTTCAATTTCGTATAATAGGTCTCCTTTCTTTACAGTGTCTCCTACCTTAAAATACACTTTCTTTACTGTTCCACTGCCTTTTAGCGTAATTGCTCTTACATCACCACTTAAGTTTCCTGTCCCAGTGACTTTCATAGAAATATTACCGCGAGTAACTGTAACATACGAAAGCTGCTGGGATTGTGATGATTTTGCCCTGTTTACAAAGTAAAAAGTGGCAATTCCAATGATTAATACTGCAACAATCACATATAAATATTTCCTCTTCATAAATCCACCTCTTCTAAAAATTGATGTTACAATTAAAATAGCAGAAAAATGTTATGTAAAAATTAAGAATATGTGATGAATTTATGTAATTTACACTTTAATATATTTCCACCTGCCCGCTTTAAATCTATAGCTATACATTAGTGACCTTACAACAAAGTCGATACATATACCAATCCATATTCCATATACTCCCATACCAAACACTTTGCCAAGAATATATCCAATAGTAACTCTAAAGAGCCATAATCCAATAAAAGCCGTGAGTACAATATAAGGAATATCGCCTGCAGCCCTTAATACTCCTGCCATGACATTTAATATAGCAATCAAAGGTTCCACAACAGCAAAAATCTTTATAATATCAGAAGCCATTTTTATTACAATAGGATCAGTAGTATAAAGCGCTGCAAGCTGCTTTGAAAATATAAACATAAAAACACCTATGACAGAAATTACAACAACAGCAATGTTTCTTGAAACTTTTGCGTATATTTCCGCTAACATAAAATGTTTTGCACCAAGACTCCGACCTACTAAACTGGTTGCTGCTATTGAAAATCCAAATATAGGCATAAAAGCAAGACTGTTGGCATTCATACCTATTTGATATACAGCAATTGCAGTAGTCCCCATTGTAGAAACGATAACTTGCATTACAAGGAAACCACCTTGCATTATTACCTGCTCTAAAGAAGCTGGTATTCCTACTCGTATAATCCTCATCATCATGTTTAAGTCAAGTCGAATCTTTTCTTTTATATCAAGATTAATTCGCCTTTTGCCAAAATATAAAACATATAACTGCAAAAAACCGCCTATTATTCTTGAAATTGTAGCAGAAAGTGCAGAACCTTTTACTCCTAAAGGAGGTATTAAATATCTACCGTGATAAGTCACTCCAAATACAAGTGTGCTATTTAACAAAAGATTTATCACATTTACTGTAGCAGTTATGTACATTGGGGTTTTGGTATCCCCTGCACCTCTTAAAGCCCCGCCTATGATGATATCAATTATCACAAAAGGTAGCCCAAAAAGCACTATTCTATAGTACATTAAAGCCAATTCAAAAACATCAGTGGATACACTTCCAAAGAAGGTTTTAACAATAGGTACTGCAAAAATATAGCCAAAAGTAGGGAGTCCTATAAAAATAGCAATACTCATAATAAGTGACTGCATAACTGCAAGGCGAGCCCCTTCTTCGTCTTCTTCACCAATAAGCCTCGCTACAATTACTGTAGAACCAGTGGCAAGCCCTGAAAAAATTGCTTGAAAGAAAAAAATAAGGGAATTAATCATCCCAACAGCCGCAATTGCACTGGCACTTATTCGACCTACAAATATAGTTGAAACCATTCCAACTGTCATTATAAGCATCTGTTCTGTTATAGAAGGCCAAGCCAATTCTATAATTTCTTTAGCAACATTGCGTTTATGCCTCTCTTTTGCTTCCAATTCAACCCCTCCGTTGCTTCGTTTCCTCATTTAAAAGTTCACTTGCTTTTTTCACTACTTCCTGCCCCATCTTTTTATTTATTTCTCTAACTACATTTTCTGCCTTAATAAATTTAAAAACCCTTTTATCCAAAAAGGACAATTGCTCATATTTTACTGCACTCAAGTTAGAAACAGATAGACCAATAAGCCTTATATATTGGTCTAATTTTAGACTTTCAATAATTTCGTAGGCTACATCGTATATGTCCTCACCTAATCGTATATATTTATTTAATGTCTTGCTTTTGGTGTGAACTGCAAAATCTGGTGTCTTTATCTTAACAGTAACCGTTCTGGCATAAAGTCTCTCTCTAACTAATTCTTCCGATATTATGTCGGAAAATAATTTTACATAATGAAGTAAAAGCTTTTTGTCCTTTGTATCCTTTTCCAGTGTTTTTTCCTTTCCTATAGACTTAATCTCTCTCATAGTTTCTACAGGCCTCTCATCAATACCCCTAATTCTATTATATATCTCTAAACCCAATTTCCCAAAAATCTCAATAAGACTTTCCTGTGATAGTTTCAAGAGGTCATCTATTGTATTTATTCCCATAGCTTTAAGTTTTTGCTCAGACTTTTCTCCTATCCCATAAACTTTGGAAACGGGGAGTGGTTTTAAAATATCGGGAATCATATCTTCTGTTATGACCATAAACCCATCTGGTTTATTCCAATCTGAGGCAAGTTTTGCAAGAAATTTATTATAGGAAACTCCTGCAGAAATAGTAAGTCCTGTCATTTCCTTCACTTTCTTTTTTATTTCCAGGGCAATAATCTCTGGATTTTTGTCAATATATGTAACATCAAGATAGGCTTCATCTATAGAAACAGGTTCCACTAGAGGAGTTATACTGTACAGAATATTAAAAATTTGAGCTGAAACCTCTTCATATCTTTTTCTCCTTACAGAAAGAAAAATACCGTGTGGACATAGCTTCCTCGCCATGTACATCGGCATTGCAGAATGTATTCCATACTTTCTTGCCTCATAGGAGCAAGTTGAAACTACTCCTCGTTCCGACAAGCCACCTATAATAACAGGTTTCCCTCTGTATTCTGGATTATCATGTTGCTCTACAGATGCAAAAAAAGCATCCATATCAACATGGATAATCTTCCTCTTCATAATCATCCCTCAATTTTTTTATTTCATATTAGGAAAACCAAGTTGCCTCAGGGCTTCATATACTACTATAGCTACAGAGTTGGACAAATTTAGAGACCTTGTAGATATCACTTCATGCATTGGTATCCGGATACAGTCTTCGTAGTATTTTTCAATCAACCACTTAGGAAGTCCTGCAGTTTCTTTCCCAAAAATTATATAAGAATTGTCTTCATATTTTACTTCATGATAATACTTTTTAGCTTTTGTGGTAGCAAGATAAAACTTTTTCCCTTTGTTTTGTCCAAGAAATTGCTCGAGATTATCGTAAACAGTAAGGTCTAAAAGAGGCCAGTAATCTAAGCCAGCTCTTTTGACGTATTTTTCGTCTATACTGAAACCCAAAGGTTTTACAAGATGAAGCCTACTGCCTGTAAGTACACAGGTTCTTGCAATATTCCCCGTGTTTTGTGGTATTTCAGGTTCAACAAGTACTACATTGAGTGCCATTTTTGAAACCTCCATGCAGTAACAACTTCACAATTTTATTATATCACAAGGAGTATATAATTAAAAAATTAGTAGGTAAATAACATGCTGACATTTTGCACAAGAGAAGCGACTTGACAGAGCAGAAGCTGAACTTAGCGAGACCGAAAGACGGAAGCGGGGCCGAAGCCAAGGATGGCAAAGGCGGGCACCTTAAGGCATGGATGCCACCTGACGTAGGAACCCAGCTGGAGTCTGATGGCGAGCGTTAGTTTAGCCTGCAATGACACCGGAGCGAACTGTGCAAAATGTCAGCATTACCTACTTAAATTTTACACGAACAAAATTTTATTGCTTATCTACTTATTAAATATTTTTACCAAAACTTTAATCAACATAAAAAATATGACTAACATCAAAAAAGTCATTCCTATTCCCACAATAGCAATTTTAAAGACATTAAGTAAGTCCATTTTGTTCACCTCTTTCAAATTTTAGCTCCTCTAATGAAAGTATCTAAAAACCTCTTCCCTGTAGTCCAAACTCCTTTTAATTACATAATAGAACTTACAAGTGCTATTACAATACCTCCTGCTATGATAGAACCTATTTGACCTGCGACATTTGCTCCTACAGCCTGCATTAAAATAAAATTTGTAGGGTCTTCTTTTTGGGCCATTTTTTGCACAACTCTAGATGACATTGGAAAAGCCGATATTCCAGCAGCTCCTAACATTGGATTGACTTTATTTTTCAAAAACAAATTTAAAAACTTTGCAAACAACACTCCTCCTGCTGTATCAAATATAAATGCTATAAGTCCCATTCCAAATATCAAAAGAGTTGTAGGTGTCAAAAATTTGTCGGCAGTCATAGTAGAACCTATTGTTATCCCAAGTAAAAGGGTTACAAGATTGGCAAGCTCATTTTGTGCAGCTTTTGAAAGCCGTTCTACTACCCCACTTTCTCTTATGAGGTTGCCAAACATCAAAGAACCTACAAGAGGAACACTAGTTGGCACTAAAATTCCTGCAACAAATGTCACTGCTATTGGAAAAAGTATTTTAGCTGTTTTTGAAACTTCATTCATGCGCAAATCCATTCTAATTTTTCGTTCTTCCTTAGTAGTCAGCATCCTTATCACGGGGGGCTGGATTATTGGAACTAATGCCATATAGGAATAAGCTGCAACTGATATAGGCCCTAAAAGCTTTGGTGCAAATAAATTAGCTACGTAAATAGATGTAGGTCCATCTGCAGCGCCAATTATACCTATAGAAGCTGCTTCTTTTAAATCAAACCCCAATACGTAAGCAAAAATTATAGTTAAAAATATTCCTAACTGCGCTGCTGCGCCAAAAAATATCATGAAAGGTTGCTTAAGAAGGGGTGAAAAATCTATCATTGCACCAACTGCAATAAAAATAAGAATAGGAAAAAGTTCTGTTTTTATTCCTGCATTGTATAGAATGGTAAGAAATCCATTCTCCCCTATAGCAGATGAAAGCGGAATATTGGCTAGTATTATGCCAAACCCTATAGGCAAAAGTAACATTGGCTCGTATTCTTTTTTTATCGCAAGATAAATAAGGATACCTCCAATGATAAACATTATAATATGACCTGGTGTGAGATTTAATATGCCCTCTATAAAAGCGTCCATTATCTGTACTCCCTTCTTTTGTAAATATAAACAAAAAAGACCTTTATAGCGGTAAACACTATAAAGGTCTTGCTCAAACTCCGCATGGAGTTTTTGACCTACCGGAGAAAATCTCTCGTGCTGACGGCAGGTCAAACCACACACTGTGGTGAGCTACTCCCCTTTACTTATTTTTATTATATATTAAATCGTTATCACAATCAACTTTTAAGTTTATTTTATAACCTCAGCATTAAAGCAATATTAATTAAAAATTAAACTAAAATTAATTTTTAAATTGACTCCACCACAAAATAGTGCTATTATTTTTAAGAAGATGACACCATTTTAAGGGAGTGATAGGTCTGGAAGAAATAATACGTTTTGGAGTTTCAATGGAATCAAAACTTCTTTATCAATTTGACGAGCTTATAAAGAGAAAAAACTACAATAATAGGTCCGAAGCCATAAGAGATTTAATAAGAGATTTTATAGTGGAAAATCAGTGGGAAGCAGAAGATGCAGAAACCATTGGAACAATTACATATGTTTTTAATCATGAAGTGAGAGAAATAAGTGATAAACTGACAGATATGCAACACAAACATTATCAAAACATAATCTCAACAATGCACATACACTTGGATAAGCATAATTGCCTCGAAATCATGGTAGTAAAAGGCACTGCAAAGGAAATTACAAAAATTGCAGATGAAATAATAAGCACAAAAGGGGTAAAACACGGAAAACTTGTAATGACAACAACAGGGGAAAATTTGTAAGGGGGAATTTTTATGCACATACCAGAAGGATATTTAAGTCCTCAAACCTGCGCCGTTATGGGTGCTGCTATGGTACCAGTGTTGACAGTTGCAGCAAAAAAAGTCAACAAAAGTTTTGACAAAAGGGACGTTCCTGCTATGGCAATAGGGTCAGCTTTTGCCTTTACAATAATGATGTTTAACGTGCCAATACCAGGAGGTACAACATCCCACGCAATTGGCGCAACTTTACTTGCAATAACTTTAGGACCTTGGGCGGCAAGTATATCTCTTACGATAGCCTTATTTATTCAAGCATTGCTTTTTGGAGATGGAGGAATTTTGGCTCTCGGAGCAAATAGCTTTAACATAGCATTTATAGCTCCTTTTGTGGGATACGGAATTTATAAACTTATGTTGTCACTTAAGTTAAATAAAGTCATATCATCTGCTATAGGGGGATATGTAGGAATAAATGCTGCAGCACTTGCCACAGCAATAGAACTTGGACTTCAACCATTGCTTTTTCATACAGCAAATGGAACACCACTGTACTTTCCCTATGGATTAAACGTAGCAATACCTGCAATGATGTTTGCTCATCTTACGGTAGCTGGTATTGTAGAAGCTGTTATAACAGGCCTTGTAGTATATTATTTACAAAAAGTAGAAGAAGAAAGTATATTATATAAATTCTCATATAGGCTCAGAGGTGATAATAGATGAAAAAGTTCTACATTGCAGCTATAGTTATAATACTTCTCACCCCTCTCGGGCTTTTAGCTCCTGGTTCGGCATGGGGAGAATGGGGCTTAGATGAAATAAAGAGCATGATAGGATACGTACCAGAGGGAATGAGTCGATTCTCAGAAGTTATAAAAGCAATATTGCCCGATTACAGTATACCAGGATTTGATGCCAATTTCTTACAGCAAGCTTTAGGTTATATTTTTTCAGCAGTTGTAGGAATTGCAGCTATTGTATTGATATTTGCAATATTAGGGAGGATTATGGGAAAACCCCAGAGAAAAAATGGATAACTTTTTAGAAAAGACAATTTTAAGTATACAAAATGCATTTGAAGATATGTTTTATTCTGACACAATTTCTGCTAAGAAAGGTATTATGCAGTCTCTTGATACGAGAATAAAACTTGTCTCTGTTTTTATATTAATCATTATAGTGAATTTTGGAAAGACAATACCTTTTATGACCATATTTTTTATTTATACACTTTTGTTGGCTTATTTTTCTAAAATATCTTTAAAAGCATATGTTGTGAGGGTATCAGCAGTCTCAATATTTTTTACAGGTATTGTCCTGATACCTTCACTTTTTAATGTAGTAAAAGAAGGACAGCCTTTAGTATATTTCACAAAAAATTTTTATATAACAAAAGAGGGATTAGAAAGTGCTATTGTTTTTATGATGAGGTCATTTATATCTTTATCTTTTGTGTATATATTAGCTCTATCAACAAAATGGGTAGAAATATTAAAAGCATTGAGAATTTTTAAGCTTCCCCACATTTTTACTGCTACACTTGAAATGGCTTTACGTTACATCTTTTTGCTTTTAGAAATTGCTATAAACATGTTTCTCGCAAGAAAAAGCAGAAATGTCGGAAAAAGTGATAGTAGTGAAGGAAGAAAATTTGTTGCTTCTGCTATGGCAAATGTTTTGATAAAGTCTCAACAACTGAGTGATGATGTTTACAATGCTATGGTTTCGCGGGGTTACAAAGGAGAATACAAAACAATAACTACTTTTAAAATAACTTTTTATGATTATATATGGATAGGTTTTAATATAGCTTTTTTATTCATCTTGTGGTATATCCACCTATAAGGAGGTCCAAATGAGCACAATATTTGAATTAAAAAATGTCTATTACTCTTACAATAAATCAGTTCCTGCTTTAATTGACATAAGTTTTGAAGTAAAAAAAGAAGAAAATTTAATTCTCCTAGGTGCAAATGGCAGTGGAAAATCCACTCTTTTAAAATTGATGGACAATTTAATTTATCCGGACAAAGGTGAAATATGGGCATTTGGCAAATTGCTGGGAGATAAAAAAACTTTTGATGAATACGAATTTAGAAAAAAAGTAGGCTTTGTGTTTCAGGATTCTGATGTACAACTTTTTAACACTACTGTTTTTGACGAAGTAGCTTTTGCACCACTTCAAATGGGCTTAAAAGGTAATGAAGTCCAAAAAATAGTGGGAGAAACTCTTATTTCTTTTGGACTCGAAAAATTAAAAGATAGGCCCCCTCACAGATTAAGCGGCGGAGAAAAGAAAAAAGTCGCATTAGCGTCAGTCATGGTAATAAATCCTGAAGTTTTGCTTCTTGACGAACCTACAAATGGCCTTGACCCACGGTCAAAAAAGTGGCTTTTGGAAAAACTACAAGAATTAAGCAAAAAAGGCACCACGATAGTCATTGCAACTCACGACCTTGACATGGCAGCAACACTTTCAGACAGGATAATAGTGCTAAACGAAGACCATAGAATAGAAACTATAGGTAAACCTGAGGAAATTCTTAATAATGAGGAGTTAATGCTTAAAGTTAATCTTGTTTAAAAAATCCCCCTTAATGGGGGAAAATTTTTATCTTATTTACCCCGTTTTTTCTGCATTATTTTTGTCATATTTCTTGTTTTAATAATGTGATAATTAATGTCATAAAAAGCAATGAAACAAATGTAGAGTAGGTTTTATCACTACTCTACTTTCTCTTCTACAAATTTTATTATTTTTGTTGCCTTATCAATAGCTGAAATAGCATCCTCTTCTATAAAAGCCTCTGAAGGAATTCCACCGGGGAGCCCATTTGGATAACGTGTCGGAATATAATACTTATCTAATGAACCCCCTTCTTTTTTTATTTCAACAAAACTTTTGTCAAATTCAGTGGCATCATTTATTAGTTCAGCAACAGAATGCCCCCAAACGAATTCTGCACCTTGACTGTATAGATAAGCTTTTATTGCTTTTTCTGCTGCTTGTTGCGATAAAAAGCAAGCTAAGTTGTAACGCTGGCCCTCTTTTGAAAAAATCGCATCATCAAGGTCTCTTTTGGCCTGTTGAAGCCATCTCTTGGCTTCTTCTTCATTGCTTCTTTTCATATAATACACGCCCTTTATCTAATACTTTTGCTATAAATTTATTTTTCCTATATAATTTTTCAATTTCTTCAGGAGTATAAACCAATATATCCATTGCAACATTTGGCTTTATAGCATCATAAAATACTTGCAATCTTTCCAAAAACGGCAGGTCAGTCTTCCAAATTATCAAAAGGTCTATATCGCTTCTTAAATGTACATCTTCTCTTTCCAATGAACCAAATAATACCACTTTTTCGGGATTTAAAGATATAATAGAATCAATAGCTTTTTCTAACTCATCTCTCAACACTTTTAATCTTTTTTCTTTTTGAGGCATTATATAAGGCATAATTTTATCACCTATTCACATTATACCATATTTATATAAAAGTAAGAATTCGATTTAATATTCCTCCTATTAGAATCGCAATAAAAATATTAGCAAAAACTACCCACCATGTCTTTCTCCAGCCAATTGTCCTTTTTAATGCTGCAATTGTAGCAATACAAGGAATATAAAGCATTGTAACAACACCAAAGACAATCATCTGCCGCGGCGTCAAAATCTGTGTTATGTGACTTGTCCCAGACAGTGTTAAAAGCATTATAAGTGTCAATTCTTTTCTGAGTATCCCAAAAATCAATACTATCCCAACTATTGACGGCAATCCCAACCATTTCACAACAATAGGATCCATTACATAAGTCACATATTTAAATATGCCAGAGTACTTCAATATTTCCAGAATCAAACTACCAACTACAATTATTGGAAGGGCTACATGCAAAAAGTCTTTTATTCTAAACCATATTTGCTTTAATGTAAGCTTTAAATCAGGCATCCTGTAGCCAGGAAGTTCCATTATCAAATCATAAGGCTTTCCAGGCGCTATTTTATTTGCAAAATACGCCGCTATATAAACCACCAAAACGTCTAAGGCAAAAACAGCGAGTGCGTATTGTGGCCCCATGAAGACCCCTATTGTTCCCAAAATTATTACAATTCTTGCAGAACAAGGCACAAGAGTGGACATAAAAGACGCAATAAATATTTCTCTATCCGTTTCTAAAATTTTGGTGCCTAATACTGCAGGAACATTGCACCCAAACCCCATCAATACTGGAATAAGTGCTTTACCGTGAAGCCCAACTTTGTGCATAACCTCATCCATTAAAAATGCAATTCTTGCAAGATAACCAGTGTTTTCAAGTATTGATAAAAACACATAAAAAGGAAATATATAGGGAAGCACTATAGTTATAGCAGAAATAATCCCTTCAGCAAGCCCATTCCAGAGAAAATCTTTATACATATTTGGAATATTCAAATTGTACACTAAAGGCTTAAAACCGTCAAAAAAGTCCTCCAGCACACCTGAGAAATACTCCCCAAATTTAAATATTCCATAAAAAGATATAAATACAATAATAAACATTGATATATAGCCCCATATCTTATGAAGAGCTACATTGTCAATTAAATCGGTCCAAGTAATTCTATGGTGAATCTCTGATACAGTTTGGCTTGCAATAAAAGAAGCAATATCATATCTGTCTGCTGTAACTAAAGTTGCAAGAGGACTATCTGTCTTCACCTTTAAACCTTCTAATTCTTTTTGAATTTCTTCATAAGCTTTTTCTCCATTAGGCTCTTTTTTTAACTTTTCTACTATATCGCTATCATCTTCTATCAGTTTTAGAGAAATCCACAGAGGATGAAACAAATTTATAAGGTCTACATTGTGTTTCAAAAGGATATTATAAATTTTCATTACATATTCACTTACTTCATTTCTGTATTTGAGAACTTTTTCCTCTTTTATATCATACTTTTTTACATCCACTTCTTTATGCGAATCCACAACTTCTAAAGCTTTATTTATTAATTCCTGAAGCCCTTTGCCTTTTGTAGCAACAGTCTCTACAACTGGAATACTTAAAAGCTCTTCTAACTTCTTCACATCTATATCTATACCCTTTTTAATGGCATAATCCACTTGGTTTAAAGCCATAACCATAGGCACATGAAGCTCCAAAAGTTGCACTGTAAAAAACAAATTTCTCTCAAGATTAGAGGCATCCACTACGTTTATTACAACATCCGGTTTTTCAAAAGCTATAAACTCACGGGAAACAATTTCCTCTTGAGAATAAGCAGAAAGTGAATAAATACCAGGAAGGTCAACAATTTTTATAGTTCGTCCTTTAAACCGCAGTACCCCTTCTGCCCTCTCGACTGTTTTTCCTGGCCAGTTGCCAATTATCTGTGTCAATCCTGTTAATTGATTAAATATGACACTTTTACCCACATTAGCATTTCCTGCTAAGGCTATAATTATTTCTTTTTTCATCGCATATCGCCCTTTCTGTCAGACGATTTTACATATATTTTTGAAGCAAGACCATATCCAATCACAAGGTGAGAATTCCTGACCTCCAATTCCACAGGCCCCCTTAAAGGACCCTTTCTAACCAGCTTAACTTTTGTCCCCTGGACAAGCCCCATTTCATTTAACCTTTGCGTAGCTGTTCTTCCTGCTTTTATTAATACAATCTCTCCTTCATGATTTTCCCTTAATTCTATAAGATTTATAATAGTATTTTCTTCCATTTATATGCAGCCTCCATAATTGAAAATAATTATCAATATCCTCATAAAAATTGTAGCATTCTTTACATGTATCTGTCAACCCAACAATCTTGTATTGCTTCAATTTCAAACGTTTTTATTTAAAATTTTATACTTCAATTTATTAAATTATTGAATTAAGCCTATCTTTGTATTATAATGTGCATAAAATATCTTTTTAGGAGGTGTCAAAAATGGATAAAGCCATAGAAATCCTTGACCTTTTGTGCGAAAACAGTCGTCTTACAGAAAAACAGATCGCAACAATTACAGGGCTTAGTGAAGAAGAAGTCAAAAACACAATAAAAAATCTTGAGGACAAAAAAGTGTTATTAAAATATACTACTTTAGTGAATTGGGAAAAGACTGACCGGGAAGTCATAACTGCCCTCATAGATGTGAGAGTAGCACCCCAGCAAGGACATGGATTTAACAGAGTAGCCCACAGAATATGCCAGTACGAAGAAGTAAAATCAGTTTCCTTAATTTCCGGAACTTATGACCTTTCTGTGGAAGTAGAAGGCAAAACCATGAAAGAAATAGCATTATTTGTAGCTGAAAGACTTGCACCTATTGAAGGAGTCTTAAGCACTACAACCCATTTTGTATTAAAAAGATATAAAAAGGACGGCGTTTTTTACGAAGAAGGACAAAATGACAAAAGACTGGTGGTAACACCATGAACACAGACAAATATATATCTAATGCAGTAAAAAGCATACCACCGTCCGGAATTAGAAAATTTTTTGACCTTGTGACAAATTCAAAAGACATAATATCACTGGGAGTTGGCGAACCAGATTTTGTAACTCCATGGGAAATAAGAAAAGAAGGCATTGACGCACTAGATAGAGGTAGCACAACATACACCTCAAACTTAGGCTTGCCCGAACTTAGAATCGCCATATCCTATTTTTTAAAGACCCATTATAATTTAACCTATGACCCTGAAAAAGAAATAATGGTAACTATTGGTGCTAGTGAAGCCATTGACTTGGCACTCAGAGCTCTTTTAAATGATGGTGACGAGGTTTTAGTACCTGAACCAAGTTACGTATCATACGCACCATGTGTAACTTTGACAAGAGGCATCCCTGTATTTGTTCCTACTGATGAAAAAAACAATTTTATAATAACCCCTGATGACCTAAAATCAAAAATAACCCCAAAAACAAAGGTATTAATTCTTCCTTACCCCAATAACCCTACAGGTGCTATCATGAAAAAAGAAGAATTAGAAGAAATTGTAAACATAATAATCGAGTATGATTTACTAGTCATTTCTGATGAAATATACAGTGAATTAACTTATGAAGGAAGACACATAAGCATAGCTTCACTTCCGGGCATGAAAGAAAGGACAATACTTATAAACGGTTTTTCAAAAGCTTTCGCCATGACGGGTTGGAGGCTGGGATACATTGCAGCAGAACACGGATTCATTGAAGCAATGAATAAAATCCATCAGTACACAACTATATGCGCTCCAATAACAGCACAATATGCAGCTATAAAGGGTATATATCAATGTGAAGAAGACATAGTAAAAATGAGAGAAACATATGATAAGAGAAGGAAATTTATTGTAAACGGATTTCGCGAAATAGGCTTTGACTGCTTTGAGCCAAAAGGAGCTTTCTATATTTTCCCGTCAATAAAAAAGACGGGTATGACTTCACAGGAATTTTGTGAAAAACTCTTAAAAGAAGAAAAAGTAGCTGTAGTGCCAGGAGACGCATTTGGCCCAAGCGGTGAAGGATTTATTCGTGTATCATATGCATATTCTATAGATAAAATAAAAAGAGCACTTGAAAGAATAAAACACTTCGCTGAAAGGATATTGTAGCTAAAAATAATAGCCGCTGACACTTAATCAGCGGTTATTATTTGCTACTTTATACACAATTTTCCCATTAACTATTGTCATATCTACAGTTAAATCACTGTTTAGAATGGTTATATCAGCATCTTTTCCTATAGCTATACTGCCTTTTCTGTCAGCTATGCCAATTGCTTTTGCAGGGTTTAAAGAAACCATCTTGCAAGCTTCAAAAAGTGGTACTCCAAGAGACGTTATATTTCTTAAAGCTTTATCCAATGTCAAAGTACTTCCTGCCAAAGTGCCACTCTCAAGTCTTGCCTCTCCATTTTTCACGTAAACTTTTTGTCCTCCAAGACTGTATTCTCCATCTCCTAAACCACAAGCTGCCATAGCATCAGAAATTAATACTACTCTATCTGTCCCTTTTATCTTTAAAAGTATTTTTACTGCCGCGGGATGTGAATGTATAAAGTCGCATATCAACTCGCTGTATAATCTGTCATCCAAAAAAACTTCTCCCAAAGCACCAGGTTCTCTGTGATGTAACCCTTTCATGCCGTTATATGTATGGACTGCAATTGTAGCACCATGATCTACTCCATTTCTCATCTCCTCATAAGTGGCATTTGTATGCCCCAAGGATACTTTTACACCCTTTTTCGTGGCATGTTTTGCAAAACTTCCATCCGGGTCCTTTTCAGGTGCTAATGCTATTACTTTTATGTTACCTCCTGAAATTTCTAAAAATTTGTCAAATAACTCGTTATCAGGTTGTATTATATATTTTTCATCCTGTGCCCCTTTGTGTTCTTTGCTTATAAAGGGTCCTTCCACATATGCACCTAAAACTTGCGCACCTTCTGTACCTTTTTTCATTGTCTCATTAATATTTTTAAGAGCATCTAAAATATAGGGTATATCCATTGTCATGGTAGTAGCACAAAAAGATGTAACCCCATGCCTTGCAAGGTGTACTGAAATAGCATTTAAGGCTTCATAAGTACCTTCCATTGTGTCATGCCCTACTCCACCATGTATGTGTATATCAATAAATCCAGGCACCACCTTTTTTCCTTTTAAATCAATTACTTCTGCATCAACATTATATAAATCCTTACCAATCTCTACAATTTTACCTTCTGATATCAATACATCTCCATCGTATATTATTTCCTTCTCTGTATATATCTCACCATGCTTTAATAGAATA
>JADBKJ010000013.1 GCA_014896455.1 Thermoanaerobacter sp.
TATACCATTTGTAAAAGGCAAGTTTGGCTTATGGCACATCAGATAGTGCCTGACCAAGAACATCCTTATATTGAAATAGGTAGGCTTATTGATGAAAATTCTTATCAAAGGGATAGAAAAAAGATTCACTTTGAAAATGTGGTATTAGACCTTGTGAGAATGGAAAAAGATAATATTTTAATTGGCGAGGTAAAGAAAAGTTCAAAAGCGGAAGATAGTGCTAAAATGCAACTTTTATTTTATCTCTACAAGTTAAAGCAAAGCGGAATAACTGCAAAAGGGCAACTTTTTTTTCCAGAAGAAAGGAAGAGGGAAGTAGTAGAACTTACACCAGAATTTGAAAGAGAAGTTATAAAGGCAATTGAAGAAATTAAAGATATAGTGCATAAAGAAAAGCCACCTGCTTTTATAAAAATTCCATATTGTAAAAATTGTGGGTATAAGGAGTTTTGTATGTCATGAAGAAGACGATATATATTTTTTCAGATGGGGAATTAAAAAGAAAAGATAATACTCTATTTTTTGAAGGAGAAAATGGAAGAAAATTTATACCAGTAGAAAATACTTCTGAAATAATGGTTTTTGGAGAAGTAAGCCTTAACAAAATATTTCTTGAGTTTTTAACACAATCAGAGATTATACTTCATTTTTTCAATCATTATGGATATTATGTAGGGTCTTATTATCCAAGAGAACATTTAAACTCAGGCTATATGATATTAAGACAAGCTGAGCACTATAATGATGGAAGTAAAAGGCTTTATCTTGCTCAAAAATTTATCGAAGGAGCTTATAAGAATATAAGGCAAGTTTTGAAATATTATTCAAATAGAGGCAAAGATTTGGAAGATGTCATTTATTCCATAGAAAAATTAGGGGAGAGCACTGATTCAACCTCTACAATAAATGAATTAATGGCAATAGAAGGTAATATTAGGGAATATTATTATAAGGCTTTTGATGAGATAATTCAAAACCCGGATTTTAAGTTTGACTTTAGAAGCAAAAGACCACCTCAAAATTTTTTGAATACATTGATAAGCTTTGGAAATTCTTTGATGTATACGACAACTTTAAGTGAAATATACAAAACTCACTTAGACCCGAGAATAGGTTTTTTGCATGCGACCAATTTTAGACGTTTTTCTTTAAACCTTGATGTTTCAGAGATTTTTAAGCCTATCATTGTAGATAGGACTATATTTACCTTGCTTAGCAAAAAAATGGTTACAAAAGAAGACTTTGAAGAAGATGCAGAAGGATTATTACTTAAAGAAAAAGGGAAAAAAGTATTTGTGCAGGAATTTGAAGATAAGCTTGCTACAACTATTAAACACAGGAATCTTTCTAACAATGTTTCTTATAGAAGACTTATAAGGTTAGAGCTGTATAAATTGGAAAAACACTTGATGGAAGAAGAACAGTACAAGCCTTTTATTGCACAATGGTAAATTTAGGTGATAAGATATGTTTTTAATTTTAGTATACGATGTGAATGAAAAAAGGGTCAATAAAGTTTTGAAGACTTGCAGAAAATACCTTCATTGGGTCCAAAATTCTGTTTTGGAAGGCGAAATATCAGAAGCCAATCTTAAAAAACTAAAAATAGAGCTTTCGAGAATAATAGACAAAGATGAAGATTCAGTTATTTTTTATATTTTACGGACTACCAAATATTCTGAAAGAGAAATCCTTGGGCTTAGAAAAGGCGGAGAAGACATAATTATATAAAATTTACATTTCAGAGCACACAACGACAAAAATTTAACAAAGCAGGAATTGACTATTTTATGTCGAATTTAATAATTATGAACATTATTTTAAAATACACTGCACAAAAGGAGTGATATAATGGAGCTTACAAAGCCAGTAAAAATAGGTAATTTAAATTTAAAAAATCGGGTAGTGATGGCACCTGTTAAAACTGCTTATGCCACACCAGAGGGGCAGGTTACAGAGGAGCTAGTTCAATATTATGTCAATAGAGCAAAAGGGGGAGTAGGTTTAATTGTTTTAGAATCAGCATATGTAGACCTTTCAGGGAAAGAAATTCCGCGTCAATTAGGTATTTATGATGATACAATGGTAGAGGGGCTTCGCCACCTTATTACCCCCATACAGGAGGCTGGTAGCAAAGTCGCAGTATATATAAATCATGCGGGGCGAATAGCAAATCCAATGGTAACTAAATTACCCCTTATCGCACCTTCTCCAATAGCTTGTCCAACTATTGGAGTTGAACCACAAGGAATACCTCATGAGGACATAAAGAAATGGCAAAATACTTACGTAAAAGCTGCTATCAGAGCTTATGAAGCTGGTGCAGATGCATTGGAAATCCAATTTGGACATGGTTATCTCATTCACCAGTTTTTGTCACCTCATACTAACAAAAGAGAGGATGAATATGGTGGCAGTTTTGAGAATAGAATTCGCTTTGGGATGGAAATATTAGATGAAATAAAGAAAGAGATAGGCGCTGATTTTCCAATTATTGTACGCATTAGTGCTGATGAATTTGTGCCAGGAGGTTGGACATTAGAGGATGCGATCCGTTTGGCTAAAGCATTAGAAGATAAAGGTGTTGCTGCTATTGATGTTTCTTTAGGAAGTAGCTGTGAGTCTGGTGCTATTACATTGCAAACTTTGGGAACGCAAAAAGGGTTGGCATGGGAATTTGCTTCAAAAATAAAAGAACAGGTCAATATTCCTGTTATCGCTGTCGGGCGAATCAATACGCCAGAATTGGCAGAAGAAATATTGGTATCAGGCAAAGCTGATTTAGTTGCTCTTGGACGTCCTTTGGTGGCTGATCCGCTATTTGTAGAAAAGGCTATCTCAGGACGCAGCAAGGAAATACGCCGTTGTGCGGCTTGTCACCAAGGCTGTTTAGATGAATTAAGAGCAGGACGCCGTTTTGGTTGTAATTTCAACCCATCAGTTGGCAAGGAGGAGGAAATCGAAATACAAAAAGCACCTCAACCTGGAAAGAAAGTATTTATCATTGGTGCTGGACTTGCAGGCTTGGAAGCAGCTTATACTGCTGCTGCAAGAGGACATAAAGTATACATTTATGAGGAAAAAGGAGAGATCGGAGGTCAAGTTTTGCCCGGTTCTGTTCCTCCTCACAAAGAAGAATTGAAAGGCATCGTGGAATACTATAAAGAGGTACTTCCAAAGGTTGGTGTCACTTTAAATCTTAATCATAAAGTTACAGCAGAAGAAATAGCAAAATGGGAGGCTGACGAAGTCGTCTTTGCGACAGGAGGACAGCCAATTGTACCACCTATTCCCGGACTTAAAGAATATGGCTTTTTGACAGCTGTGGAAGTATTGAGAGGAGAAAAACAAGCAGGCGATAAAGTTGCTATAATTGGTGGCGGCTTGATAGGCATGGAAACTGCTGATTATCTCTCAGAACAAGGCAAAAAGGTAATGGTTATTGAGCTTTTGGAGGAAGTGGCGAGAGACATGGGAGTTTTTGAGAAGATTCTCATTATGAAGCGCTTAAAAGAACGTGGTGTTGAAATTTATGTAAAAACTCGTTTAAAGGAAGTAGGAAAGGCCCTTTTGGTGGAGACACCTGAAGGGGAAAAAGAGCTGCCACTTCCCGATACTATAGTTTTAGCCGTAGGTTTAAAACCAGATCCTTCGCTTTACGAAGAGGTTAGTAAGATTTTACCACAAGAAAAGCTTCATGTTATAGGAGATGCTAAAGAAGTGAGAAAGATTGTCCACGCTATTTCTGATGGACGTAATTTAGGACTTTCCCTATAAGAGGGGTTATTCCCCTCTTATATTTTTAAATTATCAACTTATCCACAAATGCATGTGAATATGTTGATAATTTAATGTTGAAAGTCTTTCTGCTAGAATTATGAAGAATTTTTGAGTTATGAAAAATTTGCACACAGATCGAATGTGAATAATTACTTTTCCTTTAAAAAGAAAATTTCTTCACTTGCCTTAGAAAAATTGTTATAATTATTGTGATAGCAAAAGAAAGGGGGATACCCGCAATGCGGGTATAGTGGCTATGAAGTTTTGTTCCTTGAGGTCAGGAAGCGGTGGAAATGCTATTTACATAAATCATAAAGATGTACATATACTTGTTGATGCGGGTTTAAGCGGTAGAACAATTGAAAAAGCATTACTTAACATAGGGATAAACCCCAAAAGTCTATCTGCCATTCTTATAACTCATGAGCATAAAGATCATATTATCGGAGCCGGGGTACTTTCAAGGAGATACAATATACCTATATATGCCAATAAAGCTACATGGGAGGTAATGGAGAAAGACATAAAAGAAATTTCCAAAAAAAACAAACTCTATTTTACCACAGGAGAAGAATTTGAAATTGGGGATGTAAAGATAATACCCTTTAAAAAGTCTCATGATGCCGTGGAACCGGTAGGTTTTTCCTTTAAATGTGGAGATAAAAAAATTTCCATTGCTACTGATTTAGGATACATGACGAGAGGTGTTGCAAATCATCTTATAGGTTCCGATATAGTACTTTTAGAAGCAAATCATGATATAGAAATGCTTATCAATGGTTCATATCCATGGCCTCTTAAAAAAAGGATTTTATCTAATGTAGGACATCTTTCTAATGATGCTGCAGCAGACACTCTCATGAAGCTGTTTAAAATGAAAGCGATAGGGATAGCTTTTTTAGGCCATTTAAGCCAAAATAACAACAAACCAGAACTTGCCTTTGCGACTGTTACAAATGTACTTAAAAAATCAGGAGTAAAATTTGAGGTGCGTATGGCTTTAAGAAATATTGAAAGTGATTTAGTAGAAATATAAACAGGGCCTATTTTGCGAGGCCCTGTTTTGCATCTTTATTTTAGCCGTTGTTTTTCTTGAGCTAGCTTGCGGTGATGTCTGCCACATGTAAAGTAAATAATCAATCCTATTATAAGCCATACTATAAATCTTACCCATATCTCCCATGGGAAGGATGCCATCAAAGCACCTACAAATATAATTGCCAAAAGAGATGTCCATGGTACAGCAGGTCTATGATCCACGCAAAGATTTCTCCTAATGCAACATAGCTGCAGCTAATATATTCAACATTCTTTTAAAAATACTGGATAAAGAAAAATTACAAATTTAAAATTAATAAATTGCAAAATTGACTAAATAATTATTTTAAAAAGCGGAGAAACACGCAATTTAACAAACAATTTATGCAGTTATTAGTTAATTATAGAGTATATTTTTAGTTTTTGTAATTGTTTTTTTTGTTTAGTAAACGTAAACTGCTATTGATTTTTACAATTTAATGTGATAAAATGTATTTTATATATGGAATAATGTTTATGCAGTAAAAACAGTGGAGGTGAAATTCATGGGAGAAGATGGGAAACTCTATATAATAAGAGAAGAAATCCTTTCGGACTCTCTTAAAAAAACTTTAAAAGTGAAAGAATTATTAGAATCGGGCAAAGTGAAAACCATCAATGAAGCAGTAAAACAAGTAGGTATATCTCGCAGTGCTTTTTACAAGTATAGAGATTATGTTTTCCCTTTTTCTAAATTTAGCAAAGGGAAAATCATAACTTTATCTATGGTATTAGAGCATATGCCAGGAGTGCTTTCTTCTATTCTTGACGTTGTGGCAGATGCGAGGTGCAATGTTGTTACTATAAATCAAAGTATACCTTCGATGGGGGTTGCGAGCGTAACTATTTCTATTGATACCCAGTACATGGAAATGAGTTTGGAAAATTTCCTTGAGAAACTATCCAGTCAAAACGGAGTTAGGAAAATAGAAATTTTAGGAGAATAAGGGGGATATGAATGAAAATAGGACTAATGGGGCTTGGAACAGTTGGAACAGGCGTAGTTCATTTAATCAACCAAAACGGCAAAAACATTGAAAAAAAGATAGGGGAGAAAATCGAGATAAAAAAGATACTTGTGAAAGACCCCAATAAAAAGAGGACAACCCTTGCAGAAGGAAAAATAACTTTTAATGCAGATGACATTTTAGAAGATGAAGAAATAGATGTAGTAGTAGAAGTGATGGGGAAAGAACATCCCGCTCTGGATTATATTATAAAAGCTCTCAAAAGTGGTAAGCACGTCGTCACTGCCAACAAAGAAGTCATAGCAGTTCACGGTAAAGAGCTAATAAAACTTGCGACAGAAAATAAAGTTAGTCTTCTCTATGAGGCCTCAGTTGGTGGTGGCATTCCCATCATCAGGCCATTAAAACAATGTCTTGCAGCAAATAAAATATACGAAATCAAAGGAATATTAAACGGAACTACAAATTATATATTGACAGAAATGAAAGAAAAAGGTTTAGACTTTGAAGAAGTTTTAAAGGAAGCTCAGCAAAAAGGTTATGCAGAAGCAGATCCGACAGATGACGTGGAAGGTTTTGATGCGGCAAGAAAACTTGCCATACTATGCACTTTAGCTTTTAACAAATTCATTTTGCCTGAAAAAATTTACACAAAAGGTATAAAGTCTATTTCTAAATTTGACATAAAATATGCAGAAGAATTGGGGTACAATGTAAAACTCATAGCTTATGCAAAAATTGACGAAAAAGAGCGATTAGAAGCATGGGTACATCCTGTCATGATAAAAAAAGACAATCCTTTAAGCGGCGTAAATGGAGTCTTTAACGCTATTTTAGTTGATGGAAATGCAGTAGGGGAAGTTATGTTTTATGGGCAAGGTGCAGGTATGATGCCTACTGCCAGTGCAGTTGTTGCGGACATAATGGATGTAAAAAACCATATTGTAATTCAAAATGGGTGCGAAGATGCAGACCCTCTTCCTATTGTGGATACTGCATCCAAATATTATATAAGGCTCATAGCCTTTGATAAACCTGGCGTAATGAGCAAAATTACTGGTATATTAGGAGACAAAGGAATAAGTCTTTTGTCGGTAGTACAAAAAGGGGTTTTAGGGGATACTGCGGAGATTGTTTTGATCACTCATATCGCGAATACAGGGAAAGTATTTGAAGCCCTGGAAGAAATACAAAATCTGAGGGAAGTAGAAAGTATAGAAAGTGTCATAAGAGTAGAGGGGGAATAGTCAATGGGGTGGGAAGGCCTAATAAAAGCTTATAGAGAGTTTATGCCTAAAATAAAAGAGGAAAACATAGTTACATTAAAAGAAGGCAATACACCTATTTATGAGGCTACCAATCTTCAAAAACTTTTTCCAGGCATAAAAATATATCTGAAATACGAAGGGTTAAACCCAACAGGCTCTTTTAAAGACAGGGGTATGACTGTAGCAGTGTCGCAGGCAAAAGAAGAGGGTTCTAATGCAGTTGTGTGCGCTTCAACAGGAAATACTTCTGCTTCTGCCGCCGCCTATGCAGCAAAGGCAGGGCTCAAGAGCATTGTACTTATACCTGGCGGCAAAATTGCTTTAGGAAAGCTTGCTCAAGCCATTGCTTATGGTGCTAAGGTTATTGCTATAGATGGAAACTTTGATGATGCTTTGAGGTTAGTTAGAGAGATTTCAAAAAAATTTCCCATAACGCTGGTGAATTCTATAAATCCTTATAGGTTAGAAGGACAAAAGACAGCTTCTTTTGAAATATGTGACGAACTTAAAGATGCTCCTTCCTATGTTGCGCTTCCTGTGGGGAATGCAGGGAATATAACAGCTTATTGGATGGGCTTTAAAGAATATTATAATGCGGGGAAAATAAATAAACTTCCTAAAATGTTAGGTTTTCAGGCAGCTGGGGCTGCACCTATAGTTGAAAACAGAGTAATTGAAAACCCTGAGACTATTGCAACAGCGATACGAATAGGTAACCCTGCCAGCTGGGAAAAGGCTGTCGCTGCGAGAGATGAGTCAGGTGGACTCATTGACAAAGTTACAGATGAAGAAATACTGGAGGCTTATGCGCTCTTAGCCAAGAAGGAAGGTATTTTTGCAGAGCCAGCTTCTTTAGCTTCTATTGCAGGGGTTATTAAGAAATACAAGGAAGGATTTTTTAAAGAAGGAGAATCTGTTGTTTGTGTTTTAACGGGAAATGGATTAAAGGATCCAGATACTGCTGTTAAATTAGGTGGAGAGATAAAAACGATAGAGGCGAATTTAAAAGCATTGGAGGAAGTTTTATATGGAGAGTGACATGTCAGGCGGAATGGTAAAAGTGATGGTGCCGGCATCTACGGCTAATTTGGGCCCAGGTTTTGATGTGCTGGGTGTGGCTTTGAACCTTTATACAGAGATTTCGATGGAGTTCATAAAAGATGGTCTGGAGATTTTTGTAGAAGGGGAAGGGGTAGAAGATATAGAAAATGACCAAAATAATCTGGTCTATAAATCGGCAGAAGTGATTTTTAAAAAAATAGGGGTTTTTAATAAAGGGTTGAGGATAAAAATAAAAAATGAAATTCCACTAGGAAGGGGATTAGGGAGCAGTGCAGCAGCCATTGTAGGCGGGCTACTAGCTGCAAACGAATTGACAGGAAGAGTATTGAAAAGAGAAGAAATACTCAATTTGGCGGCTTTAATAGAAGGACATGCGGACAATGTCACAGCCGCTTTAAATGGAGGGTTGAATGTATCTATTTTTGATAAAAATAAAGTTTATTATGCAAGAAAAGCCTTGGAGGATGACATAGATTTTTTAGCCTTTGTACCTCAGGAAATGGTAAGGACAGAAATTGCAAGAAAAGTTTTGCCTGAAAAAGTGGACTTTAAGGATGCTGTATTTAACACGGGAAGGACGGCTTTTTTAGTGAGCGTATTGATTGAGAAAAAGTATGAACTTCTAAAAATTGCCACCCAAGACATGCTTCACCAAAAGTATAGAGCTAAGCTCGTTCCTTTCATGGAGGAATGCTTTGAAAAAGCATTGTTGGCAGGTGCTTATGCTGCTTTTTTAAGCGGTGCAGGTCCGACCATTATGGCCATCTCTTCCCTGGAAAACTCTGAGAGGGTTTTAAAGGAAGTTGGAAAAGTATACGAAGAAAGAGGGCTTTTGTACAGGGCCTACAGGTTAAAATGTGAAAACAATGGAGCACAAGTTTTAAAAGCGCCTTCATTTGTTTAGGGCGCTTATATTTTTATAGTGTGCTATAATAGAGAAAGAAGAATTATCTGAGAAATGGAGGTTTTGAAGGAATGAGAAAATTTTCTATTAGAATTTTTACACTTCTGCTCATCTTCTTCTTAGCATTTACATCCTACACTTATGCCGAAGTATCTACGCAAGACCAGGACTTTTACAACGAATTAGCAGATATTGGAGCTATAATGAAATACATCACTGATAACTACATTGACAATGTCACCTATGAACAATTGAAAGAGGCTGCTTTAAAAGGAATTTTTAGCAGTCTCGACGAATACAGCACATACTTTACAAAAGAAGAATTTTCTCAATTTGAAAGGGGCACTTCTGGAACTTTTAGCGGCACAGGGATGAGGCTTATTGAAAAAGATGGGAAAATTGTTGTAGATTCAGTGATTGAGGATTCTCCTGCTGCAAAGGCTGGTGTGAAGAGCGGTTACATCATAAAAGCAGTTGACGGCAAAAGCGTGGAAGGCATGAAATTGACAGATGTAGTAAACATGATACTGGGAGACCCCGGCACAAAGGTGAAAATCACTTTTGACGTAGGAGGTCCTCTTAAAGAAATCGAACTTATAAGACAGGTCATTCACATAAACCCTGTCTCTTACAAACTCCTTGAAGAGGGAATCGGGTACATAGAAATAACAGAATTTAATGAAAATACTACAGCCAATTTGACAAAAGCTTTACTTTTTATGGATAAAAACAACGTTAAAAAGCTTATTCTCGATTTAAGAAACAATCCTGGAGGACTTCTCACTGAAGTGGTGAGCGCTGCAAACTTTTTTGTGCCACAGGGAATTGTTGCCACAATAGAAAGTAGAAATGGAAAAGAGGATTATTACTCATACCTGACTAAGCCTAAATATAAACTAGCTGTTCTTGTCAATAAAGGCACTGCCTCTGCTGCAGAAATACTAGCAGGTGCTATACAGGACACCAAGGTAGGATTTTTGGTGGGAGAAAACACATACGGAAAGGGGACTGTTCAGTCAGTAGTACCTTTGGAGGACGGCAGTGGCTTTAAACTCACAATTGCCCGTTACAAACTTCCTTCAGGAAGGTATATTGGAAAAGAAGGTTTAACTCCTGATGTCTATGTGAAAAATGTGCAGTACACTGCTGATATAAAATTTGCCGGAGAATTGAAGATTGGCTCAAGGGGAAATGAAGTGAAAATATTGCAAAAATATCTCAATTTGCTCAAATTTAATGCCGGACCGGAAGATGGCATATTTGGACCTAAAACAGCCAATGCTGTAAAAGAACTTCAGAAAAAAGCAGGGCTTTCCCCAACAGGTGTATTTGACAAGAACACCTACAATGCCCTTTTAAAAATGATAGACAGCTTAAATAACAAAGATGCTGTCCTTGAAAAAGCTTTGGAGCTTTTGAGAAACATGTAGGAGTGATGTGCATAGTTTACGCTGTTGGAGGAGAGATAATAAGGAAATCCTGCAGGTTAAAAAATTAATAAATAAAAAATTTCAATTTTCCAAAGAAGGAAAATCATGATTTATGTAGAATAATATTGAATATGGAGTTACTGTTTACAGTATTTTTTCTGAATTTCAAACTTTAACAAAGGAAATACAAGGGATAAATGTAAGTTTATTCATTATGATATACATAAATATTTTATGAACGAGCCTCCTTAAAAAAACCGATTAATAATATTAAAATTTAACTTAAAAAAAAAGAAACACAAGATAAGCAATAAAACTTAGGAATGTGAAAAAAGGAGGTGAAAAAGAGGTAAAAAGCTTAAAGAAGTCTAACTAATCATTTAAGGTTAATTAAAGAGGGAAAAGGGGGATTCGTGTGAAAAGGTTAATGGTATTTTTTATAGCTTTTGTACTATTATTTACTTTTGCTGCACCGAAACTTGGATTTGGTGATACATTGAAATCTGAAGAACTTCCTTTTACTGTTGTTTTTGTAGATGAAACATTGCCAAATAGCGCTTCAGAGATTATTAGAGAACTTGGAGGGGAAGTTATTTACGAAATTCCAGAAATTGGAGTCATACAGGCAAAAGCTCCTGCATCTTTTGTGAAGAAGGCAGTAAAACATCCCTCAATTTTAGTGGTTACTCCTTCCCTGATAACAGAATTACCGGAAATAAAAAGTATTCCTTTAGAAATGGACGGTGTAAATCTAGAAAAAGCTGTGTATTACAATATGTATCAGTGGGATATAAAGCGTGTTACAAACAATGGAAAGAGTTTTGAATTGGGTACAGGCAATCATGAAGTAGTGGTAGGAATTATCGATTCTGGTATTGATTTAAATCATCCAGATATACAAGCTAATTTGCTTCCAGGGTCAAAAAATTTTGTGCCAAAGGGCGGCATTTACGGAGTTGACCTCTCAGAAACAGGTAATTTGTATGATGTACAGGATAGAAATGGCCATGGAACTCATGTAGCCGGAACCATAGCCGGAAACGGAGTAATTTTGGGAGTGGCGCCTGATGTCGGAATCAGAGCTTATCGCGTTTTTGGTGCAGAAGGCGGGGCTTATAATGTTTGGATTATAAAGGCTTTAATTGCTGCAGCAAATGACGGGGTTAATGTGATTAATATGAGCCTTGGTGGAATATACATAAAAGGACAGGTTTGGTGGACTGACCCTGATACAGGTGAAAGGATAAAGCTTGGAAATGATGTAGCTGATTATGTTGCCTACATGAGGGCAGCCAAATATGCCGAAAAGAAAGGTGCATTAATTGTCGTTGCAGCAGGTAATGATGGATTAAATGCTACAAATAGAAAAGAAGTTATAGATTATGCAAATGAAAAATATAGTCCCTATGGATATGAATTTAAAGGTGCAGGTTTTTATACGCCAGCTTCCCTGCCAAATGTTGTAACTGTATCTGCTACAGGGCCCAATGACGAATTGGCTATGTATTCCAACTACGGAGCTGGCTTTGTGGATGTAGCTGCGCCGGGAGGCAACTTGGAATTGTATTACAAATATCTGAACGAAGGAAGATTTGATGAATATATAAACCAACGTTTATACACTAAGGAATTTAATTTAAGCTCTGTGCCAATTGTTCAGTATCAGTACAATGACAAAGGTCAAATAATAGGGTATACTTATGTAAGGCCTGGATATAGCTGGTATGTTGGTACTTCAATGGCAACTCCAAAGGCTTCTGCAGTGGCGGCGTTGCTTTTTGTTAAACATAAAGATGCAACTCCTTCACAAGTAAAAGTTATGTTGCAAAATTCAGCTGAAAAGATTGGAAAACCAGGAAAAGATATATATTTTGGATATGGCCTTGTTAATGCCTATAGGGCACTGACAATGTATTAATTGAATAACAGTCCGGCAGCTCCTTAAGACAGTGTCTTAAGGAGCTGTTTATATTTAAAGCTTTTATCCTCACTTCACGGACAAATGTATTTTTCACTTGCATTTTTTACTTTATTGATTTATCATATTAAATATATATCTAGTAACAGGGAGTGATAAGATGAAAGAGATGACATTGATGACACCGGGGCCTACAATGGTACCGGAAGAGGTAAAAAAAGTTGCTGGTGCACAGCCATTACACCATAGAACGGAAGAATTTTATGAATTATTTTCTAATCTCAATAGAAATTTAAAAGAAATATTTAAAACTAAAAATGAAGTTATAACTTTGACCTCTTCAGGAACAGGTGGAATGGAAGCTGTAATTGCGAATCTTTTTTCCACCGGTGATAAAGTATTAGTAGCCAGTATAGGTTACTTTGGAGAAAGGTTTTATGATATAGCAAAAGCTTATGGTCTTGATGCAGAACTTCAAGACTTTGGCTGGGGAAATGCCGTAGACCTTAACGTATTAGAAGACAGATTAAGAAATGGTAATTACAAAGCCCTTTTAGTCACTCACAATGAAACCTCTACAGGAGTTACAAATAATGTAAAAGAAATTGCAAAAATTGCTAATAAGTACGGCGTGGTAGTCATCGTTGATGCTGTAAGCTCTTTAGGCGGTATACCACTTGAAATGGACGAATGGGGTATTGATGCAGTAATAACCTGTTCTCAAAAATGCCTTATGTCGCCTCCTGGACTTAGCTTTGTTGCTTTAAGTGAAAGAGCATGGAAAATGGCGGAAACTTCTAATCTTCCAAAATATTATTTTAACTTAAAAAAAGCGAAAGAAGGCGTTTTAAAGCCCAACCCCGATACTCCTGCTACTCCTGCTGTTTCCATAATAATGGCTGTAGCAAAAGCGACAAATATGCTTTTAGAAATGGGACTGGATAATGTATACAAAAGGCAAGCCGACTATGGAAAAAGAGTGAGAGAATACGTAAAGAGCCTAGGATTAGAGCTACTACCGGAAGAAGACACAGCTTCTGATTTAATAACTGCCATAAAAGTTCCTGAAAAATACAAAGCATCAGAAATTATAAACTATATGAAAGAAAAACATGGGGTATTGATAACAGGAGGACAAGGACCTTTAAAAGGTAAAATTATAAGAATAGGTCATATGGGTTATGTGACTGAAGAAATGCTTACTAAAACCCTTGAGGCGTTGAAAGACGCAATAGAGGGATAAAGGAGGGATAAATTTTGAAGATAATTGTCACAGAAAAAATATCAGAGAGTGGGATCGAGTACCTTAAAAAACACGCTGAAGTAGATGTGAAAACTAATATCTCAAGAGAAGAGCTTTTAGAAATTATTAAAAATTATGATGCTATTATTGTTAGAAGTGCTACAAAAGTGGATAGAGAACTCATCGAAAAAGGTGAGAAGTTAAAGGTAATAGGTCGTGCGGGAAATGGCGTTGACAACATTGATGTGTCATCAGCTACCGAAAAAGGAATCCTTGTTGTAAATACTCCTGCTGGAAATATCGTTGCTGCCGCGGAATTGACCATTGGTCTTATGCTGGCTATAGCCAGAAATATACCGCAGGCATATCATGCTGGCCTTAATGGAGACTTTAGAAGGGATAAATTCAAAGGCGTTGAATTGAACGGAAAAACTGTAGGCATAATAGGTTTGGGTCGAATCGGTTCCCTTGTTGCTGCAAGGTTGGCAGCATTCAACATGAGAGTAATTGCTTACGACCCTTATATGCCTGATAGCCGTTTTGAAAAATACGGTGTGGAAAAAGTTACTTTAGATGAATTGCTTCAGCAATCAGACTTTATAACAATTCACCTCCCAAAAACGGAAGAGACCAAAAAAATCCTCAGCGAAAAAGAATTCAAAAAAATGAAAAAGGGAGTTAGAATAGTAAATGCCGCACGAGGAGGAATCATTGATGAAAAAGCTCTTTACAATGCCATTAAAGAGGGCATTGTAGCGGCAGCAGGGTTAGACGTTCTTGAAGTAGAGCCCAAATATAATGTAGAACGACAAGATTTTCACAATCCACTTCTTGAACTACCAAATGTCGTTTTTACACCTCATCTTGGAGCTTCAACTTATGAAGCGCAAGAAAACATAGGTATATCCATTGCTCAAGAAGTAATTTCGGCTTTAAACGGCAATTTGTACGGAAACATAGTAAATTTACCGGGGGTAAAATCCGATGAATTTTCACAGCTTAAACCTTATATGAAATTGGCTGAAGCCATGGGAGCATTTTATTATCAAATAAATGATACTCCTGTTAGATTAGTTGAAGTGATATATAGAGGAGAAATTTCAAAAACTAATACAGATATTGTTACTCTCTATGCTCTTAAAGGCTTTTTAAAGCCTGTATTGGAGGAGGATGTAAGTGTTGTAAATGCAAAATTAAGGGCAAAAGAAATGGGAATAGAAGTTGTAGAGGGGAAAATCGAAGAAATAAACCACTATTCAAGCCTTATTATTCTCAAAATTACAGACACCAATGGCAAAACGACACAATTTGCAGGGACCACATACGGAGAAGAAGTGAGAATTGTAGAGTATATGGGACATAAAGTAAATTTTGAACCTACGGAGTACATGCTATTTGTCAAGAATAAAGATGTACCAGGGGTTATAGGTCACATAGGGAATGTATTAGGAGACTTTGGCATAAACATCTCTACCATGCAAGTAAGCCCAAATAAAAATGATGGAACAGCATTAATGATTGTAAGCACAGACAAAGAAATTCCTGATGAAGCAGTAGAGTCTCTAAATAAATTAAATAGCATAATAAAAGCAAGAGCGGTTAAAGGATTGATATAGAGATATGAATTGTTGTCAGAATATTATAAAGATGATATAATATATGTAAAGTAAATTTTATTAAGGTGATAAAAATGCAAAATAGTGGCATGATAAAAAAATTAAATGAAATTATAGATTTTTTAACGGAGAAGGAAATTGCTGAAGTGATTGACTTTGCTGAGTATCTTAAAGAGAAAAAAAAGAAAGAGCTTATAAAAAAATTTAACGATTGGGATAAATCTTTAGAAGTAGAACAAATGACCCATGAAGAGGAAAAATTGTTAAAAGAAAGCGAGGGAGAATATATAACTTTAGAAGAAGCAAAGAAGGCATTAGGGATAGAGGACAATGGGATATAAAATTATAATTGACAAAAAAGTGTTAAAAGAGTTAAAAAAACATGATAAGAAAACAGTCAAAAGAATTGTAGACGCTATTAGTAAGTTGCCTTTTGAGGGAGATATAAAAAAACTAAAAACATCTAAAAAGGAGCGTTTATATAGGTTAAGAGTTGGAGACTTTAGATTGATTTTTGAGATTGACAACGTAGATTTTGCTATTAAAGTGAAAGCTTTTGATACAAGAGGAGATATATATAAATAAATGAAAAAAGGAGCAAGGTCTTTCTTGCTCCTTTTAAATGTTATAGGGTAGTTTTTTTCTCCCTTCAAAATAATAAAGAGTATTTATCCCGTATGATTTTACATAAGCATAAGCTTTGTCAAAATCTCTTGCCACATCGTAAGGATTATGGGCATCAGAATTTACTACAATAGGTATACTATATTTCTTGATCATTCCCATTATTTCTTTTGAAGGGTATATTTCCCCAACAGGCTTTCTAAAGCCTGCCGTAGAAACTTCAATTACTATACCTGTTTTAGAGATTTCCTCAATATTTTGCCTTATTTTATCAAAAGTATAAGGCTTTGCCCTAAATCCAAAAATTTTCACAAGGTCAATATGCCCTATAATATCGAAGAGACCTGTTTTAGCCATTTTTTCAATTATATTAAAATACTCAAGATAAACCTCATCAGTATCACGACTTTTCCACTCTTCTATAGATTCTTCAAGGTCTATTCCCCAATCTTCAATCCAATGAACAGACCCTATAACATAATCCCATGGATAAGGTTCAAGAAATTCTTTCAATTCTTTTTCTTTTCCGGGGAAGTAGTCTGCCTCTATACCTAATTTTACAGGTAGTCCCATTGCTTTTGCTTCCTTTATCAATTCAACATAATTAGAAATGCTTTGGTCCATGTAACTTTTTATCCATTCTCCTCTGAAACCGTCACTTTTATAAGCGCTATATCCTTCTTTAAATCTATGTCCGTGTTCAGAAATGCCAATCTCAACTAGACCTTTACTTAAACCAGAATCTATAAACTTCTTAAGCCATTCTATAGTATAAGGGCCGTTTTCTATGTGGACGTGATAATCTGTAGCCATATTTTTCCTCCTTTTCAATGAGATAAAGCTTTAAGATTTTAATATCTTACAACATTATAATATTTTGCAAAAACTAATGCAATTTGTGTTATAATAATTTAAAGTGATTGATTTAATTTGTGAGGTGAGATGTTTTATCCTCTTTACAATCGCCTTAAAATCCTATATAATAAATAGGTATTTATTTTTTACGAGGTGTTTTTATGTACTGGCGGGATGACAAAAATTTAAAAAAATTTATTTAAACTTAAAGGGATACGAGTCTCTATTTTTCCAAAATAGAGATTTTTTTATGGGTTATAAACCATTAAAAGTCAATCTAAAAAAACGATAATACACTTAAGAGGTGAGATAATGGCGAAATATATTTTTGTAACAGGAGGAGTAGTTTCCTCTTTAGGTAAAGGCATAACTGCTGCATCATTGGGAAGGCTTTTAAAAAGTCGCGGCATATCAGTTGCTATGCAGAAATTTGACCCGTATATAAACATAGACCCTGGGACGATGAGCCCTTATCAGCACGGAGAAGTATTTGTAACAGAGGACGGAGCAGAAACGGACCTGGATTTGGGGCATTATGAAAGATTCATAGATGTGAATCTCACAAAAAACAGCAATGTCACTGCGGGCAAAGTATACTGGTCTGTAATCACAAAAGAAAGAAAAGGAGATTATCTCGGCGCTACTGTTCAGGTAATACCCCACATTACTGATGAAATAAAAGAAAGAGTGTACAGAGTAGCAAAAGAAAAAAATGTAGATGTGGTTATAACAGAAATTGGTGGGACAGTGGGGGACATAGAAAGCCTTCCCTTCTTGGAGGCAATAAGGCAGGTGGCTATTGAACAGGGAAGAGAAAATGTCATGTTCATTCACGTAACCCTTGTTCCACATCTGGGTAACACTGGAGAGCTAAAGACAAAGCCTACACAGCACAGCGTAAAAGAATTAAGGTCTATAGGTATTCAGCCGGACATGATAGTCTGCAGAACTGAGCTTCCCCTTCCTCAGGAATTGAGAGAAAAAATTGCTCTATTCTGCAATGTAAGTGTAGAAGCAGTCATTGAGAATAGAGATGTAGAATCGATCTATCAAGTTCCTCTGGAACTTGAAAGGCAGAAAGTAGACGAATATGTGATAAAAAGGTTAAATTTACCCCTTGGGCAGTCTGATTTAAAAGAGTGGAGAGAATACGTTGAAAAAGAGAAAAATCCTGAACATCAAGTAGAGGTAGCACTTGTAGGCAAATATGTCGATTTGCATGATGCCTATATAAGCGTTGTAGAAGCTTTAAAACATGCAGGGGTTTATCACAAAACAGCTGTCAACATCCGATGGGTTAATGCAGAAAAAGTAAATGACAAAACAGTTGATGAACTTTTAAAAGGGGCAAATGGAATACTTGTTCCCGGCGGCTTTGGAGACAGAGGAATAGAAGGGAAGATAAGGGCAATTCAGTACGCAAGGGAAAATAAGATTCCCTATCTGGGGCTGTGTCTTGGAATGCAGTGTGCGGTCATAGAATTTGCGAGGAATGTAGCAGGGCTTAAAGAGGCTAATTCCACCGAATTTGACCCCAATACCCCTCATCCTGTAATTGACCTCATGCCCGAACAAAAAGACATAGATGAAAAAGGCGGTACAATGAGATTGGGAGTGTATCCTTGTAAAGTAATTGAAGGGACAAAAGCTTATGAAGCCTATAAAGACGAATTAATTTATGAAAGACATAGACATAGATACGAGTTCAATAACCAATATAGGGAGCTTTTAACCTCAAAAGGCCTTGTGCTTTCAGGTCTCTCTCCTGATGAGAGGCTGGTTGAAATGATAGAATTAAAAAACCATCCTTATTTTGTGGCATCCCAGTTCCACCCAGAATTCAAGTCAAGACCTCTAAAACCTCATCCATTATTTAGAGATTTTATAGGAGCAATGTTAAAAGAGAAAGAATAAGGGCGGATAAATATCCAGCCCTTAAATTTTACTTGATAATTATGAACAAAAAAGCTATAATATATCTAGAAATTAATTTTAAAATTAATCTGGAGGTGAAAACAAATGGAAGAAGTCATTGGAGTAGACAAATTAAGACCCAAATTAGGAGAATATTTAGAAAAAGTAGAAAAAGGCGATGTGATAATAGTTTCTTCTCGATCTGAACCCAAAGGAGTTATAATCAGTTATTCTATGTACAATCAATTAAAAGAACTTGAAAAGAAGGCAAAACAATTAGAGATTATGCAAATTTTAAACGAATTTAGAAGTAAAGCCGAAACAGCAGGTGTATCTGAAGAAGACGTACAAAAAGAGATAGAGGAAGCACGAAAATGCGGGCAGTAATTGATACTAATGTTTTAATTTCGGCTTTTATTAGCAAAAAAAGCTATCCTGCAAAAGTCATTGATTACTGGGTCTTAAATAAATTTAACCCGGTAGTAAGCAAAGAAATTGTGGAAGAATATGCTAAAGTGTTGACACGAGATAAATTTGCTGTTTTTGGCACTATTGAGAAAAGACTTGACTTGCTAAATAGGCTTTTATCTTTTGATTGGGTTTTATTTGTATATCCAAAACAAAAAATAGAGGTTATAAAAGAAGACCCAAAAGATAATATTTTCTTAGAGTGTGCTTTAGAAGGAAGTTGTGACTTCATAGTCACAGGTGACAATCATTTGCTTCAACTTAAAGAGTATAAAAATATTAAAATAGTAAAAGCAGAAGAATTTGTAACCATATTGTAATCGCTTTGAAATATACCTGTATTATAAATGTAATAAAATAAAACTCAAAAGTTATAAAAAACAAAAGAGGAGGGGACAGGACTACTGCCACGTATCAAGCGTAAACTACACCTAGTATCCCTACTTAACTTGTTTATTTTTTCAACAATGTCTTGACCTGTATCGGAATTCCTCACAGTAATTCGTTTTAACTTCATAATATTATCGCCATAATAATTTACTCCTTCTTTAATGCCAAGTGCCATTTCAAAGCCTACTTTTTTTGCTATCTCGTCGCTTATTTTATTTCCCGAACCAAAAGGATATGCTAAACATATAGGCGCTTTACCTATTTTTTCTTTAATTATTTCTCGTGAGCGCAAAAAATCTAGATAAAGCCTTTCTTTATACTGTTCCATTGTTTCAAGATGCCCATCAATGATTACAGGTCCCATTACCATTGGGATTTCCTTAAAATCATTTGACCTGTAACCATGGAGGTCATATGTGTGACTCTCAATCTCTATTACTCCGCTGTCTGCCATTTCTTTTGCTTGTTGCCACGTAAAATGCGGTATAAAAACTTCGGGTTTTTGCTTGTTTACTTCATCTGGCACATAACTTACTATAATATTTATTACAGCTTTCATTCCTAATTTTTTAAGTATAGGATATGCATACGTGTAATTGCTTAAATATCCGTCATCAAAAGTTATTACAATAGGTTTTGGTGGCAAAGGCTTGTTGTACAGTACAAAATCTCTGAGCTGCTCTAAACTTATAGTGTGATATCCTGCCGCTTTAAGGTAAAGCATTTGCTTTTCAAATCTTTCTGGGTCGATTATCACACCACCATACTTTTTAGAATCAAAGGTACCTTCTTTTTGAAGATGATGGTACATCAAAATAGGAACAAATGGCTTTTTAGATTGTGCCCTTGAATGCAGAACTGGAACTGATACAGCAAGTACGATTGTTACCATGATTGTAAGGATGATTAACGCTTTTTTACTCATGTTTTCCAACCTCTCACACAAATTTTTCATAAATATATCACATAATTATCACAAATATGTTACAAAAAAGTTAACAAAACATTAAATTTTTTATAAAAGAAATATTTGTAATTATAAATTAAGTTTTCTTTTTCTGTCATTCTGAGGAGTGTGAAGTACTCAGAAGAATTCCCAAGCCCAAAAAGATTAATAATAAAATGAAAATTCCCTTTTGTTATGGTATAATTTATATAAAAAGACAAGCAGGAGAAGGATATGTTTAAAAAAGCTTTGTGGTTTGTACTGACTTTGTGTATATTTTCCTTGCCAGCTTCTACTTACAATGAAAAATTTACAATGCCAAAAGAAGACATAATTTTTATTCCTCTTGACAGCCGGCCTGTAAATACCCAAAATGTAAGCCTTTTGACAAATATGTGGGGGAAAAACTTGATTTTGCCTCCACAAGATGTACTTGATGACTACACAAAGCCGGGAAACTTTGAAGCGCTTAATGAATGGCTTAATGAGGTTATTCCTAGAAGTAACGTTTATGCTGTTGTAATATCACTGCAACAGTATTTGAATGGAGGCCTTATAGCATCCCGTGATATCAAAAACTATAAAGATTATGAAGAAAGACTTTCGCTCCTTTATAAATTTTTGACAGAGAGTGAAATCAAAAATATAATCATATTTTCAATAATACCTCGCATTACACCTACACAATTTTCCGACTACCAGTATGTAAAATACAGTGACAGACTAAAAGAATTTTCAGAGTTATCTGATAAAGTTGACCTTTTTAACCAAGAAAAGGATAAAGCCAGCCTTGAAAAAATAAAAAAAAGCATACCACCTGATGTGCTTACTAAGTACACTGAACTTTTTGAGCTAAATAAAGAAATAAATGAAAAGCTCATTGATTGGACAAAAGAAGGATATATAAAAACATTAGTAATAGGCATTGACGACACACAGAAGTTTAGCATGTCAAATATGGTGGCGCGAAAACTTAACCAATATGCGAAAACACAGCAAATATCAGATAAAATATACGTACTCCATGGCGCTGATGAAATAGGTATGGAGATAACGGCAAGGCTTGCAAATGAGTACTACAAGCAAATTCCTCGTTTTAATGTCGTTTATGACGTAAAAGACCCTGATAAAGTTATTTTGCCTTATGAAGGAGCAGACCTTAAGAAAATTGTAGAAGAAAAAATTAATTTTATAGGAGGAAAAACCGATTCAAGTGGCGAATGTATATTGTATGTCCATACACATGAAAATTTAGGAATAAAAAACGACATACAAAAATATAAAAATAAAGGACAAATTTTCGGAATAGCAGATGTTGCATATGTTAATATGGCGGATAAAAAGCTAATCAACGTGCTCTTTGACTTAAATCCCTTAAGCTTTCTCTATGCGGGCTGGAATACTCCTAGTAACACAATAGGGACAGTCATATCTGAAATGTCTTTAAAAATGGTCCTTGACAAAAGCATGCTTCCTTCTTACAAAGAAGAAGACGCTATAAAAAGCTTTATAGCTTTCTCCTTTATACGTTATGCGGACGACTTTGCCTATCAAGCTGATGTAAGAAATAAAATGTACAAATGGGCAGAGTCAAACCACATGTCAAAAGATAACATAGACAAAAAAACTGCAGATGAAGAACTTTCAATAAAAATGAAGCCCCTTATTAATACAATAAAGGGAAAATATATTGGAGAACTAGTAAAGGCGGGAAATAGCTCTGTTGGCATAAAAGATATAGAAGTGAAAGTAAGATACCCTTGGAACAGAATGTTTGAAATAGAAGTTTTACCTGATGTAACTTTACAAATCCAAAGATAAAGTTGTGGAGGTTTAAGATGAGAAAAATTAAACAGATTCTACTATTGATTTTAATTTTTACTTTTACATGCTCTTCTTTTACCCCTGCAAGAGCAGAGCAATTACTTAGCAAAAACTCAAATGTGAGAGTTCTAATTGAAGTAGATGACTATAAACTGTCAAAATATGAGCCTACAAAAGGTACATATCTTGGAGCTTATGTATATCAAGACACATTAATAAATGGGGACATGAAAAAATTTAATGACCTTACAGGTAAAAAGCATGCATCCTTTTTCATTTACGTCGGATACAAAAGCCCATTCCCTCAAAAGTGGATTGACCAGTTAAAAGAAGTAGGCGCGGCTGCTCATATAGCATTTGAACCGAATGGTGGCTTAGACCAAGTAAAAGATGATGAATATTTAAGAAGTTTTGCAAAAAAATTAAACGAAGCTGGCATACCAGTATTCTTGCGATTTGCATCTGAAATGAATGGAGACTGGACAGCCTATAGCGGCGATCCTAAAAAATACATAGAAAAATGGCGACTTGTCCATGATGTGATGGAAGAAGAAGCACCAAATGTCATGATGGTGTGGACTGTATTTACATTCCCACAATCAAATATATTGTCATATTATCCAGGGGATGATTATGTAGATTGGGTTGGAGTAAATATATACAACGTAATTTATCACAATGGCAATATAAACCTAAGAGCAGACCAAGAAGACCCGTTGGAGTTATTAGATTATGTTTACGACACATTCAGTGAAAGGAAGCCGATACAGATTTCTGAATTTGGCGCTACCCACTATACCATAACTGACGGGAAATACTATGAAGACTTTGCAATTGAAAAGATAACCCGCATGTACAATGGCTTAAAGACAAAGTATCCGCGGGTTAAATCTATATTTTACTTTGATGTGAATAACTTGGTAAATGCGCCTGAAGGAAGAAAAATAAACAACTATGCTATAACGGACAACGAAAGAATTTTAAAGACCTATTCTAATCTAATCAGTGACCCATACTTTTTAAGTGATGTAGGGCCTAATCTTGAAGGAACTGTAAACAATGAGTTTATGGTGGTAAAAAATGGAATTTTAGTATTAAATGGAAAAACTTTTGTATCCTCTGTTGTATTGCAAAAATACATGAAAGCGAGAGTATTTTGGGATTCTCAAAACAATAAATTAACTGTTTCAAAGGGTAGTAACGCCATTACAGTTGATATAAAATCCTATAAAGACATCGCGAATGGTCAAAAAGGAGCCTTCCTCTCAAACGGCACCTCCTACTTCCCTTTAACAGAAATAGCTCAACAAATAGGCTATGCAGTGAAATGGGATGGGAATGAAAAATTGATTAAGGTGGAATTCAATAAAGACTCAAAAGAAATGTTAAATTAATATTACAGAAATATTACAAATTGGTAACATTTATTGACTCATTAAATACC
>JADBKJ010000014.1 GCA_014896455.1 Thermoanaerobacter sp.
CTGTTTTATTTTTTTGCCCATTGACAAATCAAAATCGGTAGTATATAATCAAAATTAAGCAAAAACAATCACATTTGAGCGGGATAATATTGAATGGATGTGAATGAATATGAGTATATCTGATAGGATGTTTGGAGAGGAAAGGCGTCTTAAGATTGCAGAAATTATAAGCAAAGATAAAAGTATCAGTGTTTCTGAGCTTAGCAAACTTTTTAATGTTTCTGAATCTACAATAAGAAGGGATTTACATGTGCTAGAGGAAAAGGGTTTCATACAGAGGACTCACGGTGGAGCGATATTGAATGTTGGCACTCACTATGAGCCTACATTTTTTGAAAAAGAAGATGTAGAACTTGAGGCAAAAAGGAAGATAGGTAAAATTGCTGCCTCAATGATAGAAGAAGGAGATTCTATAATTTTAGATGCTGGTACGACTACTCTTGAGATTGCGCGAAATCTCAAAAATATGAAACTTACTGTTGTTACAAATTCACCTCTTATTGCTATAGAACTTTCAAAACACGAGGATATTGAGCTTATTATAACAGGCGGCATACAGAGGTGGAGGACTAAGGCTTTAGTTGGTCCTATTGCAGAAATGGTAATAAGGCAGTTTAAAGTGGATAAGGCTTTTATAGGTACAAATGCTATATCTTTTGAGGATGGGCTTATGACTCCGGATTTAGTTGAAGCAAATACTAAAAAAGCGATGATAGAGGTAGCAAGTGAAGTATATGTAGTGGCAGACCACACTAAGTTTGGCAAAAAGTCTTTTGTAAAATTTGCAGATCTTAAAGATATCACGGCAATAATAACTGATGATGAGATAGATTATGAGGTTGTGAAAAAGTATGAACAGGCAAATGTAGAGATACTAAATTTTGAAAGGGATGAAGATGATGATAACAACAGTGACAGTAAATCCAGCAATTGATAGGACAGTGATTGTGGGAAATTTAAAGCCTGGCAGTGTGAACAGGGTGATTCGTTCAAGAGTTGACGCTGGAGGGAAGGGGATAAATGTAGCAAAAAACTTAAAAAACCTTGGGGATGAGGTAGTTGCCTTGGGCTTTTTAGGTCCTAATGCCCAGTATATAATTGATTGCCTTGAAGAAGAGGGAATAAAAACTGATTTTGTGAAAATAAAAAATGATACAAGGACGAATATAAAGATTTCCGATATTTCAAAAGGGGAAGTGACTGATTTAAATGAATACGGTCCTGAGGTAAGTGAAGAAGAGATTAAGCTTCTTAAGGCAAGCATATTTAAATATGCAGAAAAATCTAAAGTACTTGTACTGTCGGGAAGCCTACCGATGGGAGTGCCTAAGACTTTTTATAAAGGAATAATTAAAGAATTAAAGAATAGAGATTTAAAAATTATTCTTGATGCTGACAATCAAGCTCTTTTGTATGGCATAGAAGAAAGGCCTTTTATGATAAAACCTAATGTGCATGAGTTGGAGGATGTGGTAAGAAAAAGGCTTGAGACTCTAGAAGAAATTATTGAAGAGGGGAAAAAACTAAACAAATTGGGCATAAAAATAGTTGCAATTTCTATGGGAAGCAAGGGAAGCATTGTTATAACTAATGATGCTGTATTTAGAGTGAAACCTCTAAAAGTTGAAGTGAAAGGAACTGTCGGGGCAGGGGACGCATACGTTGCAGGCTTTGCCCATGGGATATATAGAGGACTTTCTCTTGAGGAGACAATAAAAATAGCTGCAGCGTTGTCAACTTCTGTTGTCATGAAAGAGGGTACAAGAGCAGGTACTATTGAAGAAGTAAATGCATTAAAAGACAAGATTGAGATTGAGAGGATAGAAAGGTGAGGAAAATGGAGATAAAAGATGTTTTAGATGAAAAGATGATGGTTTTTGATTTAAAGGCAAAGACAAAGGGAGAAGTACTAGAAGAGCTGGTTAAGGTTTTAAAGGAAAATGATGTAGTAGATGATGAAAAAGGTTTTTTAGAGGTTGTTAAGAAAAGAGAAGAGGAATTTTCTACAGGAATAGGCTATGGAGTAGCAATACCTCATGGGAAGAGCAGTCTTGTAAAAAAGCCAGCAATAGTATTTGGGAAGTCTCGCCAAGGAATAGACTATAACTCAATGGATAGCAAACCTGCCCATTTATTTTTCTTGATTGCTGTGCCAGACAATTCAAATGAGCTACACCTTAAAGTTTTGGCTGAGCTTTCAAGGGATTTGATGCATAAGGAGGTGAGAGAGGAGTTAGAAAAAGCGTCGACACCTGAGGAAGTCATAGAGGCTTTTGAGAAATAAATTTTTAAGAGAGGGGATTAATTATGAAAAAGGTAGTTGCTGTTACAGCCTGCCCTACAGGTATTGCTCATACCTATATGGCGGCGGAAAATCTTCAGATGGCAGCAAAAGAGATGGGAGTTGACATAAAAGTAGAGACTCAAGGGTCAATAGGTGCAGAAAATGCTCTTACAGAAGAGGACATACAAGAAGCAGATGCTGTTATAATTGCTGCATCAACTAAGGTGGACAAATCAAGATTTGCTGGGAAACCTGTCCTTGAAGTTGGCGTGGAAGAGGCTATAAAGGATGCAAAAGGGCTTATTGAAAAAGCTTTAAAGATGGAAAAACCTACTGACTATGTGGAGAAAGTACAGGAGATTCACAAAGAAAGGGCAGCTCAGAGGACAGGAGCTTATAAACACCTCATGACAGGTGTTTCTTATATGATACCTTTTGTTGTTGCAGGCGGTATTTTAATTGCTCTATCTTTCTTCTGGGGATATAAGGCGTTTGAAGTAGAAGGAACTCTTCCTTGGGCTTTGATGAAGATTGGCGGTGGTTCAGCATTTGCGCTGATGGTACCAATTTTGTCAGGGTATATAGCATTTTCTATAGCAGATAGGCCTGGCCTTGTTCCTGGTATGGTAGGTGGTATGCTAGCAGTATCAACAGGTGCAGGATTTTTAGGCGGTATCATTTCGGGATTTTTAGCAGGATATACGGTAGACTATTTGAAGAAGTTAATAAAACTGCCTAGGACTTTAGAAGGTTTAATGCCAGTATTGATATTGCCTGTGCTTTCTACTTTAATAGTGGGACTTTTAATGATATATGTGATTGGTTCACCAATGAAAGCTATTATGACATCTTTGACTAACTGGCTTACAGGTATGAGCACAACAAATGCGGTTATTTTCGGGGCAATACTAGGACTTATGATGGCTTTTGATATGGGCGGTCCTGTAAACAAGACAGCTTATACTTTTGCAACAGGTCTTTTAGCATCAAATGTTTTTGCTCCAATGGCAGCGGTTATGGCAGCAGGCATGACACCTCCACTTGGCCTTGCACTTGCAACAGTTTTGTTTAAGGATAGATTTACAAAAGAAGAGATAGAGGCAGGCAAAGCAGCTTGGGTATTGGGAGCATCTTTTATAACAGAAGGTGCTATACCTTTTGCAGCAGCAGACCCATTTAGAGTAATACCTTCAATAATGGTGGGTTCTGCTGTGACAGGTGCTCTTTCAATGCTTTTCCACATAGAACTTCGAGCTCCTCATGGAGGAATATTTGTAATACCGATAGCTGTGTCAAATCCTCTTCTTTACATTGGAGTAATAGCAGTTGGCACAGTAGTTACTGCTCTTATGATAGCAGTGCTTAAAAAGAAAGTTGATTAAAAAATTGGGGTAAGCAAGAGCTTGCCCCTAATTTTTTATTTGCATACAGTTTAGGTATAAATGAGAACTTTAATTATTTCTAGATGACAGTGTAAGGATGCGATATTGCTACGAGGAGCATTAGCAAGATATAAAGGTGAAGAGCTTAGAGAGAAAGAAAGTAAAGCTTGGCCAAGTGCGGTGATGGAAAAATAGGAATACTCAAAAGTCATTGCCTAAGGAAAATGGATTTTGTACTTTTACTTTGCTAAAATACTGGCCTGAATTTAAATCTTCGCTCCATATTATATTACAATCCAGGTTTATTGCACTAACGATTATAAGCGAATCCCAGAAAGAAATCATGTAGCGTTGTGAAACTTTAATTGCGTCAAGTATATCTTCAAAATCTATTATATTTAGTTTCCAACTCTTAAAAGCTGAAATAATTTCTGCTGCTTCAGCTGGAATCAAAGGTTTTTTTACTTTTCTTGTAATTGTTACATAAAATTCTTGAAGCACTTGTGTGCTTAAGCATCCATTTCTTTCATACCATAATTCTTTTAGTAGTTCTTTTGCAATTTCATGTTTTTTACCAGCAGATACATCATGAGCGTAAACTAAAATATTTGTATCAATGAACTGCAAATTTCTATTATCTTTCATATAAATCTTCTCTCCTCCAGGTAACTTTTCCCTCTGTACCTAAATCAAAACCTTTTTCTAATATTTTTATATGATATAACCTAGCATTTTCATAGGAGTCTTCTTTTTTTACTATTTCTTCTAGCGTTTCTGCTAAAAGCCTAGATACAGATGTATTTTTATCTATAGCTATATGTTTTATCCTTTGTAATAAATTTTTAGGTAAAGACAATGTGATGTTCTGTGTTTCTATTTTTTGCCTTTCTCTATTCATAATATCACCTCCACGTAATTTAGTATAACACATTTTTACGTGTAAATCAATTGTTATGTTAACAAATGCATAGATATAAGCCAAGGAAAATTTATATGGTAAAGAACGTATAGGTACAATTATAGAGAATGACAAAGAAAGCAAATAGAAATAAAGAAATTGGGTAAAAACTTACCCAATTTCTTATTCTATATCTATTTTTCTTCCCTTTGGCTTACTTGGATGGAGTTTTGGCATTGTGATTTTGAGGATGCCGTTTTCAAATTTAGCAGTAGTTCTTTCAGGGTCTACTTCTGCTGGTAGTTCTATTCTTCTGGCAAAACTTCCGTAATATCTTTCTCTCATGTAATAATTTTTATCTTCTCTTTCTTCGTCTACTGTGGTTTGCCCTTTTATTTCCAGTATATTGTCATAAACATTTATTTCAATGTCTTTTTTGTCAACGCCGGGTAGTTCAGCAGTTGCCACTACTTCTGTTTCAGATTCGGTGATGTCCACTCTTGGCCGAGAAAACAGACCTGAAATAGATGGGAAATTCACATCAAAAATGCTTGGCAAATTTCTAATATTGAAATCGAAGGGCCAATCCCACCAGTCGCGTCCTCGCCTCATAAGGCTCATTTACATCACCTCCATATTTTTCTATTATTTATTATATCACATTAATTGAAATTTTCAATTATTAGGTTTCACAAAATCATCGCATTTAATTCTTACTTTTTTATTCTTTTTATGTTAAAATTTATAAGGGTGAAATTGACGATGTAAAAAAGGAAGTGGTTGGATGAGGCCAGATGAAAAAGATGTAAGTAAATTGTACTTTTTTGTCATGTTACTTCTCATAACAGTTGGATATTTGGTGCAAAAGGCTTCTTTATATATAGGTATACTAATCACAGAATTTTTTCTTGTTTTACTGCCTGTTATTCTTTACCTTCTTTTTAAAAGATATGATGTAAAATATGTTTTAAGGTTAAATCCTATAAAGGGTGATCAAGCATTTTTAGTGATAATAATAGCTGCTTTAGGTTGGATAGTATCAGCTTTTTTTGCGCTCTTAACAAATTACTTTTTATCTAAATTAGGTAAAATTCCGGTTATGCCAATACCTGCAGCTTCCAATACACAAGAACTTTTTATGCAAATTCTAATATTTGGAGCTGTAGCTGCCTGCTGTGAAGAAATATTTATGCGAGGACTTGTCATGAGAAGTTTTGAAATGAGAGGTTCTATAAAGAGTATTTTTATAACCGCTATATTCTTTGCAATGCTTCATTTGAATGTGCAAAACTTTCTAAGTATTCTTTTTCTTGGAAGCTTATTGGGATATGTAGTATATAGGACTAATTCTATATTTGCAGGAATGATTGTTCATTTTACGAATAATACTATTTCTGTATTGTTATCCTATTTTATAGCACAACAAAACTTAGGGAAAGCAACTCCATTACAACAGGTAGATATTCCATTTATTGTTGTCATTGGTTATGGGATTTTTGCATTATTTGCTGCTATTCTTTTGTGGGTGCTATTGAGATATTTGAAGAAAGTAACTGACCCATATGTTATCCGCGGTACTACAAAGTTAAAAGAAGACTTACATATTTTCTTGCATTGGCCTGTACTTTTATCAGTGTTAGTATTTTTGTATAGAATTATTGAACAGATATTAAAAATAGTTGAGGCTATATAAAGAATCTTTAAAAAATTTCTCCTTTTAGTATTTTTTGATTTTGCCAACAAGCTGTCCTTAAAAAAGATGAAAATCTGTTGACGTGAATAAAAGAATTGGATATAATAAATAGTGGATGCAATCGGTTTCATTCTAAAGGTGGTGATATACATGAATGTAACGATTAAAGATGTGGCCAAAAGGGCAAATGTTGCTCCTTCTACTGTATCGAGGGTTATTGCTGATAATCCGCGTATAAGTAAAGAGACAAAAGAAAGAGTTTGGAAGGCGATGGAGGAATTGGGGTATTATCCAAATGCCATTGCCAGAAGCCTTGCAAGTAAAGTGACAAATACTTTGGGACTTATAATGCCTCGCTCTACAGAAGAAGCTTTTTCAAATCCTTTTTTCCCTGAGGTTATGAGGGGCATAAGTGTTGTTGCCCATAGAGAAAAGTATGATTTGCTTTTGTCGACATCTGGGAATCAAGAAGAGGAAAAAGAAGCGGTTATAAATATGGTAAAAGGCAAACGAGTAGATGGAATAATTCTTTTATCTTCCCGTACAACCGATGAGCTTATACCTTGGTTAAGAGACGAAAAATTTCCTTTTGTGGTAATAGGTAAGCCTCTTGATGCTAAAGGTGTGTATTGGGTGGACAATGATAATATAGGGGCTTCTAAGCTTGCTACTAATTACCTTATTAAACATGGGCATAGAGAAATTGCTTTTATAAGTGGTTCACTGGAATATGTAGTGAGTTTAGATAGGTTAGATGGTTATAAACTTGCCCTTGAGGAAAATGGAATACCTTTTAAGAGAGAGTTGGTGGAACAAGACGAGTTTTCTGAAGACGGCGGATACAGGGCTATGATGAGAATATTAGAAAGAGAAAAACCTACTGCAGTTGTGGTTACTGATGATGTTATGGCATTTGGTGTTATAAGGGCTGCAATAGATAAGGGATATGGAGTGCCGGAGGATATTTCTATAGTAGGCTTTAACAATATTCCTTTGTCTGCTTTTGCTAATCCACCCCTTACGACGGTAGATATTTCTACATTTGATTTGGGGATAAAATCAGCAGAACTTCTAATTGCAAGGTTAAAGCAAAAGGAGATTGAATCGGACCATATAATTGTGCCGGTAAAGCTTATAGAGAGAAAATCTTGTGTTTCCAGATAGAGGTGAAATTTTATGAGTAAAAAGCTGGCTGAAAATCTAGATATATATGAGAAAGAAATAAAAAAATTGAAAAATGAAATTGTAAAGAGGTTTAGCCCGGAAAGGATAATTTTATTTGGATCTTGCGCTGAAGGAGAAGAAAATTTAGAAAGTGATATAGATTTGTGTATTATTATAAGTACAAAAAATAAAAGGGAAATGAAAATGAAGATATATGAAATAGAGCACGATATTCCAATAGATGTAGTAGTTTATACCCCTGAAGAGTGGGAAAAACACGTGCAACACAAACAAAGTTTTGCCTACCTTATTAATACTAAAGGGGTTGTATTATATGACAGAGGAGAAGTATTATCAAGAATGGTTTAAAAAAGCAGAGCAAGACTTAAAAGCAGCAAAGATTCTTTTAGAATTTGATGATATGTATGATACGGTAGCTTTTCATTGCCAACAGGCAGCAGAGAAGTATTTAAAAGGCTACTTAATATATCAAGGAACGTCTATTAGAAAAACACACGATTTGACTGTTTTATGTAAAATGTGTGCCGTGTATGATGAGGGCTTCATGAATTTTTTTGATGATTGCAAATTTTTAACTGTTTTTTATAACGAGGTCAGATATCCATTATATGAAGTGAATGAAAAAATAACAAAAAATGAAGCAGAAAAGGCTTTTAGTGCGGCAAATAAAATTAAAGAATTTATTTTGGATCAAGTTAAATGCAAAAGGGGAAGACTTACCCGAAAGAGTAAATCTTCTCCTTTATTTTTTGTTCTCTTCTAGAAATTTTTCTCCTACCTCGTATATGTTGCCAGCTCCTATTGTGAGGACTAAGTCACCTTCTTCTGTGTTTTCTTTTAGATATTCTACGATGGAGTCAAAATCCTTTATATAAAGGACGTCCTTTCCTCTTTTGAAGATCAAATCTACTAAATCTTTTGAAGATACTTCTCCTGTGTCTTTTTCTCTTGCGGCATATATGTCAGTTATTATTATTTTGTCAGCAGCATCAAAAGATTCCGCAAAGTCAAAGAGCAAAGCTTTTGTCCTTGAATAGGTGTGGGGCTGGAATACGGCTATTATCCTTTTGTGAGGATAATTTTTCGCGGTATCTAAAGTTGCGCGTATTTCTGCAGGGTGATGAGCGTAGTCATCTACAACTGTAACCCCTTTTACTACTCCTTTGACTTCAAATCTTCTGTGGGTGCCTTTAAATTCTTTTATATATTCTTTAGCCTTTTCTGTGTCAACTCCTAGAAGGTAAGTTACAGCAAGAGAAGCGAGAGCATTGTATATATTGTGCTTGCCAGGGATGGAGAGCTTGAAATGTCTCATAAATTTTCCTCTGTAATAAACATTAAAACCTGCGCAGCCTTTTTCATCGTAAATTATGTCTTTTGCCTGCCAATCGCTTTCTTCGTTGATGCCGTATGTTACGATGTTTTTCTCCAAGCCTTTTATTACATGCATTGTATTTGCATCGTCTTTGCAGGCTACTACAAAGCCATCTGGAGGAACAAGGCTTGCAAATTGTCTGAAGGATTGCTTTATATTGTCAATGTTTTTGAAGTAGTCCAGGTGGTCTGAGTCTACGTTTAGTATCAAGGCTATGTAGGGATAAAATTTGAGGAAGCTATCTGTGTACTCACAGGCTTCTGTGACGAAATATTCGCTTTTTCCGACCCTCACATTTCCACCTATTACATCTATTTCTCCCCCAACCAAGACCGTTGGGTCATAGCCTGCTCTGTCAAGTATTACTGAAATGAGAGAGGTTGTGGTGGTTTTTCCATGGCTTCCTGCAACAGCAACACCAAATTTGTATTTTTTCATTATAAGGCCTAGAAGTGTAGCTCTGTCTATTATGGGAATTCCCAGTTCTCTTGCTTTTTGGTATTCTACATTGTCATCGTGTATTGCAGCTGTGTAGACTACCAAGTCGGACCCTATCACGCTTTCTGCCATGTGAGGGATGTTTACCCTGGCACCTTCTTTTTTTAGCCTTTCAATCAAATGAGAGTTTCTTATGTCTGAGCCTGTTATTGTATGTCCTTCCTCTAGCAGTATATGGGCTAACCCGCTCATGCTTATACCGCCAATTCCAATAAAATGAATTCTTTTAAATCTTTCAAGATCTATTTCCATAAAATGCACCTCTCGTTTCTACTTCATATTATTGCCATCATATGGTTAGAATATGCTAAATGCCTTTTTGTTGTCACTGTTTTATAAAAAAATTATACCACATGTTGCAGAAAAGTGAACTTTTAAATATAATTTTAGTATAAAAGTTTGTAGGTACGGAGGTTATTTTTATGGATAAGTACAAACGGTATGAACGATTGGCAGCAATCGTTAAGATATTTAGTGAAAATCCTAATACACTAATAAATTTGGAGTATTTTATGAATTTTTTTGGTATAGCTAAATCTACTGCCTCGGAAGATATCGATATTTTAAAGAGTGTAATAGAAGAATTTAATTTTGGTAAATTAATTACATTACCTGGAGCTGGTGGTGGAGTAAAATACATTCCCATAGCTAATATTAAAAGTTATTTGCCCTTTGTACAAGAAATAAAGGAAAAATTAAAGGACCCGTCGAGAATAATTCCCGGAGGTTTTGTGTATACTGCCGATTTGATTTATTCTCCCAATATTGTAACAAAAATTGGTGAAATTTTAGTGTTTCCTTTTTTGGATAAAAATGTTGATGCGATTGTAACTGTGGAGACAAAGGGTATACCTATTGCCTTAATGTGCGCAAGGACGCTTAACGTTCCACTAGTAATAATCAGAAAAGATAGCAGAGTTACAGAAGGCTCTTTTGTTTCTATTAATTATATTTCTGGGTCTCAAAAACACATACGTTCTATGTCTTTGGCTAGGAGGTCTTTGCAAAAAGGTTCTAGAGTATTGTTGATAGATGACTTTATGAAAGCAGGCGGAACGATTAGAGGTATGATGGAACTTATGGAGGAATTTGATGCTGATGTAGTTGGTGCAGGAGTTATGATTTCGACGGAAAAACCGGAGAATAAGCTGGTGGATAATTACATTTCGGTTTTTGTGTTAAAAAATATGGAGGAGGAGAAAAATATAATTGACATTGAAATAAGCGACTGGATATTGAAAGGTTAAAGAGAGTAAAAAATTTTTTTAAAAATTTTTCGGAATTTTTGTTTTTCCTGAAGGAAATTTTGATTTTATGGCGAATATTTATTAGTGTAAGAGCAGTTCCACAAATGCAAACTTTGGGTTAAGCTTCAGGAAGGTGGTGAGCTTTATGGAGATTACAGACGTAAGGGTGAGAAAAATTAATGAAGAAGGCAAAATGAAGGCTGTAGTTTCTGTAACCTTTGACAATGAGTTTGTGGTTCACGATATAAAGGTTATAGAGGGCCAAAATGGATTGTTCATTGCTATGCCAAGTCGAAAGACTCCCGAAGGGGAGTTTAAAGATATTGCTCACCCTATAAATTCAGACACAAGAAATAGATTACAAAGCGCTATTTTAAAAGAATATGAAAAAGCAAAAGAACAAGAAGCTGCACATAAGGAATAAAAAGGAGCTGGTCTCCTTTTTATTTTTTTGTTGAACTTTATTGCAATTATAGTTAAAATAGTATAGGGCATGAAAATTAAATTTAGTATAGAGGGTGTGGAAAATTGAAAGAGCTAGTGACGCTTATTTTAGCAGCGGGGCTTGGGAAAAGGATGAGATCTAAGCATCCAAAGGTGGTTCATAAAGTCTGTGGTAAAACGATGATAGAATGGGTAGTAGATGCGGTAGAAGAGATAGGCAGTAAAGAAGTAATTGTAGTAGTCGGCTACAAAGCAGAAGAGGTAAAGGAAGTTTTAAAAGAAAGAGTCAAGTATGCTTATCAAGAAGTGCAGTTAGGCACAGGTCATGCTGTGATGATGGCAGAAGATTTACTCCCTGAGGAAGGCAATGTGCTGATTTTGACAGGAGATACACCTCTTATTACCTCCAATACCTTAAAAGAATTAATAAATTTTCATATTAAAGAGCGCAACAGTCTTACAATTTTGTCTTCAGTATTAGAGGACCCTACAGGTTATGGGAGGATAATAAGGGATGGAAGTGGAAACGTTATAAAGATTGTGGAAGATAAAGATGCATCAGAAGAAGAAAAAAGCATCCATGAGATAAATTCTGCCATGTACGTTATGGATATAGCCAAACTAAAAAAAGCGCTAAGAATGATAACAAATAATAACGCACAGGGTGAATATTATCTGACGGATGCTGTGGAAATTATAAGAGATATGGATGGAAAAATTGGCGCTTTTACTGTACCTTCAGAGGAAATAACGGGAGTAAATTCAAGGGTGCAGCTTTTTGAAGTAGAGAAAATAATGAGAAAGCGGATTAATTATCGTCATATGGAAAATGGGGTAACAATAGTGGACCCTGATACCACTTATATAGGAGCCGAAGTGGAGATTGGAGCTGATACTGTAATATTGCCTGGTTGTGTTATAGAAGGGAAAACGAAAATAGGAAGTGATTGTGAGATAGGGCCTAATTGTAGGATTGTAGATTCGAAAATCGGAGATGGATGTAGTGTCACGTATTCGGTAATACTCTCTTCAAAAATAGAAAATAATGTTAAGATAGGGCCTTTTGCCCACATAAGGCCAGAAACTGTGATACAGAGTAATGTCAAAATAGGGGACTTTGTGGAGATAAAGAAGTCAATAATTGATGAAGGAAGTAAAGTTCCTCATCTTACGTATGTGGGAGACGCGGAAGTTGGTAAAAATGTCAATATGGGATGTGGCTCTATTACAGTTAATTATGATGGTAAACGAAAATACAAGACAGTGATAGGAGATAATGTTTTCGTGGGGTGTAATGTAAATCTTGTAGCGCCAGTAAAGATTGGGAATAATGCTTATATTGCTGCTGGTTCAACTATAACAGAGGATGTTCCTGAAGGAGCACTTGCCATAGCTAGAGGTAGGCAAACTAATAAAGAGGGCTGGGTACAGGAAAGAATAAAAAAAGGGAGGCTTTAAATTAAATGGCGAGATATACTAATTCTCTAAAAATTTTTTCAGGAAATTCAAATCCTAAGTTAGCCAGTGAAATAGCAGAGCATCTTGGACTCAAGCTTTGCGATTCAGAAGTAGGGACTTTTAGTGATGGTGAGATTAGTGTAAGGATTGGAGAAAGCGTAAGAGGTGCAAGCGTTTTTGTAATACAGTCAACTTGTGCACCTGTTAACAACAACTTAATGGAATTATTGATAATGATTGATGCCTTTAAAAGGGCATCTGCAGCTGAAATCAATGCAGTTATACCTTATTATGGTTACGCAAGACAAGACAGAAAAGCAAAGGCGAGGGACCCAATTACTGCAAAGCTTGTAGCTGACCTCATAACTGCAGCAGGAGCTCATAGAGTTGTTACTATGGACCTACATGCTCCTCAAATACAAGGTTATTTTAATATTCCTGTTGACCATTTGTTAGGAGGACCTATTCTTGCGAAATATTTTATTGACAAAGAATTGGAAGATGATGTAGTAGTTGTTTCACCTGACCATGGTAGTGTGACAAGGGCGAGGTATTTTGCAGAAAAATTGAATGCTCCTCTTGCTATTATTGACAAAAGAAGGCCAAAGGCTAATGTAGCAGAGATAATGAATATAATAGGTGATGTAAGAGGGAAAAAGGCAATTTTGGTAGATGACCTTATTGATACCGCTGGTACTTTAGTACAAGGAGCGGAGGCTTTAATTGACAGTGGTGCTACTGAAGTTTATGCTTGTGCGACCCATGGGGTGCTGTCAGGCCCTGCGATTGAAAGGCTAAAGGGGTCACCAATAAAAGAATTGGTTATAACCGATACAATCCCTCTTCCGGAAGAGAAAAAAATTGACAAAATTAAAGTTCGGTCTGTGGCTCCTTTATTTGCAGAAGCAATTTTGAGAATCCACGAAGGCATGTCTGTTAGTAAATTGTTTGTGTAGGCACTTTATGTGCCTTTTTTATATTTTGTTTTAAATTTTATGATATAATTTAAACAAGGAAACTTGAAGTAGAGGGTGGTTTTGTGGGATGGAATGAAAAAATTTATGTGGTGGATGATGATAAAAATATATGTGAAATAGTTTCTTTGTACCTTGAAAAAGAAGGTTTTGATGTAGAGCAGATATACGATGGGCAAAGCGCACTAAAAAAAATACAAGAAAAGCCACCAAAGCTCGTCATACTTGACATAATGTTACCAGGAATGGATGGTATAACTCTTTGCAGAGAAGTCAGAAAATTCTCAAAAGTGCCTATAATAATGCTTACCGCAAAAGGGGATACACTTGATAAGGTATTGGCTCTAGAGATTGGCGCTGATGACTACATCGTAAAGCCCTTTGACGGGAAAGAATTAGTAGCAAGAGTTAAAGCGGTTTTAAGAAGATATGAACAGGAAAGTGATGAAAAACAGGCTGTTTCTTATCCAGACCTTTATGTAAGTTTGAGCGAATATAAAGTTGTCTATAAAGGGCAAAATGTGGATTTAACTCCCAAAGAGTTAGAACTTTTATATTTTTTATGCACACATCCCAATAGGGTTTTCACGAGAGATCAGCTATTAGAAAATGTATGGGGTTATGATTATATGGGAGATAGTCGTACAGTAGATGTTCATATAAAGCGGCTTAGAGAAAAAATGGGAGATGGTCCTAATTGGAAACTTACCACCGTATGGGGTGTAGGCTATAAATTTGAGGTGAACTAAATTTGAGCAAAAATAGACTCTTTAAAAAACTTTTTATAAGCAATATAATTATCATTCTTATTACTTTGTCTATCCTTTCAGGGATGTTTTATCTGATGTTTCAAAACTATTATTTTGCCGATAAAGAAAAAATAATGTTGGAAGAGGCTCAAGAAATAAATGCAATTTTAAATGAATTTGCAGTAGGTGACATAAACATAGATAAATGGAATCAAGAATTAAATGTTGTTACTAGGTTGATAAATGCCACTGTATGGATTGTCGATAAAGAAGGGCTAATTTACAGTCAATCACAGCGGCAAGGCAAAGCGTGGACAGGAGTTAGCCTCAGTAAAGAAGAAATAAAAAGCATTTTAGATGGACAATCTGTTGTAAAAAAAGGATATTTTGGTGGTAAATTTAATCAACCTGTTTTGACAGTAGGAGTGCCTCTTGTTATAAATGGCCGTATTGAAGGGGCTATATTTATGCATGCACCCTTGACAGAAATGAATAAAACCATTATAAACATTTTTATTTTAATGCTTTTATCTGGAGGAGTAGCTCTTATAATAGGTTTTGTGCTCATTTCTTTTACTTCCAGTAAAATATCTCAACCTCTTAAAGAAATGAGCTTAGCTGTTCAACAAGTAGCAAAGGGGAATTTTTCAGCAAGGGTGCAACATAAAGAAGAAGATGAAATAGGGGATTTAGCTAAATCCTTTAATGTTATGGCAAAAGAATTAGAACAATTAGAAGATATGAGAAAAGATTTTGTGGCAAATGTTTCCCATGAATTGAGGTCTCCATTGACCTCTATACAAGGATATATAGATGGTATATTAGATGGTACTATTCCAAAGGAAAAAGCTTGCGATTATCTTAAAATAGTGCAAAAAGAAACAAGGAGGATGTCTCGACTCATAAATGATTTCCTTGAAATGACTAAACTTGAGTCAGGGCAGTTCCCACTTAATAAGACTGAATTTGATATAAATGAACTTATAAGACTGGCCGTTATAAAGTTTGAAAAAAGGATAGTGGAAAAAGATCTAACTGTTAAAGTCGATTTTGAAGAAGACAAAAGAATAGTTATAGCTGATAAAGATAAGATAGAACAAGTTTTGACAAATCTTATAGACAATGCAATAAAATTTTCTAAAGAAAAGGGTATAATTCATATTTTTACTGAAATAAAAGATGAAAAGGCATTTATTACTATAAAAGATAATGGAATAGGTATTTCTCTTGAAGACCAAGAGCATATATGGGATAGATTTTACAAAGCGGACAAATCGAGAGGGAAAGATGGAGCAGGCCTTGGACTTTATATAGTAAAGCGTATTATAAATGCTCATAACGAGGAGATATGGGTAGAAAGTGAACTCGGTAAAGGTACAGCATTTACTTTTACTTTACCGGTGAAAAAATTTTAAAAAATCACAATAAAATATTTACACTTTGTTAACACTTTATTCATAAATAAAGGATATAATAATACTTGAGAGCGGCAAATGCCTCTCCTTGACCTCCCTTATCATAGCGGTCCAAGTGAATACTTGGGCCGCACATTTATTTATAAAAAATAGTGCCAAAAATTTTTTAATAAAAACTACTTAAAATCTTTACATCATGTTCATAGTTTGTTAATAAAAAGGGGTTATAATTAAATGCAAGAAAAAATAAAAGGAGTGAGTGATTATGGATTACGGGAAAGACTTTGAAGATAAAATTGAAAAAAATGATCCGGAAAATGTAATTTCTCCAGAAGAAAATGAAAAAAAAGAGTTATATCAAACAGAAGAATTAAATAGCGAAATATTAAAGGCAGAGGAACAAAAACAAGAGGAATTGGAAACTACTGCACAAATTCCTAAAGTGGAATTTAGAAACAACAAAAAAAGTCTGGGGAAGATGGTAAAAAGATTTAGAAGGAAGATGGTAGCATCTTTTATTGCAGTAGCTTTAGTGGCAGCTTTAATTGGCGGAGGAGTTACAGGTGCTGTGATGAAATACTATGGAACCCAAAATGATGCATCAGCCCAGGTTGTTACAAGATATTTGCCTTTAGATGCTACTTCATCAGACGAAAGCGGTATTTTAAATTTGATACCTAACATATACAAAATTGTTAGCCCAGCTGTTGTAGAAATTGATACAAACGTTGCTTATACAAATGGCTATAGAACAGAATATGTTCCTAAAGGCAGTGGCTCTGGTTTTATAATAAGTTCGGATGGGTATATTGTCACAAATAACCATGTAATTGAGGGAGCATCAAAAATTGCAGTAAAACTTTTAGATGGAAGGAGTGCTGATGCAAAACTTATTGGAAAAGATGATAGAACAGACCTCGCAGTACTTAAAATAAACCTTCCTAATTTACCTGTTGTAAAATTGGGAGACTCTTCAAAACTCCAACCTGGGGAATTGGCAATTGCTATAGGCAATCCTCTTGGAGATTCTTTTGCAGGTACAGTCACAGCGGGTATAATAAGCGGACTTAACAGAAACCTCCAAAGTGATTATGGGCCTGTCAAACTCATACAAACAGATGCAGCTATAAATCCTGGCAACAGCGGTGGACCTCTTGTGAACAGTAAAGCAGAAGTTATAGGTATAACAAGTATTAAGCTCACTTCAATAGGACCAAGTATTCAGGATCCTTTTGGAATGTTTGGAAGCCAAGGAACCCCTGTTGAAGGCATGGGTTTTGCAATTCCAATAAACGAAGCAAAACCTATAATTGACCAGATAATAAAACACGGCTATGTAGAAAGGCCAATGATGGGAATAGGTGCTCAAACTATTACACAACAAGATGCAGCCCGATATAATTTGCCTGTAGGGGTGTATGTAGTTCAAGTTCAGCCAAATAGTGGTGCAGAAAAAGCTGGCATCCAACCAGGAGATGTGATAATAAAGGCTGATGGCAAAAACATTACTTCCTTTGAGGATTTGCAAAGCATAATAAATAACCACAAAGTTGGAGATGTAATAAATGTAACAGTTTGGAGAAATGGCAAAACATTTACAGTTCCTGTAAAATTGCAAAGCAGCGCAAACTTTCAATAAAAAAATAAAAGGCCTCCCACGCACCTGCCTGCCGACTTCACAGTCGGCAGGTTGTTTTTTCTCGACTACATATGTATAATTAATCTTATAAGGAAGGGTGAGAGCATGTACATAATAGCTGGTCTTGGGAATCCGGGGGAAGAATACGAGGGCACGAGGCACAATGTAGGTTTTATGGTGATAGATGCCCTTTCAAAAAAGCTTGGGATAGAGGTTTCGAGGCTTAAATTCAAGTCTCTCATGGGGGAAGGGCATTTTAAAGGTGAAAAAGTGATACTTTTAAAGCCTCAGACATTTGTGAATTCAAGTGGTGAAGCTTTATACGATGCTGTAAATTTTTATAAAATTCCGCTTGAAAATGTAATTGTGATTTATGACGACAAGGACTTGGATGTGGGCAAAATAAGGATAAGGAAAAAAGGAAGTTCAGGCGGTCACAATGGAATGAAATCTATCATATATCTTTTAAATAGCGAAGAATTTCCGCGTATTAGAATAGGAATTGGAAAACCGCAAGAGGATTTAGTAAGTCATGTATTAGGAAAGTTTGAAGAGTCAGAGAAAAAACTAATTGATGAAACTGTTATAAAAGCAGCAGATGCGGTGATAGATATTATAGAAAATGGGATAGAACATGCTATGAGCAAATTTAACGGTTGATAAAAAGGCAATAAAGGAGAAAAATGAATACATGTGGTTATTATCTGGAATTGGTGGTGTAATTTTAGCATATTTTCTAAATAGGATGGCAGTAACTAAATATAAGAGAAGAGCTATAATTTTTCTTGTACCAGCCATTGAAGAAACTTGTAAGACAGTGGCAGGGTATTTGACTTCCTCTATTCTCTTGTCCCATTTGATATTTGGGATTGCAGAGGCAGTAAATGATTACATAAAAGCTTCCTATAAAATCAATTTAAGGGCTTCTATTTTAAGTATCTTAAGCCACGGCTTTTTTGGGATAACTTCTTACATATTAGTGATGCAAACAAATATTTTTTTGGCTATCATTGTAACTTCTTTAATACATGGCTTATGGAATAGGCTTATGTTGAGGTGATGAACATGTTTACTCGTCAAATAGAAGAATTAAAAGAGATTAAAACAATAGAAAAATTTTTACAACAGAGAAGAGGACCTATTTTGGCTTATGGGCTTACAGATTCTCAAAAAGCCCATATTGCCCATTATATAATGACTAAGTTTAACAAAAAGGTGTTAGTTATTGCTCCTGATGAGGTGGAAGCAAGGAAAATATACGAAGATTTGTATTCTTTTAATTTTGGCAATGCCTCTTTATTTCCCAAAAGAGAAGCCTTGTTTTATAAAATAGATGCTGCGAGTCAAGAAGTGGTGTCTCGGAGATTGCAGGTAATTAAAAAATTGTCAGAAGGAAGTCCTCATGCTGTAGTTACTTCTATAGACGCAGCGGTAGGTAAGCTCATACCTATGGATTTGTTTAAAAAGTATCAATTTGTTTTTAAATTAGGTGATACTGTAAATTTAGAAGAAGTTATAAAAAATTTGGTTACCATGGGGTATGAAAGGGTTAAAATGGTGGAAGGAAAAGGGCAATTTAGTGTGAGGGGAGGAATAATTGATGTTTTTTCTCCTACAGAAGAATATCCTTATAGGGTTGAACTTTTTGACGATGAAATAGATTCCATAAGGACTTTTGATGTGATTACCCAAAGGTCTTTAGAAAATATTGATAAAATAAATGTTTTTCCGGCTACAGAGTTTATCGCAGAGACAGAGTACATCAAAAAAGGGATTTCGGCAGTTTCGAACTGTTTAAATTCCTATTTGTCAAAAATAAAAAAATCGAAAAGTGGCATTGCAGAAAAGTTACAGCAAAAATTTGAAGAAATTATGGAGGAGATTACAGAATCTAAAAGGGTGGAAAATATTCATGAGCTTATAGATTATTTTTATGATGATGTCTATTCTATTGTTGACTATATGGGAGAAGAGGCAGTTATTATTTTAGATGAAAGCAGTCGCATTAAACAAAGGGTAAATAACCTTCAAATGGAATTTAATGAAAATTTCAAGGTTTTGTTAGAAAAAGGAGAGGTTTTGCCAGAGCAAAGTAAGCTTTTTTTTGATTATGAGGAGATATTAAAAAGAGCGAAAAATAACTTTTTACTCATAATGAATACTTTAGCAAAGCCTGACAATGAACTACAGCCCCAAACAATTGTTAATTTTGTATCAAGGTCTATGCACCCTTTTCACGGCAAAATAGATATTTTAGTAGATGATTTGAAGTATTACAAAAACGCAGGATATAAAGTATTGCTTTTAAGTGGGAATCAAGAAAGAGCAAGAATTTTAAAGGATACGCTTGACAGTTTCAATATTGATACTGTGGTGATTAAAGACAGTGAATACGATATACAAAAAGGGCAAGTGGTCATATATCCTGCCTCTGTTAGCAAAGGATTTGAGTATGTAGATGCAAAATTTGCAGTCATAAGCGATGGAGAAATTTTTGGTCAGACTAAAAGGAGCAAAAAAACTGTAAAAATTAGAAATGCCGACAAGATAAAAAGCTTTACTGAATTAGAAATAGGGTCATATGTTGTGCATGTAAATTATGGTATAGGAAAGTATGAAGGCATAGAAAAGATAAAAGTAGATGGGATTGTAAGGGATTATTTAAAAATAATTTATGCAGGGGGAGATACCCTTTTTGTACCAGTAGAACAATTAGACCTTGTACAAAAATATGTGGGGCCTACAGACAATCCACCTAAGTTAAATAAATTAGGGGGTAGTGAATGGATTAGAGCAAAAAGAAAAGCCAAAAAAGCAGTAGAAGACCTTGCTAAAGATTTGATACAACTTTACGCCAAAAGGCAGATGGTAAAAGGATATGCTTTTTCTCCTGATACTCCATGGCAAAAGGAGTTTGAAGAGCAATTTCCCTATGAAGAGACGGAAGACCAGTTAAGGTGTATAAAAGAAATTAAAGAGGATATGGAAAAAGACAGGCCAATGGATAGACTTCTTTGTGGAGATGTGGGATATGGTAAAACAGAAGTAGCTTTAAGGGCTGCCTTTAAAGCGGTGGCTGATGGGAAACAGGTTGCTTTTTTGTGTCCTACAACTATCTTGGCTTATCAGCATTATACTAATTTCATAGAAAGATTTAAAGAATTTCCTGTAAAGGTAGAAATGCTTAGCCGTTTTAGGACTCCTAAAGAGCAAGCGCAAATAATTAAAGGCCTGGCTGAAGGAACTATCGATATTATTGTTGGTACTCACAGGCTTTTACAGAATGACGTGAAATTTAAAGATTTAGGACTTTTAATTATAGACGAAGAACAAAGGTTTGGAGTTGTTCATAAAGAGAAAATAAAAAAACTTAAGGAAAATATAGACGTTTTGACATTGTCAGCAACTCCTATTCCTAGAACTTTGCACATGTCCTTGATTGGTATAAGGGATATGAGCGTATTGGAGAATCCTCCTGAAGACAGATTTCCAGTAGAAACCTATGTGATGGAATTTAATGAAGAATTAATAAAAGATGCTATTTTAAGGGAAATCGGAAGAGGGGGACAAGTCTATTTTGTTTACAATAGAGTAAATGGCATAGAAAAGATGGCTTCTTTGGTAAAAGATTTAGTCCCTGGTTGTAGAGTAGCTGTGGCTCATGGGCAAATGGAAGAAAGCCAATTAGAAAAAGTGATGATTGACTTTCTAAATGAGGAATACGATGTTTTAGTAAGTACTACAATAATTGAGACAGGGCTTGATATACCAAATGTAAATACTATTATAGTTTATGATGCGGATAAGTTAGGGCTTTCCCAATTGTATCAATTAAGAGGAAGAGTAGGTAGGTCAAATAGACTTGCTTATGCCTATTTTACCTATAGAAAGGATAAAGTTTTAAGTGAAGTGGCGGAAAAAAGGTTGGAGGCGATAAAAGAGTTTACTGAATTTGGCTCTGGATTTAAAATTGCCATGAGAGATTTGGAGATAAGAGGTGCAGGAAATCTCCTTGGAGCAGAACAACATGGTCATATTGATGCAATTGGTTATGACTTGTATTTAAAGCTTTTAGAGGAAGCTATACGGAATTTAAAAGGAGAAGCTCCCAAAGAGGAGATTACTACCACAATAGACATAAAAGTCAATGCTTATATTGACTCTTCCTATATTGAAGACGAAAATTTAAGATTGGAGATGTACAAGAAAATAGCCTCTATAGAATCTAGAAAAGATATGATAGAGATTTCAGAAGAACTTGTAGATAGATTTGGCGATTATCCAAAGCCTGTAGAGGCGCTATTGGAAATTGCTTATTTAAAGGCTATTGCCTCTCATCTCCATATTACTGAAATAACGGAAAAAGGAAACATTGTTATTTTAAAATTTAAAGATATGGGGTCAGTAAATATGGAGGTTATAGAGAAGGTAATAAAAGAATATGGAGGGAATTTAATATTTTCAAGTCAAGTACAACCATATCTTACTTATAGATTCAATAAAAAAGAGACCATACAAAAGGAACTTATTGGATTAGTAGAAAAAATAAAAAGTTTGCAGTTAGTGGAGAAATGATATATAATTAAGTTATGCCTATGTAAACTTTTTAAAGTCAGGAGGATGTTATATTGAAGAGGAAAATCGCATTACTTTTATTTTTTGTTTTTATAGTATTTTTAACAGTATCCTGCTCTGCCAAAAAAGATGTTGTTGCAACTGTTAATGGTGAAAATATTACTAATGCTGAATACAAAAAAGCTTTTGAGCAAGTAAAGGCTCAAATTGAAAGTAGTCCCCAATATACAGAAGACATATGGAATCAGGATTATCAAGGGAAAAAGTTTTTAGATGTAGTAAAAGAAAATGTGCTTGATAGTTTGATTGCTCAAAAATTACTTGTGCAGGAAGCCTTAAAAAATAATATTGCAGTTACAGACAAAGAAGTAGAGGATGAGTATCAAAAAGAAAAAGAAGTTAATAATGATATTACAAAGGAAGATGTGAAAAATTATCTTTTAATAAATAAGCTCTTTGACGAATATACAAAAGATGTAAAAGTTACAGAAGAAGAGTTAAAAAAGTATTATGAGGATAATAAAGAGCAGTTTGAAGTGGTGAAGGCTAGTCATATATTAGTGGCTGATGAAAAAACAGCAGAAGATATATACAATCGACTTATGAAAGGCGAAGATTTTACTACATTAGCAAAAGAGTATTCTATTGATACGGCTACAAAAGACCAAGGAGGAGATTTGGGAGAATTTCCTCATGGCGTTATGGTTTCTGAGTTTGACCAAGTAGTTTTTTCACTTGAGAAGGGTGAAATATCAAAACCTGTTAAGACTGATTATGGATACCATATAATAAAATCAGAGGGTATTACAGTAAAACCTTTTGATGAAGTAAAGGATGCGATAGAAAGCTATTTGTTAAATGATAAGAAAAATCAAGTTATTAAAGAAAAATATGATGCACTTGAGAAAGCAGCAAAAATACAAAAGTTTCCTCAAAATATAAAAGTAACAGTGGGGTAAAAAGCCGGCAGTTTAGTTGCCGGTTTTTTTGCGAATAAATTTATGGAAAAATATAAATACTAATCTTGAGCTAAAAATTTTAGGAAATGGAGGTATTTACTTTGAAGGCTACAGGAATTGTACGCAGAATAGATGATTTAGGGAGAGTTGTTATTCCTAAAGAGATCCGAAGAACATTGAGAATCAAGGAAGGGGACCCTTTAGAAATTTTTACAGATAAAGAAGGAGAGATAATTTTAAAGAAATATTCTCCAATAAGTGAATTAAGTGATTTTGCGCAAGAATACGCTGATAGCATATATCAATCTACAAAACATCCTGTATGCATTACAGATACAGACAATGTAATAGCTGTTTCCGGAGTTGCAAAAAAAGAATTAATTGATAAGCCAATAAGTCAAGAATTAGAAAAATATTTGGAAGAAAAAAAGACGATAATGCTTGGGACTGGGAAAGATAAAGGACCGATTAAAATAGCAGATGGACAGGAATTTAATATTACATCTCAAGTTATAGTTCCTATTATTTCAAGAGGAGATACAATAGGAAGTGTCGTGATTTTTACTAAAGAAGCCGGTGAAGCAGTTACAGAAGTTGAAGGAAAAATCGCTGAAACAGCTGCTGCTTTTTTGGGTAAACAGATGGAAGAATAAATTTATATACACCTATATATACCCCTCTGCATATTATAAACTATGAATCAAGCTGCGCAGGGGGGGTTAATTTATGGCTTTTCGCATTAATGATATTGTAATGAGAAAGTCTTATGGCTCTGACATTTTGTTTAGAGTCATTAATGTTATAGATAATAAAGGAGTAAGGCATTATCTTTTACACGGTTTAAACATGAGAATAATTGCAGATGCACCAGAAGATGACCTTATAGAGGCTTCTCGCGCCAAAATTGCGGAATATGATAGGCCTTATAGAGAGAAGGCAGAATACCTTTTAAAAAAAATTGCTTCTTCAAAAAGCCTTCAGCGAAAAAAAGGGATGGTGCGTGCAAGTCGGCAAGAGCCATACGGAAGGCCAGGAAAAGTTCTTCACGTAGACGGAGATGAGGAATATTTAAATGTATGTCTTGATGCCTATAAAAAGGTAGGTATGGAAGCCATAGGAGCAGTGGTAAAGGAAGAAGAACAACCAGATAAAGTGTATGACCTCTTGGAAAAATATAGGCCTGATATATTAGTTCTTACAGGTCATGATAGTATAAGAAGCAACACAAGAGATTATAGCAATATAAATAACTACAGAAATTCCAGATATTTCGTGGAAGCGGTTAAAAATGCAAGGAAGTACGAACCAGCACTTGACAATTTAGTGATTTTTGCAGGAGCTTGTCAATCAAATTACGAAGCTCTTATAAAGGCGGGAGCTAATTATGCCAGCTCTCCAGAAAGGGTTTTAATACACTGCCTTGATCCTGTCTTGGTGAGTGAAAAAGTGGCTTTTTCCCATATAAATGAGCTTGTAAAAATTGAAGAATTAATAGAAAACACTATAACGGGAGCGCCAGGAATTGGGGGATTGCAGACAATGGGAAAATTTAGATATGGCGTTCCAAAAGGCAAATATTAAATTAATTTACTCCGTAAGCTAAAAATTACTGATTAAATGCAAATATCTCTGAGATTTGCATATTTTTTTGTTTTTTTGCGCAAAAATCATTATTGACAATAGGCAGGTGCACTGATATAATATTATACCCTTGACATTGTCTGAAAATTGTGGTACAATATTTACAGCATGTGTTAAGGAGTTGATAGTGGTGGCAGATAGGTCAACCCTTGATGAAATAAAAAAACAATTGGATAAGCATATAGGTGCTCGAGTTCGCCTTAAAACAAATGGTGGAAGAAAAAAGACCATAATAAAAGAGGGATTATTAGAAAAGACATATCCGAGCATTTTTATTGTGGTATTAGATGGACAAGGAGCGACCCGGAGGGTTTCTTACAGTTATTCAGATATTTTAACAGATACAGTAGAGCTAACCGTGATGGAAGGAAATAAAAAAATCCAGTGTCTCCAATGACCGAAAATATTCGGTCTTATTTTTTTGGCATAATTCTACCTCAATAACTATATATTATATTAGCATATCTTATTGCGAAGGACAATTATTTTGAGGAGGTAGAAGCATGCCGCAAGTGTATAAAGATATTTTAGAGTTTGAGTCTGTATCAGGTACATATGATACTCAACTTCTGGTAGAGAGTGACATAATTGTTCCTGAGAATGAACCGGACGTGCTGGTACTTTTGGCATTAAATCCTCGGACATATATTAATGAAGTTTTTGTGACAGAAGGGAAAATTCAGTTTGAAGGTAAACTAACATTAGATATTTTGTATTTAGGCGAAAAAAATGGAGAGCTTGAAAGGATTGAAAAAGAAATTGACTATTCCCATGTCATTGAGGATGAAGGCATTGATAAGAGAAGCAGATGCATGTTAGTTGCAAATATTGAAAATGTTGACTACAAGTTGGTAAACAGTAGGAAAATAAGTATGAGAGCTGTAATAAAGATACAATGCAGGTTAGTAGTATCTGATAAAAAAGAAGTAGTAATAGGAGCTGAAGATTCGATGAAAGTGGAATCTCTAAAGAAAAATGTGAAGTTAATGCATACGGTAGGGCAAAATAGTGTAGAAGTCTTTGTAAAAGATAAAATAAAAGTTCCCGAGGGGGAAGCCCCTATTCAAAAAGTTGTAAAAACAGATGTGGCAGTAAAACCGGAGGAGATTAAAGTCACTGATAACAAAGTAATAGTTGAAGGAAGTGTACAATGTAATATTTTATATATTTCCCAGGGAGGAGAATTTGGAAATTTAGAAACAGATTTAAATTATGCAAATTTTATAGATATTCCTGGGGCTTTAAGTTATATGTCTGCTAAAACTCATGAGGAAGTCATGGACGTAGTTACAACTGTAGTGGAGGATGAAAAGGGAGAAAATACTATTTTAGATATAGAAGTCACAATAAGAGTAAAAGTTCAAGTGCTGGAGACGGAGGATAGAGAGCTTCCTGTTGATGCCTATGGTACAAAAGTTTATATTCAACCCATAAAAGAAAATTTAACTGTTATAGAGAAATTAGAATCTTTTAAATCTCAATTTGTAGTCAAAACTAATGTAGAATTACCTTCTCTCTTAAAAAGATTTATAGATGTTGTGGTTATTCCTGTTATATCTGATTACAGTGTAGATGTAGATAAATTGGTTTTAGAAGGAATATTAGATTATACTATTTTATATTTGTCTGAAGAAGGTAATGTAAAGTCTTATAGGGATGAATATCCTTTTAAGACTTTTGTTGAGATAAGTCAAGTTAAAGGACCTATGTTGGTTAATATAAAAATTTCTCATGTTTCCTATGAAATAATAGCTATGAAAGAAATTGAGTTAAAGTTTGCAATTGACAATGCTGTTGATTTACTTGCAGAGAAGGAAATAGAGGTTATTGTAGACCTTAAGGAAATCGAAGTTCCAAGAGAAATCGATAATAAACACAGCATTGTTATCTACATGTTGCAAAAAGATGAAACCCTATGGGATATTGCTAAAAGATACAGGGTGAGCCTTGAAGAATTAATTTCTGCCAATGATTTAGAAGAAGAAAAAGTTTCAGAGGGAATGAAATTAATAATACCTATGGAAGAATGATACGCAGGAGACTGCGTCAGACTGTAGACAAACTTTCGTAAAGGAGATATTTTGCAATCGGTGCGACTTGTGACAAAGCGGCAACAAAACTTAGCGAGACCAAGGGTGGAGGCAGGGCCGTAGCCACGGATGGCGGAGGCGGGCACTAAGACAGGGATGTCGAATGTGCCCGGTACCCTGCCGGAACCCGAAGGTCGAGTTTAGTTTTGTCGCTTTGGAACATCGGAGTGACGATGCAAAATATCTCCTTTGAATATTTTTTAACTTTGTCAACAAACTGACGCAGGAGACTGCGTATTTTTTTTACAGAAAATTTATTGTATAATGTATATAACTATAATAATATTATTGAAAGAGCGTGGATGGAGAAATGAAAAAAATCAAAGTAAAGGCCTATGCTAAAATCAATTTATCTTTAGATGTATTAGGAAAGAGAGAAGATGGATATCATGAAATTTCTACAATAATGCAATCAATTGATTTGGCTGATATTTTGGAGTTTGAAAAAAGCGACGCAATCGAAATTTTGTGCGATAATCCAAAGGTGCCTGTAGGAGAAGACAATTTGATAGTAAAGGTTATTAACCTTTTGAAAGAAAAATACCAAAAAAAAGAAGGAATATTAGTCAGGCTTAATAAAAAAATTCCTTTAGCTGCCGGCCTTGCTGGGGGAAGTGCTGATGCTGCTGCTACAATTGTGGCGTTAGACAAATTATGGAATTTGAATATGTCAAAAGAAGAGAAAAAAGAAATTGCTTTGAAAGTCGGAACAGATGTTCCTTTTTGTCTGGAAGGTGGGACAAAGCTTGCGAAAGGCATAGGGGAAATATTTGAAAATTTAAAGGTTCCCTCTATGAGTTTACTTCTTGTAAAACCTGATATTGAAATTTCCACAAAAGAAATTTATGATAGATGGGACAGAGTTAATTTTAAAAGTCACCATGCTACTTTTTTAGTTGCTCAGGCTATACAAGAAGGAAACATATACAAAATTGCAAAAAATATAAAAAACGATTTAGAATTGGTAACTTCTCGGCAATGTGAAGTTATTAATCAAATAAAAGAGGAATTGCTTAAAAAAGGTGCGTTAGGATGTGTTATGTCAGGTAGTGGTCCCACTGTTTACGGAATTTTTGACGATTTAGAAAGACTTAAGAGAGCTTATGAGGATTTAAAAGAAGTTTACAGTTTTGTGTTTTTTTCAAAAACTATAGATAAGGGGTTAGAATTGTATGAATGATTTTCTTCCATTGGAAAATTATAAACCGCTAAGAGATGTAGTTTTTGATTACATGAAAGATGCCATAATTACAGGCAAGTTAAAACCTGGAGAGAGACTTATGGAAGTTCAGCTGGCAGAAAAGCTGGGAGTAAGTCGGACTCCAGTGAGAGAGGCGATTAGAAAATTAGAACTTGAGGGGCTAGTTGTTATGGTTCCTCGAAAGGGAGCTTATGTGGCAGATTTGGATGCAAAAGACCTTTTGAATGTTTTGGAAGTAAGAAGTTCGTTAGAAGGATTAGCTGCTTCCCTAGCTGCTGAAAGGATAACGGATGAAGAAATTGATAAATTAAAGAAAATTGTAAAGGAATTTCAAAAAAAGATAGAAGAAGGTGATAATGAAGGGCTAGTGAAGTTGGATAAAGAATTTCATGATTTAATTTTTACTGCTTCAAGAAATGACAAATTAATTCAAATAATGAATAATTTACAAGAACATGTACACAGGTTTAGAGTCAGATATATAAACGAAGAGAAAAAAGCGAAAAAGATACATCAAGAGCATAAAAAAATTACAGAAGCTATCGAAGCAAGAGATACAGATGCTGCAAGAAGATGGGCAGAGAAGCATATACGCAATTTCCAGACAGAGGTTGTTAAAGACATAAAGTATTTTAGTTACAAGGAGTGATTTGCGTGAATGCCATAATTTTGGCCGGCAGTACTAAAGAGGACAAATTGCCTGATAAAGCCTTTGTTAAAATAAATGAGAAGTATATGGTCTCTTATGTAATTGAGGCTTTAAGAGGTTGTGATAAAATAGATAAAATTGCAGTAGTGGGAGACCCTGAAAAACTTAAAAAAGTAGCAGGTATAGATGTTATCATTGAACAAGCTGACAATATAATGGACAATGTTTTGAAAGGAGTAAAGCCTTTTAAAAATGACAAAAGAGTCTTGATTCTTACTTGTGATATTCCTATGTTGACTAAAGAAGCTGTTTGCGATTTTATTGAAAAGTCAGAGGCTACAGGAGCGGACTTATGCTATCCTATCATAAGGAAGGAAGATAATTTAAAAAAGTTTCCTGAGGCTAAAAGGACTTATGCACGGGTGAAAGAAGGAGTTTTTACAGGTGGCAATATTTTTTATGTTAACCCTGGAATCATAGATAAATTAATAAAAGATGCGAAACAATTTATAGCTTACAGAAAAAAACCATGGAAATTAGGAAAATTATTAGGAGGAAAGATATTATTTTTATTTTTAATAGGGAGACTTTCAATTTCTCATATTGAGAAAAAAGCACAAGAGTTATTTAACATAAAAGGAAAGGCTATCATATCTAAATATCCAGAAATAGGTAATGATGTTGATAAAGAAGAAGATGTAGTAATGGCAACTAAATATCTTAATGTAAAATGCGGAAAACCGCATTTTCAGACTGTAGACAAACTTTCGTAAAGGAGATATTTTGCAATCGGAGCGACTTGTGACAAAGCGGCAACAAAACTTAGCAAGACCGAGGGTGGAGGCAGGGCCGTAGCCACGGATGGCGGAGGCGGGCACTAAGACAAGGATGTCGAATGTGCCCGGTACCCTGCCGGAACCCGAAAGTCGAGCTTAGTTTTGTCGCTTTGGAACATCGGAGCGACGATGTAAAATATCTCCTTTGAATATTTTTTAACTTTGTCAACAAACTGTAAAATGCGGGAAACCGCATTTTTTTATTTATTTTGCATAAGATATAATAAGAAAAGGAGGATAAATATGGGAAAAAGAGTCAAAAGGAAAAAATACAGTTTATATGTTTGCTAATGTATTCATTGTAGGGATTTATGAAGCTTTTATAGAGCCTAAATTTTTAGAGAGGAAAGGATTAGATAGGGACTCTAAGCTGTGTAAATGGATTGGATTGTTTTATATTTTTATTGGGATAGTTGCTATTATTTTACGAACCTTTTTTCCTATGTAAGGAGGAGAATATGGGATTTTTTGATAAGATATTTGGCAAAAAAAACTATAAAAAAGAAGAAAAAAATGGTACACGAGCTTCAAATAGTCTTAAGGTAAATTTAGATTATATAAAAAATAAATTAAAAGATAGTGATGATGTAATATATAGAGATATTTGGGTGGGAGAAAACCAGCAGTATAACCTTGCAATTGTATTTATAGATGGGCTTGTGGACAAAGACCTCATAAATGACCATGTACTCCACTCTTTGCTTTTGGATTCAAGACAAGCAGCCCCTTCTATTGAAAAGATAAAGAGAAATTTGTATGAGGTCATAAAGAAAGGGACTATAACAGGAGGAGACATAAAAGAGATTACAGATTTAGACAAGTGTATTTTGTCAATTTTGAGTGGAGACACTGCTTTGCTTTTTGATGGCTCTCCTGAAATAGTCATCATTTCTAGTAAAGGATGGCAGATGAGGTCAATTTCACCTCCCGAGGCAGAGACGGTTGTAAGAGGACCGAGAGAAGGGTTTACAGAGACAATAAGGGTTAACACTGCTCTTGTAAGGAGATGGATTAGAGACCCAAAGTTAAAAATAAAGCAGATGCAGATTGGAGAAAGGACTCATACAGATGTAGCAGTGCTTTACATAGAAGATATTGTCGATAGGAATGTTTTGAATAAAGTGATGAAAAGGCTCAAAAATATAAAAATAGACGGTATTTTTGAAAGCGGGTATATAGAACAATTGATTGAAGAAGATTGGCATTCACCATTTCCTCAAGTTTTGAGTACAGAAAGGCCTGACAAGGTTGCAGCTTCTCTTTTAGAGGGAAGAGTGGCAATTTTGACAGATAATACTCCTTTTGCTCTCATAATACCTACTACTCTCGCTACTCTTTTTCAATCGCCTGAAGATTATTACGAAAGGTGGATGATATCTTCACTTTTAAGAATTTTGAGATTTCTTGCAGCAATCGTCGCATTAATTTCGCCTGCTGTTTACATAGCTTTTACAGCTTATCATCCAGGCCTTATACCGACTAAATTGACTTTATATGTTGCAGCAACACGACAAGGTATGCCTTTTCCTGCCTTTTTTGAAGCTTTTATTATGGAAGCGACTTTTGAGCTTTTAAGAGAGGCAGGAGTTAGACTTCCCGTACCTATAGGGCAAACTATTGGCATTGTAGGTGGTCTTATTATAGGACAAGCTGCTGTCCAAGCGGGTATTGTAAGCCCATTGATGGTAATAGTGGTAGCCATTACAGCTGTAGCTTCTTTTGCAATACCCAGTTACAGCGCTGCTATTGCTTTTAGAATGCTAAGATTTATATTTATGAGTCTTGCAGCTGTTTTTGGTCTATATGGTATAATGCTGGGCTTTATGGTAGTTTTAACACATTTGGTTGTTTTAAAAAGTTTTGGGGTTCCTTATCTTTCTCCTTTTGTGGAAATAGACCTAAGTGACCTTTCGGATACATTGATAAAAGCTCCTATAATGTACTTTAAAAATCGGCCAGAAATTTTAGATACTCCTGATAGAAAAAAGATGAAAGATTTAAGAGAAGAAAAAATAGAAAGCATAGAAGACGATAGGAGAATCAACAATGATAAAAAACAATGATAAAATCTCCGCAAATCAAGTATCAATATTGCTTTTCACTACTATGGTAGGAGCTGGGATATTAAGTCTTCCTGCAGATGTTTCCAAAGAGGTAGGGCCTAATGGTCTTATAGCTATCTTGGGAGGAGGAATAGTTTCTCTTTTTTTTGCTAGGCTTATACTTTATCTATCTTCTAAATTTCCTACAGAAACTTTTGTCGAATATACCGGTAAACTTATAACAAGACCTATTTCTATTGTTATAAGTATTATACTTGTTTTTTACTTCACGATATTTGTAAGCCTTGATGTAAGGATTTTTGGGGAAGTTTTGAAAATATATCTTTTACCAAGTACCCCTATTGAAACGATAATTATTACAATGCTTTTTACTTCTGCCTATTTAGTGCGATATGGACTTGAGCCAATTGCACGAATGTCAGAAATTTTGTTTCCCATAATAGTGATACCTCTTGTATTACTTTTTTTACCGACTTTAACTGATATAGATTTAAGCAATTTTCTTCCATTTATGAGGGTTTCATTAGTTAAGTTTTTTAAAGGAATGCTTGTGACTACATATAGTTTTGTTGGTTTTGAGATATTGTATTTGCTTTTTCCATATATAATTAATACAGACAAATTGAAAAGAAGTGTCAATTCAGCAATAATCTCTACGATGTTGTTTTATATGTATATAACTTTTTTTGTAGTTGGCATATTTGGATACAAGGAAACAAGGGAACAGCTGTGGCCTTTTTTGACTCTCATTAAATCTATTAATTTTCCTGTGTTTTTTATTGAAAATGTAGAGGGAATTGTAATGGGAATATGGACATTCACCATTTTTACTTCTATTTATTCTTTTCACTATTTTGCTACTTTGGTTCTTTCAAAGCTTTTAAAGACCAGAGAACATTCTTATTTTGTATTGCCGGCAGTTCCTATAATGTATTCAATGGCTTTAATTCCCGATTCTATTGTGACAGTTTATAAATATGCGGGATATGTTTCCCAGTACATGTCAGTGTTTTTTATAGCTATATTGCCAATACTGCTGTATATCATTTTAAAAGTTAAAAGATTAGGTGATAAAGATGAAGAGAAAACTTAAAATAGTGATATTAGGGATTTTAATTGCTCTCGTGTTGACAGGCTGTTGGGATAAAATTGAAATAGAAGATAGGGCTTTTGTGATGGCAATTGGTATAGATTTATCTTCTTCAAATGAAAGATATGTTGTGACTTTTCAATTTCCTAATGCTGCTCAAATTACAAAAGGTACCAGTGGTGGTGGAGGAGGAAGTGAAAAGCCAAGTTTTGCTGTTTCAGAAGTTGCTGATACGATTTTTTCTGCTTCCCGTCATATAAGTACCAGAATTAATAAAGCGCTGTATTTAGGTCATACACAAGCTATTATTTTTGGCAAAGATGTAGTGGAAAACAAGGATAAATTTCAACAAGTTTTAGATTCTCTTGACAGGAGTTATGAATTGAGTCGTAAAGTTTACCTTCTTGTAACTCCACAAAAAGCTCAGGATATTCTTCTAAAAAAATACGAGATGGAATCAAATACAGGAGCTTATATTAGAGATATATTCAAACATTACAACTTGACATCAAAATTTCCAACAATTGACTATAATAAAATTACTAAGTCTCTTCATGAGACGAAGGGCAACGCGATAATCCCAAAAATAATTGCAGGGAAAGATGAAATTAAAATAGCAGGTTCTGCTATTATCAAAAATTATAAATTAGCAGGTTGGATGGGAGATGATGAAAACATGGGATATATGTGGCTGACTGGTCTTGTGAAGGGTGGAGATGTTTCTATAAATATGCCAGGAGATGGAGAAGAAATAAAGGTTCCTTTTAATATTTCAAATGTTATTAGAAGGCGAGATGTTAAAGAAGAAAAGGGGAAAATTATTTATAGAGTTAAACTGGAGGTGGAAGGAGATATAACGGAATATACTTTTGAAAAGCATGGAGAAATGATGAAAGGTGACTTGTTAAACGTCATAGAAAGAAAAACTAGTGACGAAATAAAGGAAATGACACAAAAAGCTATAAATAGATTTCAAAAAGAATTAAAAGTAGACATGCTAGGTATAGGAGATTATATTGAAAAATATCATCCGAGTTTATGGGAAAAGGTGGGGAAAGATTGGGATAAAATTTTTCCGGAGGTAGAGATAAAAGTAGATGTTACTTCTCATGTCCGAAGGATAGGGCTTTTCAGGTAGAAGAGTATATTTTTTAATATATTTGGTAATACTTTAGTTAAACTAAAGATTTGTGATGGAGGATAAAAGTATGAAAAGGTTAATTTCATTGATGGTATTAGCAATTATTATAGCAGCAAATTTTTATGGAGCTAAAGCTTCTAATTTGCAAAGAGAAGACCTATCCCGCAAATTAATAAGGTTTCATGTGATTGCCAACAGCGATTCCGAAGAAGACCAGGAATTAAAACTTAAGGTTAGAGATGCTATACTTGTTGATTTAACGCCTAAATTTGAAAAAGTAAAAGATGTAAAAGATTCGGAAAGGATTATAAAGCAAAGTATTGAGGAGATTAAAAAGGTTGCAGAGGAAGTAATTCGTAAAGAAGGTAAGAATTATGATGTGAAAGTTGCCTATGGCACCTTTGATTTTCCTACACGGTATTATGGGGTACTTACTCTTCCTGCGGGAAATTACAACGCGCTTAAAGTAGTTATCGGAAATGGAGAAGGAAAAAATTGGTGGTGTGTAATATTTCCTCCCCTTTGTTTTATTGATGTTACCCATGGGTTTACAGATACACAAACTGCAGAGGAAGTGGCTAAATATCTTTCTCAAGATGAAATGAAACTTATTGAGAAAGAAAAACCTAAAGTTAAATTTAAAATAGTTGAAATTATAGATGAATATTACAATAAAGTTAAAGTGGCATGGAAGGCGCCTTAAAGGGCGCTTCAGACTGTAGACAAACTTTCGCAAAGGAGATATTTTGCAATCGGTGCGACTTGTTACAAAGCGGTAACAAAACTTAGCGAGACTGAGGGTGGAGGCAGGGCCGAAGCCATGGATGGCGAAGGCGGGCACCTGAGGCAAGGAGGCCGATTGTGCCCGGTACCCTGCCGGAGCCCGAAGGTCGAGCTTTAGTTTTGTCGCTTTGGAACATCGGAGCGACGATGCAAAATATCTCCTTTGAATATTTTTTAACTTTGTCAACAAACTGCGAGAGTATTTCGTATACTCTCTTTTATTATTGTATATTTTGTGATAGAATTAACTTAAACATACCACATATATTTACAAACACCAAAGAAAAGGAGGTTTAAAATGAAAATAGATTTTATTCTCCGCATAAAGATTATAATAACAGTTTTGGCTGTTTTTATAACAGCAGTTTTTGAGTATGCGGCTTATGATTTGACCAAAACAGCTATGTCTAACCTTTATTGGGGAAATACAGGTAGTGATGTTGCAAAAGTGCAAGCACGGCTTAAAGACTGGGGATATTATACGGGAGATGTAGATGGGTTTTTTGGGGTTAGAACGTGGCTGGCAGTTCGGAAATTTCAAGCATATAATGGACTCAGAGTTACTGGAATTGTAGATGAGGATACAAAAGTAGCTTTAGGTTTCACAACGACTGCTCAAGATTTAGCGGCTTATCAGGCTTCTTCTTCTGTCACCACAAATGACGATGTCTATCTTTTGGCAATGCTTATAAATGGAGAAGCCAGAGGGGAACCTTACATTGGAAAAGTTGCAGTTGGAGCTGTGGTGATGAATAGAGTTAGAGACCCGAGGTTTCCTAAAACTATTGCCGGTGTTATATTTCAACCAGGGGCTTTTTCTGCTGTAGAAGATGGTCAAATGTGGTTACCTCCTACGAACGACAGCATAAGGGCGGCAAGAGATGCAATTGCTGGATGGGACCCTACTGGTGGTGCTTTGTATTATTACAATGCCATGAGGGTGACAAATTACTGGATATTTAACAGGCCAATTATAACCCAAATAGGCAGCCATATCTTTGCAAGGTGAGGTGAAAAAATGTTAAAACGAGGCTTGACGGCTTTTGCTTTAATTTTAATATTAATCCTCGGAGCATGGGGATATAGACAATATATTGAAAAAATTTCTTATCACAGGTATTTGCAAGCACAATATGATAGGTCTTTTTATCAATTGGTGTCTAACGTAGAGAACATCGAAACTTCTATGGGAAAACTAATGGTAGCTTCTTCAGATAAAACCACTATTCCTATTTTAGATGAAATATGGAGGGAAGCTTTTTCAGGGCAAGAGCACTTAAATCAACTTCCTATAGGGCAGCCTGAAATAGATAATACTTCAAAGTTTTTGACACAAATTGGCGATTACGCTTACAGTCTTACAAAAAAAGTTGCTTCAGGGCAAAAATTATCACAACAAGATTTAGCAACCCTTACGAAATTACAGAATTATGCGGTATTTTTAGGTAAAAACTTACAAGACTTAAGAAAAAAAATTCAAGGTGGATATGAACTTGGAAACTTACGTCAAAAAGGTACACAAAAAATGGGTGAGATTGATAGTAAAATTTTAAATGTAAAAATGAGTAGTGTCAATCAGACTATGACAAATTACCCTACTTTGATATATGACGGCCCTTTTTCTGAAAGTTTAGCAAAAACTACACCTAAAGGCTTAGTTGGGAAAGAAGTTTCTTACGATAGAGCTTTACAAATAGCAAAAGATTTTTATGGAAAGCCTGTAGAATCACAAAAAAAGTATAGTCCTAACAATGGAAAAATAAAAGCTTATGGGATAGAATTAAAATCTCCAGGTAAATTACCTGTTTATATAAATGTCAGTCAAAAAGGTGGATATGTTGTATGGATGATGGACCAGAGAAGTGTGAATAAAATAAATATTTCTCAATCACAAGCTTTGCAGTATGCTAAAAAATTTTTAGAAAAACACGGTTTCAAAAACGTGGAAAGTACTTATTCTATGAAGGCGGATGGTAGTGTACAGTTTAATTTTGTTCCTATACAAGATGAGGTATATTTGTATCCGGACATTGTCAAGGTGAAAGTGGCGCTTGACAATGGTGACATAATCGGATTTGACGCTACAGCTTACTACATGAATCATACGGAGAGAAAATTAGAAAAGCCAAAACTTACGGGAAAAGAAGCGGAGCAAAAAGTAAATAAAAACTTAAAAATAGAAGGAACAAAATTAACACTCATTCCTTTGGAGGGCGGAAAAGAAGTATTGGCTTACGAATTTAAAGGAACTTACAAAGGAGATACTTTTTACGTATATATAAATGCATTAAATGGAAATGAAGAAAAAATTTTAAAGGTTATAAAAACAGAACATGGAGATTTGACCATGTAGTCCATAACATAAAAGTGCTTTTAAAGTGCAAAATAAGTGTAGGGCAAAAGAAGGAGGGAATAAAAATGGGTAGACGCAGAGGCTTAATGTCTGACCAACTTAAATATGAGTTGGCTAAAGAACTCGGCGTTTACGACACAGTAATGAAGGAAGGTTGGGGAAGTGTTTCTTCTAGAAATTGCGGTAATCTTGTAAAACTTGCAATCGAAAAAGCAGAAAAAATGCTTGTAGAAAATTATAACAACGGAAATACCACCTTCTAAATGCCCACCAAGCCGGGGAAGAAAAACTTGTTCTTTCCCGGCTTTAAAATTTATAAAATAAAATTTTTCTTGAATACATATTCTTAAAAGAGTAGAATAAAGATAATGTAAGAAAAATTAGTGGAGTGTGAGAGAATGGCGAAGAAGAAATTAGCTGTTTTATTTGGTGGACAATCGGGAGAACATGAAGTTTCTTTAATGTCTGCAAAGTCTATAATAAACAACCTTGATAAAGATAAATATGAGATTTACATGATAGGTATTACAAAAAAAGGAGAATGGTATTTATATAAAGGAGATGTAGAAAAAATAGAAACCGGAGAATGGGAAAAAGAAGGAATTCCTGCAACTATGGGAGCTTCTACGAAGTATAGAGGAATAATAACTTTCGAAGACGAAAAAAATGGTTTTTATCCTATAGATGTGGTATTTCCTGTTTTGCATGGACCTAATGGAGAAGATGGGACTATACAAGGGCTTTTAGAATTATTAGATATACCTTATGTAGGAGCTAATGTGCTTTCTTCTGCTTTATGCATGGATAAAGTTTTTACAAAAAGGATTTTTAAGGAAGCGGGGCTACCTACACCTGATTTTGTAGTAGTATATAGAAAAGAGATTGAAGACTTAGAAGCTATAAAGAAAAAAGTTGAACATTTGGGATATCCATGCTTTGTAAAACCTGCTAATTTAGGCTCTAGTGTTGGTATTACCAAAGTCCACAATGAGGAAGAACTTCCTGGGGCCTTGAAATTAGCTGCAAAATATGATAGAAAATTGTTGATAGAAAAAGGAATAGATGCTAGGGAAATTGAATGTTCTGTGCTAGGTAACGAAAATCCGCAAGCCTCTATTGCAGGAGAAATTGTTCCTTCTAATGAATTCTATGATTATAATGCTAAATATTTTGATGGGGGTAAATCTCTTCTCTTAATACCTGCACCACTTCCAGATGAAAAAATGGAAGAGGTAAGACAATTGGCTATAAAAGCATATAAGGCGTTGGATTTGAGAGGTATGGCGAGAGTAGACTTTTTAATGGATAGAAATACAGGGACTCTTTATTTGAATGAAGTTAATACCATTCCCGGCTTTACAAAAATAAGCATGTATCCTAAACTGTGGGAAGTAAGTGAAAAGCCGTATTCAATATTATTGGACGAACTTATAAACTTAGCGATAGAGAGCTATAATGAAAAATGTAGGGAATGGTGAGGAATAAGTGAAGAAGGGGAGAGGCAATTGAAAAAAGCGATTATATCTGTAAAAGGTACTCAAAAAAACGATCAAAATGAATCTGATACAATAGAACTTATTACAGAGGGTAGTTTCTATATTAAAGGCAATACCTTTTATGTAGTATATGAAGAAAGTGAACTATCAGGAATGGATGGAACTACTACTACTTTAAAAATTACAGAAGACAAAGTCACATTATTGCGGTTTGGCACTAACAAATCGAAAATGGTTTTTGAGAAAAACAAAAGATACGAATCGGATTATGATACTCCTTATGGGAAAATTCCTTTAGGAATACTGCCAACAGATGTAAAAGTGGCTATGTTGGAAGCTGGCGGTGAGATTACTATAAAATATGCTCTTGACCTTAATAACAAGACTGTGAGCAATAATGAACTATACTTAAAAGTGTGGGAGGTAAACTGATTTGGAGAATATTATACAAAAAGTAAAAGATGAAATAAAAGACATGGTGACTACCGCTATAGAGAATTCTCTAAAAGAAGGTTTGATGAATATAGAGGTTATACCAGAGATAGAAATAGAGGAGCCAAAAGAAAAACAACATGGTGACCTTGCAATAAACACAGCAATGGTAATGGCAAAGCAGGCTAAAATGCCCCCTAAGAAAATTGCGGAAATCATTGTTTCAAAAATGGACCCTTCAAATACTTTTATAGAAGGGATTGAAATCGCAGGACCTGGCTTTATCAATTTCTTTTTGAAGGATAAATTTTTGGAAGAAGCTTTAAAGCTTGTTTATGAACGAGGGAAAGATTATGGACGAGTAAGCATTGGGAATGGCAAGAAAGTACAAGTGGAATTTGTATCGGCAAATCCGACGGGGCCTATGCATATGGGAAATGCAAGAGGTGGTGCTTTGGGAGATGCCTTGGCGTCAGTACTTGACTATGCAGGATACGATGTTACAAGGGAATTTTATATAAACGACGCAGGAAATCAGATAGAGAAGTTTGGATATTCACTTGAGGCGAGATACTTGCAATTATTGGGCATACCGGCTGAAGTGCCAGAAGGAGGTTACCACGGAGAGGACATAGTAGATAGGGCGAGAGAGTTTTTAGAAATATACGGAGATAAATATAAAGATGTGCCATCAGAAGAGAGAAGAAAGGCACTCATAGAATATGGACTTAAGAAGAATTTAGAAAAAATAAAAGAGGATTTAGCTCTTTACGGTATAGAATATGACGTGTGGTTTTCTGAGCAATCTCTTTATGACAGCGGAGAAGTGTATAAAGTAATTGAAGAGCTTAAGCAAAAAGGGTATACTTACGAAAAAGACGGGGCTTTGTGGTTTAAAATGACATTATTTGGCGCTGAGAAAGATGACGTTTTAGTAAGGTCAAATGGAATCCCCACGTATCTTGCCTCCGACATAGCTTATCACAAAAACAAGTTTGTGAAGCGCGGATTTGACTGGGTGATAA
>JADBKJ010000015.1 GCA_014896455.1 Thermoanaerobacter sp.
GTACTGGCTGAAGCGAAGACCATTACGAGCCTTACTTTTTTCAGACACCGGGGACGGTTCCTTTTGTCTGAAAATCAAAATAAACGGACAAGAGGAACCGTCCCCTTTGTCCTGCATATGGCTTGGACAATTAAAGGATGATGTAAAAACTATAAATGAGGCTATAAGAATAATGGAATACATGATGAAAAATTTAAATACAATGTGACTTTAGTCATGAGGAAATGGTGACTTTGTATACTACAAAACTTTCACCATTTCCTTTATTATATTCTTAGAAAACCAAATCAATTTCAAACAAAGGGGACGGTTCCTTTCGTCTGAAAATCTATTTTGTAAGGGGAGGGTGTTTCATGAAGATAGTTAGAATGGAGGATGTAATAAAAAGATTCGGTGATGTTATAGCTTTAGACAATGTAAATTTAGAAATAGAAGAAGGGGAAATTTATGGACTTTTGGGTCCCAATGGTGCAGGGAAGACGACAGCTATAAGCATAATCTGCGGCTTACTCAATTTTGATAGAGGAGAGGTGTATGTTTTTGATAAAAATATACGCAAAGAACCGGAATTCATAAAGAAAAATATAGGTATTGTGCCTCAGGATGTGGCTATATATGGGGATTTAACAGCCTATGAAAATGTGGCCTTTTTTGCAAGTCTTTATGGACTTAAAGGTAAAGAGCTAAAAGAAAGTGTAGAGATGTCTCTTGAGTTTGTAGGTCTTTCAGATAAAGCGAAAGAAGTACCAAATAAATTTTCAGGTGGTATGAAAAGAAGGCTAAATATTGCCTGTGCCATTGCCCATAGACCCAAATTGGTAATAATGGATGAACCTACAGTAGGTATAGACCCTCAATCGAGGAATCACATTTTGGAATCTACAAAAAGGTTAAATGAAATGGGTAGTACAATTATTTACACAAGTCACTATATGGAGGAAGTAGAGGCTATCTGCACGCGGATTTCTATAATGGACCATGGCAAGGTTATAGCTGAGGGAACAAAGGAAGAACTCACTTCAATGGTTACAGATGTGAATACAGTTTATATTGAAATTGGCTCAATTGATGGAATAAAAGAGGAGGAATTGAAAGGAATAAAGGGTGTAAAAGCTGTTGAGATAAGAGATAGCACGATAAAGATAACAAGCTTAAAAGATGTGGGGAATTTTGATGATATAATCCACTATTTTATTTCAAAAAATATACCAATACGTAACCTAAGAAATGAAATTCCCGATTTGGAGACAGTTTTTCTTACCCTGACAGGAAGAAAATTGAGAGATTAGAGGTGAAAATATGAGAATCCTTACAATAATGCTCAAAGAAATAAAGGAAATCCTTTATGACAAGCAAGTAATGGCACTTATGATACTATTGCCAATAGTTCTTATTGGAATTTTAGGTTTTGCGTTTTCCTCAACATCAGATATAAAATTAGGGGATATAAAAGTCATATATACAGATGAAGGAGATACGATACTTTCACAGGGTTTTGATATTTTCATTAAAGAAACTGATAAAATGGGAGTAAAATTTGTAGAAATAAAAGATGTCAGCAAGGGAATAAGTGAAATAGAAAAGCGAAAATATGATGGTTATGTTTTTTTAAAAGGTAGGGATGTAACTTTTTATAAAAATGCCCATGGAGATATAAAAACGGAGATTGCAGCAGGTATGATTGGCTCTTTTGTTGATACTTTTAAAGGAATGACAGCTATAGCTTCACAAAATCCGGGCTTTTTCCAAAATAGCAGAGATTTGAATGCAAACGAAGAATTTGTAAAAATAACCTCTATAGATAGGAAAAACAAACAAACATCCTTCGATTATTATTCTGTTACAATGCTTACTTTAATAATTTTATATGGCGCTATGAGTGGAGTGTTTTCAATAGACATGGAGAGGACAAAAAAGACAGGGCGCAGAATATTAGCTTCTCCTGTTAAGAAATATGAAATACTAGTGGGGAAAATATTGGGGGTAACTTTTTCTATTTTTATGCAGGCCTTGATTATTATCCTTTTTAGTAGATACATATTTGGAGCTAATTGGGGGGAGGATATTTTTACAGTTTTTGTAATTATAATTAGTGAAATAATTCTTGTGGTTGGTTTAGGAGTGAGTTTGGGGTTTATTATAAAAAATGGAGCAATGGCACAAGGTTTACTAAACGGTATAATTCCTTTTATAGCCTTTTTAGGTGGGTCATATTATCCTGTAAAAGAGATGGGAAGTCAGTTTATTGAGAGACTTTCAAATTTTTCTCCAATTACATGGACAAATACAGCCATATTTAATGTAATATTGGGAGGAAATTATCAATATGTACCAAAAGCCCTCATGGTAAATTTAATTCCTGCAGCTTTTTTCATAGTGTTGTCAGCTTATTTATTCAGAAGGGAGGCTTTTTAAGTGAGAGAGCTATTTTTGGTTATGGGAAATACTTCAAAGCTATTTTTTAGAAGGAAAGGGAATATTATTTTATTGATTTTTAGTATTATAATTCCACTTTTCTTTTTGCTTTTTACCTATGGTGGCAGTGAGCAGCTTAGAATAGGTGTCATAGATAAGGATAAAAGTGTTATTTCATCAGATTTAATTAATTCATTGGAAAAAACGGATAAATTCAAGGTTGTTTTTCTGAAAGAAGATGAGATAAATGATAAAGTATCGAAAGGAAAAGTTGACAGCGCTATAGTGATTCCTCAAAGATTTGAAGAAGAAGTTTTGAAGGGAAATCCAAAGGATGTAGAGATTGTATCAATAAAAGGGGAAGAAACCACCTTATTTTTGAAAAGTTATCTTGACCGCAAGATAAATGTTCTTTACAATTTAAGCAAGGCATCTTATGGAAATAAAGAAAATTTTTATAAGATGTACAACCTTTATAAGAACAGTCCTTTTAGCTTGAAAACATATATTGTTGAAGATATAGGGAAAACGGCAGTGGCAACAACAAGAAGTTTAGGATTTTTTATAATGTTTTTGATGTTTAGTACTTTTAATATTTCTAATTTTATACTTGTGGAGAAGAGAGATAAAACTTTTTACAGAATTTTTGCTTCCCCTTTAAAGCCAAGAACTTATTTAGTGAGCAATTTCTTTGTAAATTTAATTTTGACAGTTTTTCAAATAGCTTTTATACTTGCGTTTATTACCTTTATATTAAACTTAGGCTTCACAAAAGCGACATTTGATATTTTTTTAGTACTGGTTTCTTTTGGAATAACATCTATTGGTTTAAGCTTGATGATAGTTGCTTTTTCACCCTCTACAAGTTATTCTAATACCTTATCTACTTTAATTATTACACCTACTTGTATGTTAGGGGGAGTTTTCTGGCCATTATATTTAATGCCTGAAACGCTTCAAAGGGTTTCTGATTTTATACCTCAGAAATGGGCAATAGACGCTATAGAAAAAATTCAAATGGGTGGTAGTTTAAGCGATGTTTATATGAATATAATCATACTGTTGGCTTTTGCATTAACCTTTATCCTGCTAGGAATATATAAAATTAAAACTTCTGAAAAAATGGGAGATTTTATCTAGTTTATATGTTATAATCAGACAAGGGGGACGGTTCCTTTTGTCTGAATTATTATTTTTGGAGTGGATGTAAATGCCTAGAAAGTCAAGAGTTAAAAGCAAGAGTGGATATTATCATGTGATGTTGCGGGGAAATGAAAAGAAAAATATATTCAGAAGTGATGATGATAAAAAGCGCTTTATAGAAATATTGGCAGAGAACAAGCTAGACGGGAAGTTTTATTTAACTGCTTTTTGTTTAATGAGCAACCATGTTCATTTGATGATCAAGGAAGGCAATGAAGATTTATCAGGTTCTATTAGGAGGATTGCAGGAACTTATGCTTCTTATTTTAATAAAAAATACGATAGGACAGGGCATTTATTTCAGGATAGGTTTAGAAGTGAGCCAGTTGAAGATGAGAGTTACGTTATAGCATTAGTAAGATACATTCATCAAAATCCGGTAAAAGCGGGACTAGTGAAAAAAATTTCTGATTATAAGTGGAGCAGTTATAGCTGTTATCTTAGTGATAATGATGAAATGTGTCAAATTGTAGATACAGACTTGATTTTAGGTATTTTCTCTGATGATAAAAAGAAAGCTATAGAACAGTTTAAGAATTATATGGAGCAGACAGAAGGCACTGAAGTTTTTATCGACATTGAAGAGGAAAAAATGAGTACGGAAGAAGCCAAAGAGTTATTTAAAGAAATGGCGATGGAATTTGGAATTAAAGATATAGAAAATCTGGAAATTAAAAAACGTAAAGAATGGCATGACTTAATAAAAAGATACAGAGAAAAAACCGGACTTTCAATTAAAGATATTGCTTCTATTGCTGGGGTGACTAGGTATAGTATACATAAGATTTTGAAAGAAAAAGGCAAAGCCTGACTGTATAGGCTGATTAAATTTAAAAAATCAGACGGAAGGAACCGTCCCCTTTGTCTGCTTTATCTGATACTCTGTAAAGGAGAGTGGAGATGGAAGGGTGGGTTGTTTTAAGCAATTTTTTGATTGCACTTTATTTAGTATTGAAAGTTATTATTGGCAAAATAGAATATTATCCGGTTTTTGTATTTTTCCTTCTTTTATTTGTTAGTATAATTGTGCTATACTTTGTAATAGACAATAAGTTAGTAAAAAGTTTACTGATGGGCTTATTTATTGTAATTTTGTGGTGGAATTATGTTTACGGGAACAGGCTGTTTATTTTGTTTTTACCATTTGGGCTATATAATATAGCCTATATAATTTTAAAGAAGCCCTTATCGGGGGTTATTTTTGTATTATTTTCTTTTCTGTTTCTGGATAAAGTGTTACTACCTGAGTATTTTTTAATTTCTTTTCTTTTATATGTTGTCTATCAGCTTTCGTTTGTAATCTCTGTTGAAATAGAAAGATTGAAGGAAGAAAGTGCTAGCTTAAGAAAGAAGGTTTATCTTTTGTCTGCTGAAAGATTAAAAAACAGCCGGTATGAAGAACAGTTAAAATATTTTACCAAATTAGAAGAGAGAAACGAAATTTCTCAAAAGATTCACGACCAGATTGGTCATACAATATCTGGTAGTTTGATGCAGCTGGAGGCAGTGAAGATACTAATATTAAATAATGAGAGGGAAAAAGCCGAAGAATTTATACAGAGAACTATAAAGGTTTTACGAGAAGGGCATGAGGAGATAAGGACAGTTCTAAAAGAAATAAAGCCTGAAATGGAGAAAATAGGAATTAACAAGATAAAACTTCTTATTGAGGAATTTGAAAGAAAGTCTGGAATAGAGGTCAATTTTAAGTGGGAAGGAGAAATTAAAAGGGTAAGCTACCTGTATTGGAATATATTATATGAAAATGCTAGGGAAAGTTTGACAAATGTTTTAAAACATTCAAAAGGGACAAAGGTGGAAGTATATATTGGGGTTTATAACAAATTTGTCAAGTTGGAAGTAAAAGATAATGGGATAGGAGGAAAACTGATAAGAAAAGGACTGGGGCTTATAGGAATAGAAGAAAGGGCAGCAGGTGTAGGAGGAAAAGTGATTTTGGACGGTTTCAATGGATTTTCTGTTATAACTTTGTTGCCTTTAGAGGGTGAGGGAAATGGCGATTAAGCTTTTAATAGCTGATGACGACTCTTTGATAAGGGAAAGTTTAAAGATAATTTTGGGAATGGATGAAGAATTTAAAGTTGTAGCTGCTGTGGAGGATGGATTAAAAGCTTTTAATTTTGTACTTCAAAATCCGGTGGATGTTGCGCTTTTAGATGTGAGGATGCCTGTTTTAAATGGTGTTGAAGCGACAAAACAGATATGTTCTTCTACAAACACAAAAGTATTAATTTTAACGACTTTTGATGAAGATGAATATATTTTTGATGCAATAAGGCATGGAGCAAAAGGGTATTTGCTTAAAAATAATTCACCAGAGGTCATAAAAAAAGCGATAAAGATGGTATATGAAGGGAACTCTGTAATTCAGGAAGAAGTATTGGATAAATTAAAAAAGAAATTAATCCTTGAAGAAAATAAGCCAGATAGGGAAAGGCAAATAGAGCTTTCAATTTTTTCTGAGAGAGAAAAAGAAATAATTAAACTTATATGTGTAGGGTTGTCTAATAGAGAGATAGCTGAAAAATTATTCATTTCTGAGGGGACAGTAAAAAATTATGTTACCTCTATTCTGAGTAAGACGGGGTTTAAACACAGAACTCAGATTGCTGTCTATTTTTCAAAAATTAGAGTTACATAAAAATCAGACGGAAGGAACCGTCCCCTTTGTCTGAAAAAATTCAAATGGGCGGGAGTTTAGGAGATGTCTATATGAATATAACTATACTTTTGGCTTTTGCATTAACCTTTATCCTGCTAGGAATATATAAAATTAAAACTTCTGAAAAAATGGGAGATTTTATCTAGTTTATATGTTATAATCAGACAAGGGGACCGTCCTCTTTGTCTGACTTTGTCTGATTGTCTAGGAGGAAAGGAGAAAGTGTATGGGGCTTTTTGACCAAATAAAATTTCTGCCAAGGGAAGTAAAAATTTTTGTGGCAACAGAAGCATTTTTAGGGATAGGAATGGGGATTTTAGGGTTTGTGCTAAATTTCCACTTTTTAGCTTTAAATATTTCACCTGAAGAGATTGGCGCTTTAAACTCCATAGGCAATTTTGTCATGGGGCTTTTTTCACTGCCAGCAGGATTTATGGCGAGGCATTTTGGGAGGAAAAGGGTATTTATAACGGGGATTGTACTGATAGGACTGGGCTATTTGATGTTTGGAATTGGTACCACCCTTTATGCTTTTTATCCGGCCCAAATAATACAGTTTATAGGGGTTTCACTTTTGGTTTCTACAGAGATACAGCTTCTCTTTTCTTATGCCGGGACAAGTGAAGCGGAGGCTTTAAGCTACAGCCTTCTCTTTGCAGTTTTTACCCTCTTCAGCGGGATAGGGACTTTGATGGGGGGATTTATCCCGCAGTTTCTGAAGTACGGTACCACTAAATATCAGTGGTCAATATATATATCTGCCTTGTCTATCTTTTTAGTGGCAATTTTGAGGGGATTATTTTTGCCCTGCCTCAATAATAATTTCGACAGCGGAGAAAAAATTGAGAGAAAAAGCTTAGTAGAAAGTTTTAAAGAGCATTTGAACAGCAAAATAATAATTTTGACATTATATCTCTTTTTAATGGGGATAGTATTTTCATTGGTTATACCTTTTCAGAATGTCATAATAAAATTTACCACAGGGTGGCATGATGAGACTGTCTCTTACGTTTTGACTGCCAATGGTATAATTCTATTCTTTGCCTCTATAATAATGCCTTGGCTTATAAATGAGCGGGGAGTAATTAAGTCTTATTACTACGTGTACGCTATAAATATAGGGCTGGCTTTCATTCTTTACTTTAAGATGCTTCCCGTCGCTTTTGTGTTAGTTTTCCTTTTAAGGAGTGGTAGCTTTACACTTTTTCTCAATATGGTGGACAGCCAAACGATGTCTGCTGTAGAGGAAAATAAGAGAGATTTTTTTGGAGGTGCTAGAACTTTTTTGAGGAGCATAGGAGGGGCTATTGGAAGCTTTATAGCAGGGTATGTAATTCAAAGAGGTAAGAGTACTCTTCCTTTTCTGATTACTTCTTTGGTTCTTTTGATTAGCTTTGTGTACTTCGAATTTTTGGTAAAACCTATTTTTATAAAAGAACTTGAAAAAAAGGAGGAGGGCATGTAGCTATACTAAGTGGCAAGCTACGAAGTGCCCTCCTCCTACATCTTTGTATTCTGGTACTTGCTCTCTACAAATGTCTTTAGCAAGTGGGCATCTTGTGTGGAATTTGCAGCCTTTTGGTGGATTTGCAGGGCTTGGTATATCACCCTCCAGTATTATTCTTTCTCTTTTTAAGTCCGGGTCGGGTATTGGCACCGCAGAAAGAAGTGCCTGCGTATAAGGATGCAGTGGATGGTCAAAGAGCTCGTCTCTTGATGCCATCTCTACAATATTGCCCAGATACATTACAGCAACTCTTGTGCTTATGTGTTCCACCACGCTCAAATCGTGAGAGATGAAAAGATAAGTGAGGCCTTTTTGCTGCTGTAAATCCATCAAAAGGTTTATTATCTGTGCCTGTATTGACACGTCTAAAGAAGAGACAGGCTCGTCTAAGACTATAAATTCAGGGTCTAAAATGAGTGCACGAGCTATGCCTATTCTCTGACGCTGACCACCAGAAAATTCATGAGGATAGCGGTCTACATGGTAGGGAGCTAATCCGCATATCTCCATTGTTTCTATGACTTTATCCCGCAATTCATTTCTGGAAATAAGGCCATGATCTAAAAGAGCTTCTCCTATGGCATCTCCTACTCTAAGGCGGGGGTTTAAAGAGCTAAAGGGGTCTTGGAAAACCAATTGCATTTTAGGTCTTAGTTTTCTAAGCTCGTTTTTTTTGAGGTTGTGAATAGGAATAGATTTGTAAAAAACTTCTCCGTCAGTTTTATCATATAACCTTATTATAGTACGCCCGACTGTGCTTTTACCACAACCAGATTCGCCAACAAGACTTAAAGTTTCACCTTTATTTATAGTGAATGTCACTCCATCTACTGCTTTTACATATCCTATCGTCCTTTGTAAAATACCGCCTCGTATTGGGAAGTATTTTTTAAGGTTTTTTACTTCTATTAAAGGTTCACTCATTTTTTCCACTCTCCTTCATAGAGCCAGCAGGCGACTTTGTGTCCATTTTCGTCAGATATAAGTTGAGGTATCTTTTGATGGCAAATGTCCATTGCATATTCACACCTATCGCTAAAATAACAATAGTCTCCCAAACCAATAGGGTTAGGTACTTGCCCTGGGATTGTGTATAGTCTTTCTTGCCTTTGACCAATTATTGGTTTTGCTTTTAAAAGACCTCTGGTATATGGGTGTTTAGAGTTTTTGAAAAGTTCTCTTACAGGAGCTTCTTCAATAACTTTTCCAGCATACATAACTACTACGTAGTCAGCTATTTCAGCAACAATTCCAAGGTCATGGGTTATAAGCATTAGAGCCATATTTCTTTCCTGCTTTATTTTTCTCAAAAGGTCAAGGATTTGGGCTTGAATTGTTACATCAAGAGCGGTGGTTGGTTCATCAGCTATTAAAAGTTTTGGATCGCAACTTAAAGCTATTGCAATCATTATACGCTGTCTCATGCCACCGCTTAGTTCATGAGGATAACTTGTCATTATCTGTTCGGCTCTTGGTATGCCAACTTGTTTAATAAGTTCAATAGCCTTATTCCAAGCCTCTTTTTTAGTCATGAGTTTATGCACCATTAAAGGCTCCATTATTTGTTCTCCAATTGTTAAAACAGGGTTTAGTGAGGTCATTGGCTCCTGGAATATCATGCCTATTTCATTTCCCCTGATCCTTCTCATTTCAGCATCACTTAATTTGAGTATATCTCTCCCATCAAATATTATCTCTCCACCTACGATTTTACCAGGAGGAGATTGGATGAGTCTCATTAGAGAAAGAGCGGTTACACTTTTTCCACACCCTGATTCCCCAACGACGCAGACGGTTTCACCCTCGCGTATAGAGAAACTTACGTCATTTACTGCTTTTACAACACCTTCTTCAGTGTAGAAAAAAGTTTTGAGATTTCGAAATTCTACTAGATTTTTCGCCATCTTGATTCCTCCTAAATTTTTTGTCTAGGATCGAAAGCGTCTCTTAAAGCATCACCGATGAAGTTGATAGCTACGACAGTTAGCATTATAGCAACGCCTGGCGGAATCCATAGCCACGGACGCTTTGCAAAATCGATCATATTATTGGCGGCAGAAAGCATATAACCCCAAGAAGGTGTTGGAGGCACGACTCCCAAGCCCAAAAAGCTCAGAGTAGATTCTGAGATTATAGAACTTGCAACTCCCAGTGTTCCGGCGACAATTACTGTTGGCAAGACATTGGGGAAAAGGTGTTTTATTATCTTCTTGCTATCTTTCAAACCCAAAACTTCTGTTGCCAACATGAATTCCTGCTCTTTTAAGCTTAAAATCTGGCTTCTTACAAGCCTTGCAACTCCAACCCATGAGATAATACCCAATATGAACATGACGTAGTATATCCTATGAGCTGGAGGTATCTTCAAGTCTGACATTATGGCACCCATCACTATCAATATTGGAAGCCCAGGCATAGCGTATATGATATCTGCAATTCTCATTATTATGACATCAAGCCATCCTCCGTAATATCCAGAGATAGACCCCAAAGTCACACCAATTAATAGGAGTATCAAAGTAGCGGCTATACCTATTGTGAGAGATATCCTCCCCGCGAGCATAAGCCTTAAGAGGACATCCCTTCCAAGGTTATCTGTTCCAAGCCAGTGCTCGTTGCTTGGGGGTTGATTTGCCTTTGTCACATCGGGTACGTCCTGATGCGGCGAAAAATAAGGTCCTATGAAGGCAAATAAAACCATAAAGGTCAGTATTACAAGACCTAAAATAGCGTATTTGTTTCTTATAAAGCGGCGAAAAGCGTCCTGCCAGAGTGAAGTACCGCCCCTTTTTTTGTTTTTCTTCCTGTAATCGAGAGTCGGAGTTGGTCTTTCCAAACTTTATCCCTCCTCATTTAAGCCTTACCCTAGGATCGGCTATTCCGTATAATACATCTGCCAGAATGTTTGCCAGGATTGTGAGTACTGTGATTAACATGGTATATCCTAAAAAGAGTGGATAATCCCTCACATAAATTGCCTGTAAGACTACTTTTCCTATTCCCGGCCAGTTGTATATTCTCTCTGTTATCATTGCACCTGCAAAGAGGCTTGGTATTTCAAGTGTAAAAAGAGTGATTAAAGGCAAAAGTGCATTTCTCAAAGCGTGTTTGAAAATAACAGTCCTTTCCTTTAATCCTTTCGCTCTCGCTGTCCTTATATAATCTTGTTTGATAACTTCTAGCATATTGGTTCTGAAGTAGCGGCTCAATCCCCCTACACTTATCAAAGTCAAGGTTGCAACAGGAAGAACCATGTGTTTTGCCACATCCATTATATGAGCCCATCCAGTGTAGTTTGAACCTGTGGTTATCATGCCACCTACTGGGAACCATCTTAAGTCCACAGCAAAGATTTTAAGCAAAAGAAGTCCCAGGAAGAAAGATGGCAGGGAATATAACATAAAAATTATCAGAGTAGCTATCGCGTCAAAGACAGAGTACTGTCGGATTGCCGAGTATATGCCTATTATTGAGGCGATCAACCATTCAAAAAACATTATGGCAACTCCTAAAAGAAAAGAGTTCCATATAAAGTCGTTTATCACGCTTATGACAGGCTTTTTAAACATTAAAGAGTCTCCCATTTCGCCTCTTAGCATGTTTCCAGCCCAGCTTACATATCTTTCTGGTAAGGGCTTGTCAAGGCCATATAGCGCTCTTAACTGCTCCATTCTTTCCGGAGTCATTTTAGGATTTTCAAATTGTCTTGTTACGTAATCGCCAGGAGCAAGAGCAAAAATTAAAAATATTATTATGGATGCTCCTATCAATGTCGGAATGCTCTGCAAAAGCCTTCTTACTATAAACTGTGCCATCAAATCCCCTCCTAAATGCATTAGAAAAGCCCGGCCCTAAGTCCGGGCTTTTCTTACTTAATTTAATACTGGAGAAGTTCTGCCTGATAGAGCGAGTAAGTGAAGTCTCTGAAAGATGAAATCTGGAATCCTACTACTCTCATGTTCTTGGCATTGAGGTCATTTCTCTGGTACATGAAGATGTATGGCAGGTCTTCATTGAGCGCTTTATAAAGTTCACGGTAGAGCTCTTTGCGCTTATTCATATCTAACTCTTCGCGAGCTTTTACAATAAGCTCATCAACTTTTGGATTAGAGTATCCGTTTCTGTTCTGTGAACCTTTGGAGTGGAATATGTTGTATGGATCTGGTTCTGGTGTTAAGCCCCATGCCATAAAATACATGTCAAAAGTTTTTTCTTTGGCTTTATTGATCTTCTCAACTATTAAGTTAAATTCCATAGGTTCTGCTATAAACTCAATACCTAATTGTTTGTAGTTTTCAACAGCAATTGGCACTAAAGCGTCGTTAACAGCGTTTGGTGTTGACTGCAGGAAGTGGATTGTGAACTTTTCACCATTCTTATAGCGATACCCGTCGGGTCCTAACTTCCAGCCTGCTTCTTCAAGAAGCTGTTTTGCCTTTTCTGGATCGTAGTTATATGGATTTATTTCATCCTCAGGTGGATATGACCAGGAGACTTTTGACTGAGGAACATTTCTCACTTCTGCCAGTCCTTGATATACTGCATCAACTATGGCTTTTCTGTTAAGACCGTATGTCAGAGCCTGGCGAACTCTAACATCCTGGAATTTCGGCTGGTAGAAGTTAAAAGCGATATACCCATATCCGTTTGTGGGCAAAAGTGCATAGTCTACAAATCCTAGGCTTTCAAGGAGTTCTACATTGTCTTTATTAGCTGTGATGCTGGAAGTTTCATAATCTGTTTCTCCAGCCTGTAACGCTTGAACTGCTGTTTCGTCTGTAGTCGTCTTGAAGATCAAATTCTTAATTTTTGGAGCACCTTTCCAGTAGTTTTCATTTGCTACCAAGCGAACTTCCTGACCTGGTACAAATTTGTCAAATACATATGGTCCTGAGCCAAGTGGCTTTTGCACTAAAGCCTTTACGCCATCAAGATTTCCCTTCTTAAAGTCTTTTCCATAGTAATGCTTTGGAATTACGGTGATAGATAGATCTGACAAAGTAGTTCCCATTAGTTTTTCTAATTGAATTTGTATTGTGTAGTCATCTAAAACCTTTATACCTTCAATCTTATCTGCATTTCCTTCTTGATATTCCTTAAATCCTACTATACCTGCAGGTGCGAGGTCATATGGTCCATCGTAAGTTGGGTCTGCTACTACGTAGTAAGAGAATTCTACGTCATAAGCTGTCAAAGGTGTTCCGTCACTAAATTGTACTCCTTTCCTTAAGTGAAAAGTGACAGTATTGTTGTCCTTGTCCAAATCCCACTTCTCTGCAAGACCGGGTATATACGTTCCATCAAGGTCTACTTCTATTAAGCCGTCAAATATAGCACTTAATACATAAGCGTCATAAACTGTCTCATAGAAGAGTGGGTTAAATGTTCCTGCTGGCTCATGCAGACCTATTATGAGAGTGTCTGTACGAGATTTTGAAGCTTCTGGTATTTTTGAAGGGTCTTTTGCTTTTGTCCAGCTGTCGTTGTCCTGGACAGAAGCCGTTGGAGTTGTTTGTTCTTGTTTGGACTGTTCGGATGGTTGTGTCTCTTGTGGTTTGCTGCAAGCAGATAGGACAACTGATAGGGTGAAGACGAGCACCACTAAAAGAGGAAGCCATTTCTTTCTTAACATCTTCAAAAATCCCCCTTACCTTTAATTTTGTTTTCGTTATCATTATAGCATATTTAAATATTAGTTGGCAAGATAGCTGTTAGAAATGTAAAACATTTGTGAAGAAATTTAATTTTGTGCAACCAAAATTAAAAAATATAAGAAAATCGTAGTGAATTTTAGTGATTTTTAAATTATCTATTTAAATTTTATGCTGTATCACAAAAATTTAGTACTGTTTATCATAAATTTTTACGAAAAATTAATAAGTCTTCAAAAAAAGTTGTAAATTATGCACGGCAAGTTAAGAAATTTTATAATTATAAGTGCGAAAATGGGTTTTAAAAAGATATTAGTTTAGAAATAATAAACCAAAACAGACAAAGGGGACGGTTCCTTACGACAAAACAGACAAAGGGGACGGTTCCTTACGACTGAATTTTTCAAGAGCTCTTTTAAATCAGACAAAAAGAACCGTCCCCTTTGTCTGATTCCTATCTGATTTTTTACACCGCAACCTGTAATTACTCATGCTCTCATAATGGCAGCTGACATACCTGTTTTCTGCGGCGTAGGAGGAGGGCTTACACAGGGGAAAAGAGTTATAAATCTGGCTCTTGACGCTGAATTCTCCGGTGCTATGGGTGTTGTTGTAAATGCT
>JADBKJ010000016.1 GCA_014896455.1 Thermoanaerobacter sp.
GTGTTAGAGATTTTTTCTAATATGTAAAACCGCTTTTAATTTTATTAGCGGTTTCAGACTGTAGACAAACTTTCGTAAAGGAGATATTTTTTAACTTTGTCAACAAACTGAAACCGCTTTTAATTTTATTAGCGGTTTTTTATTTTATTTTTTTGAAAAGCTTTAAGAAATCTTGACATACTATTATGAGAAGAGTACAATATATTTTGCATCAAAAATATTTGAATACAAAATATTCGCATGCGAAATAATTTAAAATGCGGTGGTGAAAATGGAAGAGGTAAACAGTGGATTAAAAATACTTAAGCTTTTAAAACAAATAATGAATATTATAAAGCAGTCTATGAAATACGAGTGCAAAGATTTTGACGTTACAGGACCACAAGGAATGCTTATGGGCATTTTAGCCCGTTATGGTGAAATGAAAGTAAGCGACTTAAGTCAGAGATTAGGGCTTTCTAATAGCACTGTTTCTGGCATTATTGACAGGTTAGAAAAGCAAGGCTTGGTAGAGAGGACGAGAAGCACTGAAGATAGAAGAGTTGTTTATGTCAGTGTGACTCCTAAGTTTAAAGATACTTTTCAAAAACATTTCAAAGAAGCTGAAGAGAAGTTTGAAAAATTAATAAGTAGAGCAAGCCCACAAGACCTTAACAAAATAATTGAAGGATTAGAAGCACTGAAAAAAATATTGGAAAAACAACATGATTTATAGTGAGGAAGTATAACGAAATTAAGTAAATAAATTGAGAAAGTAGAAATTTTAAAAGAAGTAATTCTCACAAAAGAAATCGAGGCAAATTTTTAGGAGGAGAAGGTGTTGGTATGGTAAAACTGGCGAGATATTTAAAACCCTATATTCTGTTGATTTTTTTAGCGGTGTTCTTTATATTTGTTCAAGCAATGAGTGATTTGTCATTGCCTGACTATATGTCCAAGATAGTTAACAATGGAATACAGCAAGGTGGTATAATAAATGCAGTGCCTGAGGCTATAAGGAAAAGCGAAATGGATAAACTTTTGCTATTTGTTACACCTGAAGAAAAGCAAGAGATTTTAAAAAATTATATATTAGTAGACAAATCCAGTTCTGATTATGATAAATATGTAAAAGAATATCCTATTCTTTCAAAAGAGCCTGTGTATGTCCTTAAAAGCGTAGATAAATCAGAAATTGACAAAATAAATTTACCTATGGGGAAAGCCTTTTTAGCTGTTACAGGTGTGGAAAAAGCTAAAGCCAGTGCAAAAAACGGAAGTATAGAATTTAATGGAAAGAAAATACCGGCAAATGTAGACCTCTTTGCTATGATGTCTCAACTGCCAGAAGAGCAACTTATTCAAATAAGAGATGAAATGAACAAAAAGTTTGTTTCTTTAGGTGACAATATGGTCATACAAGCTGCAACAATGGCCGTAAAAGAAGAATACAAGGCAATTGGCATAAATACAGACAAAATTCAAACTGATTACATTCTTCATACTGGCCTTATAATGCTATTGATAACTGGACTGAGTGCATTAAGCACTATTATGGTAGCATTTTTTGCATCAAAAGTGGCAGCTGGAGTAGCGAGAGATTTGAGAAGAGATTTATTTGCAAGGGTAGAGAGCTTCTCTAATGCTGAATTTGACAAATTTTCTACGGCTTCTTTGATAACAAGAACTACAAATGATATTACACAAATACAAATGCTTCTTGTGATTATGATAAGAATGGTGTTTTATGCGCCTATAATGGGTATAGGTGGTGTATTTAGAGCACTCAGCAAAAGTGTTTCAATGTCTTGGATTATAGCTTTAGCAGTAATAGTACTTTTAGGCATAATATCAGTATTGTACTCTATTGCGATCCCCAAGTTTATGCTAATGCAAAAATTGATTGATAGATTAAACTTAGTTACTCGTGAAAATTTGTCAGGAATAATGGTGGTAAGAGCTTTTAATAATCAAAAATTTGAAGAAGAGCGCTTTGACAAAGCTAATCAAGATATTACAAAAGTAGGGCTTTTTGTAAATCGTGCTATGGCATTTATGTTTCCCTCTATGATGCTTGTGATGAATGGAATTACTCTTTTGATAGTATGGGTAGGAGCTCACCAAATCCAAAATTCCAGCATGCAAGTAGGAGACATGATGGCATTTATGCAATACGCTATACAGATTATCTTTGCGTTTTTGATGTTCTCAATGCTGTTTATAATGATACCAAGAGCATCAGTATCGGCAGAGCGTATTGCTGAGGTTTTGACTACAGAGCCTTCTATAAAAGACCCAGAAAATCCAAAACAATTTAATGAAAATATGTCTGGAACTGTAGAATTTAGGAATGTATCTTTTAAATATCCAGGTGCTGAAGAATATGCTTTAAAGGATATAAATTTAAAGATTTTGCCAGGGCAGACAGTAGGCATAATAGGGAGAACAGGTTCTGGAAAGAGTACTTTAGTAAATTTGATCTTAAGATTTTACGATGTGACAGAAGGACAGGTTTTGGTTGATGGTGTAGATGTAAGAGAGGTAAAACAGGAAGACCTGCGTCGCAGAATAGGATATGTACCCCAAAAAAGCTGGCTTTTCAGCGGTACAATTAAATCAAATTTGAAATATGGAAATGACCAGGCTACGGAGGAGGAAGTAAAAGAAGCAGCAGAAATTGCACAAGCAATGGAATTTATAAATGAAAAGACCAAGAAATTTGATTCAGAGATTGCACAAGGAGGAACAAACGTTTCAGGAGGGCAAAAGCAGAGGCTTTCCATTGCTCGTGCTCTTGTTAAAAAGCCTGAAATATACATTTTTGATGAAAGTTTTTCAGCTCTTGACTTTAAAACAGAGTCAGTTTTAAGGAAAGCCTTAAGAGAAAGGTTAAAATCAAGCACTGTTATAATGGTGTCACAAAGGGTGTCAACTCTTTTACATGCAGACCAAATAATAGTGCTTGAAGAAGGTAAAATTGTTGGCATAGGAAAACACAAAGAACTATTTAAAAACTGTCAAACTTACAGAGAAATAGCTTTATCACAGCTGTCGGAGGAGGAATTGGCATGAGTGAAAATAGAACAATAGACCCCAAACGGATGCCAGGACTTCGCGGGCCAGGAATGGGAGGCGGTCCCCATGGCATGGTTCGCGGCGGAGAAAAAGCGCGAGATTTTAAAGGCACAATGAAAAAGTTGATAAAATATTTATCAGCTTATAAAATTTCTATAATAAGTGTATTTATATTAGCAGCTCTTAGTGCTTCTTTCTCCATTGCGGGTCCTAAAATACTTAGTAAAGCCATAACCAAAATTTTTGAAGGCGTAATGAATAAAATAACAGGGCAAGGCAGTGGCATAGACTTTGAATATGTAGGAAAGATAATTCTAATTCTCATAGGCTTATATGGCTTAAGTGCTTTATTCGGATACCTGCAAGGATGGATAATGTCTGGGGTTGCGATGAAAGTTACCTATAGATTTAGAAAAGAAATTTCTGAAAAAATTAACCGCCTGCCTTTGAAATATTTTGAAAGCACAAATCAAGGGGAAATATTGTCACGTATTACAAATGACGTGGATACAATTACTCAGACTCTCAATCAAAGCTTGACTCAGATAATTACTTCTGTGACGACAGTAGTAGGCGTTTTGATTATGATGTTTACCATAAACTGGCTTATGACTTTAGTGGCGCTTTTGATAATTCCTTTGTCTTCTTTGGTAATTGCCTTTATTGTCAGACATTCACAAATGTATTTTAGAGAGCAACAGGATTATTTAGGGCATGTAAATGGTCATGTGGAGGAAGTATATGGAGGCCATAACATAGTAAAGGCTTTTAATGGAGAGAAAAAGAGCATTGAAAAGTTTGATGTATTAAATAACACTTTGTATGGAGCAGCTTGGAAGTCACAGTTTTTGACAGGTATTATGATGCCACTTATGAATGTAATAGGAAACTTGGGTTATGTGGCGGTTACAGTTTTGGGTAGTTGGCTGGTCATAAAAAATGCAATAGAAGTGGGGGATATTCAGGCGTTTATACAGTACATCAGATCTTTTACACAGCCTATTGCTCAGATTGCAAATATTTCCAATATACTGCAACAAACTGCTGCCTGTGCAGAAAGGGTATTTGAGTTTTTGGAGGAAGAAGAGGAAGTTTCAGATAATCCACAGCCTGTAAAAGTTGAAAATATAAAAGGCAATGTTGAATTTAGAAATGTTCGTTTTGGATATAGACCTGATAAAATGGTGATAAATAACTTTTCAGCTTTTATTAAGGCAGGACAAAAAGTTGCAATTGTCGGTCCTACTGGAGCAGGAAAGACTACTATAGTGAAACTTTTAATGCGCTTTTACGATGTGAATGAAGGAGCTATTTTGATTGACGGGCATGATATAAGAGATTTTACGAGAGAAGATTTGCGTTCACTTTTTGGGATGGTGCTTCAGGATACTTGGCTTTACAATGGTACTATTATGGACAATATAAGATATGGCCGTCTCGATGCTACTGATGAAGAAGTTATAAAAGCTGCTAAGGCAGCTCATGTTGATAGTTTTGTAAAGACATTGCCAGGGGGCTATAACATGGTATTAAATGAAGAGACCACAAATATTTCCCAAGGGCAAAAGCAGTTACTAACTATAGCAAGAGCTATTTTGAAAGATCCCAAAATTCTCATACTCGATGAGGCTACAAGCTCTGTAGATACCCTTACAGAAATACAAATACAAAAAGCGATGGATTACCTTATGAAAGGACGCACAAGCTTTATAATCGCTCATAGGCTTTCTACGATAAGGGATGCTGACTTGATACTTGTCATGAACCATGGAGATATTATAGAGCAAGGCACCCACGAAGAGCTTCTTAAAAAAGGCGGTTTTTATGCAAGTCTCTATAACAGTCAGTTTGAAAAAGAGGAAGAGATGGTAAGTTAATACCATTTGATATATGTGCAAAACATAAGCAACCTACAAAGCTTGGCCATCCGTATTTGATAATTATTCTTGACACAGACTATAAAAGATGATAAATTAAAGGTGAAAACAAAATAGGTGGTTATGTCCGCTGGGGGAGCCTTAATGGCTGAGATGGTATTGATGCCAAACCCTTGGAACCTGATGAGGGTAATGCCTCCGTAGGGAATGCGGCTCAAAAATACCGCATTTCGCGGTATTTTTTTTCAGCGAACATAGCCTCTAAATATCATGGAGGTGTTTTTTATTATGTCCTACATTACAAGTATATTTTCTGATTTTGCCGAAATAAAACCAGTGACCTTATCAGTTATACTGGCAATTTTATTGGCAGCTTTTCTTTTATATCTGATGCGAAGAAGTGTTAAATTTGACACAAAGATGCTTGTCTACGGAGCACTTTCAATCGCTATTTCTTTTGTGCTGTCCTATATAAGGTTTTACCATTGGCCACAGGGGGGATCTATTACGCCTGCCAGCATGCTTCCACTTTTTATATTTGCGTATTATTATGGACCAGGTCCTGGCGTGATTGTTGGCATGGCATATGGACTTTTGCAACTTATTCAAGACCCATTTATAGTCCAATGGGTTCAAGTACTTCTCGACTATCCTTTGGCTTTTGGTGCGTTGGGACTTGCTGGCTTTTTTAGAAAAAACCTGAGTTTGGGAATTTTAGTCGGTGGATTTGGACGATTTTTCTCTCACTTTTTATCCGGAGTATTCTTTTTTGCAAGCTATGCGCCAAAAGGAATGAGTCCTATAGTTTATTCACTTTTAGTTAATGGCAGTTACATGGGACCAGAGGTTTTGATTTGTTTTGCAGTTTCACTAATTCCTCAAGTTAGAAATGCTATCGAGGAAATTAAAAAGAAAGCAATTGCTTAAAGGGGTATTTTCCCCTTTTTTATTTTTTTCAATGGATAGCCAAAATAATGGTATAATATTTTGTAAGAAAAAATTTAACATAAAACTGACATCCCTATAATGTTTTTTTAATGTTATCATAAGATAATTTAATCAAAGGTTGTGGGAAAACCCATGGATAAAAATAGGAACAAACCATAAAAGAGCAGCAAAGGCTGTTGAAAAGTACGATAATGTATATATAATTGTAATAAATAGTATAAAATCCTTTTGAAAGTTAAAAGAATTGTTGTTTGAAAACCTTGATAAACTTAAATATATAAAAAATGGAAGAATTGGTTTATAAAAATTCCGCTGACAGAGTATGTGAAATTGTACTGAAAAATTTCGATGAAAGCATTAGTGAAATGAGATTATAGGGAGGGGATTTTGCTGATGCAAATAAAAAGAGTGCTTCTTGACAAAGACAAAAACATTTTTTTCTATATAAACAAGAAAATAAAATGTAATATATTGGACAAAATAATGCCTAAAATAACTCATATAGGAGGTCCTTTTTTTACAATATTTTCTTGCTTATCTTTAATATTTTTCGGGAAAAACAATGTTAAAGCCTCTGCTTTAGAAGCTTTAACTGCGCTTGTAAGCAGCCATTTGCTTGTTCAGCTCTTAAAAAGAAAATATACAAGACCAAGGCCTTATATAGTATTAGCTAATACAAATACTTTTAAACATCTTTTAAAAGATTATTCTTTTCCATCAGGTCACGCTACTGCCAGTTTTTCACTTGCTATGACTTTTTCAATGTTTTTTCCAAGCCTTGCAGTGTTATTTATTTTGCTGGCAGTACTTGTAGGAATTTCAAGGATATACATTGGACTGCATTATCCTTCAGATGTATTAATAGGCTCAACGATAGGTGTTACTTTTTCCTATCTAACCCATTTTATAGCTACAAAGTTGTTTTTGTAAAAAATTTTTCAAAATAGATTGACAGATTGCAAATAGAAGAATATAATGTAGAAGGACACAAGTTAATACAATCGTTAGGTGAGGCTCCTATACAGATAAACGCTGCTGCCCGGAAACATCGAGAGATGCTAACGGGTCAACAAGTATTACCGAATTAAGGTTTTACTTAATGCAGCTGGAGTTTTCTCCAAAGCTGTATAGTGCCAAAGCTCAACGAAGTGAAATGTTTAAAAACCTCTTTCATTCGTTGAGAGGTTTTTTAATTTGCGAAAAAACGGAGGTGAGAAGAATGGACGGTGGAGGTAGTAGTAAAAGCTATAAAGGTATATGTAATATGACATTGAAGAAGGATGGGCATAGTTTGAGGCCACGTCCATTCTTCTCACACGTGGCCTTTTCAATAAATTTTGCTATTTCTTAAAATGCCTATTTATCCCTTCTTTTAATGCCCTATTACATATACCTCCAAAACAATTCCTTTTAATTCCATCGTCTAAGTGCGAAAGTTTTTCACAAAAAAACAGATACTGTAACTGTAAGGTTGCAAAAGACTCAGCAGCCTTAGTCTATTATTGTGCTTTGGAGGTGTATAGAAATGATCAAAATCGCAAAGAAAAATGGATTCACAAATACGATATTTACCCAATTAATTGAGTTTGCGAAAAAAGATGTTGATGAAATTTTGGCGCAATTAGGTACAGATAGAGAAGGGCTGACTTCTGAGGAAGCAGAAGATAGACTTGAAATTTATGGGTTAAATGAAGTAACCCATGAAAAGTCGGCTCCTTGGTATATTCAATTGATTAGAGCTTTTATTAATCCCTTCATAGGTATATTGGTATTTTTGGCAATTGTGTCATATATAACTGATGTACTTTTTACTGCACCTCAAGACAGAGATTGGAGCACCATAATTATTATCTCTATAATGGTAACGGTTAGTGGACTGCTTCGCTTTGTTCAAGAGTACCGCTCCAATATAGAAGCGGGAAAATTGAAAGCTCTTGTTCACACGACTGCTGCAGTTATTCGCAAAGACACAGGTGAAAGAGAGATAAAAATAGAAAAAATAGTGCCGGGTGATATAATACATTTGGCAGCAGGAGATATGGTACCTGCGGATGTTAGGGTTATTACTTCTAAAGACTTATTTGTAAACCAAGCAACTTTGACGGGAGAATCCGAACCTGTGGAGAAATATCCGGATTTAAAAGAAGAAAAAAGGAAAGCTAAGGATTTAAACCTCTCAGACTTAGAAAATATATGCTTTATGGGTACTAATGTAGTAAGTGGTTCTGCTATTGCTGTAGTTCTTTCAACAGGTGACCGTACTTATTTTGGTTCAATGGCAAAGTCCCTTGTAGGGCACAGGGCAATGACAAGTTTTGAAAAAGGTATTAATAATGTTAGCAAAGTGCTTATCAAGTTTATGGCAGTTATGTTTCCAATTGTTTTTGTGATAAATGGCCTTACAAAGGGTAATTGGTTGGATGCATTGCTTTTTGCCTTGGCTGTAGCTGTTGGACTTACTCCCGAAATGCTTCCAATGATAGTCACTACAAACCTTGCTAAAGGTGCTGTGACAATGGCAAAGCGCAAAACAATTGTTAAGAGATTGGATGCTATCCAAAATTTTGGAGCGATGGATGTGCTTTGTACTGATAAGACTGGCACTTTGACATTAAACAAAATAGTCGTAGAAAAACATCTTGACATACATGGGAATGAAGATGACAGAGTTTTAAGGCATGCGTATTTAAATAGTTATTATCAAACAGGTCTAAGGAACTTGATGGATGTAGCTATTTTAGAGTATGGAGTTGAAAAGGGCTTTAATGGTTTAGATAAAATATACAAAAAAGTTGATGAAATACCCTTTGATTTTGTACGAAGAAGAATGTCTGTAGTTTTAGAGAGCGAAGGTGGGAAAAGGCAGCTTGTAACGAAAGGTGCCGTTGAAGAGGTGCTTTCCATCTGCGAATACGCTGAGTACAAAGGTGAAGTTGTTCCTTTGACAGATGAAATACGCCAGGAAGTCAAAGAAATGGTAAGGAAATTAAATGAAGATGGAATGAGGGTGCTGGCAGTAGCTCAAAAGAATGACGTTCCACCAGAGGGAGTTTTTAGTATAGCAGATGAGAGTAAAATGGTTCTTATGGGTTATATAGGTTTTCTAGACCCGCCAAAAGAATCTGCACCTTATGCGATAAAAGCCTTAAAAGAACATGGAGTAGATGTAAAAATTCTCACTGGTGACAATGAAATAGTGACAAAGAAAATCTGTAAAGAAGTGGGTATTGCTGTAGAGAATATTCTATTAGGAAATGAAATAGAGAATATGACAGATGAAGAATTAGCAGAAGTAGCAGAAAAGACTACAATTTTTGCAAAACTTTCTCCTATGCAAAAATCGAGAATAATAAAGGCTTTACAAAGCAAAGGCCACATTGTTGGATATATGGGGGATGGAATTAATGATGCTCCTGCTTTAAGAGAAGCCGATGTTGGAATTTCTGTTGACTCTGCAGTAGATATCGCTAAAGAATCTGCGGATATAATACTTTTAGAAAAAAGCCTTACGGTATTAGAGGAAGGAGTTGTAGAAGGGCGTAGAATTTTTGGAAATATTATGAAATATATTGCAATTACATCAAGCTCTAATTTTGGAAATGTATTTTCTGTTTTAGTGGCAAGCGCATTTTTACCATTTTTGCCAATGCAGCCATTGCAACTTCTTTTCCTTAATTTAACTTATGATTTGTCAATGACATCAGTGCCTTGGGATACAATGGATAAAGAGTATATACAAAAGCCAAGAAAATGGGATGCTGCAAATATAGGCAATTTCATGGTATGGTTTGGACCTACAAGTTCTATTTTTGATATAACCACTTATGCTTTGATGTTTTTTGGGGTTGGTCCAATGGTAATAGGAGGCTCTTATTTCCTGTTGCCTGCTGAGTTAAAAGCCCAATTTGTTTCTCTTTTCCAGACTGGTTGGTTTGTAGAGAGCTTGTGGACACAGACTATGGTTGTGCATATGCTGAGAACAGAGAAAGTGCCATTTATACAGAGCATGCCAGCATGGCCTCTTTTCCTCTTTACAATGACAGCTATACTTGTTGGAACAGTTGTTCCGTTTACTACATTTGGAGCACAGCTTGGCATGAGACCTCTACCTTTAACATATTTTGGGATAGTATTGATACCAACAATACTGGCATATTTGACTTTGGCTCAGTACGTGAAAACCAGGTTTATAAAAAGATTTGGCACTTTATTATAAAGATACCCTTCAGACAAAGGGGACGGTTCCTTTTGTCTGAAATATAAAAAGCCCGGACAGAAAGCACTGTCTGGGCTTTTTATATTTAAATAAAAGGAATCGACATTTTTCTTTGATACAACATTACAGAAATATTACAATTTGGCAATCAACCTTATGTGTCTCAAACTTTATAATCTTGTCCATATTTTCCTCCATATATGCTCCTTATTGTAATATTTCTCCATTAACCTCTAAATTCCTTCTTTGATTGCCAAATTGTAATATTTCGTAATGTTGTATCAAAGAAAATGTCGATTCCTTTTATTTAAATATGCTCCAGACAGTGCTTTCTGTCCGGGCTTTTTTTTATATTTCAGACAAAAGGAACTGTCCCTTTGTCTGAAGGGTATCTTTATAATAAAGTGCCAAATCTTTTATAAACCTGGTTTTCACGTACTGAGCCAAAGTCAAATATGCCAAAGTATTGTTGGTATCAATACTATCCTAAAATATGTTAAAGGTAGAGGTCTCATGCCAAGCTGTGTTCCAAAATGTAGTAAACGGAACAACTGTTCCAACAAGTATAGCTGTCATTGTGCAGAGGAAAAAGAGGCCATGTTGGCATGCTCTTGTATAAATGGCACTTTCTCTGTTCTCAGCATATGCACAACCATAGTCTGTGTCCACAAGCTCTCTACAAACCAACCAGTCTGGAAAAGAGAAACAAATTGGGCTTTAACTCAGCAGGCAACAGGAAATAAGAGCCTCCCTATTACCATTGACCAACCCCCAAAAAACATCAAAGCATAAGTGGTTATATCAAAATAGAACCTTGTAGGTCCAAACCATACCATGAAATTGCCTATATTTGCAGCATCCCATTTTCTTGGCTTTTGTATATACTTTATCCATTGTATCCCAAGGCACTGATGTCATTGACAAATCATAATGCATATACAAGGCAACAAAGTTAGATTTAATATAAGTTTTTATTGTTTTTACATTACTAAATAAGGGACAAAAATGTTAGATTGTACTTTAGTACAAATTTTAGAGGATGAAGATCCAGTTTTTGTACTAAAGTACAAAAGTAAGGGTTATTTTAATAAAAATTTATACTTTTGGTCAATTGACAAGATGCTGGAAATAATATACCATGGATATAGAAGGAACTACCGGTAGTCCTTAGAATTATTAGGAAAGGAGTTGAAAGTGTTAGAAAAAGAGAATATATTTTAGATAATAACATGTTAAAAAATAATACAGGTGGTGTTAATAATGGTAAAAAAGTCTTTAAATATTAAAAAGTTAATTTTATTGTTTGCAATTGCATTGTTTCTTTCAATTTCAACTTTGAGTCCAGCCTCTGCTACCGATTTAAAAATTTCGAATTTAAACAATAAAAAATTAATGGTTAATTCACCCCAAGAATATGAATCTTATTTAATCCAAAAAGCCAATAATAGTAATAGTGAAGAAAAAAATGCTATTATAAATGCGCTATATAAATACAAATCTTTAACAAAAGATAAGCAAGAAAAATTCATTGAAATAATTAATAATAAAGAACTAATGAGGGATGTGTTTAAAGCATTAGGAGATAGCGAAAAAGAAACCTTTTTAGGTGGTGATATAGTAGTTGATAATAGTATTGATAAATTACTAGATAAAAGAGATTATACAATTTCTAGTTCATCAATTGAACTGACTACTGCAACATATAAACGCTGGGTAGAAGTATTTGGAATAACCGTATTTGAAACAACCTCATGGGTTAAGTATGAACATGATAATTATTCAATATTAAGTATAGTTGGATATGATCATGTTGTATCAAGAAATTTATTAGCTCCAGCCTGGTCGTATTCGTGGAGTGGAAAAACGGCTTGGATTTTTGGGGATAAAGCATATTCTACTGCAGATTTAACTATGATAGATTTAGGAATTCCAATCCAGACTGTTCAAGTTGGAGTGTGGGGTGATATTTACAACAATGCTGGAGGATGGGTAAATAAATTATAAAATATTTAAAAGTATTAATTCGCGTGGTGAAGATTAATTTTTCAGAACATTAACTTTTCAAGACGAATAATTAAAGGATTCTGGACATTTAAAGTTTCAGTTTAAATATTTTTGGATGTTGTTTTTATAAATTACTGCATATTACAAAGTTAACGCTTTGTAATATGCAGTAGCATTAATTTTGTAAACTGTATTTATTGCCGTTAAGTAATCAGATTTTTATTAGAGAGGAGATATTAAACCATGTTTAAAAGATTTAATAAATTAAGTAGTAAATCAAAACGAATAATAGGGATAATTATGGGGCTGATAGTAAGTTGTGTTGTAATATTTGTAATTATACTAGAACTCATAAGGATATATGCTGGATAAAGTATGACAAAAGACAAGGGGAGGTTCATTTGTCTGGATTTTAAGCAAAAATATCCACATCCACTGGAAGAAATATAAAAGGGACAAGTAAGAATAACTCGAAACAGTGGCAGGAAATTCCTGCTCTTTTATTTTTTTCTTTAAATGTTGCATTATAAAATCAAAGTATTACAACAATGTTACATAAATATTACAATTTAGTAAACAGAGGAGGAATTTGTAAAGATATGTAGAAGTAATATAATGGGAGACAATAGGGGGAGGGAGAAATTTGTGAAATTCAATAAGGGATTTTTCAACTGGGCAGCGTGGTTAACTTTGTTGTTGGCTTACGTACTTCCATATCAATCAACAGATGGGTTTGCCATCCATTATGGATATCCTTTTGCCTTTTTGACTACTTATAATGATAATTTATTAAAAGCAAAAATTACATTATTGACATCAACAAGTTTCAATATGGGTATATTTGCTATAGATGTAGTAATAATTTATTTTGCAATCTATTTTGCTAATGAATTATTGATTAAATGGAAAAGTAAAAAATCCTAATAATTGAAGGAGTATGATGATGATATTATTTATAAAATGATCGGCAGGGCACAAGGCAGCCTGATTATGTGTTATAGCTTAGCTTTAATATTGGAATACATCGGGTTATGGAAATATATAGCAAGTTTATGGGGATAAAGTCAATGCAACGATGGATATTTGAGACAAAAGTCATTTTAGGTGATGACAATGAATAAATGGTTTTACAAAAACAAATACATTATCAGACAAAGGGGACGGTTCCCTTTGTCTGAAATATAAAAAGCCCGGACAGAAAGCACTGTCCGGGCTTTTTATATTTTAAATAAAAGGGATCGACATTTTTCTTTGATACAACATTACAGAAATATTACAATTTGGCAATCAAAGTTGTATTTGGAGCGACGGATAATTTTAGACCAAAAGTAAAATGGAGGGGAATGACTTACAAAATTTCAAGAGGATATTTAGAGATGGATAATGTTTTAAATAATTGTAGCATAGAAATAACCAATAATAAAATTTTTGGTTATTTTGAGCTGAGCAATACTTATGTTTCTTTTTCAGCTGAATACAAAAGTAGTATCATACATCAGAAATCAAGTTTTTACACTTATGAGGGGAAAGCTATTATAGGGAGTGATGAAGCAACTATTTCTATAGTAATGAACAAAGATTTTATCACGGGTGTGATAGAAGGAAAGGAGTTACCATTATACTTTTTGGTAACAAAAACGAATATTCCACAAGCCCAATTAAGTGAGGTTTTTCAAATTTATAATCAAGAATTAAAAAATAAGAATCTTAGCTTAGACGATCTGGTAATGGTTGAGATTTCAGAAGAAAAGGAAATACAAACTATTGAAATAGAAAAAAGTGTTAATAGAATAGTTTCACCTTTCTATTCAGTAATTAAACATACAAAGCATATGGTAATTGATCCTATAAGTTATCCATTTGTAATTTCTTCTGGAAGCCTTGATGGGACGTTAACGTATTACACAGGTCTATTTGATGATCCTGAAGCTAGATTTTATTTTGACAATATATATGGTTATATCAACGCAAATACATCTCTTGATAATATGGCAATAGAAAATGTGAATGAACCTTATGGGCATTTATATGCTACTCCTCCTAATCCTGGTAGGCAAATACAGACTTTTGAAATAAATGATTATGGTAAGAAAAGTGGACCTTATTATTTTGTGGGAAGAGTATCAATCACAGCAACGGCACCTGTACCAGGTACAGAGTTGATAATGCCATTGATATATTTAAAAACGGTAAAATATGAGTTATAGTATATCGAATTTGAGGAGTTTAGAATAGGAAATTAAAGGTGGAAGAGAATGGATAAAAAAGTAAAAGTTATTTTATTAGTCTTGATAGTTTGTTTTGCTGCTATTTTAATTAAAAATCTATATGATTATAGAATAAAAACTATTGATGAAGCGATCGGGTTTAACCTTGATAGTGTTTACAAAGTAGAAATATTAAAGGACGGACAATCTAACGTAACAGAAAATGAAGAAAAAATTAAGGAACTAACCAGATGGCTAAGAGAATATAAATATAAGATGAATAGTCATTTAAAGGGGAGAGTAGATTTTTCTTATTATGCAATCAATTTTTATTGCCATGATAAAAGTGGATTTGTAGCCTTTGATGAAAAAGATAAGAAAAACATGATCATAATAAATGGATATACCTATGAAATCGTTAATGGGCCGATTGAAGATAGTTATTTGCAGCATTTTTGGCAATCTATTAAGTAAAAAATAGTAAACAAATTTTTATATTTCAGACAAATGGGAGGGTTCCCTTTGTCTGAAATATAAAAAGCCCGGACAAAAAGCACTGTCCGGGCTTTATTTATAAATTGTGAAAACAAGAGAATATCCTACGGCGAATGAAAGTAAATTAATGAAGTAATTTGACATAATAATAGAATTAAAGTAAAATGGTGCCATGGGATGAAAAATCATTATAACTATCAGCGGAATTATAAGAGCTAATAAATACATATAATTTACTGAGTATTTGCCTTATTTTTTATTTTTATCTAAAAAATATAGAATAATCAGTAAAATTCCAAATGCGAAATAAACTATTACAAAAGTGTACATGTTGAGTTGGGGATTGTATGTGATTGATGATTTGGGATATTGCTATAGTGTTAATTGAAAATTTCTAAAAAATAAATCGGACAAGAGGAACTGTCCCCGTTGAGAAATTTTACAAAATATTTCTATGAGGTGAGATTATGAAAAGGATGAGGTATTTTTTATTGGCAGTGTTAATAGTAGGGTCATTGATTTTGGCATCCTGCTCTAATGAATATACAAATTTGGAGGAATATCAATTTAGTAAAAGTTCTGACCCCAAGTTAGTTTATGCAGATGAGAATAAAGTCATCATTAACGATGGAGACGACATGGTTGTTGAATCGAGAGGGAATTTCTACAGGTTACCTATAAAATTAAATCTTGGGATAGAAAGTTTTATATTGACAAGCCCGAGTGGGAAGAATGCTTTAATAAGTACAATCGATAAAGATGGTTCTAACAATATAGCTATTGTGAATTTTTTTAAAGGATCTAAACTAACATTGGATCAGGGAGTTATACGATATGTAATTTCTAATTTTTATTCTATGCTGCCAAGTGACTACTATTTTGCTTATACTAATAAAGGTTCAGAAACAATTAAATTGGTTGATTTGGATGCTCTAAAAATTCGTGAAGTAAAAGTGAATGTGCCTGTTAATGATGCAATTGGTGTAAAGAGGAATACAGGGTACCAGATTTATTTTGAAAGTTCAGGAAAAATCTACAAAAAGCTAGAGCAAGAGGAACCTAAATTAGTTACAAATGGGTACTTGTTATCTGTAGATGAAAATAGCAATGTATATTTTTACAGAAATATAAACATAAAAACCACGAAAATATATAAGGTGGACAAAAATGGAGGAGAAAAAGAAATAGCTTTAATTGACAAACCTAATGAATTGATAAAGAGAGGGAGTGAAGCGGTTATTTTTATTACAGCAGCTACTGATAAACAATTTTTAGAAAACAATATAGAATTTATAAATTTGATAACGGGGAAACGTACTGCTTTATCAGGAAATCTCAACGACGTGGTTCCTTTACTGTATGATAGAGGAAATATTGCAATAGTTTTTTATAGAGATGGAAGAGCGCAAATAGTTGATACGAGGACAGGGAAAATAGAGCTTATAGAAAATTTTGACAAGTACGTGCTTTCAGATTTAAAAATGACATTAGGATTAAATGTTTATAAAAATTACCCTATAAAGTTTAATAAAATTGTGCAATTGAGAAAAGAAAATGATAACATTAGGCTTTCATTGGTGGATTCTCATAGCAAAATTTTAAAAATTTTGGCACAACAGCAGCTGAAGGATTAAAAGGATTGAATCGAAAGGGGATCCGAAAAATCTAGTAGAGAAAAAAGAGTTGTAATGCCAGACAAATTTGGAAGAGTGGAATTGAATGGAGGGTACATAGGCTTATCTTACGACTTTTCTCAAGTGAAGATATTAAAAATAGGTGATGATAGAATTGAAGTTATAGATAAAAAACAGGAAAGCTATTAGATGCCTATGGTGAAGAAATCAAATCTTTGGATAATGGTAGGAGTCAATATATAGTATATCGTGAAAAAGAAAATGATTTTGGAATTCTGCGATTGTATACAATTTTTGAAACCCAAGAAGAAAATGGGAATAAAGAAATTGGCGAAATAGTAGGTAAGTATTGGGATATAATGTCGCGAAGTGGTTGGTATATAGAAAAGCAGCATGTAGTTACTATTTCTACAACGGGGAATTTTCCTACTACAGAAATAGAAACGGGTGGCACAGTTACTATTGTTAAAAATAGAGTATATAGAGATATAAATTCGCTTTTTTTTGAAAAAAACTATGAATTTATAAGAAAAAATATTGATTTAGGGTATCGTTATAGTTTGTATTAAGTTGTGGTGTATAGAACAAATGAGGACTCTTTTAAAAGAGCCCTCATATTGTTTTTATCTTCGTTATTGAGATTTTTCATCTTCTAAATTAATTTCTTCAGAGATTTCATGGAGCATTTGAGGTGTTAGTCTCATATCAAAATGAGTTAATTCATAATATTTTGTGGCTTTTCCATCACTGGAGATTTCCATACTTGCTTTTACAAGTCCTGCTTCTTCTAATTTGCGAAGATGGATGTATAAAAGAGGTCTGCTTATGCCTATTATTCTTGCAAGTTCGCTTATATACTGCCTATTTTCATACAAAATGCCTAATATTTTTATTCTTACAGGGTGGGATAGGGCGTCAAAAATTTTTATAATCTTTACCGGATCTAAATATTCTGAGAAGTGGTTATGTTCGGCCATTTTAATCAACTTCCTTTAATAGTTTTTCTATTTTCTCCAGCGTGTTTTTTACTGCATCTATCTCATTTAATAGATCGTTTGACATTTTTATATACAACTCATTTTGTTTTCGCATATTTGATATTTTTACAAAGACGAATATAGAGAAAACTGCAAAGATAACTGCTAAAATAAAAGGCGTAAAAAGTGTGATAATTGCAAATAACGATGCGCCTGATATACTCATATTAATCCTCCTTTTTATTCTATATTTTCAAGTAATTTCTCAATAGATTCTGCTTTTTGACGTAAAGATGACAGTTTTTCTTGTGTCTCTTGATTTAATTTAGAAAAAGCCTTAGATTGCGCTTGAAGCTTAGTTACTTCTAAGATAATTGCTATTAGAAAGACTATTGAAGTAATAGAGAGGGCGATTATGAGGTCAAGAAATCCCATTTTAAAAACCTCCTCAATTTTTTATTTCACATGTAATAATTATATTACACGTGAAATAAATTGTCAATATGTATTTGCTATTTGGAGTAAGTTTTTTTATAATTATGTAAAATCAAATTTCATCCACAAAAGAAAGAGGGAGATAAATGGGATATTCAGCTATTATCTATTATTATTTCATAATCTTTTACGCAGTATTTTTTATGGGTGGAGCTATTTATGGCACTTTTGTGCCGGTTTATCTGGACTACATAGGTTATAGTAAGAGTGAAATTGGAATTTTGATGTCTTTAGGTCCTTTTGTCGCTATAATAGCTCAGCCATTTTGGGGGATTACAAGCGACAGAGCGAGGTCTAAAAATTTTGTCTTGCAAATTTTATTTTTAGCCAGTATTTTCATTATGGCGTTGTTCCCTTTGTCGCGCAACTTTTACTATCTGGTAGCCGTTATAACACTTTTCACATTTTTTCAGACTTCTACTGGCCCCATAAGTGATGCCATAACATTGGAATATTTAAGTGGGACAGGTCAAAGTTTTGGACCAATTAGGATGGCAGGCACAATTGGATATGCAGTAATGTCAGTTATAGCAGGATGGTTTGCCCAAAGACATATTGGGAGTATTTTTATTTTGAACATTATAGTGATGTTCATAGCCTTTATGATTGTCTATAAACTTCCGGTCGTAAAAGGACATCAGTTTGGGAAAGAGAAAATTTCCATATGGAAACTTTTTTCAAATAGAAATTTAGTGGTGTTAATGCTTCTTAATTTTTTAATCCAGACTACTTTGGGGTTTTATTATACGTATTTTCCCATCTACTTTAGAAAGATAGGAGGGAGCAACGAACTTCTGGGATTAGCCTATTTTATTTCTGCAATGAGCGAAATACCGTTTTTGTTGTATGCTGACAAGATACTTAAACGAATAGGAACAAGGTGGGCATTAATAGGAGCAAGTGGAGTAGCGGCTTTAAGGTGGCTTATTATATCGTTTATTCCTAATGCATATTTAGTTTTGCCTTTTCAGCTTTTGCACGGATTGATTTTTATAGTATTGTACTATTCCATGGCAACTTATATTAATCAAGAAGTACCAAAAGAACTAAAAGCGTCGGGGCAGACTGTGAACAATCTAATAGGTATGGGAATTTCGAGAATTGTTGGAAGTTTATTGGGAGGGTTTTTAAGCGACCTTTATGGAATAAAAATGGTATTTCTTTATAATTCTGTATTAGCTTTTTGTATAGCATTAATTTTTGGGTACATCTTTTTAAAAAAAGCGTCAAAATAATTTGGCAAATTTTAGGAAGAAAATTTTTTTGAAAAAACTCTTGAAAAAATTTTTTTCGATGCTATAATGGTAATAAAGGCTGCATAAATATAAATTAAATAGTTTATTTATGCAGCAATTATTTTTTTACGAATTTTTGCATAAATATAAATTAAACTGTATATATATTTACAAGGGGAGGCAGCCGGATGATAAAAGTTGGGATATTTGGAGCAACTGGATACACTGGAGTAGAGCTTATGCGCCTTCTTTCAAAGCATGAAAAAGTAAAAATAGAGTACATTTCGTCTCAAAGTTATGCAGGAAAGTCAATAGCAGATGTCTATCCATCCCTTACAGGGTTTTATGACATTTCTCTCGATGATGTAGAGGTAGAGAAGGCGGTTTCAAAGTGCGATGTAGTTTTTACGGCGCTACCTGCAGGTTATGCTTCTAAAATTGCAAGGGAAGCGGTAAAAAAAGGGGTTAAAGTGATTGATTTGGGGGCAGATTTCAGATTTGACGATTATTCGACTTATAAAGAATGGTATGGCGGAGAATACGATGGGTATGATGGGATAAAAAGAGCGTATGGCTTACCTGAGATTTATAGAGATAGTATAAAAGAAGCCGATGTAGTGGGAAATCCAGGGTGCTATCCTACTAGTGTGATATTAGGGCTTGTTCCTCTTTTGAAAGAGAAGGTTATAGATGGAAACATAATTATTGATTCAAAATCGGGGATATCGGGAGCAGGCCACAGCCCGTCACAGAAGAATATATATGCAGAATGTAATGAAAGTATAAGAGCATACAATGTGGCAAATCACAGGCATGTGCCCGAGATGGTTCAGGAACTTTCCAAGGCATCGGGAGAAAAGGTATCGGTGGTTTTTGCACCTCACTTGACACCTATGACCAGGGGAATTTTGAGTACAATGTATTGCAAGCTAAGAGAAAATTTAAATCAAGAGGAAATTTATGAGGTTTTCGCTGAATTTTATAAAAATGAGTATTTTGTGAAGGTGCTAAAGCCTGGGGCTTATCCTTCTACTAAAAATGTATATGGTTCGAATTTTTGTCACATAGGTTTTGAAGTTGACAAAGCGACAGGTACTTTAGTTGTAATGACTGCCATTGATAACTTAGTAAAAGGAGCATCAGGTCAAGCGATCCAGAATATGAATATAATTTTTGGGCTAGAAGAAAAAACAGGACTTGATATAGTGCCGGTATATCCATAGTAAAGCATTAATATTAAAAGGGGTGTAGGAACGAGGCGATGGAGCAGATGGAGATTTTAGATGGGAAAATAGAATTGCCCAAAGGTTTTGTGGCTTCAGGTGTATTTGCAGGCATAAAGAGAAGTAAGAAGGATTTGGCTTTAATATATTCTGAGCGATTGGCGAACATATCGGCAGTGTTTACTACAAACAGGGTAAAAGCAGCTCCTGTCATTCTAGATATGGAGAGGGCAAAAAAGGGGAAAGCCCAGGCAATTGTAATAAATAGCGGCAATGCAAATGCGTGTACAGGGGAGAAAGGAATTGAGGACGCAAAATCTATGGCAAAAAAGGTAGCAGAAGTCCTCGAGATAGAGGAAGAAGATGTCCTAGTTTGTTCTACAGGAGTGATTGGCGTACCTCTTCCAATGGAAAAAGTGTTGAAAGGAATTGAAGTGGCGGCATTGAGCCTATCAAAAGAAGGAGGATATGATGCAGCCCATGCTATTATGACGACAGATACATTTTTGAAGGCTGTTACTGTGAAATTTAATGTTGAAGGAAAAGATATTACAATGACAGGTTTTGCAAAAGGTTCCGGAATGATACATCCTAATATGGCTACAATGCTTTCTTTTGTACTTACAGATGCCAGTGTGGAGAAGGCTACGTTGGATAAAGCCTTTAAAAATACTGTCAATAGGACTTATAACATGATTTCTGTTGATGGGGATATGAGCACAAATGATACTGCGATAGTGATGGCAAATGGAATGGCAGAAAATAAAGCCATTCAGGAGGGGACCTATGAATTTGATTTATTTTACAAAGCCTTGGAATACGTCAATAAAACTCTTGCCAGACTCATCGCAAAAGACGGTGAGGGAGCGACTAAGCTTATAGAAGTAAATGTAATAAATGCTAAGACGGAAAATGACGCAAGACTTGCAGCTAAAGCCATTGTAAATTCAAACCTTGTGAAGACAGCTATCTTTGGGGAAGATGCCAACTGGGGAAGGATACTGGCAGCAGTGGGCTATTCTGGAGCAGACTTTGATGTGGACAAAGTGGACATATATCTAAAAAGCGCAAAAGGGGAAGTTAAGGTTTGTGAAAATGGCAGTTTTTTTGCCTTTGATGAATCTTTAGCTAAGGAAGTTTTGAAAGAAAAGGAAATTTTCATAATAGTTGACATGAAAGCCGGAGAATTTATGGCTACTTCATGGGGATGCGACCTCTCTTACGATTATGTAAAAATAAATGGGAGCTACAGGACATGATAAGGAAAGAAAAATTCGGAGATGAAATTTTAAAAGCACATATCCTTGTGGAGGCGCTCCCCTATATAAAAAAATTCTCCGGCAAGACAGTTGTGATAAAGTATGGCGGCAGTGCCATGCTGGACTGTAATTTAAAGAAAATGGTTATGCAGGATGTAGTACTTATGAAATTTGTGGGTTTAAATCCTGTGATAGTTCACGGTGGAGGGCCCGAAATCAGCAGCTTTTTAAAAAAACTGGGGATAGAATCAAAGTTTGTAAATGGGCTGAGGGTAACAGATGAAAAAACTGCAGAAATTGTAGAAATGGTTCTTGTTGGAAAGATAAACAAAGAGATAGTTTCAATGATAAACGAACTGGGAGGCATGGCTGTTGGAATAAGTGGGAAAGACGGAAAACTTTTAAAAGCAGAAAAAGACCTGTCAAACGGAGACCTGGGGTATGTTGGCAAAATAGTTGAAGTAAACATTGAGGTTATAGAGATGCTTATTGATAGAGGCTATATACCTGTTATAGCTCCGGTTTCCTTTGGGGATGATGGAAAGACTTACAATGTCAATGCCGACACGGCTGCTGGCAAGATAGCAGAAGCCTTAAAGGCGGAAAAATTGATTCTCCTCACAGATGTTGAGGGGGTTTTAGAAAATGTGGAGGACAAGACGAGTTTGATTTCCAGAATGGACTTGGAACATGCTAAAAAATTGATGGATTCTGGGCGAATAAACGGGGGAATGATTCCAAAGCTTAAGTGCTGCATAAAAGCTGTAGAAAATGGTGTAAAAAGGGCACACATAATAGATGGAAGGCTTACCCATTCTCTTCTTTTAGAAATTTTTACGGATGAGGGGATAGGGACAATGATAGGAAAGGAATGTTTTGATGATGATAACCTATGAAAAGAAATATTTGATGGATACTTACAATAGATATCCTATTATGCTTGTCAAGGGAGAAGGTACAAGAGTATGGGATAGTGAGGGAAATGCTTACCTCGACTTCGTGGCAGGTATTGCTGTGAATTCTTTGGGGCACTGTCATCCTGCACTGGTCGAAGCTATTAAAAAGCAAGCAGAGACTTTAATTCACTGTTCAAATCTTTACTGGAATGAAAAGCAGATAGAGCTTGCCAGAATGATTTCAGAAAATTCTTTTGGAGGGAAGGTGTTTTTTGCGAACAGCGGTGCAGAGGCAAATGAGGGGGCTATAAAGCTTGCTAGAAAGTACGCCTCGTTAAAATACGGCGGCAAAAGGTATAAAATCATAACCGCCAAAAATTCCTTTCACGGGAGGACATTTGGAGCGCTTACTGCGACAGGGCAAGAGAAGTATCACAAAGGTTTTGGACCGCTCCTTGCCGGGTTTAAATATGTGCCTTTAAATGACATTGAGGCCCTTTATGAGGCTGTCGACGATGAAGTGTGTGCGATTATGCTCGAAGTTATCCAAGGGGAGGGGGGTATACACGAGGCTACACCAGAGTATGTAAAAGCGGTAAGGAAGATATGCGATGAAAATGACCTCCTGTTTATACTGGATGAGGTTCAGACAGGAATAGGGCGTACAGGAAAGCTTTTCGGATATGAGCATTACGGTGTAGTTTCAGACATTATGACTTTAGCCAAAGGGCTAGGAGGTGGTTTTCCGATAGGAGCGATAGTAGCAAAAGAAGATAAAGCTGTTTTTAAGCCAGGAGATCACGCTTCTACTTTTGGCGGTAATCCTCTAGCTTGTGCGGCTGGGATTGCAGTATTAAATGAGGTGACAAAGGATGGATTTTTAGAAAGTGTTGATAAAAAAGGCAAATATTTTAGAGAAGGGCTAGAAACTTTGCAAAAGAAACATAAAGTCATGAAAGAAATAAGAGGAAAAGGACTTATGGTGGGACGTGAATTGAATTTAGAGGATGCATCGGAGATTGTTTTAAAAGCACTTGAAAAAGGGCTTTTAATAAATTCCGTAAGTTACAATGTCTTGAGGTTTGTACCTCCACTCATCGTGAGGGAGGAAGAAATTGATGAAGCTTTACAGATACTAGATGATGTGCTTAGTGAGATAAGATTTTAAACTTGCTACTCTTAAAATTATCAACGATTTTGCCTGAAAAGTCGGTGTTGATAGATAAGTATATAGAGAGCGAAAAGGCAATATAGAAAATTCTGTTTCGTGAGGAGTGTGAAAAATGTTAAAAGGTGAAAAAGTGGTGCTTGCTTATTCAGGAGGACTTGACACATCAGTAATTATA
>JADBKJ010000017.1 GCA_014896455.1 Thermoanaerobacter sp.
AGGCGATAGATATAAAAAATATTTTGAAAAAGAGAAAGACAATAGGTTCACCGAGGATGTTTTAATCCTATCAAGATATATGAGATCCTGTTTTGGAGAATAAAACGCAGGAGCTTAAATTTTGTTCTGTCAAATAGACTTAATCCTTAAATCGAGTGTTAATTGTAATAATTTTGTAACCTAATTAAGAACTTTTTAATAAATTTTTACACTTTAAGTGATATAATAAAGAAAAATGGAATATGCGGGGGGCTATAAATGAGATATAGATTTGTCCTCTTATTTTTATTGTTCCTTTCTTTGGTTTTTACTGGATGCGGTGCTAAAGATGTTGGGCAAGTAAATGTGGAAGAAGCGCTATCCTTACCAGAAAAGCATTATCCTGTTGGTTTTGACCCCTATGGCAAAAGAATTCTTCTTGCAGTGCTGGGTAACGAAGGAGCAAAATTAGAGCTTTATAGCATAGAAAACAAAGAAATAGAAATCGCAGTGGAACCAGCAATAAATGGGAAAAGCATAAAAAATGCGGTTACAGATGGGAAGTACATAGCCTGGGTGGAAGCCACAGATGGCAATGGAATGTGGTCAGATGACTGGAGGATATATGTTAAAAATTTAAAATCTGGAGAAATAAAAAAAGTTGGTGAGAGCAGATTTGTAGAAAAAGGAGTTTCAGAGGGTCAATTTAGTGTTGAACCCAAATTGTCAATTGATGACGGCAAACTTGTCTGGTCTACGTACGAATCTGATGGGAGGCATGAATTTGGCTCTATAAAATTGTATGATTTGGTTAATGGAACAGAAATAAACTTACGCACTTCAGAGGGACGTAATATTTCCAGGTTTAGTGATCCAAATATCCATGGAGACTACGTGGTTTGGAGTGAGGGCAACTTAAAGGCAGGGAGTGGGACAAAAGAGGTATACCTTTGTAGTATTAAAGAAAATAAAATTTACAAATTGTCTGATAAAGGAATATCGCCCAATATATGGGGTAGCAGTGTTGTGTGGATAGAAGGGAATAATAAGCTGGTGCTTTATAATATCAAAAATAAGAGGGAAGTTAAAATTCCAACATATAGTAGAGAAGTATGGGCGATTTCACTAAATAAAGATTACGTCACGTGGTATAGCAGTGAATACAACATGAAAGTCTATAATATTCAAAAGAACGATACTCAGATTATTGATGTTCCAGTAATAAGTGGACCGAACATCTATGGGGAGATTCTAACATGGGTTCAGGAAGAGGATAAAAGGGCGATACCAAAATTTTTATTGCTTTATAAATAAGCTATTTTTTAAATGGAGAGAGGGAAATTCATGAGGGGGGAGGAATTTAATACTTATCTTTTTGCTTATCTTTTTAATTTTGCCTTTGATATGGGTCATAATTAATCTTGAAGGCCCTAATAAGAAAAGTGTTGATGTACCAGATGTTTATAGCAATTATAAAGAAGAAGAGTATACCTATTTCTTTTATATCGAAGATATGAACTGGTTGATTTCTTTTTTAGGCATCTATTTTGGCACCTTGCAGTATTTCTTGATAGATGAAGTTGTTAATTCCAAAAGGAATATTGTTCTGTATTGCCTCTTCAAACTTTTTTACCTTTTCATTTTCTATGCCTTTAAGAAAGGCTATTAAAACGGATGTATCTACTAAAATCATTTTCCTTCCCTCATTTTTTTGTAGTCATAATCCTCATCAAACTGTATTTTGCCTTTTAACTCCATTAGATTTTTCCTTTTTCTGCTTTCCACGAATTCTTTTAGGGCTAAATTAACGACTTCTTTTTTAGTTTTTAATCCAGAAAGTTTTAATGCCTCTTTAATGAGGCTTTCATCTATAACTATGTTCGTCCTCATTTTATACACCTCCTAATGTGTATTATAATACACATAAATTTTTAGTTCAGTATTATATTCCCCTATCGTTAATATTTTTCTCTTCAATTTAAGTAGTCTTATTATAGATATTTTGTCCTAGGCAAATTTTAATGACGATATTGACAGAACCGTCATTACTGTATATAATGTACATATACAGTAATGACACAAAGGAGATGATTGCAATAGATGGACATTATTATTTCTAATTCAGCGGATGAGCCCATATATGAACAAATTGTCAGACAAATCAAAGAAGCAATCTTAAAGGGTGAACTTGAAGAGGGAGAACTGCTTCCATCTATTAGGAATTTGGCAAAAGAGCTGCAGATAAGTGTAATTACGACAAAAAGGGCTTATGATGAACTTGAAAAAGAAGGATTCATTACTACAATTCCCGGAAAGGGCACTTACGTAGCAGCGCAAAACAAGGAATTAATGCGTGAGAAACGGCTAAAAATTGTAGAAGAAAAATTAGTAGAAGCGATTATAGCTGCAAAAGCAGTAAACTTATCCTTAGAAGAGATAAAAGAGATGTTAGAGATTTTGTATAAGGAGGTCTAAAAGGTGGAGCCAATTTTAGAGGTTAAGAATTTAAGAAAAAGTTTTAAAGGGTTTACATTAAAAGATGTCAGTTTTTCATTGCCAAGAGGGTTTATTATGGGCTTCATTGGACCTAATGGAGCAGGGAAAAGTACGACTATTAAGCTTATTATGAATTTGCTAAAAAGAGATGGAGGGGAAATCAAGGTTTTTGGGTTTGACAATATAAAACATGAAAAGGAAATAAAAGAAAAAATCGGCTTTGTATATGAAGAAAGTTATTTCTATGGAGAGTTAACTATTTCAGAGATGAAAAGAGTTATAGCACCCCTATATAAAAACTGGGATGAGGAAGCTTTTACAAAGTATTTAAAAGAATTTGATTTACCTGCTAAAAGAAAGATAAAGAGTTTATCCAGAGGGATGAAAATAAAATTTGCCCTTGCGATAGCGCTCTCTCATGGGGCTGAACTTCTCATTATGGATGAGCCGACTTCAGGGCTGGACCCTTTGATAAGAAGTGAGCTTTTGGACATTTTTTCTTCTTTAATACAAGATGAAAACAAAAGTATTTTCTTTTCAACTCATATAACCTCTGACTTAGACAAAGTTGCCGATTACATTACTCTGATTAATAAAGGTGAAATAATATTTAGCACCACAAAAGATGAAATTATAGAAAATTACGGCATTGTCAAGGGGAGCAAAGACATTTTAAGTGAGGATATTAAAAAATATTTTGTGGGAATCAAGGAAAATAAGTTTGGATTTGAAGGATTAGTGAAGGATAAAAAGCAAATAAAAAAGCTTTTAAAAGATACTGTCATTGTTGAGAAACCTACTTTAGAAGACGTGATGTTATATTTTACAAAGGAGGAGTTTAAATGTTCAGTTTGATTTTAAAAGATATACTAATAAGCAAAAAAATTTTATTGCTTACTGCTGCTTTTCTTATAGTATGGGTGCCAACTTTCCAAAATTTCGCAGCGGTAGTAATAATGGTGGGTATGGCATACATGGGGCTGATAGTAACAAGCTCAGCTGATGAGACAAACAAAGCTGATATTTTGTTAAATAGTTTGCCTCTAAGAAGGTATGAAATTGTATTGGCAAAATACCTGTCTATATTTGTTTATTCAGCAATAGGCATAGCTATTTATTTGTTAGTTGCAGCAGCTACAAAGGTACTAGGCCTTCCTATTCATGTATATCCTATCAATTTTAAAGCTGTAATTTACGGCGTACTGGCGGTGAGTTTTCTAAATGGCATATACCTTCCTTTAATGTTTAAATTTGGACATGGTTTTTCTGGGATTATGTACATTATTTTGATTTTTGGATTTTTTTATGGTATATCTTATGTTATAAGACTTTTTAAAAAATTTGTAAATTATGATTGGTTTCAAAGTATTGTATCTTTTATAATGAATCAATCAGATACAGTGAAAATGCTCTTTATAATTGCTTTGGCCCTTATTGTGATGACAGTTTCATGTCTATTATCTGTTAAATTTTATAAAAATAGGGAGTTTTAAAATATGGAAGGGGACCTTTATTTGTACAAAGCCCTGGTCCCCTTTTAGATATTTTAAATTTCTTCCAGTGTTTGAATTATATTAAAGATATAAATTGGTCGATTTCTTCTTTTATGACATCTAAAGATTTTCTCCAGAAGTCTTTAGAGTGCAAGTCAAATCCTACGATTTTTCCTAAATCATAGAGATTTTTCTTCCCTGTCTGAGAAAGAAGGTTTTTATATTCTTCTACAAATTTTTTGCCTTCTTGATTCTACTTGTAAATTAGGCCTTTTATAAATAATTCCACAAACAGACGAAGGGGACGGTTCCCTTTGTCTGAAATTTAAAAAGCCTGGACAAAAGCACTGTCTGGGCTTTTTACAAATTTGAAAAATAAGAGAATATTATGTTGAGATGGAAATTAAATTAAGGAAGTAATTTGACGTAATAATAGAATTAAAGTAAAATGGTGCCATGGGATACAAAATCATTATAACTACCAGTGGAATTATAAGAGCTAATAGATAGATGTAATTTACTGAGTATTTGCCTTCTTTTAAAAGGACCTAATCAAAGGGGGAATTAGATGAAAAAAAGAGTAATATTTTTATTGGCCCTGGTTGCCATTTTAGCTTCGGCTATGATCCTTTTTGCAAAATTTTCATTATCCGAAAAATCTAGTAGAGAAAAAATAGTTGTAACTCCAGACATATTTGGAAGAGTGAAATTGAACGGCGGTTATATAGGCTTATCTTACGACTTTTCTCAAGTGAAGATATTAAAAATAGGTGATGATAGAATTGAAGTTATAGATAAAAAACAGGAAAGCTATTAGATGCCTATGGTGAAGAAATCAAATCTTTGGATAATGGTAGGAGTCAATATATAGTATATCGTGAAAAAGAAAATGATTTTGGAATTCTGCGATTGTATACAATTTTTGAAACCCAAGAAGAAAATGGGAATAAAGAAATTGGCGAAATAGTAGGTAAGTATTGGGATATAATGTCGCGAAGTGGTTGGTATATAGAAAAGCAGCATGTAGTTACTATTTCTACAACGGGGAATTTTCCTACTACAGAAATAGAAACGGGTGGCACAGTTACTATTGTTAAAAATAGGGTATATAGAGATATAAATTCGCTTTTTTTGAAAAAAAACTATGAATTTATAAGAAAAAATATTGAGTTGGGGTATCGTTATAGTTTGTATTAAAAAATATGACTTTACTCCCTATTCTATTGTGGTATATAGAACAAGTGAGGGCAGACTGTAGACAAACTTTCGTAAACAAGATATTTTGCAATCGGTGCGACTTGTGACAAAGCGGCAACAAAACTTAGCAAGACCGAGGGTGGAGGCAGGGCCGTAGCCACGGATGGCGGAGGCGGGCACTAAGACAAGGATGTCGAATGTGCCCGGTACCCTGCCGGAACCCGAAGGTCGAGCTTAGTTTTGTCGCTTTGGAACATCGGAGTGACGATGCAAAATATCTCCTTTGAATATTTTTTAACTTTGTCAACAGTCTGGGACGGTTCTTTTGTCTACAGACAAAAGAACCGTCCGAAATTGATGAAAAAGCTCTGTTTTTACGCCGCTATTGTGGTTAATTTTGCTTGCATAGTATATTTGCAATAAGAGACAACCATATTCTCATTCCTTTAAATATGTATATAAAAGTGCAGGTATTTCACGTAAAAAACCATAAGCTTCATCACTTAACATATATCTTTTTAATAAGACCCCAGAATAACTTGCATCTATTCCAATACGCTTTGCTATTATACTTGCCCTTTTTAAATGAAATTTATTTGAAATAATTATTGCTGTTTTTAATGAATTTTTATCCATAATTTCCTTGGAAAAAAGTAAATTCTCATATGTAGAAAAAGATTTATCATCAGTTAAAATAATCTTTTCAGGTATGCCATTTTTTAAAAGATATTCTTTCCCTGCCTCAGCTTCCGAAATATTCTCTCCAGGACCTTTCCCTCCAGATACTATTATATACTTACCATACCCTTCTTTATAAAGTCTCAAAGCCTCATCAAGCCTTTCTTTGAAAAAAGGACTTGGCGTCTCTCCATATACTGCACAGCCTAAAACTATTATCACATCAGATTTTTTTGGTTTTTCATAAAGTGCAAAAGAAATTATCTGATATTCTAATGTTATTACCACTGTAACAAAAATTACTATTAAAATCCATATAAACCTCAATAATAATTTCATTAAACTTTCCTCCAGAAAATTATTATAATAAAACCCTTTATATCATTATACAACATATATCCTATTACTAAAACAATTCTTCACAATACATTCACGTGTTTAATTTGTAGAAGGATGGGCAGGTGATGGAAGAGAAAGAACTAATATATAAAGCAAAAAAATTAACACACGAGGCAGTAATCCATCAGCATTAAATCAACCTTTGACCCTGTTAATTTTAGTTTACCAAAAGCTAGTTTCTTGCATTTTGAAAATTTATTTTCACCTATGGTTGTGCTTTGTTAAGAATGGATGAATTAAAAATTTCTAAAAAATAAATCAGACAAGAGGAACCGTCCCCATTGTCTGCATTATATATATTTGCTATTTAAAACGAGTTTTTATATAATCAAGATTATGAAGTCAAAGATAAGTTGACTTTTTGTGTAAGGGAAATAATATGAACAAAAGTGGGGAGGCAGTGTATGGAGGCAAATAAGAAACTTTATTACTATTTCATAACATTTTACGCTGTTTTTTTCATGAGTGGTGCGATTTACGGTACGTTTTTACCTGTTTATTTAGATTATCTTGGCTATAGTAAGGGCGCTATTGGGATACTTATGTCATTGGGGCCTTTTGTTGCTATAATAGCTCAACCTATTTGGGGTATTACCAGTGACAGAGCAAAATCCAAAAATTTTGTATTGCAGATTTTATTTTTATGTAGTATTTTCACAATGGCTTTATATCCTTTATCCAGTAATTTTTATTATCTTATACTTGTCATTACTCTTTTTACCTTTTTTCAAACTTCCACAGGTCCCATTAGTGACACGATAACATTGGAATATTTAAGTGAAACTAATCAAAAGTTTGGACCTATAAGAATGGCAGGGACATTGGGATATGCTTTAATGTCAGTTATAGCAGGCTTTTTTGCGCAAAGGTACATTGGGAGCATTTTTGTTCTCAACATTATTGTGATGTTTTTGGCTTTTATTATTGTATTTAAATTGCCTGTTGTAAAGGGCCATCAATTTGGAAGAGAGCATATACCTATTTGGAGTCTTTTTTTAAATAAAAATTTAGCCATACTTATGACTTTAAATTTTTTGGTTCAGGTAACCCTTGGATTTTACTACACTTATTTTCCTCTTTATTTTAAGCAACTTGGAGGGAGCAGTAGTCTTTTGGGCTGGTCTTATTTTATCTCTGCTGTAAGTGAAGTGCCATTTTTGCTGTACGCTGATAGAATACTTAAAAAGATAGGTACAAGGTATGCGTTGCTGGGAGCGACATTGGTTGCTGCGATTAGATGGCTTTTAATATTTTTTGTTACAAAACCCTATGTATTTTTACCATTACAGCTTTTACACGGCTTAATATTTATAGTTTTATATTATTCCATGGCAACATATATTAATGAAGAGGTACCTAAAGAGCTTAAAGCCTCAGGGCAGACCATGAACAATTTAATAGGCATGGGAATTTCAAGGATTATAGGAAGTCTATTGGGAGGCTTTTTAAGTGATATTTATGGAATAAAGGCGATGTTTTTGTATAATTCCATACTGGCTTTTGCAACGGTATTGGTTTTTGGGTATGTGTTTTTGCGATGGAAGTGAAGGTGGAAGACAGAGGGTAAAACATAAAAATATTACAGCGATGTTACAGAAATACTACAATTTAGAGGAGGAATTTGGAGAGAGATGTAGAAGTAATGTATATCGGTTAAAATTTTTACAAAATATTTTTATGAGGTGAGGTTATGAAAAAGATGAGGTATTTTTTATTAACAGTGTTAATAGTAGGGTCGTTGATTTTCATCTCCTGCTCTAATGAATACGCCAATTTGGAGAAGTATAAATTCACTAAAAATTCTGACCCAAAGTTAGTTTATGCAGATGAGAAGAAGGTCATCATCAAAGATGGAGAAAACCTGGTTTTAGAGTCAAAAGGGAATTTTTACAAACTTCCTACAAAAGTTGATTTAAGAAAGGATGAAATCATAATATTGTTAAGCACAGAAGGGAATTATGCTTTGACAGGGAAAATTGACAAAGACAAGTTTTATAACGTAAACATTGTAAATTTAATAAAAGGGAATAAGCTGCCAGTAGAGTATGCAGCTGTTAAGTACATGATTTCAAGCCAATATTCGCTGCTGCCAAATGAGCAATATTTTGCATATGTTGATAAAGGTGAAAAGGACAGCGATATGACGATTAAGATGGTGGATTTGACTGCTTTTAAAACTTATGATGTGAAAGTAGATATGCCTGTTACAAATGTTATAGCAGTAAAAAATGGTAGTGGCTATCATATATATTTTGAAAGCTTAGGAAAGGTATACAAAAAGCTTAATGAGGGAAAACCCACCTTCATCGCAAATGGGTATTTGCTATATGTGGACGAAAATGGAAATATATATTTGTACAGGAACATAAATATAAAAACGACAAAAATATATAAAATAGATAAAAATAGAAATGAAAAAGAGATAGCTTCATTAGATAAGCCCAGCTTATTGGTGAGGAAAAACGGGGATGTGGCTGCTTTTATCACGGCCAACGATAAAGAGTTTAAGTCATATGATATGGATTTAATCAATTTGAAAACGTCAAAGCACACTGTAATACCAAATGCTTCGGAAAACTTAAATTATGACATTCCGTTATTTTATAAGAGAGGCAATATTGCCATAATTTTCTACAAAGAAGGGAAAACCGAAATGATTGATACAAAAAACGGAAATATAATAGTTTTAAAGAATTTTGAAAAATATGTATTTCCCAATTCAAATATGGAATTTGGCCTTAACATTTACGAGAACCAGGCTATTGGATTTAACAAAATTGTACAGCTCAAAAAACAAGGGAATAACGTAAAGCTTTTATTAGTGGATGCAAACAACAAAGTTTTAAAAACAATTGCTGAGCAACAGATAAATGAAGAGGAAAAGCAATAGATTCATAAAAATAGGCGATAGCGATCTCATTTTCTACAGTGAGTTGCTATCGCCTATTTGGCTTATCTAATATTACTGCTGCCATTTTTTGTTTTGTAAGTATTCATGGATGGAGCGAGCTGCTTTTTTTCCGGCACCCATGGCCAAAATTACAGTAGCTGAACCCGTTACAATATCGCCTCCAGCCCACACCCCTTCTCTGGAAGTTCTTCCCTCTTCATCGACAGCGATATAACCGTGTTTTGTAAGTTCTAAGCCTTCAGTGGTCTTTGTGAGGAGGGGATTAGGGCCAGTACCTATGGCGATTATTACCGTATCAACATCCATAATAAATTCAGAACCCGTTATAGGAACTGGACGACGACGACCCGAAGCGTCAGGTTCTCCAAGTTCCATGCGGATACACTCAATACCTTTGACCCAACCATTTTCGTTACCTATTATTCTCACTGGATTTGTAAGGAAATCAAATATAATACTCTCCTCTTTAGCGTTCTCGAATTCTTCTTTTCTTGCGGGCATTTCTTCTTCAGAACGGCGATACACAATATGAACCTCATCAGCTCCCATTCTTAGGGCAGACCTGGCTGCATCCATAGCTACATTGCCACCCCCTATTACTGCTACTTTTTTTCCTACCTTTATAGGGGTGTCAGTGTTGGGAAAAGAATAGGCTTTCATCAGGTTTATTCTGGTTAGAAACTCGTTGGCTGAATACACGCCAAGGTAGTTTTCACCAGGTATGCCCATAAATTTCGGGAGGCCAGCTCCGGTGCTGATAAAGACAGCCTCATACCCCATTTCAAAAAGGTCGTCTATCGTCAGAACTTTGCCCATAACCATGTTGGTTTTAATTTCTACACCCAGCTGTTGTATAAATTTTACTTCTTGTTCCACTATAATTTTCGGTAGCCTGAATTCAGGAATACCGTATACTAGTACGCCGCCAGGTTTGTGAAGAGCTTCAAAGATCGTTACATCATAGCCGAGTTTAGCCAAATCTCCTGCACAAGTAAGACCTGCGGGCCCGGAACCGATGATGGCCACTTTTTTACCAAGCTTTTTAGGAATCACCGGGGGATGGCTACCTCTTGTTCTCTCCCAGTCTGCTGCAAACCGTTCTAGGCGACCTATGGCTACAGGTTCACCTACTTTGCCCAAAACACAGTTTTTCTCGCATTGTGCTTCTTGTGGACAGACTCTGCCACATATGGCGGGCAAGCTGTTGGTTTCTTTTATAATCTTTATAGCTCCTTCAAAATCTCTTTCTGCAATACGTTTTATAAATTGGGGAATTTGTACCTGAACGGGGCACCCTTCAACACATCCTGGTTTTTTACACTGAAGGCACCTCTTGGCTTCACTAACTGCCTCTTCTTCCGAATAGCCCAAAGCTACTTCGCTAAAATTTCGTCTGCGGACTTCAGGATTTTGAGTAGGCATGGGTGTTTTCTTTTTGCTTCTATTTAACGGCATCTTTATCAGCTCCTTCTATTTTGTTGATTAATTTGCATCCATGAGCTTTATTAAATATTTCGAGGGAAATTTTTTCTTCCTCCTTATAAGTGGCCAATCTTTTTATTAGTTCATCGAAATCTACTTTATGGCCGTCGAAAGCCGGACCATCAACGCAAGCAAATTTGATTTCTCCGTCTACGGTGACACGACACCCACCGCACATGCCTGTGCCGTCTACCATTATGGGATTAAGGCTCACCATAGTGGGTATGCCATAAGGCTTGGTAATTTCGCTTCCTATTTTCATCAAAATCGGGGGACCTATGATAATAATCTCATCAAATTTTTCACCTTGTTCTAAAAGCTCTTTAAGTACTACTGTGACAAATCCATGGCGGCCTTTTGAGCCATCGTCGGTGCACACGTACATCCTATTACTTACAGTTTTTATTTCTTCTTCCAAGATTAGCATTTCAGCTGTCCTAGCACCTATAATAGAAACTACTTCTACCCCCTGCTGATGAAGCATTTTGAGTTTAGGATAAAGTGGGGCAATACCAAGGCCTCCGCCTATTCCTAAAACTTTCTTGTGATTAGGAAACTCCACCGGTACTCCTAATGGGCCAACAAAGTCCTCTATATAGTCTCCCGCTTCCAAAGTCCCCAGCTCACGGGTGGTTTTACCTACCTCTTGGAATACTATTGTGACAGTGCCATTCTGGGCATCGTAGTCCGCAATAGTAAGAGGAATTCTTTCTCCTCCTTCTTTTATCCTTAGTATAACGAATTGGCCTGGCTTTGCTTTTTTAGCCACTAGTGGTGCCTCTATTACAAACAATTTGATGGAAGGTGCCAATTCTCTTTTTTCTAAAATTTTGAACATGATAATCCTCCTCTTCTATTAAGATTTTAGCAACATTTTATCACTTTCGAAGATATTATTAGTATTAATGGGCAATAAAAATGTTAAGAAAATAGCTATTTATTATTATTTTTTAACAAAAGGCCGTTGTGTCACAAAAAAACCGTTGTATTTAGCTTTATCAACATAAAAATGGGGGTTTAAGCCCCATTTTTATGTTAATATTACAACAGGTTTGATTAGGTCTTTTGGTTTATCTTTCATCAGCATTAAAGCTTTTTCAATATTATCAAATCCTTGAAAAACATGAGTTACGAGTTTGGAAGGATCGACACGCTTATAAAAAACAAGGTCAATCAGTCTTTCCATTCTTAGACGTCCACCAGGGCATAAACCGCCTCTTATAGCTTTATGAGCCATGCCGCAACCCCATTCAAGACGAGGAACAGGCAAAACATCTCCTTCGCCAAAGTAATTTACATTAGCGATGGTGCCACCCGGTTTAACAATCTTAACTGCTGTAGCCATAATGTCAGCATTTCCTCCAGCGATGATGGCAGCATCAACACCCTTGCCTTCCGTTAAATCCATAATCTGGCTCTCAATAGGACCATTTTTATAGTTTACAATATCAGTAGCTCCATAGTATTTTGCAGCATCTACACAAACAGGTCTACTGCCTACTGCAATAATTCTTCCAGCACCCCGCAATTTGGCACCAGCGACTGCCATAAGACCTACTGGACCAATACCCAAAACCGCTACCGTTGCACCTAATTCTATTTCTGCCAGTTCGGCTCCGTGAAAACCAGTAGTCATCATATCGGGAATCATAACTGCAGCTTCCAATGGAATTTCTTTAGGCAGATGTGCTAAATTCATATCAGCATCGTTCACATGAAAAAATTCACCAAAAACACCATCTTTTATATTCGAAAATTTCCAGCCTGCCAGCATTCCACCAGAGTGTTGGTGATATCCTCTTTGTACTTCAGAGGTTCGCCAATCAGGGGTAATAGCTGGTACAACAACGCGATCACCAGGTTTAAAATCTTTTACCTCGCTACCGACTTCAACTACTTCACCTACAGCTTCGTGACCGAGTATCATGTTATGTCTTTCGCCAATAGCACCTTCAAAAACGGTATGAACGTCCGAAGTGCAAGGGGCCACAGCTAGAGGTCTTACGATAGCGTCAAAAGGGCCGGGAGTAGGCTTTTCTTTTTCAATCCAACCTATTTTACCGATACTGAGCATTGCAAAACCTTTCATTATTAAAACACCTCCTAAAATACTGGGAAAGTTATTAATGTGAATACTAGCTAACCCGTTAATTATTAATAATTTATTTTATAATTGTATACCGTGCACAATTTATAATATAACACATCGTTAGAAATTTGTCAATCATTATTTTTTATTTGCACACAATAATTTAACGAAATTTTTATAAAAAACTCTTGAAAAATTTTTTTGTGGTGGTATAATGTAAAACAAAAGTTGTATAATTATAAATAAAATATTGTATTTATGCAGTAATATGCAGCAAAAAATATTTTTTTAACATTTTATGCATAAATATTAATAAAACCGTATATATATTTATAAATGCAAGGAGATAGAAAAAAGGGGGGCGCTTTAAATGGTGAGGGTAGGAATATTTGGGGCAACGGGTTATACAGGGGTCGAACTTATAAGAATTCTCTCAAAGCATGAAAAAGTAGAAATAAAATATCTTTCTTCTCAAAGTTATAATACCAAAGCAATTTCGGATGTTTATTCATCCCTCATTGGGTTTTGTGACAAAGAGTTGGAAGAGTTAAGCCTAGAAAAGGCAATGTCAGAATGCGATGTCATATTTACGGCTTTGCCTTCAGGTCATGCTTCAAAAATCGCCAGAGAAGCTGTAAAAAAAGGAGTAAAGGTGATTGATTTAGGAGCTGACTTTAGATTTGATGATTATTCCGTCTACAAAGAATGGTATGGTAGAGATTATGAAAATTATGAAGGTATTAAAAGGGTATATGGTCTTCCGGAAGTTTACAGAGAAACTATAAAAGAGGCTCAAGTCGTAGGAAATCCGGGATGTTATCCTACAAGCGTTATATTAGGACTTATGCCTCTTTTGAAAAATGGCATAATAGAGGGGAATGTAATTGTTGATTCAAAGTCAGGTGTATCAGGGGCAGGTCACAATCCCTCCCATAACAATATGTATGCAGAATGCAATGAAAACATAAAAGCGTATAATGTTGCAAAGCATAGACATATCCCAGAGATGGAGCAAGAGCTTTCAAAAGTTTTTGGTGGAAAAGTGTCAGTTGTGTTTACGCCCCACCTTGCTCCAATGACAAGGGGAATTTTAAGTACTATGTATTGCAAACCAAAAAAAGATATGGATGTAAACACTGTTTATAATGTTTACACCGATTTTTATAAAAATGAGTATTTTGTAAAAGTGTTACAACCTGGCGATTACCCTGCAACAAAAAATGTTTATGGGTCGAATTTTTGCCACATAGGATTTGAAATTGATAGACATACTAATACTTTAATAGTGATGTCTGCAATTGATAATCTCGTTAAAGGGGCGTCAGGCCAGGCGGTGCAAAATATGAATATTATGTTTGGAATAGATGAAAATACTGGACTTGATATAGTTCCAATATATCCGTAGATAAAAACACAAACAAAAAATAAGGGGATTTGGAGGATTTGATAATGGAAGAGTTAGAGATCTTAGAAGGAAGTATTGAACTGCCGAAAGGCTTTTTGGCTTCGGGTATCTTTGCAGGAATTAAAAAAAGCAAAAAAGATGTCGCACTCATATATTCAGAAAAAGTGGCAAACGCAGTGGCTGTATTTACAACGAATAAGGTTAAAGCGGCGCCAGTCCTTCTTGATATGAAAAGAATAGAAAAAGGTATAGCACAGGCGATCATTATAAACAGTGGCAATGCCAATGCCTGCACAGGAGAAAAAGGTTTTGAGGATGCTGTTAACATGGCAAAAAAAGTGTCACAACTTCTTAAAATAGATGAAGAAAATGTGCTGGTATGTTCGACAGGGGTTATTGGTGCACCTCTTCCTATGGAAAAAGTTTTAAAGGGGATTGAGGCTGCGGCAGAAAATCTTTCAACTGAGGGTGGGTACCAAGCGGCTGAAGCTATAATGACAACAGATACTTTTTTAAAAGGTGTGACAGCTAAGTTTGTAATAGAAGGTAAAATTGTTACAATGGCAGGGTTTGCAAAAGGGTCAGGTATGATACATCCAAATATGGCGACAATGCTTTCTTTTATACTTACAGATGCGAGTATAACTAAAGTTGCATTAAACAAAGCTTTTAAAGAAACTGTAGACAAAACTTATAACATGATTTCTGTTGATGGAGATATGAGCACAAATGATACAGCGGTAATACTTGCAAATGGGGAAGCGCAAAACAAAACAATAGAAGAAGGGACTCATGAATTTGATGTGTTTTATAATGCCTTAGAGTATGTGAATAAAACTCTTGCAAAACTTATTGTGAAGGATGGAGAAGGAGCAACTAAGTTCATGGAAGTAAATGTAATAAATGCAAAAACTGAAAAAGATGCAAGATTAGCTGCAAAGTCTATTGTAAACTCAAATCTTGTAAAGACGGCTATATTCGGTGAAGATGCCAACTGGGGAAGGATTCTCGCGGCAGTGGGATATTCAGGAGCAGATTTTGACGCAAGTAGAGTTGACATATATTTAAAAAGCGTGAAAGGAGAAATTAAAGTTTGTGAAAATGGAGGTTACATCTTTTTTGATGAGGCTTTAGCCAAAGAAATTTTGAAAGAGAATGAGATTACTGTAACCGTAGATATGAAGGCCGGGGAATATAGTGCGACTTCTTGGGGGTGCGACTTAAGCTATGATTATGTAAAAATTAACGGGAGTTATAGAACATGATTAGAAAGCAAAAATATGGTGACGAAATCGCAAAAGCCCATGTTTTAATAGAAGCACTCCCTTATATTAAAAAGTTCTCCGGCAAGACAGTTGTAATAAAATACGGTGGAAGTGCAATGTTAGACTGCAACTTAAAAAGAATGGTAATGCAGGACATTGTATTGATGAAATTTGTAGGATTAAACCCCGTAGTTGTACATGGCGGTGGACCAGAAATAAATAAGATGCTGGAGAGGATAGGTATAGAATCAAAGTTTGTAAACGGCTTGAGGGTTACTGACGAGGCCACAATGGAGATTGTTGAAATGGTGCTGACAGGTCGTATCAACAAAGAAATTGTATACTTGATCAATGAACTAGGGGGTCAGGCGATTGGCGTAAGTGGGAAAGATGGGAGACTTTTAAAGGCGGAAAAAGATACCTCAAACGGGGACATAGGATACGTAGGAAAAATTGTAGATGTAAACATAGATGTGATAACGATGATGCTAGAAAAAGGCTATATACCTGTTATTGCACCGACATCTTTCGGAGATGACGGCAAAACATACAATGTAAATGCGGATACTGCAGCAGGGAAAATCGCAGAGGCATTAAAGGCTGAAAAACTAATTTTACTTACAGATGTCGAAGGAATTCTATCAAATATAAATGATAAAAGTAGCTTAATATCCCGAATAGACTTAGAGCACGCAAAAGAATTTATGAATTCGGGACGCATAAACGGTGGAATGATACCAAAACTTGAATGTTGCATAAAAGCTGTTGAAAATGGCGTGAAAAGAGCTCACATAATTGACGGAAGGCTTGCACATTCATTGCTTCTTGAAATTTTTACTGATGAAGGAATAGGTACTATGATAGGAAAGGAATGTTTTGACGATGATAATCTCTGAGGATAAGAAATATCTAATGAATACTTACAGCAGATACCCTATTACCCTGGTAGAGGGAAAAGGGACAAAAGTGTGGGATGACAAAGGGAATGTTTATCTCGATTTTGTTGCAGGCATTGCAGTAAATTCATTGGGGCATTGTCATCCGGCATTAGTTGATGCTATAAAGAACCAATCCGAAAAACTTATACACTGTTCTAATCTTTATTGGAATGACAATCAGATACAACTTGCAAAGATAATCGCTGAAAACTCCTTTGGGGACAAGGTATTTTTTGCAAATAGTGGTGCAGAAGCAAATGAAGGCGCTATAAAACTTGCCAGAAAATATGCCTCATTAAAATACGGTAGTAAAAGGTACAAAGTTATATCTGCCCAAAATTCTTTTCACGGTAGAACTTTTGGGGCACTTACTGCTACAGGTCAAGAGAAATATCACAAAGGTTTTGGCCCACTTCTTTCTGGTTTTAAATATGTACCTTTTAATGATATTGACGCTCTTTATGAAGCAATTGATGATGAAGTATGTGCAATTATGCTGGAAGTAGTGCAAGGGGAAGGTGGTATCCATGAAGCCACACCGGAATATATAAAGGCAGCAAGAGAAATATGCGATGAAAATGATATTCTCTTTATAATAGACGAAGTTCAGACAGGTATAGGAAGGACGGGAAAACTTTTTGGATATGAACATTATGGCATAACTCCTGACATCATGACTTTGGCAAAGGGATTGGGAGGAGGTTTTCCAATAGGAGCTATTGTCGCAAAAGAGGATAAAGCTGTTTTTCAACCGGGAGACCATGCCTCCACATTTGGAGGAAATCCCCTTGCTTGCGCCGCGGGAATTGCAGTGATGAACGAAATAACAAAGGAAGGCTTTTTAGATAATGTGGCTCAAAAAGGCGAGTATTTTAAGGGAAACCTTGAAAGTTTAAAGGAGAAACACAGTGTCATAAAAGAAGTGAGAGGAAAAGGCCTTATGATAGGCTGCGAAATGGATATGGAAGAGGCTTCGGATATTGTGACAAAGGCAATGGAAAAAGGACTTCTCATAAATTGGATCAGCCACAATGTTTTAAGATTTGTTCCTCCTCTTACTGTGACAAAAGAGGAAATAGATACGGCGTTAATAATACTGGAGGATGTACTTTGTGAAATGGGGTTTTAGCATGAAAGGTTATTTAAAACTTGAGGATGGAAGCATATTTGAAGGTGAGTTAATAAGCAAAAACAAAAAAGGATATGGAGAGGTTGTTTTTACTACAGGGATGACAGGCTATCAAGAAGCCATAACAGACCCTTCCTATGCAGGCCAAATAGTTGTCATGACATACCCTTTAATAGGAAATTACGGCATTAACAAATACGACTTTCAATCAGAAAAGCCTCATATAAGGGGATTTGTTGTACGGGAATATTGCGATAAGCCCAGCAATTTTCAAAGTGAGGAGTCACTTTTGAGCTATCTTGATAAGCACAACATACCAGTATTATCAGGAATTGATACAAGGGCTTTGACAAAAAAGCTTAGAGAAAATGGAACTATGAGAGGAATTATAACTCATAATCCTGACGACAACATAGAATTTGACCAGGCAAATCTTTTGGAAGAAGTTTCTACGAAAAAGCCCTATCGTATAGAAGGTATTGGTCCAAAACTTGCATTTATTGACCTTGGCACCAAGAAAAGCATTTTAAAGATGCTAAATTCTGTTGGATTTGACATTTATGTGTTTCCTTACAATGCAAGTTATGATGATGTCATGCAAATAAATCCCGATGCAATATTTCTTTCAAATGGACCAGGAGACCCTAAGGATGCAGTTGATGCAATAGAACTTACTAAACAATTTATAGGTATGAAACCTGTGCTGGGGATATGCTTAGGGCATCAAATAATAGCCTTAGCCCTTGGATGTAATACAGTAAAGATGAAATTTGGCCACAGAGGTGCAAATCAACCTGTTAAGGATTTACTGACAAATAAAGACTATATAACTTCTCAAAACCACGGATACGCTGTTGAAGAGGAGTCAATAGATAAAGACAAGATAACTATAACCCACATAAACTTAAACGATGGAACAGTAGAAGGCATTATGCATAAGTTTCTGCCAGTTTTTTCTGTACAGTATCATCCTGAGGCATGTCCTGGTCCTCGTGATTCAACAGATATTTTTGATAAATTCATGGATATAGTCATGGTTTACAAAAGGAGGTCTTATTTTGCCGAAATATAAGGATATTAGTAAGGTTCTGGTAATAGGCTCAGGCCCGATTATAATAGGGCAAGCAGCGGAGTTTGATTATTCAGGAACCCAAGCCTGCAAATCTTTAAAGGAAGAAGGAGTACAAGTAGTACTTGTAAATAACAATCCAGCTACCATAATGACTGACACTGATATAGCAGATATTGTTTATATTGAAAATCCTACTGTAGAAGTAGTTGAAAAAATAATAGCAAAAGAAAGGCCCGATGGAATTCTTGCTACCTTAGGAGGACAGACAGGGCTCAATCTTGCTGTTAAACTCAAAGAAGCAGGAATTTTGGATAAGTACAATGTAAAACTTTTAGGCACTTCTTTCGAGTCAATAAAAACTGCAGAAGATAGAGAACTTTTTAAAAGAAAAATGCAGGAAATAGGGGAGCCAGTTGCTGAAAGTGTCACAGTCACAAATGTGGAGGATGCACTTAAATTTGCTAAAAATTACGGTTATCCTTTGATAATAAGGCCTGCATATACTCTTGGGGGTACAGGTGGCGGTATAGCTCACAATGACGAAGAACTTATATCGATTGTGGATTTAGGTCTTAAAAAGAGTATGGCTCAAGAAGTACTTGTTGAAAAATCTCTGTATGGATGGAAAGAAATAGAGTTTGAGGTAATGAGAGATGCCGCTGATAATTGTATTACGATTTGCAGCATGGAAAATTTTGATCCTGTAGGAGTTCATACTGGAGATAGTATAGTCGTAGCGCCAGTGCAGACTTTGTCAGATTACGAATATCAAATGTTAAGAAGTGCAAGCATTAAAATAATCAGGGCTTTAAAAATTGAGGGAGGATGTAATATCCAATTTGCTTTAGACCCCCAAAGCCACAAATACTATGTTATAGAAGTAAACCCAAGGGTTAGTCGTTCAAGCGCACTGGCATCAAAAGCGACAGGATATCCTATTGCAAAGGTTGCTGCAAAAATTGCGATAGGACTTAGGCTTGATGAAATAAAAAATCCTGTCACGGGTAAAACAACCGCATTTTTTGAACCTGCACTGGATTATGTTGTGACAAAAATACCGAGGTGGCCTTTTGACAAATTTTATACTACTGATAGAAGAATAGGTACACAGATGAAGGCGACAGGAGAAATAATGGCAATAGAAAGGTCTTTTGAAGCCTCCCTTTTGAAGGCTGTAAGGTCATTAGAGATAAAAGCTTACGGCCTTCGATTAAACAATATAAAAGGCATGAAAACAGAAGAAATACTAAAAGGCATATCAGTTCCTAATGACATGAGGCTATTTTATATAGCAGAAGCTCTTCGCCGCAATATAGACATTGATTATATTAATGACGTTACAAAAATAGACAAATGGTTTTTAAATATGCTTTTAAATATTATAAATATGGAAAGGGAAATAGAGAAAAATGAGTTAAGGGAAGAAATTCTTAAAAAAGCAAAGAGAATGGGCTTTTCAGACAGAGAGATTGCAACAATAAAGGGAATTAAAGAAGAAGATGTGAGAACATTGAGGAAAAAATATGGTATATATCCTTCTTATAAAATGGTAGATACCTGTGCAGCAGAGTTTGAATCAATTACACAATATATATATTCAACTTATTGTGAGGAAGACGAGGTTGAGACCCATGATATACCAAAAGTAATTGTAATAGGCTCTGGTCCTATAAGAATTGGTCAGGGGATTGAGTTTGATTACTGTTCTGTGAAAGCTTTATGGGCTTTAAGAGATGCTGGAATTAAATCTATCATAATAAACAACAATCCTGAAACTGTCAGCACAGACTTTGACACGGGAGACAGGTTGTACTTTGAGCCTATCACATTGGAGGATGTTTTAAACATATATGAAAAGGAAAAACCACTTGGTGTAATGGTAATGTTTGGTGGACAGACGGCGATTAATCTTACAGAAGAGTTAGTCAAAAACGGAGTAAAAATATTAGGCACATCGCATGAAAGTATTGACATAAGTGAAGACAGGGAAAAATTCTCAAAACTTTTAAAAGTGCTAAACATCAATCAACCTAAAGGCGAATATGCATTGACAGTAGGAGATGCAAAAGATATAGCCTTAAAACTTGGTTTTCCACTTCTTGTAAGGCCCTCCTATGTTATAGGCGGTCAGTCGATGGAAAAAGTTAACACACTTCAAGAGATAATCGACTATGTTTCAAATGCAACCCAAGTATCTCCAGGCAAACCTGTTTTAATAGATAAATATATAGATGGAAGAGAAGTAGAAGTTGATGCAGTTTCAGATGGTGAGTGTGTATTAATACCCGGAATAATGAAGCACATAGAAAGAGCTGGAGTGCATTCAGGAGATAGTTTTTCAATATATCCTGCAAGAAATTTGACTGAACGGGAGATAAACACTATTATCGAATACACAGAAAAGATTTCAAAAGCTTTAAACGTAAAAGGACTTATAAATATTCAATTTGCAGTAAAAGAAGGCACTGTATACGTGTTAGAAGTAAATCCCAGAGCTTCACGCACTGTACCTATTATGAGCAAAGCAACGGGTATACCTATGGTAAAACTCGCAGTAGAAGTGGCTTTAGGCAAAAAGCTAAAAGAGTTAGGTTATAAAAGCGGTTTATGGCCGCAGACCCCATATACGGTTGTAAAAGCTCCCGTGTTTTCTATGGAGAAATTGACAGATGTTGAAGTTTCATTAAGTCCTGAAATGAAATCAACAGGAGAAATAATGGGTATAGATTTAACTTATGAAGGAGCGCTTTACAAAGCTTTAGAAGGAGCAGGTCTTAAAATACCTAAAAAAGGGAAAATTCTTCTTTCAATAGCGGAAAGAGATTTTCAAGAAGCAGTATCTTTAGTAGAAAAATTGCAGGGTTTGGGGTATGAAATATATGCAACCTACAGGACAGGTAAGTATTTGAGTTTGATGGGTATTCATGTAAATATTATGTCTCTTGATCATGCAATAAAATTGCTGAAGGATGGATATTTTGATGCTGTAGTGAATACACCAACAAAAGGGAAAAAACCTGATAATGCAGGATTTAAACTAAGAAGAACAGCGGTAGAATATAGAATTCCTCTTTTTACATCTATAGATACTATAAAAGCGGCATTAAATGCTGTGTCAAAAGTAAATGTGAACGGCTTGTCCGTTTTATCTATGAACGAATATCAAAAAATA
>JADBKJ010000018.1 GCA_014896455.1 Thermoanaerobacter sp.
GAGGCGATAGATATAAAAAATATTTTGAAAAAGAGAAAGACAATAGGTTCACCGAGGATGTTTTAATCCTATCAAGATATATGAGATCCTGTTTTGGAGAATAAAACGCAGGAGCTTAAATTTTGTTCTGTCAAATAGACTTAATCCTTAAATCGAGTGTTAATTGTAATAATTTTGTAACCTAATTAAGAACTTTTTAAACTTTGTCAACAAACTGTAAAATGCGGGAAACCGCATTTTTTTATTTATTTTGCATAAGATATAATAAGAAAAGGAGGATAAATATTTGAGATTATCGGCGCCTGGTTAAGTATTATTTCAGTTGTACCTACATGGTCAAAATGGGCAGATAAAACTAATGCGTTATTTTGCTACTGCCTCTATTTTTTCCAACAACGTTATCGTTTTTATTTCTTGCTGTAATTTGCTTTCTATAACTGTGAGGCTGTTAAATGGGACTTTGGATTTTTAATAAATCATATACCTTTTAATTTAGTTAAGGTATAGTTTCTTTTGTTCTTGCATTCTTTGTAAAATTATTTTCTATTAAAACCAACTTAGCTACCATAAACTTTCACCAATATTTTTCTATCCTCAGAACAACCGCTTTTCTTTTAAAGGGTCATTTATATCAAACGTTATAGGGCAGTTTAACATAATATCGTTTACGGGATTGTTTTCAAGATAATCTATTCCGTATAATAGTTCCTTTTGTTGCCATCTTTAAATTTTACACATTCATAACATGTACCTGCTTTTTCTCATCAAATACAGGTTGTTTATATTCATATAAATTAATTCCGGGCGTCACGCTGGCTCATGCTAACTCTTTAAATATTGATTTAAAATTATTCAACTTGAACAGAATGGCTTAAAAGGCTAAAGGGTAGAGATATTAACCTTAAAATTACCCATAAGGCAATGAAATATAAAAAGACATTCACATAGTATTTACCTGAAGCTAATTTTTCGGTATAGTATGAAAGCTTAATAGCATTATTCCCAAATACAAGCCATAACAAAAAAGCTACTTTTGTCAAAAAAGAAGTTATGTAAATCAATCGATTTACTTTGTGATACTTTTGCGCTTTTGATATTTCTGAAGGGGAAAAATATTTGTAGACTTCATGAGATATATTTCCTGGGAATAATGTATAATAAAGGTATAAAACAGAAAATATTGTGGCAATTAATATAAGTATTAGCCATAATTTATTGAATTTTATAAAAACCATAGTCTTCAATCCTTTCACAAAGTTTTACTTAACAATATTATATCTCATTGGAGGAAAAAATAGTTATGCAAATAAAATTATTTGCTTCAGTTTGTTGACAAAGTTAAAAAATATTCAAAGGAGATATTTTGCATCGTCGCTCCGATGTTCCAAAGCGACAAAACTAAACTCGACTTTCGGGTTCCGGCAGGGTACCCCGTCAGGCGACGTCCTGTCTCAGGTGCCCGCCTCCGCCCTCCTTGGCTTCGGCCCTGCCTCCACCCTCAGTCTCGCTAAGTTTTGTTGCCGCTTTGTCACAAGTCGCTCCGATCGCAAAATATCTCCTTTACGAAAGTTTGTCTACAGTCTGAAAGTCAGTCATTATTGGCTGACTTTTTTGCTGTGATTTTATATTTTTTTAATAATTAATTAATAATTTGTTACAAATTGGACATAAAAACTGATATAATTTATGATATAATCTATATTGACAAAATGTGACGTGTGAACAGAGTATTTTTAATATGGGGGATCGATATGGAAAATAATGCAAATTTAAAGCGAAGTGAAAGGAGAAAGCATAAAAGAAAAAATGAAAACAACAGTACCATTAGAAATATATTAAAATTTTTAGGATATGCAATATTGATTTATTCTTTTGTGAACCACAAAATTAATTCTTCACAGACCTACTTAAATGCATCATTGTTATAGGAGGCGAAGCTTAAAAATTCTATTACAAAGTCTCTATCGCTTACACCATCAATGCTGTTTAAGGATTATATCATCAAACCCTAAAAGAGATGCCACATATTTTCTATCAATATCAAATGTGGTACCCGCAAACGCGCCAGGGCCTAAGAAGGGCGTTACGTACTAAAACTCTTTTCATCTATCATCGAAACCTTGACAAGATACTCTTTTAAACACTTGTTTCAACATAGGCAAGAAGATGATGGCCCAAAGTCACAGGCTGTGTGCCACTCTGTAAATGTGTATATCCCGGCATAATCTTCTTTATAAGTTTCAGCCATTTCTTTTAAGGTATCTATAAGTTTTTATTAAATCCTCTTTTATTTTGTATATCTGCATAAAATATAATACTTAATAAAGCCTTTCATCTGTCGCAACTTGGTCGTTTCGGCTGCCTGTGTGATTTACGCCCTACATCGCCTTATTTTCTCTACAAGCCTTTCTACATAGGATGGAACATCTTCTAGAAAACAAAAACTCTTTTATCGATATGCCATCTTTTATAAAAGTAGAAAGGCCTTTAGATGTCACAAATAAAAATAGTGAAACAGTAATAATTATTAACAATAAAGCAGAGATGAAAACGATAACTCTTCCAAATACGTCAGCCGCTTTTCGCTTACTTTCATATTTTTTATCAACTGTCATATCCATCCCCCGTTTGAGAAATCTAAAGACAATAATCACACTCATTTCATGATAACAACTTAAAAAAAAATATTCATTAAATCTATGTTAAATTTATGTTAAATCTCTGTTAAATTTATTCGTTTTTTACAAATCCCATTATTTCTCAATTTAAAAATGAGCTGGAAAATAAATCAGCTCCTTTCAGTTTGTTGACAAAGTTAAAAAATATTCAAAGGAGATATTTTGCATCGTCGCTCCGATGTTCCAAAGCGACAAAACTAAACTCGACTTTCGGGCTCTGGCAGGGTACCCCGTCAGGCAACGTCCTGTCTTAGTGCCCGCCTCCGCCCTCCTTGGCTTCGGCCCTGCCTCCACCCTCAGTCTCGCTAAGTTTTGTTACCGCTTTGTACAAGTCGCTCCTTATGCAAAATATCTCCTTTACGAAAGTTTGTCTACAGTCTGAGGGTCAGTTCTTTGTTAAAAGAACTGACCCCATATTTAAGTGTTATTTTACAGGCAATTTTACTTCAAATTTACTGGATTTGATATTTATATATGCAGTATCGGGGCTGACAGGAGAGAATTTTATTAATCTAGGATAGGCTTTGTCTTTTTCTACTTTGCCATTTATATCAAAAAGATTATACTCTGCTTCCCACTTAAGGATATTGCCTTTATCGTCAGTTACAGTCCATAGACTTGGCTGCATATATTGATATTCGTCTGTGTATTCGTACCAACCTACTACAGGGTCTTGTGGTGCTTCAATTTCTATGCTGGTGGAAAAGGGTGAAAGAATTATTTTATTAAATTTGATTTCACCTAATTTGTCATTGATTACAATTTTTGATTCGAGTATTTTTAAATCTACTTTAGTTTTGGAGGCAGGAATTGTAAAATTAAAATTCCAATTGCCTTTAATAGGGTGTCTATTTGTTCCTTCATAAAAAGTTATTTCTCTTATGTTTATTTTTACATCTATAGAAGAAGGAATTTTATCAAGATATCCTCGTACAAGTTCATATTTCGCTACCGCTACAAAAGTGCTGTCTTCAGTTAAAATTCCTGAAACGGTATTGCTACCAGCAGATAATTTTTCATCATTTATTGTGGCTTCAGCAGTGCTATCAATGAAGATTTGATCTTTTTTGATTTTTTGAGAAATATTTTCACCTTTTATTGTATATCCTACTACCAATCTGGAACCATCGAAAGCTGCTTCATTTAATGTCACTTCAATACTTTTGGAAGTTTGAGAGGCACCTATTCCTACAGCATATTTTTGATAATCGGCTTTTTCAACACCAATATTTGACAAATACTCAAATACTGATTTAATCACAGGGATGTTTTTCCCTATGGCAGGGTTTATTATCCCTATTGTCAGTGCTCCTATAACTAACAATGAAGCTACTTTTAGAAATGTCCTTTCAGCAATTTTCTTAGGAGCATTCTTTTTTATCATTTCATTTTCTCCTTTCCTTTCTTTTATCATATTTAGGGTATTTTCTATTCTTTTATGAAAGTTTTCAGGCACTTCAATATTGCTCTTTTGTAAAAGGTCACGTATTTGTCTGTCAAATTTTCGATTCATAGGACACATCTACCCCCTCCAAACTTAATATTTCTCTCATTCGCTTTCGTGCCCTTGAAAGTCGTGACTTTACAGTACCCGCCGGAATATCCAATATTTTAGAAATTTCTTTGACTGGCATGTCTTGTAAATAATACATTACCACTATTACTTTTAAATCACCTTCTAATTTGTTCAACACTTGATACAATTCTGTGTTATTGTATTCTTCCTGGGATATAGGAATATCAGGGAAGTCATCTACTGTTATTACTCTTTTCTGGAGGCGTTTTATTTGGTAGCAATTGTTTACTAAAATTTTCATAAGCCATGTTTTAAAATACTTTGGATGCTTTAATTGAGAAATAGATTCATAAGCTTTTAGTACAGTTTCAGATACGGCATCAGCACAGTCATTGTCGTCCTGCAATATGCTTTTTGCCACTATATACATGTCTTTTTCAAAATGGTATATGAGTTTTGCAAAGGAGGACTTGTCTCCTTGCTTAGCTTTCTTTACTTCTTGTACGATTTCCAATCTTACACCTCCTATTTTGCGATGAGATGAGTCATCCGGATGACCTTCTCACTTTATAGATGATTGTGGAAGGAGTTTGGTTCTCGGATAAGATTATATCTTGTCGGATAAATGATTGTTTTTATAAGGATACAAGTATACATATTTTCAGACGAAGGGACGGTTCCCTTTGTCTGATTCTTAGATTTCAGACAAAAGGAACCGTCCCCTTTGTTTGTGTAAGTGCTAACCAAGGGGGGTAAATCTACTTTTTTGCGAAGCATAGGTTTGGAAAAGACAGCCCTTATCAATACTCTTTTAATCTTTCATCAACTTGTGCAATTAAAGAAAAATCTTTATCATCGTGTAACAAATATAAATTATTTTCAATGGCTGTTTCTGCTATAAGTAAATCTATAGTGCTGCGAATAGTGATTCCTTTTTTCTTACACTTGGAATACAATTTTGCAGCGTTTTCATAAGATTTGGTGCCATATTTTAGGTCATAGAATTTTTGTGTGGCTAAATATTCTTTAATTAAGTTAAATTCATTTTCAGTTTTTGCTCCTTGTAATAATTCTTGATAGATAAAATTGTTTATTCCAAAGGGGATATTATTCTGTATTATTTCTTCAAATTTTTTTACTTTTTCATTTTCTATGCCTTTCAGAAAAGATATTAGAACAGATGTATCTACCAAAATCATTTGCCTTCCCTCATTTTTTTGTAATCATAATTTTCATCAAACTGTATTTTTCCTTTTATCTCCATTAAATTTTTTCTTCTGCGATTTTCTACAAATTCTTTTAAAGCCAAATTGACAACTTCTTTTTTAGTTTTTAATCCTGAGATTTTTAACGCTTCTTTGATGAGATTTTCATCTATGACTATATTTGTTCTCATCACGTACACCTCCTAATGTGTATTGTAATACACTTAATCTTTTAAGTCAAGGGAGAATGGAATTTTATATTTCTTAAATAAAAATTTATACTGTAACCATTTTGTAATCAAAACTTAATAGTTTTTTAATAAATTTTAACATTTAATGGGTTACAATGGGAAAGGAAGAAGGAGATGGGAGGGAAAAGATGAGTTGGCTTGAAAAATTTTTCAAATTGGCAGTTATTCTATTTGTCTTAATTAATTTGTTATCTGGTTGTTCTTATATTCTTAAAGATGATAAGGATTTAATCAAAAATACAATTGAGAGATTTTACGATACACAGTATAAAGCTTACTTGAAAATGGAGTGTATAGATATAACCCCCTATTTATATATGTCGAGAATACAGAATCAGAATAAAGTTACAGCATTAAAGGAATTAACTTTTAGAAGAAAATATACTGCTGAAAAAGGGTATGGATATGTAGAAAAAAGACGTTTTCCTTTAGAATTTAAATGTTTTTAAAAATTATTTCTTTTTTTGATTTTATTTTATCAATTTTATCAATACATTCCTTAAAATTGGCTTTTCTCATTATAAATTCACCTAATAAGAATAATTATCAATATTGTTGGAATCAGGAGAATAATTGAAATATAATTAAGAAAACAGGATAGGGTATAGTAAGCAGGGACTATGTGTTGAGAATTAGTAATCTGGCAATACCTATTATTTTATCAAAAATCACATAAATAGATAGTATTTCATAAATATGGATTTTCAGATACATATAAATCTTAGATAAGAACAATTATCAATACTATTGTGTTTAAGTTTTAAGTGAGATATAATTAAGAAAACAGGATAGAGTATGTAAACACAGAAAATCTTTGTATAAATTTTTGATATATAATATGTGAAAGGTGGGAAAAGTATGCATAAGGTTGTTTTACTGCGGCATGGAGAAAGCCTGTGGAATATGGAAAATAGATTTACTGGCTGGACGGATGTGGATCTGTCACCGAGAGGTATTGAAGAGGCGAGAGAAAGTGGCAGGACTTTAAAGGCAGAAGGATACACATTTGATTGTGCTTACACTTCAGTACTTAAAAGGGCTATAAGAACTTTGTGGATTGTTTTAGATGAACTGGATTTGATGTGGATATCGGTTTATAAATCATGGAGGCTCAATGAAAGGCATTATGGAGCACTCCAAGGGCTCAATAAAGCTGAAACTGCTCAAAAATACGGTGAAGAACAGGTAAAAATATGGAGAAGGTCTGCTGATGTAAGGCCTCCTGCATTGACAAAAGATGACCCAAGATACCCCGGCTTTGACCCCAGATATGCTGACCTTTCTAAAGATGAAATTCCCCTCACTGAAAACTTGATTGACACAATTAATAGGGTTATTCCGTATTGGGAATCAAAAATTGCGCCGACGATAAAATCCGGTAAAAAAGTCCTCATAGTTGCCCATGGCAACAGTTTAAGAGGGCTTGTGAAGTACCTTGACGATCTTTCAAATGAAGAGATAATGGAACTTAATATACCTACAGGTATTCCCTTAGTTTATGAGCTTGATGATGATTTAAAGCCTATAAGACATTATTATCTTGCAGATGAAGAGAAAATAAAAGAGAAGAAGAAATTAGTAGAAAACCAAGGGAAGATTCAAGGAAATTCTTAAAATACTGGACTATTACTTGTTTTTTGGCTTCTAAAAGTGTACAATAGAAATATAAGGAAGTACAATAATACTGTAGAAGGAGAGGGGTGTTTTGTATGTTGAGTAACAGGATGTTAGAAGGATTAAATAAACAGTTGAATTACGAAATTTATTCTGCATATCTATATGTAGCAATGGAAAATTATTTTCAAGAGAAAAACTTAGAAGGTTTTGCTAATTTTTTCAAAGTTCAGACACAAGAAGAACTTGCACATGCGAGAATTTTTTACGAGTACATATATCGCATGGGTGGGAAAGTGACTCTGTACCCGATAGAAAAACCAGAGGGAAACTTTGAAAGTATTTTAGACCTTTTTAAAAAAGCTTTGAGTCATGAAAAGAGTGTAACTGAAAGGATTCATAAGCTTGTTGATATAGCAATTGAGGATAAAGACCATGCCACAAATGCATTTTTGCAGTGGTTTGTCAATGAGCAGGTAGAAGAAGAAGAGAGCTTCCAGAGACTTGTTGACAAGTTAGAGCTTATAGGAGACAACATACAGCCTATATTCATGCTTGATGCTGAATTGGCTCAAAGGACGTTTGTATTACCTGCTCCACTTGCTCAAGGACAGCAATAAACGATGTGATTTTGTTTAAATTTAGGCATTTTTAAAACGATGGCTCTGCTTATGGAAACTTAGTGAAATCGCAAAATACGGTATGGGGGTATGCTTTTTTGATAAGGCATATCCCCATATTTTTTTAAAAGAATATAAGATAAAGTTTTTTGTTGTTAAACTATAGACAAAGCGTAAGTTATATAGTAAAATTTATAGAAGGAATACTGTTATAAATATATCAAATAAGAGGTGTTTTTATGAGTAGTCATAAAAGAATTGTCGTCATTGGGGCCGGGTATGGGGGCGTGCATGCCGCCAAACTATTAAGCAAAAAATTTAAAAATGACAGCACTGTAGAAATAACTCTTATTGACAAGAAACCTTATCATACTTTGTTAACAGATTTACATGAAGTAGCTGGTTCTAGAATAGAACCTGATAGCGTTCGTGTATACTTACACAAAATTTTCGCAAACAAAAAAGTAAAAGTCATAACAGATGAAGTGGAAAAAATTGATTATGAAAGGCAAAGTGTAATTGGAAAAGACGGAGAGTATGATTATGATTATTTGATTTTAGGAATTGGAAGTGAGCCTTGCGATTTTGGCATACCTGGTGTATTTGAATACGGGTTTACAGTAGGAACATTAGAAGCTGCTATTAAAACAAAAGAACATATTGAGGAAATGTTTAGAAAAGCAAGTGCTGAAAATGACCTTGGGAAAAAAAGAAAAATGCTTACCTTTGTAGTAGCTGGCGCGGGTTTCACAGGAATTGAGACTGCGGGTGAATTGATGGAATGGACAAAAAGTTTGTGTGATAAATATCATTTAGATCGCAATGATGTTAAAATTATGGTGGTAGAAGCGTTGAATACCATACTTCCTAATTTAAATGCAAGATTAGCTACTAAAGCTCAAAAGTTTTTGAATAAAAAAGGAGTAGAAGTTTTGACTAATGCTCCTATAGTGGAAGTAGCAAAGGATTATATAGTTTTAAAAGATGGGAGAAAGATTGAGACAAAAACTTTAATATGGACATGTGGAGTTCAGGGTAACAAATGCGTTGAGAATTTTGGCTTAGAGTTAGGTAGAAGATGCAGAGTCCAAACAAACGAATACATGCAAGCAGTAGGAAAAGAAAACATTTATGTGATAGGTGACTTGGCGTATTATGAAATAGATGGGAAACCTATACCTCAAGTTGTAGAGACAGCGCTGCAGTCAGCGGAAACTGCTGTTTATAATATAGTGGCAGACATAAAAGGGGAAGAGAAAAAACCTTTTAAACCTAAATATCATGGATTTATGGTATCCATAGGAAGTAGATATGCAGTAGCAGAACTTATGGGTGTGTCTTTGACGGGTTTTTTAGCAATGGCTATTAAGCATCTTGTGAACATGCACTACCTTTTTGGGGTAGCTGGCATTGATGCTGTGTTATCGTACATTTACCATGAGTTCTTTGAAGTCAAAAACAATCGCTCAATATTGGGAGGGCATATTGCAGCCCATGTTCCTACTTTTTGGCTTGTCCTTTTGAGAATATATGTAGGCGCTTTGTGGCTTATTGAAGGCATAAATAAAATACAGCAAGGATGGCTTGACCCGTCAAAAATATTTATTATAACTACCTCTGATGTATCCGGCGCAACTGCTAATGCTACTTCTGGAGCTACTGCTGTTCAAACTTTGCAGCCTTTATTAAAGGAACCGCCGGCTTTTTATAAGTGGTTTATGGATACTTTTGTAGTACCCCATGCTTTCTTATTCCAGGTCATGGTAGTATTAGCAGAGGTGGCAATAGGATTGGCTTTAATAGCGGGTTTGTTTACTTTCCTTGCATCTGCTGGTTCTATATTCTTAGCACTTAATTTCATCTTGTCAGCAATGGCAGATAAGTCAATATTGTGGTATATCTTCGCTGCTATAGCTTTAATGGGAGGAGCAGGGAGGTCTTTTGGCCTCGACTATTATGTAATTCCATGGATAAAAAATTGGTGGAAGAAGACTACCTTTGCTCGAAAAACATATCTTTATATAAGTTGATAAAAGTTAAAGAGAGGGCTACTTGATGTGAAAAAAGGTGATATTTTTATTATACTTTTTGTAGCGGTTTTATCTGTTGGGTTGTTGGTGTTTTATAGAATATCAGCAACCCAACAGTATCACCATAAATATGCGGTAATAATGATAGATGGTAAAGTGTACAAAAAGGTGTCATTGGATGATGTAAATCATAAAGAAGAAATACCTATAGTTACAAAGCAAGGTAAAAATATATTGTTAGTCAAAAATGGGGGAGTTCAGGTTATTCATGCCGAGTGTCCGGATAAAATCTGTATGAAAGAGGGATTTATTGATAAACCAGGGCAAAGCATAGTGTGCCTCCCCTTTAGGATTGTGGTAGAGATAAGGGGGGATAAAAGTGTGGAGATCGACGAAGTTACCTATTGAATATACAAATATGTCCAGGACCAAGAAAATGGTTTTTTTGTCAATACTAGTTTCTACTTCATTGATTTTATATATTATAGAAGGAATGCTGCCTGTTCCTTTTATTGCTCCTGGTGCTAAATTAGGCCTTGCAAATATAATCACTGTTACTTCTTTGTATTTATTTGGTTTTATTGATACATTAATTGTTCTCATTGTGAGAATACTATTAGCTACTTTTTTTGCTTCTTCGCCTTCTACCTTTTTCTACAGTTTAGGAGGGGGCTTGTTAAGTCTTGTTGTTATGCATCTTGTCAAAAACATTGGGAAAAATCATGTTAGTGAAGTAGGAGTAAGTGTTTCAGGGGGAGTATTTCACAATATTGGGCAGATGTTGGTGGCTTCTGCAATAGTTCAAAATATAAATATAATGATATACCTGCCTGTGTTGATGATAGCAGGGATAGGAACTGGTATCTTTGTGGGTTTATCTTCTAAATTTCTTTTAAAACACTGGAATAAATTTAAAATATTAAAATACTAAATTTTTCTTGATAAAGGTTAAAGGTGGTTAAATGGATAAGTTTTGGAATGATAATTTAGAGGTAAAAAAAGAACTTGTAGAAGTTGTAAAAATCATGAAAAAGGGTGTAAAAAGTTCAAACAAATTAATTAGCGATATACTACTAGATATGGTAAATAATAGTGGCAAAATGTTAAGGCCTGCTTTTGTAATTATATCGGCTAAATTTGGAGATTATGATAGAAAAAAGATATTACCTTTAGCAGCTGCTATTGAAATGCTTCATATGGCTACTTTAGTGCATGACGATATAATTGACAGTGCTTTAATAAGGCGCAGTAAACCCACTATTCAGGCAGAATATGGTAAAGATTATGCAGTGTTTATTGGAGATTTTCTTTTTTCACAGAGTTTTTTGCTTTTATCAGATAATATCAATGTTGCGAATTTAAAAAAAGTCTCTAAAGTGGTTTCAAGAATATGCAAAGGAGAGATTGCTCAATTTGAAAGCCGATATGACATAAATATTACAATAATCGATTATTTAAAAAGAATAGCTGCAAAAACTGCTGTTCTCTTCGCTTTAAGCTTTTATGTGGGAGCTTATGAAAGCAACTGTGGAGAAGAGTTGTCCAAAGTATTGGCTAGTATAGGCTATAATATTGGAATAGCTTTTCAAATTATAGATGATATTTTAGACTATACTGGGGAAGAAAGTGTTGTGGGGAAGCCTTTGTGTAATGATATACGACAGGGTGTCTTTACACTTCCTTTAATCTATTCTTTAGAAAGGAATAGAGATGAAAAAATTATATCGTTGATAAAAAAGAGAAATTATTGTGAGGATGACATAAAACGCATTGTTGCATTTGTTCAACAAAATGGTGGGATAACCCAATCAAAAATGTTAGCAGAGAAGTATACTAAAAAAGCTTTTGGCAAAATAGCTATGTTAAAAGATTCTCCACCAAAACAAATTTTGATTGATGTGACGACTAAGCTTTTATATAGAAATTACTAAAATTGGTTAAAGGCCTTATTCTTGGAGGAGTTATTATATGAAAAAATTTACAGCATTTTTCGGTATTTTTCTACTGATATTTATATTTTCTGGGTGTTCAAATAAAAATTCTCAACCTATATCTGATACTAAATTTGCACTGGATACTTATTGTACTTTGACTGTATACGACAAGGTTCCCAAAAAAGTATTGGATGATGGATTTAAAGCCATTGAAGATATAGAAAAGAAAATGAGCGTCACTATAGAGGATAGTGAAGTAAGTGAAATTAATAAAAACGCAGGGATTAGACCCGTAAAAGTGTCTCCTGATACTTTTTACGTTATAAAAAAAGCAATACATTTTTCTGAAATTGAAAAAGGCTATTTTGATATCACGGTAGGTCCTATAGTAAATCTTTGGAATATTGGTACCGATAAAGCCAGAGTGCCTTCAGCGGAAGAAATAAAAGCTAAACTTCCTCTTGTAAACTATAAAAATATAGTTTTAGATGAAAAGAATATGACCGTTATGTTAAAAGATAAAGGTATGAGCATAGACTTGGGAGGTATTGCGAAAGGCTATGCTGCAGATAAAGTGGCAGAAGTTTTAAAAAAAGAAGGTGTAAAGCATGCTATTATAAATTTGGGCGGTGATGTCCTTACAATTGGTACAAAACCTGATGGAACTAATTGGCGCGTAGGGATTCAAACTCCTTTTAAACCCAGAGGTGAATATTTTGGGATAGTAGAGGTTGGTGAAAAAGCTGTCGTCACTTCAGGGGTATATGAAAGATATTTTGAAAAAGACGGAAAATTATATCATCATATATTAAATCCTTTTACCGGTTATCCTGCGGATAATCACTTATATAGCGTTACTATAATAACAGATACTTCTATAGATGGTGATGCACTAGCAAAAGTTTTTGTTATGGGTTTAGATGAGGGTATGAGGGTTGCAGAAAATTTACCTGGAGTAGAAGCAATATTTGTGACAGATGATAAAAAAGTGTATATAACTTCTGGGTTAAAAGGAAATTTTAGGATTACAGATCCAGAATATACTTTAATGACTAAGTAATTCTATATTTCTGGAGGAAGTTTTATGGATAAAAAAGAATTTTTAAGGGTATGGAAGGGTTTTTGGCAGTTGGCAGACCCTAAGATATGGATAGCATCTACTGTGCCTATGTTTGTAGCGGCTGCCTATGCTTATGGTAAAACGGGAGAGTTTGACTTGTTCTGGTTTGTTGTCTCAGTTATAGGCATTTACCTTATTGAGATAGGTAAAAATGCAGTCAATGAATTTATTGATTATAAATCTGGGGTAGATACTTTTGTAACTCCAGATAAAAGAACTCCTTTTAGTGGAGGGAAGAAAACTATAGTCGAAGGTAAACTTACAGTCGAAGAAACAGTAATTATTGCCTTAGTGACAATACTTGTAGCTTGTGCTATAGGGCTAGCTATTGTCATATTTAGAGAACCTCGCGTATTTATTGTAGGGCTTGCTGGAGTTTTAATAGCAGTTTTTTATAGTTTGCCTCCTTTTAAATTAAGCTACAGAGGCTTTGGAGAAATAGCTGTAGGAATAACTTTTGGGCCTTTGATAGTTATAGGGATGTATTTAGTGATGACTCATCATGTAAGTATAGATGTTTTATTAGTTTCTTTGCCTATTGGGTTTTTAATAACCAATGTTCTTTGGATAAACCAGTATCCAGATTATGAAGCAGACCTCAAAGGACATAAATACAATTTGTTAGTTAGAATTGGCAAACAAAAAGGAGTGATAGTGTACGCATCTCTTTATGTAGCAGCCTATCTGTCTCTTGCTTTAATAGCTTTAGTTACTAAAAATCCAATATGGATTGTGACCTTTATAACAATTCCATTAGCTGTGAGGTCTGTAAATGTTGCCCGCAAATATTATGACGAAATACCAAAGCTGGTAAAAGCAAATGCCGATACGATAAAAATATATCAAATTGTAGGACTCATAATGATTTTATCTTCACTGGCATCAAGATTTTAGGTTTTATTAAGATATTTTTTAGAAGGGAGGTGAGCGAAAAACATTGACATTATTTTAACAAAACAGTATAATATTTTTACACAAAATTTGTATTAAAAGGGAGGCTGTGATTTTATGAGAAGGATTTTAACACTCGTATTAGTGGGATTATTTTTGGTGTTTGCAATAAGTGGCTGTTCTTCTAAAACAGCAACTGGTACTTACAAAGATGGTACTTACAAAGCGGAACAACCTAATTTTGACGAGCACGGATGGAAGGGACAGATTGAGATAACTGTAAAAGACGGTAAAATAGCATCCGTAACTTATAATGAAGTAAATAAGGATGGCCAGTTAAAGAGAGATGACCAGCAATATGCAGAAAATATGAAGGCTAAGTCAGGTGTTACACCAAAAGAAGCATTTGAGAAATTGGAACAGCAGCTTATTGAGAAGCAAGACCCTGATAAAGTAGATACTGTTACTGGAGCTACACATACATCTCAAACTTTTAAAGAATTAGCTGCAGAGGCTTTAAAGAGTGGAAAGTAATTTTTGAATAGAGAAAATAAAAGGGACAGTTTTTAAAGCTGTCCCCTTTAAAATTTATTAAGACATAAGTCTCTTTTCTCCTTCTATTGCTTTTATAGGAGCGATATCTTGCGATATAAAGAAGAAGAGATATTTAAGCTCACAGCTGCAATATACTTTATTATATCATCATTTTTACTCAAGCTCATTTATCATCCTTAATACTTCATCTGCTTGTATGGCGGCGACTGCCATGACTTTGGGTGCCAAAGGTTTCTTTTCATTAATCGATGTAACAAAATCCCCCACAATTGAAAAGTTTTTACCCCGTTTTATTTTAATATTTTCACAATCACCAAATCCTGCGACACCTGAAGCCAAAACCACTTTTTTATTGTGTTTTTGTGCTTTTTTAAAAATCAGCGTTTTGGTAAATTCATTGTCAACAGCTTCCACAACTATATCATGTTGAGGGATTAACTCATCTAAATTTGACTCATCAATTTTTATATTTTTGGCTGCTATGTTTGCATGGGGATTGATTTTAAAGAGAGTATCTTTAAGGGCTAATACCTTTTTTTCTCCTACATGATGTAAAAAGTAATTTTGTCGGTTGAGATTTAAGATATCTACCTCATCAAAATCGACTATTGTGAGGTTTTTAATACCACTTCTTATAAGCATCACTGCAACATTTGAACCAAGTCCACCACAGCCAATGAGAAGAATTTTTACTCTTGAAAGCTTGTCAAGCATCTTTTTATCAAAATAATTTTTAAGAATTACATCAAAAGGATAAGCACAGAAGGCTGCATTATGCCTTTTTAGAGTGATAACTGCTTTTTTCTTACATCTTATGCACTTCAATTGATAAAGCCTCCTTCGACTAACCTCCAGAAACTACCGATATTTATTATATCAAATTTACCTTCTATAATTATACTAAACTTAATTGTGTTTAATAAATATTCTTTGACAGAAAAAGAATTGGAGAGGTATAAGCTAGATAGTAAAAAATAAGGGCTTTTTTGCCCTTATTTTCATTCAGATTTCCATAGACCGTGCAAATTGCAGTAGGACCAGGCTTTTAAATCTTTTGCCTCTGTTACAAAAACTGCTTCTGGCTTTTCACCTGGTTTTAATACTTTTCTCATATATAACCCATCAGCTAAGAGAGAAATCCATTCAATCCAATGCTTTTCTTCCATTGGGTGAGGTATACTTCCTACTTTTACTGTTACAATATTTCCATTTCTTTCAATAACAGGTGTGTGCTTTTCTGTGCCTGTATCTCCTGTTTTTTCTTGCATTTTTACCATTGGCTCGCCACAGCAGACTAAAGTGCCAACCCCTTCGTAAAGCACTTCTACTATATTTCCACATTTTTCACATTTGTAAACTCCATATAAATCAGCCATTTTTATTCCTCCTTCTATGTAAAAATATGAAATTAAAATTAAGTTTTAGAAGATAATATATTTTAACAGAAATATATTATCTTCTATATTTATGATACATTAAAATTTTTTAAGTTTCAAGGGGTAAGGGAAAATTTTTTATAAATTGGGTTACAAATATCGGATAATTGAAAAATGCAATTGTTAATTTTTATAAAAGTATGATAATATAATGGTGAGGAGGTGGCAAAATGCACAAAATATTGGTAATTGAAGACGATGTTAATATAGCTAAATTTGTAAAAATAAATTTGGATAAATACTACGAGACTGAAATAGTGCATGAGGGTGAGAAGGCACTTTATTTATTAGAGAGGGAAAGGTTTTCTGTTATAGTGTTGGATATAATGCTTCCGGACATAAGCGGTTTTGAAATTTTGAAAAAGATAAGAGCCATGAAAGTGAATACTCCAGTAATTATCTTGACAGCCAAAAGCCAGGATGTGGATAAAATCTTGGGCTTAGAGCTAGGAGCAGATGACTATATAACAAAACCTTTTAACCCGAGAGAACTTGTCGCCAGAGTAAGGGCGGTTATAAGAAGGGTTTATGAATTTAATGCTTTAAGTAAAAGTATCAATTTGTTGGAATATGATGAAATAAAATTGGACTTGCTCCAGAATAAGGCTTTTGTAAGAGGAAAGGAGGTTTTTCTTACTCCGAGAGAATTTCAGATTTTAAAGATGTTGATGACAAATAGGAAAAAAGTTGTAAAGAGAGAGGAACTTATTGCTTCTATATGGGGCGACTCTTTTATGGAGGATACGAAAACTTTGGACGTACATATACGAAGATTGAGGGAGAAAATTGAAGAAAATCCTGACCAGCCGAAATATATACATACCCAATGGGGAGTTGGGTACTATTTTGGGGGAAACTAAATGAGTATAAAGATTAAACTTACCATTTCATATATTTTATTGATTACAATGATAATAATTTTTTTCGGAGTCATATCTACTTTAACTCTTGAAAAATATTATATTGACAATATAATTGAGATATTAACTTCTCAGGGCACTTCTTTTTCTCGTGTGTTTGACAGCTACATTGATGCAGATATATATACAATAAGCCAAGATGTAGTTAAAAAGCTTGCTACAGATACTAATGCTCAAGTTCAGGTTTTAAATATGGAAGGTATGCTTTTAGGAGATTCCACACTTTCATCTACTCCTGTCCCTGTCAAAATACTCACCCCGGATGTCATACAAGCTATTTCTGGAGAAAGTGGAGTTTATACAGAAAAAATCAATAATGAAAGAGTTTTACACGTTTCGGTTCCTATAAAAAACAAATTAAATTATGTGGCAATTTTGAGGCTTTCTTCTTCTTTGGAGGAAGTTTCCAACATAATAAAAAGACTGGTTTTATTTTTAGCGCTTGTTTTGACAGTGTCTTCTTTAGTTGCGTTGATAATAGGATTTTTTATAGCAAATAAATTAACAAAACCTCTTGAAATGGTAAAAAAGGCAACTCAGGAAATGGCAAAGGGCAATTTTAAAGTGAGAGCGGAGAAAACTTCAAATGACGAAATAGGAATACTTGCGGATTCTTTTAACAAAATGGCCGAAGAATTGGGACAGTTAGAAGAGATGAAAAATGAATTTATAAGCAATATTTCTCATGAATTAAAAACACCTCTTACTTCTATAAAAGGATTCGCAATAACTGCGATGGATTTGGTAGAAAAAAATAGTGAACTATATAAGTATTTGAACATTATTGATGAAGAAACAGATAGACTTTCTTGTTTAGTGGATGAACTTTTGGATTTTTCTAAGATAGAATTAAATAAGGTTAAACTAAGTTTTGAAGAAGTAGAGTTAGATAAATTGATAGAGGATACAGTCGCAATTTTAAGACCTCATGCTAGCAATTATGGAGTAAATTTAATTTGCAAAAAAAAGATTGATAGGGTTGTCATAAATGGGGATGTAAATCGATTAAAACAAGTATTAGTGAATATAATTGACAATGGAATAAAAGCTTGTAGTAGAGGAAAATATGTTAAGGTGTTTCTTGACATAAAGGACAAAAAAGCTGTAATAAGGATTGAAGACCAGGGGCAAGGAATTTCGCAAGAGGAAATAAAATATATATTTGATAAATTTTATAGAGGTAAAAATAATAAATACAGTGGCACAGGATTAGGACTTGCTATTTCTAAAAAGATAATTGAAGAACACAAAGGGATTATTACTGTAGAAAGCGAGGTAGGAAAAGGTAGTGTTTTCACTATTGAGTTGCCTTTAAAAGATAGATAAATTATTGACACCCCTCCTGATTTGTATTATTCATATATAGGTCATTTTTTATGAAAGGAGATTTAAATATGAATACTACGCCTACCTCATCTAGACTTCATATTGTGCTTTTCGGTAAAAGAAATGCGGGAAAATTAAGTCTCATTAATGCTTGATGTAGGACCTCTTGAGAGCTGAGAGTAAAATTAGAATAAAAAAACATCATACTTTATATACTTTTTTATATTGAAACACTAAGACATAAAGTGTATACGAAAGGGCGATTATTCCACTTACTATAAAAGTTATGTTGGAGCCAAACCTTTGAGATAATGTACCAGCATACAATGAGCCTATAGGAGTTACTCCACCAAAAACCAAAGAATAAACACTCATTACTCTTCCTCTGAATTCATCTGCAGAGTTAATTTGTATAGTAGTGTTTGCGGAGGAACTAAAAGTTATCATAGACCACCCTGCTAAAGCTAAAAGTAAAGCTGTTAATAGATAATTACTCTGTATTCCTATAAGGATTTGAAAAATTCCAAGACCTATGCCACCGCCAAACAAATAAACGGGTTTTACTCCTCTTCTGCTTATTGAAGCCAGTACCAATGCTCCAATTAGTGCTCCTGTTCCCATTGCTGACATAAGCATACCATAACCAGTAGCTTCTCTGTGAAGTACATCTTTAGTAAAAACGGGAACTAATACATTGAAATTCATTGAGAAAGTGCTTAAAATTGCAATCATGAGTATCGTGGTGAGTATAATTGGAGTATTTTTGATGTATATTAAACCGTCCTTTAAGTCATCAAAAATCTTTGCTTTGTCATCAATAGTTTTTGGCGTTTTTCCATCTACGGTAATTAATAGGAGTCCTATTATTACAGCAATAAAGCTTGCAGAATTTAAATAAAAACATACAGCATATCCTAATTTGCCAATTAATATTCCTGCAATTGCTGGTCCTACTATTCTTGCTGCGTTAAACACTGCAGAGTTTAAAGCAATGGCATTCATTAAATCTTTTTTGCCCACTAAGTCAATGATGAAAGATTGCCTTGCTGGCATATCTATTGTATTCAAAAAGCCATTAAACAAAGCCAAAGCCAAGATTTCCCAATAATTTATTATCTTTAAAGCAGTCAAAGTGGCCAAGATAAAGGCAGAAATTGCAAAACTTGACTGTGTAAATAAAATTAGTTTTCTCTTTGGGAATCTATCTATTACAACGCCTGCGAATAGAGAAAAAAGCATCACAGGTAAAAACTGAACAGCACTTACTAGCCCCAATAAAAAAGACGAATTTGTCAGTTTAAGAACTAGCCAACCTTGGCCTATATTTTGCATCCATGTGCCTATAAGGGAAATCATTTGTCCAAACCAGAAGAGCCTAAAATTTCTGTGTTTAAGAGCAGGAAAAGAATACTCTAATTTTTCCACTGTATTCATTTATTTTTCACCTTTCTATTAATTTTCGTATAACAGCTCTATTGATTGGTTAAAATATTTTTTAGCTTCTTCTGGATTATTTAGGGCAATATACAGATTTCCCAATCCTTTATAGGCTTCAGACAAGTCCTTTTTAAGGCCAAGGGTTTTGAGTATTTCTACAGATTTTAAAAGTTCTTTTTCACTTAATTCAAACTGACCTTGCTTTAAATGTAAATTTCCTAATATTGTATAAATTCTACCCATTTCTTCTTCTTCTCCTAGTTTTGTTACGATTTCTAAAGATTGATTTAAATATTCTAATGCTTTGGGATAATCTTCTTTTAAATAGTAAATTCTTCCGATTTCTGTGAGGTTGTATGCCATTCCTCTTTCATTTCCTAAATCTTTATACATCGAATAGCTCTTTACAAAATATTTTTCTGCAATATCATACTTTTTTAAATCTGTATATACAAAACCTAAATAATTGTATTCATTAGCAATATCTTCTTTTAAGTTTAGGGTTTTACTTATCAGAATAGCACGCCTTATATATTTTAAAGCATCCTTATATTGTTTAAGCTCGTGATTTACAAGTCCTAGTCCATTATTTGACAAAGCAATAAAATCTACTGCTTTAATTTGAGTAGAATATTCAAGGCATTTCATATAATAATCTCTTGCTTTAATAAATTCCCCCATTTTACTGTATAAATTTGCTATACTATAAAGTATGCGGGATTTCAAATGTGTGTGTTTTAAAGAGTATTTTTCAAAACCATCTAAAGCTTTTAAATAATTTTCCAATGATGATTGAAATTTTTGCAGATTGCCCAAACACAATCCTTTCATGTAATGCATTTCTACTGTAATTTCAGTCAATGAGCTTTTTTCAAAATATGGAGATATTTTATCTAAAATTTCAAGAACTTTTGTATAGTCTTTGATAGCAAAATAAGATTTGGCTAGGTAAAAATTTATCAAATTTGTCGAATACTCATCTATTGCATTGTCTAAAATATCGATGTATAATTTAATAGCTTCTTCATAATTTTTGTTATCAAAAGCTTTTTGAGCAGTTAAGAACTTTTCTAAAATATTTTTGTATTTTGCAAGTTCTTTTTTTAATTCTTCTTTTTCGACATAATCCTCATCTAAAAAATAAACAACTGGCTTATTTAACTTTTGAGCTATGAAATTTAAAGCTTTCAAGGAAGGGCTTATCTTACCTTTTTCTATGAGACTTATATAGCCCTTTGAAAATTCATTCCCCGATAAATCTCCTTGTTTTAAAAATTGCCTTTTTCTTTCTTCCCTGATTCTTTTGCCTAATTCTACCATATCCATGTAATACCACTCCTTAATGCAGCTGCTAAAATATATTATAATTTAATTTGGCAACTTTTTCAACAGATTTGTACAGAGTAAATTTAATTATATAAAAATTATGATAAGTGATATAATATTGTTTGTACATTTTAATGTTAGAGGTGGTTTTCGTGAATAAACTATTTATTGTAGGATTAGGACCAGGCTCACCAGATACTATTACAGTAGGAGTATTGGAAAAGATGAAAAGTGCTGATAAAGTCTTTTTAAGGACCGAAAAACATCCAATTGTTTCATATCTTAAAGAGCAAGGGATCATTTTTGAAACTTTTGATAAAATATACGAAAAAAGTATGACTTTTGAGGAAGTTTATGAAGATATTGCTCGGGAAATAAAAGATATAGCAAGAAAATATCGAAATGTGGTATATGCTGTGCCGGGGCATCCCCATGTTGCAGAAAAATCAGTAGAGTACATATTAAACTTTTGTAAAGACTGTGCCGATATATCAGTAGAAATTATACCAGCTGTTTCTTTTATTGATGCAATTATAAGCGATTTTAAAATTGACCCTATTTATGGGTTGAAAATAATCGACGCTTTATCTTTAGATACTCAAAAGCCGGATAAAAGATGCCATAATATAGTAGTGCAAATATATGATAAATTTGTCGCCTCAGAAGCGAAATTAAAGCTGTCAGAAATATATGGCGATAATTATCTTGTAACTTTAATAAAAAATGCAGGAATTAATGGTAGACAAGTGATAGAAACGATGCCACTTTATATGATTGATAGAATTGATTGGATCGATTACCTTACTTCGCTATATATTCCTCCTGTTCAAAAAATTTTTCAAGAAAAGTATGACATATATGACCTTTTAGAGATAATGAGAATTTTAAGAAGTGAAAAGGGATGTCCATGGGATAAAAAGCAGACTCATCAAAGCCTTGAAAAATATTTGGTGGAAGAGAGTTATGAGTTAATTGATGCTATTGAGAAAGAATCTGAGGATAAGATGGCAGAAGAGTTAGGAGATGTGCTTTTACAAGTTGTATTCCATTCACAAATTGCAAAAGAGAGGGGAACATTCAATTTTTGCGACGTAGTAGATGGCATATGCAAAAAGATGATTTGGAGGCATCCTCACGTTTTTGGGACCGTAGAATTAAAAACTTCTAAAGCCGTATTAGAAAAATGGGATGAGTTGAAGAGAGAAGAGAAAAATTTAAATTCTTATACGGAAATTTTAAAAGATGTGCCAAAGCATATGCCTGCCCTTATCAGAAGTTATAAGGTCCAGGAAAAAGCAGCAAAGGTGGGTTTTGATTGGGAGAGGGTTGAGGATGCAATTTCTAAAGTTTATGAGGAGTTAGAAGAATTAAAGGAGGTGTATAAAGGGAAAAATAAAGAAAAGATTGTTGAGGAAGTTGGAGATTTAATTTTTGCAGTGGTAAATGTAGCTAGATTTTTAGATGTAGAACCAGAAAGTGCAACTCACAACACAGTGGAAAAATTTATAAAGCGATTTGAATACATAGAAAAAACTGCAGCAAAAAATGGACAAAAATTAGATGAAATGACTTTAAATGACATGGATAAGCTGTGGAATGAAGCAAAGATGAATAATTTTAATAAAAAAAATGAAAAATAAGCGTAAATTAGCAGGATTTTTCGATTTTGTGAAGAATAAATAAGAGTAAAACATATTTAAACTAAGGAGGTATTGTTGTGAATAAGGCAGATCTTGTTGCGAAAATTGCAGAAAAAAGTGAGTTAACAAAAAAGGATGCTGAAAAGGCATTAAATGCTTTCATCGAGGCAGTAGAAGAAGCATTGAAGAATGGTGACAAAGTTCAATTAGTAGGATTTGGCACATTTGAAGTAAGAGAAAGAGCAGAAAGAAAAGGAAGAAATCCTCAGACAAGAGAAGAAATAACAATTCCTGCTTCAAAAGCTCCTATCTTCAAAGCAGGGAAAGCGTTGAAGGATTTAGTAAATTCTTAAGAAAATCAGGTCTTTATGACCTGATTTTCTTACTTTTACATGGGGGGGTAAAAAGCTCATGAGAGTTGATAAGTTTTTGAAAGTTTCAAGGCTTATCAAAAGGCGTACAATTGCAAAAGAGGCCTGTGACAAAGGATTAGTTTTTATAAATGGCAAGCAGGCAAAAGCTAGTGACGAAGTAAAAGAACATGATATAATAGAGATAAGCTTTGGAGATAAAATTGTTAAAATAGAGGTTATAGATGTAAAGGAACGTGCTTTAAAAGACGAGGCTTACAAAATGTATAAATTGATAGAAGAATGAATGATTTGTGAAAATCCCTCAAATACTATAAACAAAAGTATAGGAGGGATTTTAATTGTATAGGAACATACTGAAATTAATTGCGGTGTTAGTAGCTTTGTTATTTGTCATGACTTCCTGTAAGCCGCCTGCCAAAAAACCTGAACCTATAAAAAAGCCTCGAATGGAACTACCTAAAATACCCGCCAAAATAAATGCAGGAGAGAAGAAAGAGCCTATTCTTAAAGTTTATGTTGTGCAAACGGGCAAAATAGAAAAAATGCCTCTAGAAAAGTATGTTGAAGGAACGGTGGCAGGAGAAATAAAGAATGACTGGCCAATTGAGGCTTTAAAAGCACAAGCGATTTTAGCAAGGACATATGTTCTAAATTTTGTAAGCACTAAAAAGTCTAAATATCCAGGAGCTGATATATCAACAGATTTTGAAGAGGCTCAAGCTTGGAACCCTTCAAATATAAATTCTAAAATAAAAGAAGCAGTAAAAGATACAAGAGGTGTAGTTGCTGTCTATGACGGAAAATTTATAAATGCATGGTTTCACTCTCATGCAGCAGGACAAACGGCTTTAGCAAAAGAAGGCCTTAATTATAAAAATGCGGAACCTCCTTACATTGTAAGTGTAAAGTCAAATGATAGTCCTGATGCACCGGATAGTGTAAAGCATTGGACAGCTACTTTTACAAAAAGTGAAGTGATAAATGTGTTAAAGAAAATGGGACTTGGAATAAATGACTTTAAAACTGTCAAAATAGGAACAAAAGGAGCTTCAGGCAGGACGATAAACCTTCTTTTCGATAAGATTCCTGTAAATGCTCCCGATTTTAGAATGGAAATTGGAAGTGAAAAACTAAAATCTACCATGATAGATGAGATTTCCTATGATGGAAGTAAAATAGTGATAAAAGGGAGAGGGTTTGGGCATGGTGTTGGAATGTCTCAATGGGGAGCATATCAGATGGCTAAAGAGGGGAAAAAGGCGAAAGACATACTAAACTATTACTTTAAAAGCATAAATATAGTAAAGATTTGGGATTGAAGTCCTCCTATTGGAGGATTTTTTTGTTCTAAAAAAAGTACAAGATTCATAGATAATAATAGTCAATTAAAAAGAGAGGAGGTTTAAAATGGAAGATAAAAGGAACTTTTTAAGAGCGGGAAAACCTCATAATATTACAATTGAAAATAGAGAAAAAATCAGTATTTCTGGTGTAACAAATGTTGTAAGCTTTGACGAAGAAACCGTAATATTGGAGACGGATTTGGGAATTTTGACAATAAGAGGTCAAGGGCTTCACATTAATAAATTGAACCTTGATGATGGACAAGTGTCAATTGATGGAGAAATAATAAATTTAAATTACAGTGACAAAAGTGGCCTTATAGGAAAATCAGGGGGATTCATAAGTAGAATGTTTAGATAAGTCGCATGTTGCGGCTTATTTTGTTTTATATACTCGATTTTAAAAGGTTTAATTGCTATAATAAATTTAGATATTTTTGCGAAAAGGAAATAAAGAGGTGTGAAACAAATGAGTGAGGAGAGAAAAAATTGGTTTAGAAACATGACTGCAAAAGAAAAAGTGGAATATATATGGGACTATTATAAAGTTCATATTATCACAGGCATATTGGTGATTTATCTATTAGGCGCTTTTACAAGCAGTGTCTTAAATAGAAAAGAATATGTATTGAATATTGCCTTCGTGGGGGAATATATGGACTTTGATAGGTTAAATGAATTTAGCAAAGAGGTTACTAAAGAATTGATTGGCGATCCTTCAGGCAAAAAACAAGCTTCTATTGATTTTTATGGGCTTGTAAAAAATCCAAATGGCAATTTTACTCTTGACCCTGCCTCAACTCAAAAATTAATGGCCAGAATGGGAGCGCAAGATATAGATGTCATTATTTTAGATAAAAATAATTTTGATGTATTGGCAAGTCAAGGAGCTTTTTTGCGATTGGATGAGATAAAGGAGTTAAATTTATCAGGGTTAAATGTGGCAAAAGTAGAGAAACCCTCTAATAAGGTAAAACCAGGTGCTTATGGAATATACGTCGGATGGAATAATAAATATTTGAAAAATTTGGGATATGACTATAATGATAAAATTGTTACAATTATTGCGAATGGACAGCACAAAGATTTGGCTATAAAATTTGTAAAATGGCTTTTGAATATAAAATAAAGGGGGAGAAAATTAATTGAAGAAAGTCTTTTTAGTAGATTTTGACGGTACTGTTACTAAAGTAGATACTGTTGATTTGATGGTGAATAAGTTTGCAAAGGATGGTTGGCAGTATTATGAGGAATTATGGGAAAAGGGGGAAATGTCTACTGAAGAATGCGCAATTGAGACATTAAAGCTTATGGAAATGAACGAGAAAAAACTTTTGGATTTGCTTTACACTATTGAGATAGATGATTATTTCTTGGAGTTTTTAAATTTTTGCAAAGTAAAGAATTATGAAGTTGTAATAGTGAGTGATGGATATGACTTTAATATAAAGGCCATTATGGACAAGTATGGGTTTAATGTAGAGTTTTATAGCAATAAGCTTTGGTTTGACAAGGGAGAAATAAAAGTGGATTTTCCATATAAGAGCAAGGATTGTAACAAATGTGGTATGTGTAAGCTGGAAGTATTGAATAGATACAAAAATAAGGGGTATTATGCAGTATATATAGGAGATGGATATTCAGATATTTGTGTTGTGAAATATGCTGATGAGGTTTTTGCAAAGGGGGTTTTAGAAAAATATTGCAAAGAAAATGATATTCCATGTATTTCTTTTAAAAATTTTGGCGATATAATAGAAAAGTTAAAGCGATAAACTTATTGGGAGTTTATCGCTTTAATAATAGGTGGCAATACTTGTTTTTTTCTTGATATGACATATGGAAGGTAAAAACTGTTATTTTTTATTTGTACGTTGAAGGCTCTTTCCAACAATTCTTTATTATTTCCTACAAAAAGTATTTCAGATCCTTCGTTTATTATGTCTGTAAGCATAAGTAGTAAAATATCATAACCTTTAACTTTTTTTACTTTTTCCATAAAATTTATTAGGTCTTGTTTTAATTTTCCTGCATCTGTGAGAGTATTTACCTGGCCTATGCCAATTTTATAATTATTTATTGTAAATTCTTTAAAATCTGTATAAAATATTTCTTCAACAGTTTTCCCTTCTAAAGAGGTACCTGCTTTGAACATTTCAGTTCCAAACTCATTTATGTCTATGTTAGCAATTTCTGCAAGTTTCTTGGCTGCTCTTACGTCTTCTGGTGTGCAAGTGGGGGATTTAAATACAAAAGTATCTGATAAAATAGCAGCGCACATTATTCCCGCTATTTTCGGTTCTGGGATTAGCCCTTTTTCCTCAAAAATTCGATTTATAATTGTAGCGGTAGAGCCTACTGGATGGTTTCTAAATAGTATTGGCTGCTCTGTTTCTATCGTCCCAATCCTGTGATGGTCAATTATTTCTAATATTCTTGCTTGTTCTATTCCTTCAACTGCTTGAGAGAATTCATTATGGTCTACCATTATTACATTTTTTCTTTCATAGTCTAAAATATGTCGCCTTGCAAGTAGTCCTACAACTTTTCCTTCTTCATCAACAACTGGAAAGTTGCGGTATCTATATTTTAACATTACTTCTTTTACATCATCAATATAATCGTTGACTCTAAATGTCACTAGATCTTCCTTTTTTATTACATATGATAATGGTATACTTTGGTTTAATAATTTAACAGTGTCAAAAGTATCTGGTACAACTTTTATAATTGTTACTTTGTATTGTTTAGCTAGTTCAAAAATTTTTTCTGAAATTTCGTTATTGCCAGTAATTATGAGAGCTTTTATTCCTTGTTGAATTGCAGCTTGCTGTATATCATCTCTGTCTCCAACGATTAAGATATCTCCTTTTTTTATTCTTTTTAACACATTTTCTTTGGACATTGCAGCTACTAAAATGTCACCTTCAAGATAATCTACATATCTTAAAATTTCTTCTCCTTTCAAAGTAGCTAATATATTGTCAATAGGAATTTTATATTTAGATAATTCATGAGAAGAGGAAAGATATGTTTTTGCCAAATCTCCTACTGTTGCAATTCCTATTAATTTGTTCTCCTCATCTACTACTGCTATTGTTCTAATATTTTTTTCCATCATAGCGTTCCATGCTTCAAACATGGAGGCGTTTTCTTTAAAAACAAGAGATTTATCAAATTTAATGTCGTGCACTTGGGTATATACATTTTCAATAAAAGTAGGCTTTTCGACTCCAAAATAGTCTAATACAAATTTTGTCTCTCGGCTTATAGGACCTAATCTAACAGGTATAGCATTTATACCTTCAGATATGCGCTTTAGATAGGCATAAGCAATAGCTGAGCAAATAGAATCGGTATCTGGATTTTTATGTCCAGAAACATATACTGTTGTCATGATGCATCGCCCCTATTTTAATTTCATTCTTGTTGAAGTGGATAAATATAATATAACAAGAAAAGGAGGGTATGTAAATGGTAATAACCATACAAAGTCAAATTTATGCATTTTTAGTTACAGTGTATGGCGGTTTTGTGCTGGGATTTATATACGATATTTTTAAAGTGACAAGGCAAGTTTTTAAGCTTAAAAAAACTTTTTCTAATATTGCCGATATTATATTTTGGCTTTTTGGGACAATTACTATGCTTTATTTTATGTATATAAGCAATTACGTTGAAATTAGGCTTTATAGTTTTTTAGGATTTGCAATTGGAGTTATTCTTTATTATGTGCTACTAAGTTATTTCATCACCCAAGCTTTAATTGTAATTTATGAATTTATACTAAAGTTTTTAAAAAAGATGGCAGAAATTATTATATACCCTGTTAAAATAGTAGTCAATTTTTTTATTCTTCCTTATAGGTTTACAAGAAAAATTTTAACTTTGCCTGGTGCTTTTCTAAAAAATAATTTAACCTATTTTGAGATTTTTAAGAGGAAAAAATAGAGGATTTTTTAAAGAGACGTCGAATAAAAATAATAGATTAATCCGCATTGTGAAAGTAGGTGTTTTGAGTGAAAAAACTAAAGAAGATATTGTTTTTTGCCTTTATTGTATATATTGGATTTACTTTTTTTCAGCAGCAAGTTGCATTAGAGAAACTTAATAATAGGTATAGGGATTTGAAAAATAAAGAAGCTGCAGTAATGAAAGAAAATAAGTATTTAAATGAATTACTTCACCAGATAAATAGTGAAAGTTTTATTGAAAATGAGGCAAGGCAAAAATTAGGGTTGGTTAAAAAAGGAGAAATAATTTATGTAGATATTTCAAAAACTAAGACTCAAGAGACAAAAAAGTGATTTCGAAAATTTATCTTGAAATATTTTGTATTTTAATATATAATGAACTCATTAATAAAATTTTGAGAGGGAGGATCTTTATTTATATGCCATTTGAGGTTGGAGATGTTGTTGAGGGCACTGTGTTAAACATCACAGACTTTGGAGCTTTTATTCAGCTACCAGAGGGAAAAACTGGGTTGGTGCATATTTCGGAAGTTGCTAATACCTATGTAAAAGACATTAGGGAGCATTTGAAGGAGCATGATAAAGTAAAAGTAAAAATATTGTCCATGGATGCTAATGGAAGAATAAGTTTGTCAATCAAAAAGGCTTTGCCTAAAAAAAATAATAATAAAGAAGGAGATCCAAAGGATTTTGTATGGCAGAGCAGTAGGAATTATAATACTAATAGCTCTTTTGAAGAGAGATTGCTTAAGTTTTTAAAGGATTCAGACGAAAAACAGCAACAGCTGCGAAAGAATTTTGATTCCAAGAGAAGAAACACAGGCTACAGAAGAAGCAATGGATATTAACTTCGGGTTATGCCCGAAGATTTTTCATAAAGGTTTTTTATCCGTGGTAGTTGGGGGTTATTATGAGAATTTGTGCGATTGATATAGGGACAAATTCAATACGCCAACTTATATGTGACATAGATAATGAAAATGTAAACAAGATACAAAAAGACGTTGAAATAACTCGATTAGGGGAAGGAATTTCTAAAACGGGGAAGTTAAATAATAATGCGATACAAAGAAGTATTGAAGTGATTGAACACTTTGTGGAATTGGCCCAAGAAAAAGGTGCAGAAGTTATATATGCTTTTGCAACATCTGCGATGAGGGATGCTAAAAATAAAGATGCTTTTTTTGAGCAAATTGGAAAACTTGGGCTAGAGGTAGAAATTATAGATGGAGAAACAGAGAGCTTGTTTGGATACATCGGAGCGGTGATGGGAGTTAATAAGGAAGATGCTCTGGTGTTAGATATAGGAGGAGGAAGTACTGAATTAGCGTACAAAGGTAGAGAATTTGTAAAAGAAAGTTTTGATATAGGGGCTGTGAGGCTTACTGAAAAATTTATTAAAAATGATCCTCCTACAACTGAGGAATATGATGAAATTAGGTTACACATAATAGATGCAGTGGTAAATTCCATTGATAAGTACAAAGAGGTTGAAAATGTTATCGGCATAGGAGGAACGATAACAACTCTTGCGGCAGTTTCTCAGCAATTAGAAATTTATTCTCAAGAAAAAGTCCATGGCTATCAGTTAAAAAAGGAAGAAATTAAAAGGATTTTAGATAAATTTATGTCTGTTACATTGGAAGAACGAAAAAAAATTTTTGGATTGCAGCCCCAAAGGGCTGATATAATAATTGCGGGAACTGCTATATTACTGACTATATTAGAAATGTTGAGTTTCAAAGAAATAACGGTTAGTGAGTGGGATAATTTGGAAGGAGCAGTCCTCTACAAATTTGGGGAATTTAAGCTATAGAAATGGAATCTTCATTTGAAGTTGCAAAAGTGGATAAAAAACTATTGACTTAAAGATATAGATATAATATAATAAATACTGTCTCAAGAAGATGAAGCCGGAGTGGCGGAACTGGCAGACGCACAGGACTTAAAATCCTGCGGGCCCTAAAAGCCCGTACCGGTTCGAGTCCGGTCTCCGGCACCAATGGCGCGGGGTGGAGCAGTCCGGTAGCTCGTCGGGCTCATAACCCGGAGGTCGTAGGTTCAAATCCTACCCCCGCAACCAAAAATATGGCGGCGTAGCTCAGTTGGCCAGAGCATGCGGTTCATACCCGCAGTGTCGGTGGTTCAAATCCACTCGCCGCTACCAGCAAAGAACGGAAATCGTCACCTATCCAGAAGTAGAATTCACACTTTATTTCATCTGGGGTGACGATTATTTTTTTTATGTAGTTTTTAAGCACTTCTTTAATTTCATGAGGATCCTTCGATGAATTAATTATTTCCCTATCCTTTTCAAAGATTTTTAAAATCATCTCTGGTGTAACAAAGCTTGTTTCTTTTTTATTTTCCAGCTCTTTAATTCTGTAAGCAAGTTCATTTCTCATTGCCTCTAATTCGTTCATTTTTTCTTTCATAATCGGCTGGAACATCCCCTGAGCTATTGCTTCTACTATGTTTCTCATCTGCTCTTCAACCTCCTTATAGCGCTTTTTTAAAAAAGTAATTTCTTCTGCTCTTTCTTTGTTCAACTTCTGATTTTCTTCGTTTAGAAGTTTGGCCAGCACTGGTGCTACTTTTGGGTCAAGCACTCTCTTGTTCAGCTCATCTATAACAAAAGCTTCTAGTTTTTCTTTGTTTATATCTCTATTTGTGCACTGCTTGGTTCTGTCTTTTCTGCTGCACCTATAAGTTACATACTTCCCTCTGCTTAAACACCCTACCATTTTAGAACCACATAATCCACAGTAGACAAGGCCTGATAAAAGATATACTCTTTTTGCAGAGTTAGCTCCTCGTGTTATTTTTCTTTCTTCCATTTTCTTTTGTACTTGTTCGAACAAGTCTTTATCTATTATTGGAGGGATAGCATCCTTTATGACAATTACGTCTTCTTTTACTATTCTATGATTTTTCTTTGTACCTTTGTTGAATATGTATTTACCAATGTATTTTTCATTCCTTAAAATTTCATAAATACTGTTTTTGCCAAATGGATTGCCTTTTTTAGTTTTATAACCTCTTAAATTTAATTCATCAATTATGTGTCTATATCCATACCCCTGTGCATATAATTCAAAAATCAATCTTACTGCCTCAGCTTCTTTCTCATTTATTACATATTCTCCATTTACAATATCATATCCTAAAGGTGGTATACCTCCATTAAATTTGGCCTGAAAAGCATTTTCTTTCAATCCCTTCATTACCTCCCTTGCAAGGTTTTTAGAATAGTACTCGGCCATTCCTTCTAAAACACTTTCCAATATAATGCTTTCTGGTGAATCGTCTAACTGTTCAAGTACTGAAATGAGTTTTACGCCGTTCTTTTTTAACTGTCTCCTGTAGAAAGCGCTGTCATATCTGTTGCGGGCAAACCTGTCCAGTTTATGAACAATAACAGCGTTAAACAGCCCCAGTGAGCTGTCCTTTATCATCTGCAGGAATGCCGGCCTGTCATCAGTTGTTGCACTTTTTGCTTCATCAGTGTATATCTTTACTAGCTGGATATTATTCTTTTCGCAGTACTCTTTTATAGCTCTTAATTGAGCTTCAATACTTTCCTCCCTTTGATTGTCGCTGGAGTATCTTGCATATGCAGCAGCTCTTATTTCTGCACTTGACATATAACTCCTCCTCTAGATTTATTTTGAGTTTGCTGTAAGATTGCTTTCAACACCTCTTATTACCAATCATCAAATTCATTGTCGTTAAATTCTTCTTCTTGATTTTCAAAAGTTAATAAAGTAAGAACCATATTTAAATTTGGCATTTGTAGAGATTCTTCTTTAATATATTCATAAAAAGAACCATTTTCGAGCCAGCCTATTGAATAAACCATTTGAGGACCTGCGGGGATACAATTTCCATTAAAAAAGTCAAAAGCAAAAGATTGTTCTCTAAGATAAGTGCCATTAGGAAGGATCTTTTTTAAAAAAGATTTGGACTTTATTGACCATTTTATTTTCCCATTTTCACTTAAAACTAATGCTATGGGGTTGTAAGTATTTTCGACAATTCTTATGCCAATAGAAGTTAAAGAAACTTTATATTTTTCAGCTAGTTGTTTAATTAAAGCAATATTTATTTCTTTATTTTTAATGTCATCCAGCAGATATTCAGTAGGAATTAATAACTCTGCTGCAAAACGATTAGCTTCAACTTCTTCTGATTTTTTAGATTGGAATGATTGAATGTCAATAGAATCACATATATACATTGTTTGTTTATGCCAGGGTAATATATAATGGCCAATTTCATGAGCAATAGTAAAATTTTTACGTGTTTCATAATTGATATTTTCATTTAGTACTATCTTTTTTGCGCCTTTATGTAATATGAAAACTGCTTCAAAATCTCGGAGTTTATCGTTTTTGATAATTATATTAAAATTATCACAAATAAAAAAAACATCAATTGGAGGTTTGAGGTCCAGCTTATGTAAAAGTTCCCTGGCAAAAGGACCAGGGTCACTAATCGTAGACATTAAATTCACCTCACATATTTGATATATGTTTTTTTATTATTTCATAATCATGGTCAGATATTTCGCCGTTTGAACTGCGCGCAGCTATTTGAGTGGAATTATCAGGGTCTAAGATGCTTTCTATATCTTTCCTCATAAATTTCCATTCTCGCCCTACTTTTGTTGCTTTTAACCGCCCATCTTTTATCATATTGTATACAGTCTGGTTGCTTACTCTTAATAAGTCAGCTACTTCAGAAACATTTAATATATCTGGACGTTCTTTTTCATTTAAATTAGAAAGGCTTTTGCCTAATTCTTGGAGCATATGAACTTCTTCGGCGGAAAATACTATTTCTCCACAGTTAGGGCACACATAGGCCTTTACACCATCTATTGTTAATCTATATTTTCCCCATCCTGCTACAGTAGAAATTGTCCTTTCCTCCATATCAGTACCACACATAAAACATTTTCTCCTTATCACTTTTTCCTCCTCCTTTTTAAAAGGCCATTAATCTCTTCCCAAACCTCGGAATCAGTTTTGCATACAGTTACTACAACAGGATATGGATACGAGGCCGCTACAACAACATATATTTCTGGATTTTTATCTGTTGCTTCCTGAAAAAGTACATGTATATCTTCAAAATTTGTCTGAATTTCAATTACCTTTCCATATAATATACATTCTATCACTTTTTTATCTTCTATTTCTCTTTCTATCATTCTATCTAAAGCATGCCCAGAAAACTCAATGAAGCCCTTTTTAGTAAGTTCTTTAATCCATTGAACACTTATTTCATTCATTAGTATTTACTTCTCCCTTCTTCATTATACTATAAAATATTATAAAATGCTATAAGATATTATAAAATTTTATAAAGTTTTAATAAAAGTTGATAAGTTTTTATTAAAATTCATAAATAGGCGTTCAAAATAAAAAAATTTTTATTAAAAATAAAGCAGCAATCTCTTTAACTCTACAGGTGGGAGATAAGTTGTCCGCCTATACTGCGCAAAAACCTTTCCTGAATATGTATGACTTTACTAAAGTATAAATACAAAATTATAAACAAAATTAGCTATATCATAAAAATTGTGACGATGCTAAATACTCTAAAACTGTTTCAGCTACTCTATCTGCTGCTTCTTCCAACTCAATATATTCCATGTCTAAGCCGATAAAATAACTTATCTTCGGCATATCGTTTAATATGTGATGTATTTCATGAAGGAAAACCTCAACTTGGGTTCTGTAATTTACATTGCCGTTGAGGAGGAGGTGATAGTTACCTCGTCGGCTTACGTATGTAAAGCCGAGCACTGATGGAGGAAGATTGAATAAAATATGCGTTCTAATATTAAAAGCATTCATTACCTCATGAAAGGATATTGTTTCCTCCATCAGTGCTCTCATAAGCGGTGTGCTAATTAAGTCAATGTTCATTAATCATTCCCCCTTATCTTCTTCATCTTCTATAGCCTTTATTATTCGAATTATCTGAGTAACCAGACTGTATACAATATGATAAAAGATGGGCGTTAAGAAAGCAACAAGTAGGGCGAGAATGGAAATTTATGAGGAAAAGATACTTAGAAGCATCTTAGACCCTGACCAATTCCACTCAAATAGCTGCGCGCAGTTCAAACGAGCGAAATATCTGACCATGATTATGAAATAATAAAAAACATATATCAAATATGTGGGGATAATTTAGTAAATACGATTAGTGACCCTGGTCGCTTTTGCCGGGAACACATAAGCTGTGGACCTCAAACCTCCAATTGATGTTTTTTATTTGTGATAATTTTAATATAATTATCAAAAACGATAAATTTCAATATCTTATTTACTATTTCTTGTAGGATTGCTTTTTATCTTCATTATTGTAAGTAAGAAGTCAATAGGATTATATTTTTACGATATATGCACAGAGCCAATTGAAAAAATATTTTTAAAAAATATCTTAAGAGGAAAGATTAATGTTTATAAATGATTTTATAAATAGAACTATTTAAACATAAATTGGGTAAAAACATCTATAAACATTTTTGAAAAAGCAGAAGATTTCCTACTGAATATCTGCTGGATGACATTAAAAATAAAGAAATAAATATTGCTTTAATTAAACAACTAGCTGAAAAACTATAAAGAAAGTTTCTTTAGCTTCTATTGGCATAAGAATTGTCAGAAAATAACACAACCCCATAGCATTAGTTTTAAGTGAAAATGGGAAAATAAAATGGTCAATAAAGTCAAATCTTTTAAGATCCTTCCCTAGTAGCGCTTATCTTAGGTAAAACAATCTTTTGCTTTTGACTTTTTTTAATGGAAATTGTATCCCCGCAGGTCCTCAAATGGTTTATTCAATAGGCTGGCTCGAAAATGGTTCTTTATGAATATATTAAAGAAGAATCTCTACAAAACAATTAAATATGGTTCTTACTTTATTAACTTTTGAAAATCAAGAAGAAGAATTTAACGACAATGAATTTGATGATTGGTAATAAGAGGTGTTGAAGCAATCTTACAACAAACTCAAAATAAATCCTAGAGGGAGGAGTTATGCCATGTCAAGTGCAGAAATAAGAGCTGCTGCATATGCAAGATACTCCAGCGACAATCAAAGGGAGGAAAGTATTGAGCTCAATTAAGAGCTATAAAGTACTGCGAAAAGAATAATATCCAGCTAGTAAAGATATACACACTGATGAAGCAAAAAGTGCAACAACTGATGACAGGCCGGCATTCCTGCAGATGATAAATATTAGGAGTTAATAAATCTACAGTTTCAAGAGTTTTAAAGCAGTTTCCGGAATTTGAGAAAGAAAAAGAACGCCGCAAAAAAGAAAGCGAAAAAAGAGCAAAAGAGTGGAGGAACGAGTATAAAAAGCAAAAGAGAAATGAAGAAAAGGAAGAAGAGGAAGCACTCTATGCAGGTATGATGAACCTTCAAAGACAGAATGCGATGTCAATGTCTAAGAGAAGGATATTAACCACTGACACTCTGGTAAAATTATGCATAACTCACTACGACTACAACAAAGAAAAACAAAGGCTTATCTTCAATGAAAGTGCCGGAAAAGGGCCTGCGGACCTGCCTAGGTCGGTGTATGTACATAAAAATGTGTTAAAACAGTTTAGATAGTTGTAATTATAAACATAGTTGTTTATAATAAGTTCTAGAATATTTTAAACTTAATTGGTTAAAATAAGAAGGTGTTATAGATGGTTATATATGAATATAATATTCGTCAGGTATTACACGACGAATTTTTAAATAATAAAGATTTTATTTCTGATCCAGACACTATACTTGTAAATGAGTTAGACGTATGTTTTGGAACAGCTAGAATTGATGTAGCGGTTATAAACGGGAAAATGCATGGATTCGAAATAAAAAGTGAACAAGATAACCTTGAAAGGCTTCCAGCACAAATTGAAGCATATAATAAAATATTTGACACCCTTACTGTTGTTGTAAGTGAAAAACATGTTTCAAATGTGATAAAAATGATCCCAGAGTGGTGGGGAATTTATTGTGTGTCAAAAGAGAAAGATTCATTAATATTAAAAAAAATACGTTTACCGCAAATTAATAATGAGGTAAGTACTTTTTATTTATCTCAACTTTTATGGAAGAATGAGTTACTTGAATTGCTTCATAAATTTGGCATAAAAAAAGGAACAAAGAGCAAAAGTAGATTTGCTCTTTGTGAAATAGTTGCTGGTAACATCAATGAAGAAGAAGTTAAGAAATTTGTGAGGGAAAAACTTAAATCGAGAAATTGGAAAGCTGTGAAACTACGACAGCTGTATGATGATTTGCACTTATAGTAACCCATTGGCGATGATTACCGGGCCCCTTTTTACCTGTGGCGCGCTCTTTTATTTCTAAATCTCCAAAAGAAAAATTTTCACCAAAATAGTAGTTGGAATTTAATATCTCTGATGCTAAATCCGCATAATCTTTAATGTTTTTTCCTAATATATGATCGCGCTTCCCTTTTAAAACAATGTATTCATTATAAGTTGTATATCTTACTTTGGGGAGTATGGAATATTTAAGACGTGAAAAATCTATATCTGAGTCTGTAAATTTAGTTACGCCGTAATCTGAATAGATAAATCTGTCTGCAATAGATGTAAAATTTCTATCTCGAATTAAATTGTAAAATAGTTTTATATCATATCTTGGAAAATGTTTTTTATCACCAGCTTGCAAAAGTGAGGAAAGATCTTCTGGTAGAGAGGTAGAAGATATAATAATTGAATTATAAAAAGTTTCTTTTAGTAAATAATGATTTAAAACCTCCTTTATTACAGTTAGAAGTATGTTGGCAATATTTTTTTCTGTGATTATGCCTACATCTAAGATTATATCAACAATTGTACTTGTATAATTACTTTTAAGCGTTTTTATTGTATTAAAAAGTTCGTTATATGTGGGACCTTCGATACCTTCTGGAACAGGTATTTTTATTGCAATGCGATTTGTTAGAGAAAGTAGTTGAGGAAGAGTATCTAAATTTAAATCATTAAAATACAATACAGGATATAGCTGCTGGTTAGTTTGTTTTGAAGTATTTAATATAGTTGATAGAAAGGATCTATCGTTTTCTTCTACTTGAATAGTATCAATAAATATGGGGTTCTCATAACAATTTCTTAATGAATCCAAAATTACTTTAGCTTCTTCATCTTCTATAATTTCTATTAAAGGAATAATTTTATTTTTTTGCTCTGAAAATAAATTTTTCAAAGCTTCTTGTTCTCCTTTTTTCCATTTTAGAATTGGAACATATAAAATCTTACTCATAAAAACCCCTCTAATTCTGAGTTTTGCCTTATATAGTAATATTACTACATAAAGATAAAAATTTCAACTATATTGTAAAAATACATGGATACATGAGAAATTGTGTTATATGAGTAATGACTTTTTTGAGTACTCTTTTACCAATATATTATCGGCATGTGTTTTGAAAAAATCTAGAATAATTGAAATTTATTATGTAAGATTTATTAAATTTAGGACTTGAATTGTTTTTAAAAATATCATAGAATGGAAGCAAGAGTATAAAAAAGGGTCAAAATTGTGTGTAAAAAAATTGTTAGCAGAAATGCAACCAAACTCTAATAGCCGTAATATCCCCAAAAAGTGTTACCGAAAAAGTATCAAAATACTAATACTTTCTAAAAAAGTTGCTATTGAAGATTTATAAGCTTATAAGCAGTTGGAGGAATTATTCATGAATAATGAAGATAAAATTCTAGGGCTTTTAGAGAAAATTTATAATGACTTTAATGCTAGATTTGATGTAGTGGAAGAAAGAATAGGTGTTATAGAAGGACGAATAGGTACCATAGAAGAGAGAATGACTGTAGTAGAAAAGAGAATTGGCATTGTAGAAGAAAGACTAAAAGTGGTAGAAGAAGAAATCCACGGATTAAAAAGTGAAGTAAGCGAAGTGAAAGACGATGTAAAGAAGTTAGGTACTAAGATAGATACTGAAATTAGTGATAAAATAAGAGCATTATTCGATGACAGACAGATTTTGCATGAAAAAGTTGATGAGATAAATGGAAAAATTGACATGCTCCAGCTGGATGTAAATAATCTAACTGTTAAGACAGTATATCACGACAACCGCATAAAAGAGCTAAGCAAAAAACTGGGTGTTTAATAAGCCCGGTTTTTTCTATTTTATTGAGGATTTTTATGAAAGGAGATGAAAACTTGAATACCCTTTACACCGCCGGCTTAGCAGCCGGTATTTTCTTTGGCATAGTTTTAGGACTAGTAATAAGTTTTGCTGCTTTTATCAATTTAAAAGGCTATGAAAATTAAAAATTTTGTAGAAAGGTGTGATTTTTAATGAAAAAATTTAAAGGTATTATACTGTTAATATTATTCATTTCTTTGATTCTAGATACACTTTTTTATATCTATATCAAAGGACTTCCTCATATAGAAATAGTCCCAGCAATTATTGCATTTACAGTGTTCCAATTAGTTTTCATATTCCTTATACTTCTAATTAATGGGAGTAATTTCTATATTTCACCTTTTTATTTTTTTATCTCCATATTTTCATCAGGAGGTTTAGCATTACTCTTTTATGAGTTGTTGGTAACACACACATTTTGGGCAATTTTAGGATTAATAATATTCATGATTCTCTTTTTTCTTCTCGTGATTTTATCCCAATAGTTCGGCTTTTACATATTCAGCATACTTGATTTGATAATCAAACATTTGTATGTAGTAAAGCCTATACGATTTAAATATTTCTACTGTAGCATAAAAACTTATTAAAACAATTAAATAACTTATAGCAAAAATAAAGATATACTTGTATATATGCAAATTCAAAAAGTTACCAGTTTTTTTAAATATCTCAACAAGTGTGTTTGCCAAAAAACCAATTAAAAAACTCATAATCTGCATTGCCCCATTTATAAGATTCGGCATACTAGATGAATGCATTTCGCTTTGTAGAGTTTCTCTCTTTTATTTCGACAATTATTGGATTTTATTTAAAAAACAGTTATATCATCTACACTTTTTATACATCGCCGGCCTAGCAGCTGGTATTTTCTTTGGAATAGTTTTAGGACTAATAATAAGCTTTGTTATTTTAGTCAACTCAAAAAGTATGGAAGTAGGTAATCAGGTAATGAATGTGAGCAAAATGAAATATAGGAGGTATTTATTGTGATAAAGGGAATACAGAAAATATTTTTTATTATCTTACCGATGCTAATTATTGTTTTTCCTTTAGCTACACTAAAGAATGTGTATGTGAATTTTATTTTTGTTAGTTTACTTAATTTTATTGCAGTGCTTTCAATATTTCATGATTTAAAGATTATGGTAAATAAAGTAAAAACAATTCAGAAAAGAAATAATATAAAATTTTTGCTATATACCGTAATTATAGCTGCAGGTATTTTAGCATATTTAATCGTTTTTTTGTGGCTTGTGTGGTGTTTTGTTGGTGCTTTGTATATAAAGGGAGTAATTTTTATTAATACCAAAATCTCAATATAAACCCGCTAAACAAGATATTTACTGAATAGAACTCCTCCGGGAACCTATCAGGAATTTTTCAGTCATAAGGAGGTCAATGTTATGCTTTCATCAAATTTTACTGCCAGATTTGGTGAGGTTATTGTAAGAAGCGGAATTGCCGGCATCCCAGATGCTGTTTTTTCTTTTCAAAAAGAACTAGGCCTGTCTGTCGGAGAGTGCTGGTTTATAGCACAAATTCTGCGCTTTAAATGGACGACAGAACTGCCAAGACCCTCACTAAGAAAAATGGCAGAGTACACTGGAGTTTCCGAGCGCACTCTGCACAATTACAAAAACTCTCTCATTGAAAAAGGCTATCTTCGTGTCATCAGCCGTACTAATGAACGTGGCGGACAAATAGCAAACTACTACGACTTCACAGGCCTTTTCGAAAAAATTATATCACTTCTTGAAATAAAAGAGGATAGGAATATTAATAACATTATTGGAGAGTGAGAAAAATGACAGACTCCACCGTAAGGAGTAAACTTCTTTTCGAGGAAAACCCGATAGTAGTTGATAAAACATTAGCCAAAGTTATTGGTCTTAATGAAGCAATTGTCCTTCAGCAAGTGCATTACTGGCTTGTATATAATTCAAGAAACCAAATAAACTTTATTGATGGCAGGTACTGGACTTATAACAGTATAAAAGAGTGGCATGAGCAGTATTTTGATTTTTGGAGTTATGATACTGTTAAAAGGACTTTTCAAAAACTTGAAAAAATGGGACTATTAATTTCTGCGAAATTTAACGACGATAAGTTAGACCAAACAAAATGGTACACAATAGACTATGAAAAATTAGATTTGTTGTACGATGAGTATGAAAAAAGAAGTGTTGCCCAATGCATTGGTGCAAATTGCACTAATGGAATGGTGCAAAATGACCCAATGCATGAGAGCATTTTGCCCCAATGTACTTATAATAACAAATATAAACATACAAATATAAAACAAACAAATATAAACAACAACAACCCGCAAAGCGGAACAAATTCCCAGCCTTCGGCTGGGGTTGTTGTTGAAATAAATGAACAGTACAAAAAAATCACAGGGAGAGATAAGCTCTCCTTTTTTGCTGCTCTTTTAGAAGAATATTCTGCTGAAAGAGTAACAAATGCTGTAGCCTATTTAGAGAAAGCTATGTCAAGAAGCAAAATTGACAATCCAGAGGGCTTCATCGTCTCTGCTCTTAGAGAAAACTGGGATACACAGCCGTTTGAACGTAAGAGTCAAAAAGAATTTACTCCACCTAGGAACTATTTTAACAGTTACACTCAAAGAACTTACGACGTAGAAGAGCTGGAAAGAAAGCTTCTTGAACACAGCAGAAAGGAGTTTTTCTCAAAATTTGATGATTCGTCGTAAAATGAGGTAATACAGAAGCACAAATTTGGAGGTGGTAAGATTGGTAATATCTTTCTGGAGTGCAGGAGGAGGTACAGGAAAAACAACATTAGCTGCTGCATTTGCTTTAGCCTTGAAAAAGTACAAAAAAGACATAGTTTTGGCTGATTTTAAGGAGGTTACACCGCACGTTCACAAGTATTTTGGGATTGAGCTTCGTGACAAATCGAATATATACGAGGCAGTGGAGAATGGAAGTAGTATAGCAGAAGCAGTTAATGAGCATTTACAGAAAAAACAGGGTATATGGATTCTGTCTGGTTTTGGAATGAATGATTTCGCAAAGTTTGAAGAAAAGCACTTCTCTGCCGTGCTTGAAGTACTGAAAAATGAATTTGAGCATGTTGTTATTGATACAAGTGCAGGGATATTTTTCTCTTCTACCTACACTGCACTGAAAAACAGCGATGTGATTTTTGCTGTTGCAGCACCTAGTGTATGGAGCATTGAAGATACAGCACAAATGATTGATTTTGTCTCAAATAGATGGGGTGTTGAAAAAGAGAGATTTAAGGCCATATTAAATGCTGTCGACAAAGAAGAAATAGACGCTTCTACCGCTGAAAAAATTCTTGAAATTAAAACTTTCAATGTAAGGTATGGCCCAAAAAATATAATCAGAGATGTAAGCAAGATAGCAGAGTTTTTACTTAAAAAAGACACGGAGAGAGTAATTGACATTAAAAAGGCTGAGGAGGCGAAAAGCTTTGGCATTAATTAATCCTTTTGTGCCAGAAGAAATTAGTTATCAGAACAGAAAAGAGATAGACTCTAGTGTAAATACAGCTGTTGATGAGATTGTTACTAAAATTGTTGAAGAGTATCCTGAGCTTGTTGCAGGGGTAGAAAGTGGAATACAGTCACGGATACTACTAGAAAACAAAATAAGAGAGCTGGTGATTGATAAAAAGCTGTACAAAGGCAGTGTTGAGGAATTTATACAAAGGGTGTTCGATGTGCTTTTTGGTTACGGGCCCTTGCAGCCATACATTGAAGATCCGGAAGTTTCAGATATACTCGTCAATTCTCCCAATATTGTCTACATCAAAAAGTTTGGCAGAAAATTTCGTGTGCCAGTGGATTTTGGCAGTGAAAAAAAGCTAACAAGATACTGCTACAGAATAGCTGCAATGTGTGGAGGAAAGCTGGATGAGAACTCTAATGCTGAAGCTGTGCTCACTGATAGAAGAAGAAACCTAAGAATTGTCATATCACTTAAGCCAATTAATGTCCTCTCCCCTTCTATTTCAATCAGAAAGCCTACCACAAGCTTTACACTGGATGAGCTTGTTGCAAAAGGAATGCTTTCTGATGAGCAGAAAGAGTTTTTTAAAAAGGCTGTACTGGACAGAAAAACTATTGTCATAGCCGGTAAGGGTGGAAGTGGAAAAACGACTCTTTTAGGTGCTTTAATTGATGTGGTTCCGCACGAAGAAAGAGGACTTTTGATTCAGGAGACGTTTGAAATTAAGCCAAGACACCCTGATATTGTATGCAAGCTTGTAAGGATTTCTGACAATCCTGAAGTAAAAGATTATACTTTGTTTGAGCTCACAAAGATAGGTCTTCTTATGAGTATGGACAGGATTTTTATAGGTGAAATAAAGGACAGGGAAGCTATGGACTTTTTCAATGCAGTTTACACTGGCCACCGTGGAAGTATGGCAACAGTCCATGCAAACTCTGCAGGAGAAGTTGTAAACAGACTTATTCTCCTCATGAAGCGCTCAGGTACTGATGTGCCGGTGGATGATTTAAGGGAAATGCTCTTTGCCTCATTGGATTTGATTGTTTTTATGGAAGACTACAAGGTAAAGGAAATACTGGATTTGAGGGGAGGAGGTGTTAGTTGATTTATTTAGCTTTTATAGAGTATGCTCTTCTGGCTTTAGTTATATATACTGCAGCATTAGGCATTGAGCGTCTAAAGTTTAAAAAGCGCTTATCCAAATGGCAGTTTAAAAAGACAGGAGTTTTATCAGAAAAAGGGTCTAAACTTTTAAAAAGCATAGATGTGCTTTTGGCAAGGTCAGGTGTTAAAAGTAAATTACCTTTTCTTGATGCAAAAAATATGATGATTGTCAGTGCAGTGCTTTTTGCGATAGGGATTTATCTTTTTCGAAAATTAGGTTTTGCTGCTTTGTTTTATGCCTCTTCGATTGTGTATGTCCCCTATGCTGCTATGATGCTTATGTCGGCTGTAAATGCTAGAAAAATCAAAGAAGCGTATTTGTCTTTTTTGACAACATTTATGGGGTTTTACAATATTGAAGGAAATATTATCAACGCCTTAAAATCAACAGCACCTTACGTCTCTGAACCTTTGAGGTCAATCATTAAAAGAAACGTGTTTTTATATGAAAAGACTCAAATGAGTGTTGATGAATGTCTTGAAAATATGGCTGCTGAAGCAGGAAACAGAGAGTTTAGGAAGTTTATAAATTTTGCTAAGATGAATACAAAATATGGGGGGAATTTTAATAAAGCGCTTATGAAGCTCAGGGAGCAGGGTGAAAAACTTTTCTCTCTTGAGTCTATTAAAGCAGCAAATGCTTCTGTAGGAAGTATGGTTATACTTATAATGATAGTGATAAATCTTCTTTTGATGATGAATATTTCTACTGACCCGGACATTGTGTACATTGTGAAAAACACAATAACAGGCCAGGCTATAGCCATTTCAAATGCTGTATCAATTGTATTTGGGCTTTACATGATTAAAAACATTAATTCTTCTTCGTAAAAAGGAGGGATTAAGATTATCTATAGTGTCTTTCTTACACCAGCACTAGCTTTTTTAATATACAGCATGATAAAAGAATATGAGATTTACTCGCTTAAAAAAAGAATTTACCGCATAAAACCTACTGATGAGATTTCAAAAATTGTGGGTAAAACAGTAAGAAAAGATATACTGCAAAAAATAAACGATAAGCTTAAAGCAGCAGGAAATCCCTTAGGCCTTACTGCTGAGACATATATCCTTGCTCGTGCAGGGCTTTTTTTATTTTCAATTATTTACGCTTATTTGACAGGAATGAGCGGGATTCAGGCTACTTTACTAGTTATGCTTGGATTTTTTGGACTTGACATATACATTTCTTCTGTAAAAAAAGACAGGCAGGAGAAGTTCAGAAGAGAAATGCCTGAAATAGTGGATTTATTTGAGCTGGGAGCAGCGGCCGATGTGCCGCTCGAGGATATATTTTTAATTACAGCTCAATCAGCTCAAGCAAAGGAGGTGAGAAATGCATTAACAAAGCTTGCTGCAGAGTACATCATGACCAAAGAAAAGGAGGTGGCTTTAAAGAGATTTGTAAATGAAGTGAATTTGCCTGAAGCTAATGTATTAGCTATGGCATTACTGCAGGGAGAAAGGACAGGAAGAACTTTAGAGATTTTATCTACTCTTTCGTCTTCGCTTTTTAACACTGCAGCATCCAAAATAGCACGTCAAGATAAATCCATGGAGTACAAAGTCCTTGCAGCTGTTTTCTTTTTAATGGCTTCTATTGTGACTCTTTATGTTTACTCATACTTCACAAACATTCAAGATGGATTAAGATTAATTTTTTAAGGAGGTAGATTTGATGTTCAGAAAGATTAAAGAGTCTATCAAAAAAGCTTTAAGAAATTCAAAAGGGTTCAGTGAAATTGTTGCAGTAGCTTTGATAATTCTATTTGTAATTCTTGTTGTAGCAAATCCTATTAAAAATACCGGCCAGACCACAAGCAGAGGAATCTCAAACCTTAACTCACAAATGGAGCAGGTATTAAATGGCCAGTAAGGAGGTGAAGGCAGGAAGGCTAAAAAGCCCTCCTGCCGTACTTATGAAAAACTTCTGGAGAAGGGGAACTGCAGAAGTAATAGCTTTTGTGCTTGTGCTTCCTTTCCTTATACTCCCTATTGCCAATACAGTTAATATGCTTACAGATTTGGTGAGGTACGATACTCTGCGTCAGGCAGCAAGACAGGCAGTTTTAAGAATGGAAATTGAAGGAGGACTTACTTCTGATGGGCTTTACAATCTTGAGGCTTTTCTCCAGTCAAAAGGGATAGACCTTAATAAGGTGCACATAGATTACACACCATACCCTGTTCCTTACGGGGAAGAAGTAAAAATAAGGATAGCAATGGATACTGTAATGAGGAGGTACACTATTACACTTGGAGGTATAAAAAGAGTTGATGAGAGTACTCAGATGGTTTATGGGCCTATTTCATCAGTCAGTAAAAAATATGAGAGATAAAGAAGGCATAAGCTCTATATTTATTGCACTGCTTTTTCTTATTCCTTTTATGACATTCAGTATGTTCCTGATAGAAAGCAGGTTCTTGTATACCATTAAAAACAGTGCTGATGATGCTGTTGTTGCAGCAGCCCTAGCAGCACTAAAAAGCACAAATCCAGTTGATATAGCCTATGGAGAATATGTCCTTGACCCTAATACTGCAAGGGATACTTTTTATGAATACCTCAGGAAAAACATGAAGCTTGATGAGAATATGAATCCACTGCCAGGAAGTGTTGCAGCAGGGCCGGTGCATGTTGACGAGTTTATAGTTTACAACCCCGGCAGCTACCCTACATTTTGTCCTAGAGGAACGTTTATAAAAAACACATCTATTCATGTTGTTATAAGCTTTAAGGCTAAAAGGCCGGCTTTGACAGGTTTGTTTGGAAAATATGTTGAGATTGTTATACACCGTGATGTTGATAATTTCTATAATTTACAGGAGGAATGATAGATGTTTGTGAAGAAAAAAGCGATACTTATAGCATTAAGTTTAATTCTCGCAGGAGGTTTGTCATTTTTTCAGTATCAGTACTTCAAAAGCATGGCAGAAAGTGATAAAAAGGTACAGGTAATTGCTGCAGTTTCTGATATTAAAGCAGGGGAAAAGATAGATGCAAAGCTGGGAATAAAAGAAATACCTCAATCAGCATATGTAAAAGAGATGTATTTAGTAAATGAAAAAGCTATCGGCTATGCAAAAGTAGATATTTCTGCAGGGTCATATGTGCTGAAAAGCATGGTTTCACATGAAGAAGTACCTGTCTTGAAGGAGGATATGAGAAGAGTAACAATAGGTGTAAATTTGACATCATCTCTTGCAGGGAAAATTAAGCCGGGTGATTTTGTGGATATTGGATGGGTGCCAAAGGATGAAGCTAAGGATGGTGCCTCTAAGATAGTAGCTGAGAAGGTCCAAATATATGATGTTGTAAATAAATCAGGAGAAGATGTTAGAAAGGCTGATAAGAACAATCAGTATGATAAGGAGTCTTTAATTCCTGCAGCAGTGACTTTAATTGTTACGCCTGAGCAGGCAGTTACCATAAAAGAATACGAATCTAAAGGAAGTCTCTTTCTGATTGGGTATTAAAGACTTTACAAAAAGAAGCAGCTGACCGAAAATATAATTAGAAAAGCCTAAGAAAAGGAAGCGAGGTAATAAAATGATGAAAAGAACATTATCAGCGGCTTTTTTAGGTTTTTTACTCCTTTATTTTGCTTTCCCCTCCCCTTCCTTTGCTGATTCATATTACAAAGGATTTTTGTACACTTATCAGAACAACACCTACATGATGGTGCCTGCAAGGGGCGTGTTTCAGAGCATGGGAGCTGAAGTTAAATGGTTTGGTGATACTCAAACTGTTGAAATTACAAAGGACGACCTAAAAATTGTGCTTCAAATTAACAGCACAAAAGCAGTTGTAAATGGGAAAAGCGTAGAAATGCCTGTACCGGCAATAATTAAAAATGACTCTACTTTTTTACCGCTCCGATTTTTAGCTGAGCTAATTGGCGGAAATAAAGTAAAGTGGGAAGATGCTACTCAAACAGCTGTAATTCCTTTCAATGATTCAGCTATATATGTGAGGGCAGTAGATTACGATGCTGAAATACAGAGTTTCAGCACAAAAATTAATGGAATTTCCGTAACTGGTGTAAAGATTCCTTACAATTCACCTTATAGACCTGCTGTTGTCCTAGCTAATAATCAAATAGGAACTACTCAGAGCTTATACGATATGGCCAAATCTTATAATGCTTCTGTAGCAATTAATGGAACATTTTTTAGTGCCTATAATGGTCATCCTGATCCGTGGAATACAATTATTAAGTCAGGGAAAGTGGTTCATGTGGGTAACATAGGGACTGTGTTTGGATTTACTGCAGATGGAAGAGTTAAGATGGAGAAATTGAGGATAAAAATAGAAGGTGGTACAAACGGGTCTTACTCATGGCCAAATAACTGGTATGCTTATGGATTTAATCATACACCTAATGAAAATGGTGTGTACATATTTACACCTGAATGGGGAACGAGATTAGGGTTTAGCTACGGAATAAATGTTGTGGTGGAAAATGGCGTTGTTAAAGATATCAAGGAAAACCAAGATGTTAATATTCCTGCTAATGGATATGTCATAAATCTCACTGGCAGTGAAGAGTATCTGGCAAGAGTGTTTGAAGTAGGAAAAACAGTGGAATACAGGATTGTTTATACAGATGCCGATGGGAATAAAGTTGATTGGTCTGATGTGGTTGAGGCAGTAGGAGCAGGTCCTACTCTTGTTAGAAACGGTGAGATAAATGTTGACCCTGCTGGTGAGGGCTTTACTGAAGCCAAGATTTTGAGTCTATCCTTTGCTAGAAGTGCAATAGGAGTAACTCCTCAGGGAGACATTCTCCTTGTGACTGTACCGAATGCTACTGTATATCAGTTAGTGCAGATTATGAAACAACTGGGTGCCTATAATGCTATGAATCTTGATGGCGGAGCTTCTTCGGGATTGTACTTTAAAGGAAAGTATCTTACAGCGCCCGGCAGAAACTTAAGTAATGCACTGATATTCTACAAATAAAGTTTGGGCCTGCACGAAATGTGTGAGGCCTTTATTTTATTGAGGAGGTGAAGGAAATAAAGTATATCCCAGTTGCAGTGCTTCTCTTTTATTTAAGCTATATAGACCTTAAAAAGAGGGAGGTACCAGACTTTGCGGTACTTGCCCTTTTTATTTATTCTCTATTTACCTGTAAAGATTTTAAGGAAAGCTTTTTGACAGCAGCAGCAGTTTTTATACTTTTTCTCATTCCATCAATTATATTTGAAGGAAGTATTGGAGGCGGAGATATTAAACTTTTAACTGTCTTAGCTTTCTTTATGGGAAAAGATTTTTCTATGCTGGCATTACCAATGTTTATCCTTCTTATTGCCACTCTAATTTACGGACTAATTAAAAGAAAAGGCTTAAAGTATTCTGTGCCTCTTGTACCTTATGTGTTTGTGTCATACCTATTTTACTTTTATCTGGAGGTGTTTTCGTGGAATTTGCACTTCTCGTATTAGACTATGACGGCTACTATAAGCTTGAAATTGCTGGAGGCTACTGTGACGGAAATTGCAGTGTATGCAGAAAATGTACAAACAACAGAAACATTGTCACACTCATCAGAGAAGAAAATGCAGAGTTTTATCAAAAGTACGTTCTAGACCACCAGACAAGAACAGCTGAGTTATGTAAAAAAGTATCAAAAGCTCTTTCTCTTGATGAAAGCGAAAAAAGAATTTTAATTCAATCTGCACTGTTGCATGACATAGGAAAATTGCTAATAAATTTTAAAATTCTATCAAAGGATACATCCCTTTCACCCTTTGAAAGGCGAATAATGGAGTTTCACCCTTCAAAGGGTGCAGGATGGCTCAAAGAAAGAGATTTTCCTGAGGAAATTGTAACTATTGTTGAAACTCATCATGAGAGATACGACGGGATGGGTTATCCTTATGGGCTAAAAGGAGATGAAATACCCTTCTTAGCAAGGGTCTTAGCTGTATGTGATGCTTTTGAAGTAATGATAAAAGGAAGGCACTATAAACCGCCTAAAAGTTTAACCGAAGCTTTAAATGAGCTTAAAAAAGAGAAAAACATCCAGTTCGACGGAGAAATAGTAATTGCTTTCACTGAGATGTGGTATAATGAAATAAAAAGAAAAAAGAAGGTGGTTGTATGAAGATAACAGGGAAAATAGAAATTCCAGCAGAAATACTTTTAAGCCTCAAGAAAAGTGAAGATGAATTTATAATTGAACTGAAAAGAACAGCAGCAGTTAGGTACTACAAAGAAAAGAAGCTTTCTTTGGGCCAATGTGCTGCACTTGCTGAGATGAGCGAAGAAGAGTTTATAAAGTACCTATCAAGTTTTGATACAAGTATCTTCTCTTTTGATAATAAAGAAGAACTTTTGGAGGATATAAAAAATGCGTAAAGTTGTTGCTAATTCTACACCTTTAATAATTCTTTCAAATATCAACAAAATTAAAATTTTAGAGCAGTTATATGGAACAATATATGTGCCTTTTGGTGTTTTTGAAGAAGTAAATTTTGCTGGAGATTTTAAAAATTATGATTTTATAAAGATAGTAAATATCAAAAACAAAGAAGCCAAGCAGTTTTTCCCTGTAAGCCTACACAAAGGTGAGATAGAAGTAATGATTTTAGCAAAAGAGATTAATGCTGATTTATGCATAATAGATGACTACCTCGCAAGGAAACATGCTAAAAATCTAGGATTAACCGTAACAGGTACGCTGGGAGTCCTAATAAAAGCAAAAGAAAATGGAATTTTAAAAGATGTAAAGCCAATGCTGGATGAAATGCTAAATAAAAATTTTTATATCGACAGAAAACTGTACAATGAAGTCTTAGAAATTTGTAGAGAAAATTGAATGCGCCGATTAAGGCGTTTTTTATTTTTGCAAAAAACTCAAAGGAGGCGAATTTCAAATGTTTAAAATAGGGCTTGACTTGGGATATGGATATACAAAAGGGGTTAATGAATCGGGCAAAACTGTGCTTTTCCCCTCACTTGTTGGGAATGCATATCAGAGAAATTTAATAGGGCTGTTCGGGCAGAATCTAAATAATCTCATTGAAAACATGCATGTAGTTTTAAGAAATGGGAAAGAAGAGCAGGAAGAATATTTTATTGGTGACCTAGCAAGAAGAGAAGGGCGAAATGTAAGCTATGCCTTTGATGAGAATAAAATAAATCATCCCAACACAAAAGCAGTTTTAGCCAGCGCTTCAGCACTTCTATTTCCCTCGAATGATGAACCTGTACACATTGTGTCAGGCCTTCCTTTAGAGCAGTACATCCATCAAAAAGACGAGCTTAGAGAAATGCTTAAAAATTTTAAAGCAATTGTAGAGTTTAAAGGCTACAATATCTTAAAAATAGTCAGGTTTGACAAAGTAACAGTTTTCCCTCAAGCTGCAGGCGCAGTGTATTACGCCATAATGGACGACCTGCAGAAATACCTTATAAAGGGAAGCTACATAGGGCTCATTGACATAGGCTACAGAACTACAGACTATATAGTTTTTGTTGTTGATGGAAAGCTCTCACTGAGGGAAGACCTTTCAGGTACCTTAGACATAGGCATGTCTCAGCTGAGCAATGCTGCTGATAAATTATTTACTCAGAAGACCGGTTCTAAGCTTGATATACCTGAGCTCATACAGCTTGTGAATGAAGGAAGCATATTCTACAGAGGAAAAGTTTTAAACTTTGAAAAAGAGCTGAATGAGGTAAAGCTTGAAATATCTCGTGTAATACAAGATAGAATAAAGGCAGTATGGGGAAGTAAGCTGGACTTCTTCAACACGATTTTCTTAGCAGGAGGTGGAGCCGTAAGCCTATTTGACAGCTTAAAGAACCTGTATGAAAATACGGTATTAGTAAAGAATTCTCAATTTGCCAATGCAAAAGGATTTCTTAAAGTAGCTGAACTGGAGGAGAAAAAAGAGAGGGACAGGGAATGACAAAAGAGAGGGAGCTGGATTACAAAGGAGCATGGGAGCTAATGAAGCAGATGGTTGACTACTACACGGGAGAAAAGAAGTACCTCACAAGGAGAGAAATAAAGTACATCATACGAGTGTGCGAAAATAAAGATGAGAAAGTTATTAAAATCATAGACGATAACAAAGGAGGAGCAAAAATATGATAAGAATAACTCTTCCTAGGAAAAAAGGTATGAAGAAAAAAGTTTATGAAATGTGGAATGAACTGAAGCTGACCGGCCACATGCTTATAGAGCAGAAGGATAAAAGCTATGTAGTTACGCTTGAACCTGAAAAAGAAATTTCTCTAGAGATTCTTAAAAAGAAACTGCCGAAAGAAAGCATAGTTGAAAAAGTTACATCTACTCACACCGGCAAAGCAGATGAGGACATGTTTACAGAGTTAAACCCAGAAGAAATGGACGCTTAGAGATTGTTTTTCATGAATTTGTATTACAACCACTTTAAAATAGTGTTTACACCTTCTAAGCCTTATATTGTCCAGCCTGTAAGGCTTTATTTTATACTTTGTATTACACTTCTGATTAAACACATGTTTACATCACCAAATCCCTTAAACAACTGCTTTTATAAAGCTTTATTTTTAATTTTGTATTACACCTTTAAGCAGTTAAAAATTGGAGTTGTAATACAATTTTGCAGTTTCCCTCCCCTCCCCTACTCTTTCAACTGCTTTTGAAGGTGTAAACATAAATGGGAGTGAAGCAAATTGAAAATCTACAGCTTCCGCACAAATAAAGAAGATAAAGACATTGAGGAGCTTCTTGAATCATTAAAGGAAGAGAAAAGTCAATACATAAAAAGCGCCTTGCGCTTCTACAGAGACTTTGGAGTCAAAATAGCAAAAATTGAAGCCGTATTAGAAAAGCTGGAGCAGTCAGGAATACACAAACAAATACTGCCACAGCCCACAGAGCCTGATCTAGCTGCTGAAAGTGAACCCTCCAATGATGAGAGAATTCTCATTGAAAGCCTAGAAGATATTTTATCCCTTTAGGTAAACTTACTGGAGGTGTAAAGATGGAGAAGCTTTATTCTATTTTGAAACCTTATGACAGTTGGTGGAACGATGAAGAAGAAGAGAAAAATTTAGAAGCAAGAAAGGCTTTACAGGAGTTTTACGCAGAATTTAAGAAATTAAAACCTTCTAAGAAATATGAAAGAAGAGATGTACTTCATATGTCATATATTTTTCACCTTGTTAAAATAAAAAAGGCTCTTGACGAAAGAAAATATATGAGAGCATGTAACGAGCTAATTTCACTAATGCATTACGAACCTTTCCTGCAGGGAAGAATTTATTATAACGTCCTTAAATTATTAGAAGACGAGGTGATACAAGATTCTACTTAAAAATTTTTTTAGAAAGAGAAAAAGAAGTTTTTTAGAGAGATTAGATCCGGCTTATGAGTTTAAGTATGCTCTTGAATTTGCTCAACAAATTTGTGAAGAAGAAAAAACAAAAGAAGACCAGATTTTAATATTAGATTATATGCTTAGCGTTATTAGAGAGGATTTAAAGTATGATGTGTTAACAAATATTTTTTATAAGGAAAAATGGTTTGACAAAGGATTAAGACTGCCACTTCCTTTCTCTTACTACTACTACAATAAAGAAGGGATCAAGTTTTCAATATATGAAGCTGGTTTCAAACCAAAAAAAGTTGATTTAGCAAAAGAATGTGTTTTGGTTTTTCCTTGGCATAGAGAAAAAATGAGGGAAAGCATCAAAAATATAAGTAAAAATGAGTTTGTGTTTCAAAGGACAAATCATAAAGCCTTTTATTTTTCTCCTGTAAACATCTGTTTTGTATATAATGGTATGCACTCTATAACCGCAGGTATTGGTTTTAAAAAAGGATATATTGAAGCTGCTGAATATGATGTGTCAGAGCTCTTTGACCATGTATATACAGATGGATTATACTGGTACAACACTCATAATAACCAGAGGTTAGAAGATGATTTACTAGACTTCCGCATAGGAATTATATATGAAATCTCAAAAATAAAGCATCATATTGAGAAAGATGTTACCTAAAACCACCTCTGCAGTATGCAGGGGTGGTTTTCTATCTTTCAAAACCTGCTGAGCTTTTATGCTTGTTTTCTATAATGCAGGATAAGGGGAGGTGCACTTCGTGCATCACACACGTCGGGCAGTGCCCGACGGAACTGGTTTTGTAAGAGGTGTATTTTAAGGTACTTTTCTTAGGTTGAAGGCGCATTTGTGTGCTTTAAATGACTATTAGCCATTGATAATTCTGAATTTTTTAATGATGCTTATGTGGTGCATGTGAAATTTTATGTTTTTAAAGTTGCTTTTTTATGACAATTTGATAAAAAGTTCTGTTTAATACTGCGGTAAGATTAGCGGTATTTTTATTTCTTAGAAAAAACTTTTTCACAAAAATTATAAAATAAATTGTGAGAGTTAGCGTTAATTTTTCCCAATAGGTAGGGCTATATTCATGATAATCAACTGTACAAGAAACTGTAGTGAGTTTTTTTATAAACTTCTGCTTGTTAGTAAATAGGTGAGTTTTTATGATGAAAGAATCTTTATCTTTCATTTTTTTAATGATGTTTGGTAATGTAGAATTGCTAAAATCCTTGTAGAGTTTTAGGAGAGAATCATCTGGTTTATTAAAAATAAATAGCAGTAGAGAATTTGGATGTTTTTGGAGGTGCCATTTGTGTTTAAAATAAGCAACTACAAAAAACTTACTGATCCTGATAAAAGCAAGTTTAAATGTAATCCAAAAGACCAATGGAAGAATGATATAAGGATTGATGGGGAGCAAGAGCAAAAAGAAGTCGATAATGAAGGCGATAGAAATTCTAAAATAAAAATTTTGCATAGTGTTCCTCCATTCTTGTATGATGAAGAAGAATTTGAAAGAGTGGCGTCTGAACTATATGGTTTAAAAGACCTAATAATAGGTATAACACACATTTTAGGTACTTTCTTTGCAGTATATATACTCTATTCTATCTCTTTTCAAGATTTCCTTTTTTCTTTTTTAAATCCATCTAAAATATTTAGGATAACAGGAGAAAAAATCTATGTGTATTTATTTCTTATATGGACTGGATGGTCATTTGCGATATACGGTGTTTCGAATTTAGTTAAAGTTTTGCTTAATCTAAATGTGGAAGAAGTAACACTTATTGATTATATAAGTTTACCAATATACTTTTTGCCTGTCATTGCTAGTTTATGGTTTATGCCTCATCAAGATTTTAAGATTTGGTACGATATAATTTTTTATTTGATTATGTGGCATGAAATCTTTGTACGTAGAATTTTTAAGATTTTTATTATCT
>JADBKJ010000019.1 GCA_014896455.1 Thermoanaerobacter sp.
CAGAAATGATTTTTGGCAATGAGCATAAAACCGTTGGGAGAAGAGTGGTACAATGCTTATTATGCCCAAAATCTCTCTGGCCCTCTCTCTTTGTGAGTCAGTCTCAGATAACTTTATGTAAGGGTCTATTTGCCTTAATCCGTATATGATAAAACTTAAATTATTCATTATCCTTTTGGTGTAAAAATATATATGCTGTCTTGAAAATAGTATGGTGGGAAAGTTTCTTTTTAAGTCACTTATGAAAGAACTGAGAGTTTTTTCTCTTGTAAGTGTCTCTTTTAAAGACTTTACAATCATATTGAAAGAATACTGAAAATGGGGAAGACAGAAATCAGGGAGGTAGGAAAGAGTTCTTTTACACACAGGACATATATATCTTCTTATGGCTATTTTTATACAGTTAGGTCCATCTAAATAGTAACGGTAATAAAACCCGTGCTTTTTTAGTTTTACTCTACACTTGCAATCGGGATAAGGACATATATATGGTGGGTCAGGAAAATTGTAATCTTTACCTTTATGTAAATACTCTTCAATGTTATCAACATGGAAAATTATTTGCATAAGTAACCTCTCCAATTAAAATTAATGCTAAAGGAATCTGAAAAAATTTTTTTAAATTCCTTTAGCATTAATTTTATCACAAGATTATTTAATCTGAAAAATTTTATCGATTTTGGGCTAAATTAATTTGAGAAATGACAGTGTGAAGTGAATAGGCTTTGTAGTGAATAAGAGATTGATAAGATTAATAAAAAAATTTTTTATCATAAGCAGGAATTTTAAAATTTATAGCGAATATATATAATATAAACTCCTGCACAAATTACATTATATTGCACAAATGTGCAAATTTGATTAAGATACGACTAAAATATATCATGCAGTAATAATTTAGAAGAAACAAAAATATAAATAAAAAGCCTGACGACAATTAAAACATATATAGTTGGAGGTAGATATGATGGGAGAATCGTGGTTAAATCTAGAAAACAAAGTTGCGATAATAACAGGAGGTGCTTCTGGTATAGGTAAAGAAATAGCAATTAAGTTAGCAGAACAAGGAGCATCAGTAGTTATAGCTGATATAAATTCTGATGATGAGAAAGTCATAAATCAATTAAGTGGGGGAAGAAAAAGACATCTATTTTTACAAACAGATGTTGCCAAAAAAGATAGTGTTAGGAAGATGGTAGAGAATGTTATTAAGATATTTAGAAAAATTGATATATTGGTTAATAATGCTGGTATAAATATTCCAAGACTTTTAGTAGATCCTAAAGATCCAAACGGAAAATATGAGTTGAACGAGCAAGATTTTGACTTAATGGTAGCAGTAAATCAAAAGGGCACTTTTTTCTGCACTCAGGAAGTAGCGCGAGAAATGATAAAAAATGGATACGGTGTCATAATTAATATGAGCTCGGAAGCAGGTCTTGAAGGTTCAGAAGGTCAGAGTTGCTATGCAGGAACAAAAGGTGCTATTTATGCTTTTACAAGGTCATGGGCAAAGGAATTGGGCAAATATGGAATAAGAGTTGTAGGAGTTGCTCCAGGAATTATTGAAGATACAGGATTAAGAACTTTAGAATATGAAAAGGCTCTTGCTTATACGAGAGGTATCACTGTAGAAAAATTAAGAGAAAATTATGAAAATAAATCAATACCTCTAGGAAGAGCTGGTAGAGTTAGTGAAATAGCAGATTTGGTTTGTTTTTTGGCTTCAGAAAGAGCAAGTTATATTCATGGAGTTACTTACAACATTTCAGGTGGAAAATCTCGTGGTTAAGTTGCTCAACATATAATTTTCTACTCTCATCACCCCTCATGTTTTGCGTTTTATAAATCAAATATTACACTATTGCACATTTGTGTCAAAAAGTTTATACTACTAAAGTAGAATAAAAAATGAGGGGTGATGCTATGAGTAAGTGGGAAGAAACAAGGCTTCTTGCTAAAATTGCTCAGATGTATTATATTGAAAACTTAACTCAAAGTGAGATATCCAAAAAATTAGGTATTTATCGGACAACTATAAGTAGACTTTTGAAAAAGGCAAGAGAAAAGGGAATAGTAGAAATCGTGATCAAAAGTGATTTTGGTGAGTGCTTAGAATTAGAAAAATTATTAGAAAGTAAATTTTCTTTAAAAGAAGCAGTTGTTATACCATCTACAGATGAGCAAAACGAAATAATATTAAAACAAATGCTTGGTAAAGCCGGAGCAGAATATTTAAAAAGAATTGTTAAAGATGGAGACGTAATAGGGTTTGCATGGGGTACTACCATGGCTGCAGTTGCAAATGCATTGTCGGATTGTAATAGTATTTCTGCTAATATTATTCCCCTTGTAGGTGGACCAGGAAACATAGAAAGTGAATACCATGTTAATACAATAGTATCAAAAGTTGCGTCTGCCTTTAAGGCTAAAGGACATTATCTCTATGCTCCGGCTATTACTGCAGAAAAAGAAACGAAAAAAGCTATTATGAATGATAATAATTTAAGATCAATACTAGAATTATGGAATAAAGTTAATATTGCAGTGGTAGGAATAGGCGCCCCTATTAAGTCTTCTAATCTAATATGGTCAGGTTATTTTGGAAATGAAGATATTGAATTTTTGAAAAAGGTAAATGCAGTTGGTGATATATGTTCTAGATTTTACGACATAAATGGTAATATTATAAATTCGGATTTAAATGATAGAACAATAGCGATAGATTTAGAAAAACTGCGAAATATTGAATATTCAATAGGAGTTGCTGAATCTCTTGAAAAGGTTCCCTCAATATTAGGAGCATTAAATGGTAGATTTATAAATGTGCTTATTACTACAGAAAGAACTGCAAAATTATTAATTGAATTAAATAACAATATGTAAAAAATGTATTATTAAATAATTTTAGAAACAATTTTTAAAAGAGGGATTTTATGGTTTGGTATATAGTTATATTGCTGGGAGCTGCATGGTTTATACAGAGTATTTTAGGATATTTGCAAATAAAACATTTTAATAATCATTTTAAAAAAATGAGAGAATTAGGAAGAGTTGCAATAGGGAAGAACAAAGGCAAAATAAGAGCTGGGGTAGTTGTTCTAATTGCGGTCGACGGAAATGGTAACATTATTCGAGTTGAAAAAATGAAAGGTGTTTCGGTTTTTGCCAGAATGAAACCTGTGAAAGGATTAGAAGACAAAAATATTCTCAGTATAGATAATAACACACTAAAAAATTTTGACAAATTGACAGCTAAAGCTATAGAGAATGCAATAGAAAATTTTAAAAAATTTTCTGCTGAAGGAGGTGAGGAATAGAAGAAATGTTTTAAATAGTTTATAAGTAGTTATGCAAAATTAAATAAAAGAACAAAAAGGAGGTAATTTTATGGAAGTATTGACACATGCGGCGGAAGTTTTTATAGGTTTATTTCAAGAAGGTGGGAAAACATTTGTAAATATGCTTTCTGGGATAGTTCCCACATTAATAATGCTTCTTGTTGCGATGAATGCATTAATAAAATTTGTTGGTCCTGAAAAGGTTGAAAAATTAGCAAAAGCTAGTTCAAGAAATGTATTTACAAGATATCTTATACTACCTGTGGTTGGAACATTCTTTTTCTGCAATCCCATGACATTATCATTAGGTAAATTTTTACCAGAAAAATACAAACCTAGCTATTATGCAGCAGCATCCTTTTCATGTCATACCATGAATGGACTGTTTCCGCATGTAAATCCAGCTGAACTCTTTGTGTTTTTAGGTATAGCGAATGGTATTACTCAACTAGGTTTGCCAACAAGTGACTTGGCTTTAAGATATTTTTTGGTAGGAGTTGTAACGAACTTCTTTAGAGGTTGGATAACAGATTTCACAACTTCTTGGGTTGAAAAGCAACAAAATGTTAAATTAAAGACGGTAATTTCTCTTAAATAATCTTGAGTGATAAAAAATAAGTTATCTTAGATAAATTGCTTAACAGAAGAAATGAAGTTAAACAAAAATATTTATGAAGCCTTTACTAAGGAAATTTTTAGTTAAAATACTTTTAATAACACAAAATTTACAATAAAGGAGGATGAAAAATGAGCAAATATAGGAGTATAAAGATAACTGCGGGGCCAGGTGGATTTGGTGGACCTTTAATTATAACGCCTACAGAGAAAAGAAACAAAGTTGTGACCATTACAGGAGGAGATATTTCACCTGTTGCGAAAAGGATTGCTGAGTTAACGGGTTGTGAACTGATAGACGGTTTCAAAACTACAGTTCCAGATGATGAAATTGCATGCGTAATAATAGATTGTGGTGGAACATTAAGGTGTGGTATATACCCTCAAAAAAATATACCAACAGTAAATTTAACACCTGCTGGCCCAAGCGGTCCGCTTTCACAATATATTAAACCTGATATATATGTCTCAGGAGTTAAAACGAACAACATAGAACTATTTAATGGGCCTATAGAAGAGATAAAAGCTAACATTGAAGAAGTTGCAGCAGCAACTCCAAAGCTAAAGTATGATACAAGTAAAAAAATTAGTGAACAATCAAATACAGGAAATTTAATGGTTAAAATAGGTAAAGGCATGGGATACTTAGTTGGGGTACTATATCAAGCAGGGCGTGATACTATAGATACAGTATTAAGGACGATTCTTCCATTTATGGCTTTTGTATCTATGTTAATTGGCATAATATTAAAATCTGGAATAGGCGATGCGGTGGCACATGTATTAACGCCTCTTGCTGGTACATTACCTGGATTGTTACTGATATCAGCAATTTGTTCTTTTCCATTTCTTTCGCCGTTCTTGGGACCTGGCGCGGTAATAGCTCAGGTTATAGGTGTATTAGTTGGTGTTGAAATAGGCAAAGGCCATATTCCTCCACAATTATCTTTACCTGCTTTATTTGCAATAAACTCACAGGCAGCATGTGATTTTATACCTGTGGGGCTTGGACTTGCAGAAGCAGAACCGGAAACAGTAGAAGTTGGTGTACCATCTGTATTGTATAGTAGATTCTTGACTGGTCCTACCACTGTATTTGTTGCATGGCTTGCAAGTTTTGGCCTTTATTCAAAATAAAATGGTAAAATAATAAGGGAATAGAAGATAGTACCACTATCTTCTTTCCCTTATTATTAATATTAATTAATGTTAAGAATTTTATTAGGAGGAGAGCAAAATGAATACTATTTATGAAACGATCGTTACTAAAATAGGTGCAAAAGTGCAAGACTTTTATTCAGAAAAAATTGTTATATTATTTGGAGATAATGTTCCGGATGAATTAATTGAGTATTGTGTACTACATAATAGTAAGATAGATAAAGCGCATATAGATTATAAAAATATAGAAGTTGGAGATATACTTAAGATAAATGAAGAAAAATTTAAAATAACAGCAGTGGGTGAATTGGTCAATGTTAACCTTAAAAATCTAGGACACATTACTATAAAATTTGACGGAAGTACGATAGCAGAACTACCCGGAACTTTACATGTAGAAAATAAAAATATACCAATTATAAATGTAGGGGATGCAATAGTAATTGTGAGGGAATAATAATAATTAATTTACCATAAAACCAAGTAGAGATGTGCGTTTAACTTTGCTTTTCATAGATTTTCTCCGTTTCGTTTTGTTTAGTTTATGAAAAATTTAAGGTTATACAAGGACAAAAAGAAGGGAGGAAAATTATTATGTTATTATTAATGGATACAGCTAACATAAAAGAAATTAAACAAAGTATTGAAATGTATCCGATAGATGGTGTAACGACAAATCCTTCTATAATAGCAAAAGAAAAAAGGGATTTTATTGAATTATTGAAGGAAATTAGAGATATAATAGGATATGATAAAATGCTTCATGTACAGGTTATTAGCCAGAAAGCAGATGAAATTGTAGAAGAAGCAAAATATATAAATAAAGAAATAGGAGGAAATTTATATATAAAAATACCCGTAATACCTGAAGGAATAAAAGCCATAAAAATGCTTAAAGGAGAAATAAAAACAACGGCAACTGCTGTATTTACACCTCAACAGGCACTTATAGCGGCTAAATCTGGTGCCGATTTTGTTGCGCCTTATGTAAACAGATTAGATAATATATCCGCAAATGGCATTAAAGTTGTATCAGATATTGTAAAACTTATAAATATATATAATTTTAATACTAAAGTTATTGCCGCAAGTTTTAAAAATGTCGAACAAATTTATGGAGTATGTATGGCTGGAGCTCATGCTATTACGGTTAATTATGATATGATAAATAAATTGATTTTCCATCCAATGACTGATTGGAGTGTGTTGCAATTTGTTAAAGATTGGGAAAATTTTTATGGTAATAAAAAAATACGAACATAGGAAATTATATTTAGAAGTAATTACAAATAGGTAAAATTTAGGATAATATAAAAATATCAAATAACATAATTATAAATAAATTGAGATTGCGGCTTTAAAATATTGAAAGATGAAATTTGATGACTACATTACAAAAGAGAGTTACTCTGTTAATATAAACTAAATAAGAGTTTTACCAATTGCTATGACAACGGGGCAAATGACAGAGACCGTGGCGAGTAGAGCAGCATGAGAAATATTTTATTAAAACAGAGAGCTTTTTAAAAAAGAGGCATCAGAATAGGTCAAGTCCAAATTTCTGTATAAAAATTCCGGTGTATACGACCAGATGCTCATATTACCGCTGCACGGCCTATTATACTGCCTCCGGACATGTATGTGTCAAAGATACGCTATCGCCGGGCCTTGACAGCCCTTGACACCAAGAGCCTTCAGCAGTTATTAAAAGCTACCGGTGGTGATAATGGTTAACTATCTTTTCTCTTGTTTTTTTTTGCCATTTAAAATACTCGGCTGTATACAAGTACTTTTTGCCACAAGACCATTTTTTCATCTTGTTGTTCCATTAGTAAAGTTCCGATTAGGAGAATAGCAGATTCTCGACTGGGGAATATCCTTATCACTCTTTCACGGCGGCAAATCACTTCATTTAGCCGCTATAACATATTAGTAGTGCGAAGTCTCCTTTGGTAAAGTTCAGCAAGTTCTAAAATCCGTATTGCATTTTCAAACCCCTCTTCTAAAACTTCCATTGCCATAGGTGCTTTATTTCTATATTCATCTAATACTTGTTTAGTACCATTCTTGCTGTTTTGGCATATGGTGCTTCAAATATAGCTCTTACCTTGGCATGGATTTCTTTTTGTAAAACTTTCGGAATTTTGTCAAGAATATTACGCATAAAGTGGGTTTGACATTCCTGCCAAGTAGCTCCTTGAAAATATCGACGAATAGAATAGCCTGTATAAGCTATTGCTATATGGTATACACGAGGTATTAGACAAGAACAAAATAAAAGATATTCTCGGACTTGAATAAAACAGGGTGTTCATTGTGTTAGAAAATTATTTGGTAAAAAGAAAAGTGACACCAGGGAGAAATAATTACATCTCCGATGTCCGGCGATTTAGTTGATATTACAAATGTTCCCGAGCCGGTATTTTCACAAAAAATGATGGGAGACGGAATTGCTATAGTGCTGACCGATGGAGTGGTTGTATCACCTGTAGATGGTGTTGTCATAAATGTTTTTAAACGTCGGGGACGGTTCCTTTTGTCTGATTTTCATTTCAGACAAAAGGAACCGTCCCCTTTGTTTGATAATGTTTGATAATGAAGTGTAGAAATAAGGCTATTGGAGAATATCCATGAGACAGTGCGTCGATTGTGCCCGGTACCCTGCCGGAACCCGAAGGTCGAGCTTAGTTTTGTCGCTTTGGAACATCGGAGTGACGATGCAAAATATCCTATTTTAAAATTTTTGACTTTGTCAACAAGCTGAGACTATACTTTAGTATAGTTTTTTTGCTCATTTATGTAAATATTAACTGGAAATGTAACAAAAATTATACTAAAATATAGTAGACATTGAGAAAAATGTATATTATAATAACTGTAGAAAAGTTTGGTAGATCAAGGAGGATATAAACAATAATATGGTTTTTGAGGCTTTAATAAAACATTATGTACCAGTCTAATAAGTATTTAGGGTTATTTAACTTAGTATTAGCTTTAATAGGGGTAGAGTCCATGGAAATAAACTCACCGGAGATAATACCCATATTTTTGAGGATATTGACTTGATTTTGAAAGATAGAGGTCAAATAATCATGAGAGAAGTCATTAATTTAACATGGGGAACTACAGATATTTATGTGGGTCCTCCTGAAAATTCCCCATATAATTCACGAAATTATTATTCTGCATGTCAATATGATTTATATAATGTAACAGTTAAAAAGTATGATGTTTACAAGGTGTATAATGGTTCTACATTTATAGGTTATCAAGAATATTATGGAGGGTCCTACATAGTTAATGATGTAAAAAGACCCAAAATAATCAAATATAGCATAGATGTGTGGTACAAATAAGTTATTTGAGGAGATATTTGTATGGGGAAAAAGTATATAATTGTCTTTTCGTTAACTTTTATATTCATTACAATATTTTTCATAAACTTATTAATTTCTTCTAATCAGCGAGAAAGAAACCACTTAGTTAAAGAAATGAACATAAAACACGAAGTTGCAAATCCAGGAATGGAGGATTTCAGAGATAAATTCGAAATTCAAAATATAGAGGCAAGAGAAGTATCATTTGAAGAAGCTGGATTGAATTTTAAAGGAATAGAGTATCAGTTGCTTCTCAAAGTCTCTAAGGAAGTTAATGAAATTAGTAGCATAGGTATTGAGCTAAAATATCCTGATGCAATTTCAAAAATTGTGGGTACCACCTCATCGGGGATAAGTTATGGTTTGACAGAAGTTAAAAAAGACGGTGATTATAATATTTTCAAGATAAGCTTTTTAGAAGCAAATAATAAATTATCTGACCTTGATGTAAAGGAGTTAATAAATAATAAAAACAAAATTGATATAGTAATATATTTTAATGATGCCATTGTGAAATATACAAAAAATCACCATTTTTAGCTTTGTTTTTGAGTTCAATTTTAAGAAGGTGCTTTTATGATTCTTTTTAGGTTTATGTTAATTACAGTGTTAATACTTAATAACATTTTAGTTTATCAACATTACAAGTATTTACGTGAAAAAAATATCAGCGACATCGAACCACGAATAATAGTTCTTGTTTTGGTAGCGAATGTTCCAGCATTATTTGTTTTAATTAGTACATTTATTCCTCCTGGCAGATGAGGATTAAATATCAAATTTTTATTTAATAAAATATTTGGTTTTAAATAGCATATGTGTAAGAAGTTTTTCTCTCACATATGCTTAAAATGTTTTATATGGGAGAGTTTTAATTTAGGTTCTTTGTCAATAGTTGGGGTGGGTATTTTTCTCTGAATGCCCACCTATAAATTTTATTACAAGAAATATTTGTTAAATTATGTTAGCTATGATAAAAGATATAGCTAGAAGTATGGGTGGATATTTATCTAAGTCTTTTCATCAAAGCTCTATAATATACTTGAATATCTTTCATCACTAAAAATAGTATTACATCAAGCATTACAATATAATATCCTTTTCCTGAATCGATAAAAATTTCTGTAGCCATATGCAAGCCTTTTTAGTACTTTAATTTTATTATTGTAACCTTCTGTTACAGAATTAGTGTAAGGAAACATTCGCATTTGTTATTTCTTCAAACCAACGGTTAAATACTTGCACACATCTTTTAAATTCATCAATTTTGCTTTCTTTAGCTAACTGTATCCATCTTTTTAATTCTATTTTTGCTTCCTTTGAATTTTTGCATTTTAATACTTTATCATTAAATTCTTCTTTTAAAAGGTATGCTATTCTTAAGTCGTCACTGTACCAGAACATTACTTCCAATTCTTCTTTTTGTTCTGTTGTTAAAGTATCATATTTTGCAAGAAGTAGCTTACGGCTTCTTTTGAAATATTTTCTTTTATTGTCTGGTAGCTCTTTTTGTATTCTCTTTCTTACATTTTCTATCGCCCAATATACGTACCTTGTAAAATGAAATTTGTCTATTGCTATCTTAGCTTCTTTGAAATATGTTTTTACCGTCAATAAAAAAGGTTTCCACATGTCTATAATAACCCACTTCACTTTCTTTAATAAGTGCTCTCTTTTTTATAGATTTCTTTTTCCCTACCCCAACATTTATTATAGAACCAGTTTTATAAAAAAGACTAAAAGGCTGTCGAAAGACTTATAAAATTAAAGAAACAAATCCTCCGCTTTTTATTAACAAAAACGGAGGATTAATTAAAAGCAAGTTACATCATTTTTTTCCTAAAAAAAGTTTTACTGTATTTTTGATAGCATTGCGGGCGATATCGTCAAAAGCTGTTCCTACTACTAAGATATTGACACCTGTGTTGATAAAAGCTTTAAAGTTTTCTGTATTTATTCCACCTTCAGCCAATGTTGGGACTTTTACTGTTTCTATTAAAGCTTGTAAACGATCTTTGATTATTTGTGGTATGTCTCCTGCTTCAATTCCTTCATAGCTCATTCCAGTCATTAATCCGATAAAATCTACTCCTATTTTCTCCATTTCCTTTGCGACTTCTTTCAATTCTTCTATTGTATCGGCAGGTACACCGAAAGGATGTAAGTCAGTAGATAAACCTATATAAGCATCTATTAACAATCCATGCCTGTGAGCCATTTCTACGATTTCCCTTATATCTCTTAAATCAGATTTGTGAACGTGTAGGCCGTCAGCTCCTGCTTCTGCTATCATTTTAAAATCGGCTTCTGTCAATTCAACAGGGACTACTTCTGTAAAACTTCCGGGTATTCCTACTGTTATATAAATGTCTGGTCCTACTACTTCTCTTATTCCCCTTGTTACCTTTGCCATTTCATAAATGGAAATTTCATGGCGTATTTGTTCTGCATCGTGCATTACTGTTACACCTTTGTGGCCTCTTGCCAGTGCCACTGCTGGATGGTTTGGTTCTAATAATTTAGCTCCTGCTTCTACAGCAGCTTTAGCCATTCGTGCATCGTCACCAGTAATTCCTGTTGACAGAATAGTGGTTCCTCCGTGTAGTGAAATAGCATTCAATACTTTGTTTCGTGCTATTTCCATTTTGCGTTTCATGTCTCCGTAAATCATTGAATATTCCTCCTTCATTGTTTTTCAGATTTTTTTCTCGAGTTATGCAATTTGTTTGCTATTGAGGTTATTATAAAAGCTGAAGAAAAGGCTACTAACATGCTAATTACAAAACCTAATGGATTATTGGAAAGTGCAGGTGCGACTATTGACGGAACGTAAGCTGTTCCTCTGACATTAAAAATACCCACTACAGTACCTGAAATCGCAGCAGAGATAAGCGCACCTCCTAATACCAGTCTATCAGAAAACATAAAAGGATAAGAGGCTTCAACAAATGTTCCAAATCCTACATTTATTAAAAATCCCGGAGCAGCAACGGTTGCTTCATCTTTTGTTCGTGGGAAGATCATATTTGCAAAGGTAATACCTGCAGAGACCATGACAAGACCAACCATATCTATAGCTCCCAAGAAACTATTGCCTGTTTTTTCCATTTCTAGAAGGATTATTGGTAGAATCGCTGCGTGATAAACACCGAACATTATAGCAGGCCATATTAGTAAACCTGCTAGTCCTCCAGATAAAATTGGACTTATTTTCAATGCTTCGCTTATTAACAACCTGATTCCATTACCTGCAGCTAATGCTACTGGTGCAAGGAGGAAGTATACTGTTAATCCCGCAATTAATCCCGAAATCCCGCCTGACAATATATTCGCAGTTGTTGCTGGAAATCTCCATTCAAAACTTTTTCTTAATAAAATATTGACTAACAAGCCAGCGATGATTCCTCCTACTATGCCTCCGATTATTCCTCCATTTACTGAAAGAGTTCCAGCAACAACACCGGCGACAATAGCAACTTCATCAAGTCCTGATACTTGTTTTGCTGCTACAGCAGCTACTATTACAGGTAATGCTGCAATCATGGAATCAAAAATTTTACTGAAATCTTCCAGACCCGGTATTTTGCCTATTGCTAAAGTAATAGCCATTGCTATAAAACCTGGCAAAGATGCTACCATAATTCCTCTAAAATTAATTCTTTTCAAGGGATTTTCGGCTATATTAAGCTCATCAAGCTTTCCAATAACTGGTTTATAATTAATTTTCCAATGTCTTGCCAGTGCTGAAACGTTTGCGATAGCCCGAGTTCTATTTGTAGTACCGGTTGTGCCAGAAACAGCAATTACATTGGCTCCTAATGATTGTATTTTTGCCATAGAAGTTCCGCCAGTACCAACACAAGGTATTTTTGTATTGACGATTTCTTGAATTGCTTTGGAATTAGTGTTTTCTGGGTCGGCACTGATAAAGATAACGCCATCTATTTTTCCTTCTTTGACCATTAAAGCTATTTGTTCATCCAATTTTTTTGCTTCTTCATTAACCTCTGAAAGCAGGCCTGAAAATGATTTCTCAGCTTCTTCGCCGTTCCATACCCATAAACTTGCCTTTGTAGTTGGTTTTACGTTATCCATCGAAGCTTCTGTAGCGATAAATTGTATTGCAGCAACTTCCATATTTGCTGCTTTAAGTTGCTGAATCAATTCTCCAAGTAAATTTTTTGGGTCTTTTCCGCCTAAGTTGTATAAATTACCCCCACTACTTCCAATAATCGCAATTTTTTTATTCACTTTGACTCCTCCCTTTAACTAATTTTAATTTTAAAATTGCTATTCTAAGTGGACAATTATAGTTTCCACCCCCTTCTTTTTTAATAGTTTCAAGTATATAGGTTCTATCTTTTCATCTGTTATAATTTTATTAATTTCTTCAAAACCACAAATTGTTTTAAAACTTGTTTTACCGAATTTACTTGAATCAGTTAAAAGGATGACTTCACGTGAATTTTTAATAAAGAGCTTTTTGATTTCTATTGCATCTATATCGAAATCAGAAATACCAGCTTCTTCAGTAATTCCTGCTGCACCAAGAAAAAATTTATCAAAATGATATTGTTTTATTATTTCGCGTACAATTGGACCACTTAGAGAAAGTTCTTTAGGATTAATTTGACCCCCCGTCAGAAAAACTTTTAAGTTGCTATGTGCCAAAGTGTAAGCGATTGGGATACTAAAGGTAAATACAGTAATATTTTGCACTTGGTAACTTATTAAAGCTTTAGCAAACTCTAAAGTAGTGGTACCAATGTCTATGCCAATTACTTCTCCTTCTTTGATTAATTTTACAGCTTCTTGAGCAATTGCATATTTTGCTTTTAAATTTTTTGACTCTCTTTCTTTTAAGGAAGGTTCATAACCAAAACTAAAGGTGGGCAGTGAAATTCCGCCAGGATATCGAATAACTAATCCTTTTTCTGCTAATTCTTTTACATCCCTTCTTATGGTAGCAGGGGAGACATTTAATAATTGTAATAATTCGTCTATTGTAATTGATTGTTTTTGATACAAAATGTTCATTATACGCTGTTTCCGCTCAAAATTGCTCATTTTTAATCACCTATTTTTAATATATCATGATTCAAAAATAAAGTCAATATAATTTTTTATTTTTTTAAATAGTTTTAAAATGATACAAGATAATTTTATGTGTCTGAAATGTCTTGAATTAAGGTTTTTACTTTATATTCGTTTTTATGTAATGAAGGTTGAAACATTTAATACATAAAAATAAATAGGCATGGATATAATTTGTACTAAACTTATTTATAAAGGGTAAACAATTACCCATAGTTAAAACTGATAAAAAATAAAAATATATATTGACAAATTAGGATTTTTGAAATATAATCAAGTTAACAATTGAGTAATGGATTACGCAGGGGATGAAAATGAAGTCTAAAAAAGGATTATCTATGAAAGATATAGCAAAATTAAGTGGTGTATCAGTTGCAACAGTTTCAAGAGTGTTAAACAACAATGGAAGATTTTCGGAAGAAACCAGAAAAAAGGTTATGGAGGTAGTTGAGAAATTTAATTATCAGACAAACCTGGTTGCTAGAAGTTTGAGGACGAATAGGTCTCAAATTATTGGGGTTATTGTTCCGGACATAACAAATGAGTTTTTTGCTGCCATTGTACTAGCAATTGAAAGTTACTGCTTTTTAAAAGGGTATTCTGTTTTTATTTGCAATACAAACGAAGATGAAGAGAAAGAAACAGCTTATTTTAAAGATTTAATAGCTAAAGGGATAGATGGACTGATATATATTTCAGGGAAAAGCGACAAAATTTCTAAAGAAACATTATTAAAAGATATTCCTATTATTTTTATAGATAGAAGGCCGAATATTAGTAGCAATGATATCGTTTATATTGCATCTGATAATTATAAAGGTGGTGTATTAGCAACAGAAGCTTTAATTAAACGTGGTTGCAGAAATATTATGATACTAAAAGATATTAGAAATTTATCTACAGTTACTCAACGATATCTAGGATACAGAGATACTTTAATGAAATACAACATTAATTTAGGAGAGGAATATATAGTAAATGTGAAGAAAGTTGACTTTGAGGAAGCAAGAAAAGCTGTAAAAGAAAGCATTAAAAAAGGTTTAACTTTTGATAGTATATTTGCGTGTACCGATTGGCTAGCGTTGGGTGCTATTGCTGCATTAAAAGAAGAAAAAATTGCAATACCTGATCGAGTAAAAGTGATTGGTTTTGATAATATTTCAATTTCAAAATATAGTCATCCTGCTATTTCTACAATAAGTCAAAATCCAGAGAAACTAGGTAAAACTGCTGCAAAAGTGCTTTTAGATTTAATTGAAGGGAAAACAAACAAAACAACTAATTATATATTGCCTGTTGAGCTTGTTTTAAGAGAAACAACCTAAAAGGATGAATATAATAAGAACGAAAGGGGGTGTATATTTTTCTAACCGATGGGTAATCGATTACCCATATAGTTATAAAATTTAATTTTCTAAATTAAAAAATGAAGAAGGGGGATTATTTATGAAAAAATTTAACAGAATTGTAGTGGTTATTTTTGCTTTGATGTTAACGGTAGTTTTTTTAACAGCTGGGTGTACAAACAAATCAACGGAAAAAAGTAGTTCTAATACTCAACAAGCACCTGAACAAAATTCTAATGCTGAAATAGCTATTATTTTAAAAACTCTATCAAATCCTTTTTGGGTTAAAATGAAAGAAGGTATTGAAGAGGAAGCAAAATCACAAGGAATAAAGGTCGATATTTATGCTGCAAAATCTGAGGATGATTTACAAGGACAATTAAATTTGTTTGAAGATTTGCTCAATAAGAATTATAAAGCAATTGGGATTGCACCTTTGTCACCGGTAAATGTGATTTCTCCAATTGTTCAAGCAAATAAGAAGGGGATATATGTAGTTAACATTGATGAAAAAGTTGATTTAAATGAACTTAAAAAAGCAGGTGGAAGTGTAATAGCATTTGTGACTACTGATAATGTTAAAGTAGGAGAAAAAGCTGCACAATATATAGTCGACAAATTAGGACCTGAAGGTGGGGAAGTAGCTATAATTGAAGGTAAAGCAGGAAATGCAAGTGGAGAGGCTAGGAAAGAAGGTGCTAAAAAAGTTTTTGAATCAGCAAAAAATATAAAATTAGTAGCAAGCCAACCGGCTGATTGGGACCGTGCAAAAGCTCTTGATGTTGCTACTAATATTATGCAAAGGTATCCGAATATAAAAGCTTTCTATTGCGCAAATGATACAATGGCACTTGGAGTAGTACAAGCTGTTGAGAATGCAGGAAAGGCAGGTAAGATATTAGTTGTAGGTACTGACGGAATTCCTGAGGCTGTACAAGCTGTAAAAGATGGAAAAATGGCAGCTACAGTTGCTCAGGATCCGGCTAAGATTGGTGCGACAAGCTTAAAAGAATTGATAAAGGCTTTGAAAGAAAAACCCAAAATTTCTCCTGATATAGAACCAACTTTTATTGCAGTTGATTCACAATTAATAACTAAATAAAACAACTAAATAAAAATACATGGAGAAATATATGTAATATTTTTAAGATTGTCCAGGAGTGTAAGAACAAAATAATACCAAAGAGGTCTCGATGTCAAATAATCTATGTCAAATAATCTCGAGACCTCTTTGGAGCATGATATTACCATTGAACAATTAAAATTATGGGAGTAGAGGCTTTATGGGATTATTAGTAGAAATGAAAAACATAAGTAAAGAGTTTTCTGGAGTAAAAGTATTAAAAAATGTTAATTTTGAATTGTTTGAGGGAGAAGTACATGTTTTATTAGGAGAAAATGGAGCTGGTAAATCTACTTTAATGAAAATATTAACAGGTATTTATGAGCCAACTGCTGGTTCGATAATAATAAATGGAAAAGAGTATTCTAAACTTTCTCCCAAAGAAGCAAAAGAAAATGGAATAAGTATAATATATCAAGAATTAAGTGTAATTGATGCTCTTTCCATTGAAGAAAATATTTTTGTAGGTAATTTACCTACAAAGAAGTTTCTGAATCTATCAATTATTGATTATGAAAAATTAAGAGAAAAAGCCAAAAATATTTTAAAAGAAGTAGGTTTAAATAAAGATCCTCGGATTCTAGTGGAGGAACTAAGTATATCAGAAAAACAACTTGTTGAGATTGCAAAGGCTCTTGCTCAAGACGCTAAGATTATTATCATGGATGAACCAACATCTTCGCTTACGATGGAAGAGACAAGGAATTTATTTAATATTGTTAATCGGCTCAAAAAGAAAAATGTAGGGATAATTTATATCTCGCATAAATTAAAAGAAATTTTTGAAATTGGAGATAGAGTTACAGTATTGAGGGATGGAGAATATATAGGGACAAAAGAAGTAAAAGATGTGAATGAAGTAATGTTAATTAATATGATGGTAGGGCGCGAACTTAAGTCAAAATATTTTGATAGTACTCATACGTATCTTAAAAAAACAGAAGTTATATTTGAAGTTAAGAATTTAACACGGGCGGATAAAAAAGTGCAGAATGTGAGTTTTAAGTTATACAAAGGAGAAATATTAGGTTTTGCAGGATTAATTGGTGCAGGCAGAAGCGAGCTAATGAATGCTATTTTTGGTACTGCTAAGATTTCAAGCGGAGAAATATATTTGTTTGGTAATAGAATTTTTATAGACCATCCTTATGCAGCTTTAAAAAAAGGTATAGCATTGGTTCCAGAAAACAGAAGGGAAATGGGCTTTTTTCCTAATTTTGATATTAAGCAAAATATTTCAATTATACCTTTTTTAAAAACATCGAGGTTTTATGGTATATGGGGACTGATAGATAAAAACAAAGAAAAGCGATATGCAACTGAGCAAAAAAAGTATCTGAATATTAAGTGTTCTTCGATAAATCAAAATATAATTGAGTTATCTGGAGGGAATCAACAAAAAGTGGTAATAGCTAAATGGCTTGCAGCTAATTCTAATATTATTATATTTGATGAACCAACTAAAGGGATAGATGTAGGGGCAAAAAGTGAAATTTACACAATAATGAGGAAATTAGTAGAAGAAGGGAAGGGAATTATAGTGGTATCTTCTGAACTTCCAGAACTTTTGTTATTATGTGATAGGATAGTTGTATTTAAAGATGGACAAATTCAAGCAATTTTTACTAGTGAAGAAGCTACAGAAGAAAAAATAATGGCTGCTGCTGCCTTAGGCGGGCAAAGAGGGAGGGAGGTACTTTGATGAGACTGGATTATAAATCAATTTGGCAGAAATACGGGACATTGGGTATATTTATACTGCTTGTAATTATTTTAGGAATTTTATCCCCTCAATATTTTTTAACAGTTAATAATTTAATTCAAGTGGCATTACAAGGAGCCATAACAATAATCATTGCATTAGGAGAATTTTTTACTATATTGATTGCTGGTATTGATTTATCTGTAGGATCAGTTGTTGCTTTGACAGGTATGATAACAGCCAAAATGATGGTTGCAGGTGTTCCTGTATTTTGGGCAGTTTTAATTGGTGGGGTTTTAGTAGGAGGAATATTAGGGGCAATTAATGGTTCTTTAGTAAATATTACAAATTTGCATCCTTTTATTATTACTTTAGGTACGCAAGCAATTTTCAGAGGCATAACATTAATTATTTCAGATGCAAGGCCTGTTTTTGGATTTCCTAAGTCTTTTACAGAAGGATTAGCTGGGTGGTTAGGGCCTATACCTATTCCGGTTCTCATTGCTATAGCAATGGCATTGATATTAAATTTTATTACAACTAAAACTAAGTTTGGTCGAAACGTATATGCCTTAGGGGGGAATAGCCAGGCAGCGTGGTTTTCTGGTATAAATATCAAACTGCATACCCTTATGGTATTTATTATTTCAGGTATATGTTCTGGAATAGCAGGAGTAGTGATGACTGCAAGATTAGGAGCAGCAGAGCCTCTAGCAGGAATAGGATTTGAGACTTTTGCAATTGCTTCCGCAATAATTGGAGGTGCTAGTTTTTTTGGAGGTAAAGGTAAAGTATCAGGAGTTTTTGTCGGGGGATTAATAATTAGTGTTATCAATAATGGATTAAATATTTTAAATGTTGAGACATACTATCAACAAGTAGTAATGGGTGCTTTAATAATTGGAGCTGTAGCGTTTGATAAATTATTAGCTACAAGGAAAGGATGAGCAAAATGAAATATTTCTTTTCGCCTTCTCTTATGTGTATGAATTTGATAGAATTAAAAGAGCAACTTTTAACTCTAAATGAAAAAGCAGATTTTTTACATGTAGATATTATGGATGGTCATTTTGTAAAAAATATTACATTATCTCCACTTTTTATAGAACAAATAAAACCAATTGCTAAAATACCAATAGATGCCCATTTGATGGTAGAAAATCCTTCTGATTATATTGATGTCCTTAAACAAAGTGGTGCAGATTATATAACTGTTCATGCAGAAACTATAAAGGGTTTTGCTTTTAGAATAATAGAGAGAATAAAAAATTTGGGATTAAAAGTGGGCATAGCATTAAATCCTGCGACAGACATCAATGAAATTCACTATTATATAAATAGAGTAGATAAAATTACAATAATGACAGTTGATCCAGGTTTTGCAGGGCAACCTTTTATTCCTGAAATGTTAGAAAAAATAAAAAAACTTAAAGAATTAAAAGAAAAAGAAGGGTATAATTTTTTAATTGAAGCTGATGGGTCGTGTAATGCTAAAACATTTAAAATGCTTAAAGAAGCAGGATGTGAGGTTTTTGTACTAGGTACATCTGGACTTTTTAATAATGATGCGAATTTAGAAAAAGCATGGGAAATTATGTTAAGAAATTTTAATAAATAAAAGAGCAACCATAGAAACAAGTTTTAAAATTCATACTGCTAGGTGATTGAAATGAATAATAGATTTGTATTAGGTATTGATGTAGGAGGAACTAATTTTAGAATAGGTCTTGTAGAACAAAATGGCAAGTTATACAATTTTACGATTGAGAGTAGTTCAATTTTGACACAGAGCGATAACCCTTTTCAAAGTTTTAAAAATTATATAAAAAATTATTTGCAAACTTATTTAAATGGAGAATTAATGGCTATCAGTGTAGGGTTTCCTGCTACTGTAAGTAAAGATAAAAATAAAATATACTCAGCGCCAAATTTAGCGGGTTTCAATAATATTAATATTTCAGAACACTTAGAAGAAGAATTTCAAGTACCTGTGTTTTTAGATAGAGATGTAAATTATCTGTTAATGTATGATATGATTGTACACAATATACATCAGAAAGGAGTTACTGTAGGATTCTATATCGGAACAGGTTTTGGAAACGCCATCTATATTAATGGGGAATTTTTATCTGGGAAAAATGGTGTTGCTGGTGAATTAGGACATATACCAGTTTTGCACAGTAAGGAGTTATGTGGATGCGGAAATGTTGGCTGCATTGAAATTTATGCTTCTGGAAAAGCTCTTTATCGAATTTGGGAATTAAATTTTAAAGATACGGAAATTGATGAGATATTTATGAAGTATAAAGATTCGCCAGTTTTAAAAGATTTTATTGATGCTATTTCAATACCCATTGCCACTGAAATAAACATTTTAGATCCAGACAATATAATAATTGGAGGGGGAGTTGTTAATATGAAAGGATTTCCAATAGATTACTTTGAAGAATGTATTTTTCAGCATGTCAGGAAGCCGTATCCAGCTTTAAATTTGAAGTATATATATTCTTTAAATAATAAAGAAGCTGGAGTTATAGGGGCTGCTTATTATGCTTTTGCCAGAATTCAAAAAATTTAAATACAATACAAATATATAAATAAATTATAAAGGGGTGAAATTTTAGATGATAGCTATAGGTAGTGACCATGCAGGATTTAAGTTAAAAGAAGAAATAAAAAAATATTTAAAAGAAAAAGGTATAGAGCATAAAGATTATGGATGCTTTAGTGAAGAAAGGACAGATTATCCTATATATGGGGAATTAGTTGCAAGAGCTGTTGCAAGTGGAGAAGCTGAAAAAGGTCTTCTTTTTTGTGGGACAGGTGTTGGAATTTCATTAGCTGCAAATAAAGTGAAAGGAATCCGTGCTGTTGTCTGTAGTGATTGTTATACAGCTAAAATGTCAAAAGAACATAATGATACTAATATTTTAGCTATGGGAAGTAGGGTAGTTGGTGTAGAATTAGCAAAAATGATATTGGATTGTTGGCTTAATGCTAAGTTTGAAGGAGGAAGACATCAAAGAAGAATTGATATGATAACTGAGATAGAAAATAAAAGATAAAAACTTATATGTTAAAAAATTGCATGTAAATTTAATTGAATAAACTTCCATTCTTGGTAAAACTGATGAAAGAAAGTAAATACCAAGAAAGGAGGTTTTTAAGTATGTTTTTTAAATTAAAAAGTAAAGTTTTTATAAATAATTTATAGGTAAAAACTGTATATAAGAAGTTTTATAGAATTTTACTTTAATTAAATTAAATACAAAATATGAAAAGAGAAATAACAGGGGAATTCCATTTCATTATTTTCTCCCTTTGTGTTATAATTTTCTAAAGGACATTTTTATTAATGTGTTTTGACATCTTGATAACTTCACATATGGCAACACGATAAAAAACTTTTGGGGGAGTGATTTTATGGAAAACTTTGTTTTTTCAAGCCCTACAAAAATTATTTTTGGTAAGGGAACAGAATATCAAGTGGGTGAAGAGGTAAAAAAGTATAGCAGCAAAGTATTATTTTGCTATGGCGGAGGAAGCATAAAGAAATCTGGTCTTTACGATAAAGTTGTAAATTCTTTAAAAGAAGCTGGAGTTGAGTTTATAGAGCTATCAGGTGTAAAGCCTAATCCAAGGCTTAGTCTTGTGCAGGAAGGAATAAAATTATGCCAAGAAAATAATATAGATTTTATTTTAGCTGTTGGCGGAGGAAGCGTTATTGACACTGCAAAGGCTATTGCAATGGGTGTGCCTTATGAGGGAAATGTGTGGGACTTTTTTGCAGGAAAAGCGCAGCTTGAAGAGGCTTTACCTGTAGGTGTCATCTTAACTATCCCTGCAACAGGAAGTGAGGCAAGCGATGCTACAGTTATTACAAATGAAGACGGATGGTTTAAAAAAGGGTTTCATCATGACTTGATAAGGCCCAAGTTTGCAATTATGAATCCAGAGCTTACATATACATTACCTAATTATCAAACGGCCTGTGGTGTTGCAGATATTATGGCCCACGTCATGGAAAGATATTTTACAAATGTCAAAAATGTTGATTTGACTGATAGGCTTTGTGAAGCTACTTTAAAAACTGTTATAAATAATGTGCGTATTGTGCTAAAAGACCCAACAAATTACAATGCAAGGGCAGAAATTATGTGGGCTGGTACCATCGCACACAATGATTTATTAAGCACAGGAAGGATAGGAGATTGGGCTTCCCATAGAATTGAACATGAACTAAGCGCTATTTACGATATTGCTCATGGAGCAGGACTTGCAATTATCTTTCCAGCCTGGATGAAGTATGTATACAAGCATGATATAAATCGTTTTGTACAATTTGCTGTAAGAGTATGGGATGTGGACCTACCTTATGAAAACCTCGAAGACATAGCATTAGAAGGTATAAGACGAATGACAGAATTTTTTAAAGAGATTGGTCTTCCTGTTACCCTTAAAGAAGCAGGCATTTCTGATGACAGATTTGAAGAGATGGCCAATAAATGTACAGACAATGGCAACAAAAAACTCGGCAATTTTGTAAAGTTAGGGAGAGAAGATGTCATTAATATCTATAAATTAGCAAAGTAGAATTTCTAAAAGTCAGTCATTATTGACTGACTTTCAGTTTGTTGACAAAGTTAAAAAATATTCAAAGGAGATATTTTGCATCGTCACTCCGATGTTCCAAAGCGACAAAACTAAACTCGACTTTCGGGTTCCGGCAGGGTACCGGGCACAATCGACGTCCTGTCTCAGGTGCCCGCCTCCGCCCTCCTTGGCTTCGGCCCTGCCTCCACCCTCAGTCTCGCTAAGTTTTGTTGCCGCTTTGTCACAAGTCGCTCCGATCGCAAAATATCTCCTTTACGAAAGTTTGTCTACAGTCTGAAAGTCAGTCATTATTGGCTGACTTTTTTGCTGTGATTTTATATTTTTTTAATAATTAATTAATAATTTGTTACAAATTGGACATAAAAACTGATATAATTTATGATATAATCTATATTGACAAAATGTGACGTGTGAACAGAGTATTTTTAATATGGGGGATCGATATGGAAAATAATGCAAATTTAAAGCGAAGTGAAAGGAGAAAGCATAAAAGAAAAAATGAAAACAACAGTACCATTAGAAATATATTAAAATTTTTAGGATATGCAATATTGATTTTGATTTTTATAGGAGTTGGGGTAATAGGAGGCAAAGTTTGGGCAATAATTAAAAATACTCCACCGATTTCGCAGGAGGCTTTGACAGCACAAAGCCAATCCTCCATTGTATATGCAAAAGACAGCAGTGGTCAGTGGCAAAGAGTAGCAATACTACATGGGACAGACAATAGGCTGTGGGTTCCGATAGAAAAAATACCTAAAGATTTGCAAAATGCTTTTGTTGCTATAGAAGACCAAAGGTTTTATAAAAATAATTTAGGGATTGACCCAAAAAGAATCATTGGAGCTCTTATTGCAGATATTAAAGCAGGAGGTAAACCTGTTCAGGGTGCAAGTACTATAACGCAACAGCTCGTAAAAAATACCATGCTTTCCAATGAAAAAACACTTACCAGAAAAATACAAGAGGCTGTGCTTGCGTGGAGATTAGAACAAAAGTATACAAAAGAGCAAATACTTGAAGCATACCTTAATACAATATATCTTGGAGGACCTAATGTAAATGCTTATGGAGTCCAGGCGGCAGCTTTGGCTTACTTTGGCAAAGACGTAAGCCAGTTAGACTTAGCCGAATCTGCTATGATTGCTGGTATTACTAATAATCCGTCTGTATATTCACCTTATGCCAATTTAGAAGCTGCTACACAAAGACAACACCTTGTTTTAAAAAAAATGCTCGAACAAGGGTATATTACTAAAGAGCAGTACGATAAAGCAATAGCAGAGAAATTGGTATTTAAAAAGACGAATTTTACCACATATGACCATAAATATTTTATAGACCAAGTCATAAATGATGTAGCAGATGAATTGTCTAAAAAACTCAATATCTCTCATGACGAAGCAATAAACAAAATATATAATGGCGGACTCAGAATTTATTCGACAATGGATTTGAAAATACAAAGTTATGTTGAAGAGGCTTTCAAAAACCCAGAACTTTTTCCTATAAATTCAAAGATTAAAGACGAAGTTCAGGGTGCAATGGTTGTAATGGATTGGAGAACAGGAGAAGTTAAAGGACTTGTTGGGGGACGTGATACTTCTAATATAGTTAGAGGATTCAATAGGGCAACTCAAGCTTATAGACAACCGGGCTCTTCAATAAAACCTCTTACGGTTTATGGACCGGCTTTAGAAAGCGGGCTCACAGCAGCGACAGTTGTTGATGATGTTCCAACAACTTTTGGCAATTGGACTCCTCACAATTACGAAAGTTCTACTTATAGGGGACTTGTAACGTTTAGAGAAGCTTTGACTCATTCATTAAACATCCCTGCTGTCAAAGTTGTTGATAGGATAGGGATAGCTACTTCTGCAAATTATGGCAAAAAATTTGGACTTGATATAACAAAGAATGATATGTATTTACCTGCTCTTGCTCTTGGGGGACTTTACAAAGGGGTTACGCCTCTTCAAGAAGCTGCTGCTTATGGAGCAATTGCAAATGGAGGAGTTTATACAACACCTATTACTTTTACTAAAGTAACAGATTCTGAAGGGAATTTGATTTTAGAAAATAAACCGTTAAGACATGTAGTTTTAAGCGAACAAAATGCTTATATATTAATGAACATGATGCAAGACGTTGTAAAATACGGCACAGGTACTCGTGCGAGGATTCCTAATATGCCTGTTGCTGGTAAAACTGGAACTACTGATAATTACAGTAATGCATGGTTTTCAGGCTTTACTCCTTATTATGTTGCTACTGTGTGGATGGGCTATGATAATAATTCTATTTCATTATACGATACCAGAACAGGTACTAAGGTAGTAGGTGGCAGTTACCCTGCTCAGTTGTGGAAGACAGTGATGCTCCAGATACACAAAGATTTACCATATAAAGATTTTGTAAGGCCATCAGGAATTATTTCTGCGACAGTATGTCGCGATTCAGGAGAACTTCCTACAGATTCGTGTCACTTAGATCCTCGGGGTGACAGAACCTATACTGAAATTTTTGCACAAGGTACCCAACCCACGACTTATTGTACTGTTCACGTAATGGTTAAAATAAATTCTCAAAATGGTAAACTAGCAACGGATTTAACTCCTCCTGATTTGGTAAAAGAAGCTGTGTTTATAGATCCACCGGGTAGAACACCAGCGCAAAATGCAGTTGCACTAGATAGAAAATATGTTGTTCCAAAAGAATACGACGATATTGTTCCGCCACCACAGAATTCTACTGATGGTAATGCTCCAGGGGATAATACTCAACCACCGCCTGCTAATAACGGTGGTACAGAGCAACCTCCTGGAGGAGAAACGGCCAATCCGCCTCCTAACAATGGTAATTCTCAAACTACTCCGCCTAGTAATAACTCTCCTTCCACAACAAACCCAACACCATGAGAAAAAAGCATACTTGAAAGCATAGCTTTCAAGTATGCTTTTTTTATAAAATGTGCTATTATTAACTTAAGGTACAGTTGGAGGGGTTAAATTTGAAAAAGATTGTTTTATTAATGATGGTTTTAGTGTTATTTTTATCAGGGTGTGACAATTTAAAAACCCCAGGGGAAGCTATAAAACCTCCGAAAAATATTGCAAATGCCGCCTTGCAAGACGGCAATGTGCCTTTGTGGACAATTCAAAGTAATGGAGAAAGATTTTTTGATACCACATTTATATCAGAAGATGAAATCGTTACTTTAGTGTATAAAGATGGAAACATATATTTGAGAAGTTATGACAAAGATAAAATGATTGAAGAAAAACTTTTGGGGACAAAAGCAGATTATAGAATATTAAATACCTCTTTAAATAAATTTGTGGTTAAAAAAGGAGAAACGGAAATAGTACTTTATGATGATAAGTTAACTGAAATTTTAAATTATAATGTGGAGGCTAAAAAGATTGATTATCAAAAGAATGTGTTAGATGCTATGGTGTCTCCTGATGGAGAAGCTGTTGTTATTTCCAATATATACTATGAGGATAATTATCCAGCTGATGGCGAATTAATATTGTTCAATCAAAATAAAATTGTCAAAAAGATAAATAATGTAATACCGAAACTTGAAAATTTTAGCGATAATAGCGAAAAATTTTTGTTTATTGATTTAAGCAATAGAAATAACAACAATAATTTGATACAAGAAAAAGAAAATGATGTTCCTTATCTTTCCTCTAGTGATTTGCTACAATATAACGTTTATGTGTATAATAGAAATGGGAAAATGATAAAAAGAATAAAGATGCCGCTCAGCCCGTCAAAGGTAGAAGGAACTTCTGGCCTGACAAAAAATTCGGCTTTATTATCTGCTGATGGCAATACAATTTTATTTTCCAGTTATTTTGACAAAAAACTTTATATAGAAAAATTAAATGGCGACAAAACGGAGATCCCAACGATAGCAGAGAGGTTTTACACTAATAAAGATGCTACTAAGTTTGTTATAGGCAATTATGGAGTTTCTAAAATTTATGATAGTTGTGGAAAGCTTGTAGACTATATTGTAGTAAATTACGGACTTATAAATGATGTGCGTTTTGAAGGGAATAATACTTATTTTGCTATAAATGGCACAACAATACCTAACGCGAAAACTAAAGATTATATAGGGGTCATGGATGAAAGTGGAAATATGATTTGGACTGCCAAAGTCTATGATACTATAGCAATGCTTAAATTTTCTCCAGATGGCAAAAGAATTATGGCACAGTCTTCTAAATCCATATCAGTATATGACTATCGCAATGGGAAAATGGACATTATACCTCGCCCTATAAACGGAAAATATCCTGAGTTTGTCTGGAAAAGGTTATTAAATGAAGACATTGAAGGAGAAAATGCTTTTATATTTACAGATGAATTAGAAAATATTTATATAGCTAAAAATACTAATTTGATAAAGGCTACAAAAAATGGCAATCAGCTTTGGATGGTAGGTACAAGTAAACCTATCAAATTTTTGGATTTATCTCGCAATGGAGAGTTAATTGCTTTAGCCATAGAAGATGAAAAAGGTAGTGAAGTGATAGTTTATGATAAGTCAGGCATGGTGATTTCCCACAAATACATAATAAAAGGGCACAAAGTAACTTCCGTTTCTGTATCTCCTAATGGAGAATATTTTTCCTATGCAGTATCAACGCCTGAAAATGAGGAATATGGCTCTTTTATTGATTTTTTTAATGATAAAGGATATATGGTATGGGAGCAAAAAATAAAATCTACTTTTGTTTATGACTTATCTATAAATAAAGATATAGTAACTGCCTCTTTTGATGATGGTAATTCTTCTGGAATTTTAGCGATGGATTTTAACGGCAAAGTTTTTTATAATAAAGACATGAAAAACAATGAACCTTTTATAACAGCTTCAGAGGATGGAAAAGCGTTTTTACTCTTAGGTTTTGACGGTAGTATTGGATTTTATAATAGAGAAAAGGCACTTTTAAGTGAAAACTATACAAAAAAAGGAGTTATACAACAAGCTTTAATGTCTAAAGATGGGAAAGCATCGGTTCTAATATCTTTCAGCAAAGATTATAAAGAATATTATATTACATTTTTTAACAATTTTAATATGACAAAAACTATAACTTCTAGTTGGAAAGTTAAAAAAACAGTTATGACACCTGATGGAAATTATATAGTAATTTTATCTCAAGAATATGACAATACCATAAACAATGCTAATAAAATAACTATGTACGATAAACAAGGAAATACTTTATATAGTTATTATCATAAAAGCGGTATTTATGATATTGCTATTACGGAGGATGGTTCGAACTTGTACATATATTCCGCAGATGGTTACGTATATAAGTATCGCAATAAATAGTTTTACTGAGAGGGGGCTTTTAATTTGAAGAGCATTGACTATTTAAAGGAATTGACTAAGTTTGAACACAGGGGCTCTGCGACAAAAAATGAAAGGCAAGCCGCAGAGTATATTTTGCAGGAATTGAAGAGGATGGGGTATAAAGCTGAGAAACGGACTTTTAAAACTACAAGAGACAATCTATATATGCTTCCTTTACAAGTGGGTGTTTTGCTGTTTATTTGCGGCTTTTTCTCGTTGATGTACGGCGGACCTTTAGAAATAGCAGCATTTTTACTCAGTTTATTTGCGATAAGTCTTTTGTTATTAGAAGTAAGTGGTAAGCCAGTTGAAACAAGTATAATGCCAAAGTTTTTATCCCAAAATGTTTTTACAAGTTTTGATGAAAGCCGCAGCAAAAGAATAATTGTATCAGCCCATTATGATACGCAAAGAGGCAGTATAATGTTTCATCCTAAAATTGTCGACAAACTAAGTGCAATTTACAACATTTCATATATAGGATTTGGACTTATTCCAATTGGAATTTTGTTTAATATTTTCAATTTAGTTATAGCTTCTGCAATATTGCGTATTGGACTTATTATTGTTTTTGCAAATATAATTTTTATGGCTATATGTGAAGTAACGGGTAGTTATACACAAGGGGCAAATGACAATGGCACAGGGGTAGCTTTAACTTTAGCATTGGCAAATTACTATATAAACCATAAAGACAAGTTTCCTGATAATGTTGACATGGTATTTTTATTTACTGGCAGTGAAGAGACAGGGGAAAGAGGAATGAAAAATTTCATAAGGGAATACCGTAAAAAACTTTCTAAAGAGACCAAATTCATCATACTTGATAATCTTGGAACTGGTAAAATTACATATCTTGAGGGGGAAGGAATGATATTTTATAAAAGAGCCGGGAAAATGTTACTTGATATAGCAGAGGAGATGGCAAAAGGTCGTGACGGAAAAGTTCAAAAAATGAAAAATTTGCTCCTTCCTACAGATGCTCTTCCAGCAATGGCTGCTGGATTTGATGCAATAGCGTTTCTTGCAAAAGATGAAAAAGGAAGACTAGGTAACTACCACTGGCATACGGATACTATAGAAAACGTCGATACCCAACTTTTAAGTTATGAAGAAGAGTTTTTTAAAGAATATTTAGTTAAAGTAGCAGAAAGATTAAATTGACAAAAAATTAACTTAAAAAATATTTTTTCTTCTTTAGTTGCAGAGGAAAATGTACAGAGATGCTTTTGATGATGTAGGCTTTCCTAGAGATAAGCATATTGGAATCGAAATAAGAAACATGAATACACAGCAGGTTATTGAGGAAATAAAGAAAGCTGTACACTTAACGGAAAATTGTTAGTTCCACCTGTGAAAGTTAAATAAAGTAACTATCTGGCCGTATGGCCAATTTTTTTTATAAAAATCTTTGCTTTTTGCTTTATGACTAAAATATGTTATAATATGTATGCAAGCAATTACTTGCATACATATTGTGAGGTGTTTTAATGGGCGATTCGGTAAAGGAAAAGATAGTTGTATCTACTTTAAAACTAATTTCTGAAAAAGGATATAAGTCTACAACTACAAGAAATATTGCAGAAGAGGCAGGAGTGAATGAAGTTACAATTTTTAGATGTTTTGGAAGCAAAAAAGATATAGTGCTTTATGCATTAAAAGAGCTGGAATTATTAAAGCCTGTAGATGAAAGAATATTAGACAATTGTACATGGGATTTAAAAGAAGACCTATTCATGTTGGCTCATGAATATCATAAAAATTTTACAGAAGAAAAAGCGAAAATCATGATAGGATTGAGAAGTCCAGAGATTTTTGAAGAGGTAAAAGAATATCTGCTCAGGATTCCGAAAGGCTTTAAAGAAGTTTTGATAAAGTATTTTGAAAAAATGTATGAGAAAGGATTATTAAATACTGATGATTTTGAACTTTTAGCCTTTTATTTTATATCACTAAATTTTGGTTTTGTTTTAATGAATGTCTCCTATGGTAACAAGCTAATTGGCTTTAGCGATAGAGAATTTGTAAAAAAAAGCATAGAAATTTTTGTGAAAGCAATAGAAAAAAAGTGATTGAAGTAGTGTAAAATATGATATATGATGAACTTGGAGGAGAGGAGAACAAATAATGAAAATAGGTATTCCAAAAGCTTTAATGTATTATTTTTATTATCCATTCTGGAAAACTCTTTTTGAAAGCCTTGGTTTTGAAGTGGTCACCTCTGACGATACTTCAAAAAGTATTTTAGACATAGGGGTAAAAGAAGCAGTTGCGGAAATATGTGTACCTATGAAGGTATATACAGGACATGTTTTAAATTTGCTGGATAAGAGTGTTGATTACATATATATTCCTAGGTTTGTAAGCTTAAGGAAAGGTATATTTATGTGCCCTAAATTTATGGGGTTGCCTGACATGATAAAAGGTCTTTTTGATGGCATTGAGAATAAAATTTTGACTCATAACATAGTGTCAAAAAGTACTGACATATCAGAATTCCACAATTATACAGTTTTTATCGATAAATTGGGTGTGAGTAGAAAAGATTTAAAAAATGCTTTAAAGAAAGCCCGAGACAAATGGCTTGAGTTTAGAACTTTGAATAAGCAAGGATATGATATAAATGAGCTTTTGACGAGTGATAAACCAAAAAAATATGAAGGCGATATTACAATAGGTCTAATTGGTTATGTATATAATGTTTATGATAGATTTGTCAATATGGACTTGCTTAATGTTTTTCGCAAGCTCAACATAAAAGTTGTGACTTTTGATATGATGGAAGAAAGGATAATACAACGTCAATTGAAAAAATTTAAAAAAAATATGTTTTGGGAATTTACTAATATGCTCTTAGGTACAGCTTATGAGTTTATGGAAAGAGATGACATTGATGGTATTATTCATATTACTGCCTTTGGATGCGGTCCTGATTCAATTGTTGAGCCTTTTTTAACTATAGATTCTGAAAAACACAAAAAACCTTTTATGACTTTAAGAATTGATGAGCAAACTGGTGAAAGCCACGTAATTACAAGAGTTGAGGCATTTACGGACCTCATAAGGATTAAAAAATATAAAGCTGAAAAAACTGTGGAAGGCGTGATTTAAGTGAAGATAACATTTCCATATATGGGTTCTCCTTATATGTATGAAAAACTTTTTACATTATTAGGGCATGAAGTTATAACTCCTCCGAAACCTTCACAAAAAACTGTGGATTATGGAGTGAAATATAGTCCTGAATTTGCTTGTTTTCCTTTAAAGGTTATTTTGGGAACTTATCTTGAGGCTTTAGAATTAGGAGCGGATACTATAGTGACTTCTGGTGGGAATGGCCCCTGCAGGGCTGGTTATTATGGAGAGGCTCAGAAAAAAATACTTAGAAATATGGGATATGACGTTGAGTTTATTATATTTGACGAGCCGAAAAAGGATATAAAAGGATTTATGGATAATGTAATGAAAATAAAAGGGAAAAGTTCATGGGCACAAGTTATTAGAACAGTAAAAATTGTTTATGATATGGCGAAATCAATGGATAAAATAGAGAAAATTGTAGAGACCAAGAGGGCTTATGAGTGTAATAAGGGAGAGTTTACTAAGGCATGGCATGAGATTACAGAAGAGTACAGGAGAATAGAGTCTTCTGAAGATGTGAAAAAAGTTGAAAGAAAGGCAATTGAGAGGTTGAATAGTATAAAAATTTGTGAAGTTCCAGAAAAAGAAAAAATAAGGATTGGAATAGTAGGAGAAATATATGTTGTGATGGAGCCTTCAATAAATGGTAATATAGAAGAAGTTTTAAATGCTTATGGCGCAGAAGTGGAAAGGTCTCATTACATTTCCGAATGGATCGATTTTAATTTAATACCTTTGCCTTCCTACAAAGAAAAAGAACATAAAATATTGAAAAAAGGCGAGAAATACATAGAGATAATAATTGGTGGGCATGCGAAACAGTCTGTAGGCGCAATAATTGATTTTATGGAAAGAGGATTTGATGGAGTCATTCACTTAAAGCCCTTTGGATGTTTACCAGAACTTGTTTCTCAAAGTGTGATAGATAAAATAATGAGAGAATATGACTATCCAATTTTGTCACTTTCTATAGATGAACAAATGGCTATTGCCAATGTATTAACGAGAATAGAAGCTTTTTTAGATGTAATAAAACTAAAAAAACACAGAAAAAAGATAGCGAGGTAGACAAAAGTGGAGAAAATATATATTGGTGTTGATGTAGGGTCAGTAAGTATAAAGGTTGTAGCAATTGATGAAAATAATGAGGTATTATTCAATTCATACGTAAGAAATGTTGGGCAACCAATTGATACTGTAAAGGATGAACTAGCAAAATTACACAATGAATTGGCGACTAAAGAAATAGGCGGGGTTGGCGTTACTGGGAGTGGCAGACAACTTCTTGGGTACATCCTTGGTGCAGATGTAATAAAAAATGAGATAACTGCCCATGCTACTGCTACTTTGCAGTTTCATCCAGATGTTAGTACTATTTTTGAGATTGGTGGACAGGACTCAAAACTTATTATTATAAATGATGGTACGATAACTGACTTTGCTATGAATACGGTTTGTGCTGCTGGTACAGGGTCATTCCTTGACCATCAAGCACAAAGGCTGGGGATAAAGATTGAGGAATTTGGTGAAATTGCATTGACTGCAAAGCGAGATGTGAGAATTGCGGGTAGATGCACAGTCTTTGCAGAATCTGATATGATATCTAAACAGCAATACGGGTTTAGTAAAGCTGAAATATTAAAAGGCCTTTCTAAGGCCTTAGTGAGAAATTATATGAACAATCTTGTAAGAGGAAGAAAATTAAAGCCGGTTTTTGTATTCCAAGGCGGTGTGGCGGCAAATATTGCGATAAAAAAGGCATTTGAAGAAGAAGTAGGTCATGAGGTAATTGTGCCAAAGCATTATGACATCATGGGAGCAATAGGAATAGCGATGTTGGCAAAAGATGAAATGAAACGGACAGGCAATTCTACTAAATTTAAAGGGTTTGAGGTTTCAGAGGAGAAGTTTGAAACGACGAGCTTTATTTGCAAAGCTTGTCCTAACGAATGTGAAATAATACAAATTAAAGCAAACGGCAAAGTAATAGCGATGACAGGAGATAGATGTGGGAGATATTCAAATTCTGTAATATGAAAATGAAGGGATAACCCCCTTTTTATTTTTTTGATTGATTTTTCGTGGGTAAGAGGTAAAATTTAATTAAATGTAACAGTTGTTACAACAATGAGGTGGTATTGTGGAAATAGAGCTTAAAAATATAAGTTACTTTCGAGATGGAAAGTACATTTTAAAGAATGTGTATTTTAAATTCGAAAAAAATGGCATATACACTGTAATAGGGCCGTCTGGAGCAGGAAAATCTACAATGCTTAAATTGATCAATAGATTAATTGAACCTACAGAAGGAGCTATTTTTATAAATGGTGTTGAATACAAAAATATAGATGTAATTCTCTTACGAAGAAAAATTGGCATGGTATTTCAAAGGCCTTTCCTATTTGAAGGTACGGTAAAAGAAAATATTGAATTAGGGCCTTTTCTTAGAGGGGAGAAAAACATAGATGCGCTTTTTTACCTTGAAGCAGTTGGATTGAGCAAAGACTACCTCTTTAAAGATGTGAACAATCTATCAGGAGGAGAAGCACAAAGGGTTTCCATTGCCAGAGCCCTTGCAAATTCTCCTGAAGTACTTCTTTTGGACGAGCCTACCTCTTCCCTTGACCCTACTTCTGCCAGCATAATAGAAGAACTAATTAAAAGGCTTAATAGAGAGGGCATTATGGTCATATTGGTCACCCACAACATGGAACAAGCAAAGAGAATAGGAGATTATACCTTGTTTCTTTACAAGGGAGAACTAATAGAGGCGAGGAAAACGGGGGAATTTTTTGAAAATCCCATAAGCGAAGTTTCAATGTTATTTTTGAAAGGAAAATTAAAGGAGATGATAAAGTGAGTACTAGCTCTTTGATTTTTGCTTCTTCTCTTGTGTTTGTTGCGGTTTTCATTTCTTACTATCAAAAGCTTGGCATTGAAAAAGAGATAATAATAGGAACGGCTAGGGCTGTTTTCCAGCTTATGGTTGTGGGGTATATACTTCACTATATCTTTTCAGCAAATAATGCTCTTTTTACTTTGGCGATGGTGGCGGTTATGATACTTGTAGCTGGGGACAATGCTTCAAAGAGAGGGAAAGAGATTCCGAAAATTTTTTATTATGTAACTTTTTCCATTGCAGTAAGCGCTGCTGTAACACTTTCTCTTCTTATATTGTTTGGAAACATCAAATTTGAGCCTCAACAGGTTATACCTGTATCTGGTATGATAATAGGAAATTCTATGGTGGCTTCCGGGCTTTCTGTATCCAGATTAAAAGATGAGATAAAAAATAGGCAGGAAGAGATAGAGGCCTACCTTGCTTTAGGAGCTACTTCCAGGCAGGCTGCTCAAAAAGTAATAAAGATGAGCATAAAGACAGGAATGATGCCAACAGTGGATAGCATGAAAACATTGGGTATTGTTCAACTTCCTGGCATGATGACAGGTCTTATATTAGGAGGAGTAGATCCGATTACGGCTGTAAAATATCAGATAATGGTTACTTTTATGCTGGCATCGACAGTTGCAATATCCTGTTTCACAGTGACTTTTTTGACGTACAGGACATTTTTTACAAAACAACATCAACTGAGGCAGGCCTTTTAGCCTGCCTCAAAATTATGGTATTAAAACCTGACCTTTATAAGGGTCATATAGATAGTACAGGAAACCTTCTTTTAGTGAAATTTGAAATATCAGTTTATCTCGTTGCCAGAATTGAGGCGATATTTCCTCTATTTTTGTATTTTCAAATTTTGACCTCAAATCCACCTTTTCTCCTGTTTTGAGATTGTACACATAAGCATTTGACTGTTGTGATATATCGTTGTAAGCGAGTACTGCAAGGTATTTTCCACTGGAATCTACTTTAATATCTGGTATAATTGTATTTTCAAGAGACTCTATTAGTTTAAATGCTCTGTGAGATATATCATAGCTTATTATTCTGCTTTGAGACCTATCATCAGTTTGCATTGTGAAAAATATAGTATTAGTTTTTGGGCTATAAGTCAAAGTGGCGGCATGAATATTGAGATTGTCTGGCAAAATTTCTTTCGGGATTTCTCTTCTGTCAAAAAGCTTTGTTTCAACATTATTTTCTATTTTATAAAAGGTTCCATTTTTTTCAATAAACTCCACAGTTCCTAAATCTTTTATGCTGTCAATTATATAGCCATTGCTATCAGGAGACAAATAGTAACGTGATTTATCTACAGAGCAATACCCGTTCATAATATATCCATAGGTTAAGGACGCATCCACATAAGGTTTGCCGTCTTCTGTACCTGAGCCTAATATTTCATAGGCTACAGGATGAGGGTTTGATACTGTCATTATTGTAGGAGGATTTTTCATCAGTACCCTTGCGAAATCTTCATCTCTTACTATTATCGCTTGCAAGAATTTCTTTACCACTTCTTCGGGGGTCAATTCTTCTCTACTTAACTCAATCTTCATAAGTTGCATTGTATTTCCTCTTATATCCTCGTTTAGATTTTTCAGGACGAAAACGCTCTTTGAATCGCTACTCCATACAGGCCAGTAATAAGTGTATAAAGTACTCGTTACGTAGTTTTGAATTTCTTCTTTAGGTATTCCTGGAGGTATACTTTTCGGAACATTTAGTGTTACTTGTTTTTTGGTTGTTAAAGAGGAAGTATCTGCTATCCAGATGTTGTTCACATTTACCCTTACGTCTTTATCCTCTATTTTTTCTTTTTTGAGCTCATATTTTTCGTAAGCTATATAGTAACCGTTTGGTGATACGGAAGGCCTTTTACCTTCGTCGATTATTTTTTCACTGCCATCTTTTAAGTTTTTATAGATTATCTTATTATCCCTTTCAAAGACTATAGCATCAGCGTTTTTTACAAAAGAGCCACAGCATCCATCTGCTAATTTAGTGACTTTTAAGTTTTTTAAATCTACTGCGTTGATATTGCTTTCTTTTACTTCAAAGCCATGGGTCTTTCTTGGAACAATTACTTGTTCAGTGTAGATTACATTATTTCCATCTGGTGAAAAAACTGCGTCGCTATAGTAGGTATTTGAGTCATTGCTTTCAATTATTTTATTTTCTTTTCCATTATTTAAATCCTTTATATAAATTGCATTTTTACCATCAGATTCTGTTGTTATAAATACTAATTTTTTTCCATCTGGTGAGACAGCAACTTCGCCGGCAGCCTTATTAATTATTTTTTCAAAACTTTTATTATCATATTTGTAAATACCCTTGTCATATAAAGGTACATATATGGTTCCGTTGTATTCTGCAATTTTGCCAGCATTTATTCTTCCTAAACTTATGAAGGAAATTTGATTTATAATCTTTAATTCTTCTGCGTTTACTTTTGTTATTAGATTATCTTGTAAGTTTTTGATGCCGAAAGAGAATACCATTAAAAGTACTGCTGCTGCTACAGTGATTGCTATTCCTATTTTTGTCCATTTATTTCTTTTAAATCTTTTTTTGAGAGATTCTTTAAGCTGATAATTTACAGGAATTAAGTCTTTTAATTTATTGAGGTTTTCTTCTATTCTCTTTTCATCCATTTTCATCCCTCCAAACATTTTATTACAAGATTTTTTAATTTTTGAATTATTCTAAAGGCCTTCATTTTTACTGCATCTTCGGTTTTTTTTACTATTTGTGATATTTCTCTATGAGTCATTCCGGCAAAGTATTTTAAATTTATAATTTCAATTTCTTCTTTAGGTAGAGAATAAATTGATTTTTTAAGACAATCAATTTCGGCTTCTGTTTCGAATTTATTTTCAAATATGTCCGGATAGGAAAAAGGAGAAAGGTCATCCTCTAAAGTAACATTTTTATTTTTCCTATAATGATCTGTTATTGTATTTTTTGCTATGGAAAAAAGCCAAGATCTTGGGTTTGATTTTATAGTTTTATATTTTTCATAGGCTTTTATAAAAATTTCACTTACTATGTCGTCTGCATCCCATTTATTTCCTATTTTAAAATATACATATCTATAAACATCATCAAAATTTTTTTCATAAAATTCTAAAAAAGATTCTTCCACTTTACGACCTCCCTTCATATTGAAAGACGTATTTATTTGTAAAATGTAACATATGTAACTTTATTTTTTGCATCTGTTTAGTAACTATCTTCACAATTTATAGACGTTTGAAAAAATAGATAGTAACACAATTATTATAAGGTTTTTTACTAACTATTGCATTTATTTTTCTTTTGTAATAAAATAATGTACAAATGAATTTGAAAATGCAATGAAGTGGAGCAGTAGGCATTGTAAGCTTTAAGAGAGCCGTTGGTGGGTGCAAAACGGTAGCCTAAGATGCCGAAACTCGCCACGGAGCAGGCATACTGAAGTGTAGTAGGTATGCACGGTTACCGCCGTTACAGGTTTGAGTGGGCATTATGCCAAAAAGAGTGGTACCACGGAAGTGTAAGTCTTTCGTCTCTTACGGATGAAAGACTTTTTTTAATAAAATCGAGTTTGCTAAAAAATAGATAGGAGTGGAGGTTTATGGCTTATTCAGTGGATGTTGATAGAAAATGGCAGAAAAGATGGGAAGAGACAAAACTTTACAAATTTAATCCTGAAAATGTAGATAAAAAGCTTTATTGCCTTGAGATGTTTTCCTATCCTTCAGGTGCCAAGCTTCACGTAGGGCATTGGTATAATTACGGACCTACTGATTCTTGGGCACGGATGAAAAAAATGCAAGGCTATGAGGTTTTCCACCCGATGGGATTTGATGCCTTTGGACTTCCTGCAGAAAATTACGCGATAAAAACGGGAATACATCCTTATGATTCTACTATGGAAAATATAAAGACGATGGAAAAGCAGCTACGGGAAATGGGGGCAACTTTTGATTGGGACTATGAAGTAATAACTTGCTTACCGGAATATTACAAATGGACACAGTGGATTTTCCTTAAGTTTTTTGAGGCAGGCCTTGCTTATAGAAAGAAAGCTCCAGTGAATTGGTGCCCAAGCTGTCAAACTGTTCTTGCAAACGAGCAAGTTATAGATGGAAAATGTGAAAGATGCGGCACTGAAGTTACAAAGAAAGATTTGACTCAGTGGTTTTTTAAGATAACTGCTTATGCAGAAGAACTCCTTGAAAAACTGGATGAACTTGATTGGCCTGAAAAGACAAAAATAATGCAAAAAAATTGGATTGGAAAATCGGATGGAGCAGAGATAGCATTTAAAGTTGACGGCAAAGACCTGACATTTAAGGTGTTTACAACAAGGGCTGATACGTTATATGGAGCGACGTATGTAGTTATCGCTCCAGAACATGAGATTGTGGATTTAATTACTACAGATGAATACAAACAAGCTGTTGAGGAGTATAAAGAATACGCGAGAAAACAAAGTGAAATTGAAAGGTTGTCTACTGAAAAAGAGAAGACAGGGGTATTTACAGGGGCCTATGCTATACACCCTCTGACGGGAGAAAAACTTCCTATTTGGATAGCAGACTACGTCCTTGCAACATATGGAACAGGTTGTGTCATGGCTGTTCCTGCCCATGATGAAAGAGATTATGAATTTGCAACAAAATACAACCTCCCTATAAAAAGAGTGATAAAAGGAATTGGAGATATAGACGACAGTCTACCCTTTGTTGAGTATGGAGTGCTTATAGACAGTGGAGAATTTACAGGTATAAAATCAGAAGAAGCGAGGATAAAAATTGTAGAAAAATTAAAGCAAGAAGGTAGAGCAGAGTTTAAAGTAAATTACAGATTGAGAGATTGGCTTGTTTCAAGGCAGAGATACTGGGGTGCTCCAATACCTGTCATTCACTGTGAACGCTGTGGCATAGTCCCTGTCCCAGAAGAAGATTTACCAGTGTTACTCCCTTATGATGTGGAATTTGCTCCAACAGGGGAGTCTCCACTTAAAAAGCATGAAGGCTTTATGAACGTTACTTGTCCAAAATGTGGAGGACCTGCTTTAAGGGACCCTGATACTTTAGATACTTTTGTGGATTCTTCCTGGTACTTTTTAAGATATCCCGACAACAAAAACGACAAAGAGCCTTTCAATAAAGAATGGATAAATAAAATGTTGCCTGTTGACAAGTACGTAGGTGGAGCAGAGCATGCGACAATGCATCTTTTGTATGCAAGGTTTGTCACAAAAGCCTTAAGAGACTTGGGATATCTTGACTTTGATGAACCTTTTAAATCATTAGTCCACCAAGGCACAATATTGGGACCTGATGGAACCAGAATGAGTAAATCTAGAGGAAATGTCATCTCGCCTGACGAATACATTAAAGAATACGGTTCTGATGTATTTAGGCTCTATCTGATGTTTGGATTTGCTTATTCTGAAGGTGGGCCATGGAATGACGATGGAATTAAGGCAATTTCCAGATTTGTCAATAGAGTGGAGAGGTTTATAGATAAATTTATTGAGACTAGACAAAATCCAGGAAAGACAAAAGAAGAAATGGGAGATGCGGAAAAAGAATTGAACTATGTGAGACATTACACTATAAAACACGTGACATTGGATGCCGATAAATTTGAATTCAACACTGCTATAGCGAGAATAATGGAACTTGTAAATGCTTTGCATAAATATGAAAATGAGGTTGAAGTAAAGAACATGAAATTTTATGAAGATGTGGTAAGAGATTTTGTAAAAATCTTGGCGCCTTTTGTGCCCCATTTCTCTGAAGAGATGTGGGAAAGGCTGGGTTATGAATACTCTGTTTTCAATCAGAAGTGGCCTGAGTGGGATGAAAAAGCCCTTGAAAGAGAGATGGTAGAGATAGCTATTCAGGTAAATGGAAAGGTTAGAAGCAAGGTTCAAGTGCCTTCAAATGCACCGGATGAAGAGTTGAAGCAGATTGCTTTTTCTGATGAGAGAGTGAAGTCTTACTTGGATGGCAAAGAAATAAAGAAAGTGATAATTGTAAAAAATAGACTTGTAAATATTGTAGTAAACTAAAGCAGGGCTTGCCCTGCCTTAGTTTTTATGTTATAATATACTTGCAAATGTTTGATAAACAAATAATTGTTTGGGAGTGTATTGATGTGGCATTAACACAAAGAGAAAAAGAGATATTAAGACTTATAAAGAAAAATCCCATGATCTCGCAAGAAGAGTTGGCAAAGATGCTGGGAATAAGCCGGTCAGCTGTTGCAGGGCACATAGCAAACCTCATGAAAAAAGGATTTATATTAGGTAGGGGCTATGTGGTAAGAGATTTAAAAGGAGTTACAGTAATTGGAGGTGCAAACATAGATATAAAAGGTAAACCCTACAAAGAGCTTAAACAGCATACTTCAAATCCGGGACACATAAACATAGCACCTGGCGGTGTAGGAAGAAATATTGCTCACAACCTTGCACAGCTTAGCCTACCTGTTACACTTTTGAGCGTTGTGGGTAATGATGATGAAGGAAGAAGGCTTTTAGAGGAGACAAGGCAAGCAGGGGTAAATGTTGAACAGATTGTAATTTCAAATACAAGGCGTACAGGTATATATCTTGCCATTCTTAATGCAATTGGTGATATGGATGTGGCTCTTTCGGGAATGGACATTTTAGAGGAGTTAAATATTAAGTATCTTGAGTCCAAGATGGAAGTTATAAAAAATAGTGAGATTGTAGTTTTTGATACAAATATTCCCAAAGACAGCATCAAATATATTGTGGAGCTTTGCTACAATAATAATATTCCTGTAGTGGCAGAGCCCGTTTCCATCGACAAAGCAAAAAAATTAATAGGTGTACTTGACAAAATCGATTATGTAACTCCAAATAAAGAAGAACTTGAATCGATATCCGGAGTTAAAATAGCAAATGATGAGGATATGAAAAAAGCAGTTAAATATTTAAAACAAAAAGGTGTCAAAAATGTCATAGTAACTTTAGGAGAAAGAGGGGTATATATTTCTTCAGAAGAAGTTGAAAAATTTATAGAACCCTATCAAGCCGAAATTGTTGATGCTACAGGTGCAGGAGATGCTTTGACGGCTGGTTTGGTCTATGGTATTTTTAATGGCTATACTTTGGATGTATCGGCAAAACTTGGTCTTGCTGCAGCATCTCTTACAATATCCTCACCTTATACAGTAAATCCATTTTTAAATGAAAATCAATTAAAAAATATAGTAAAGGAGATTGTAAAATGAATAAGTTTATTGATTTATCAAAAGAAGTTAAAGAAGCAATGGAAGAAAGGAAGCCTGTTGTTGCACTTGAGTCCACTATAATATCTCACGGAATGCCTTATCCGGAAAATATTGAGACGGCTAAAACTTTGGAGAATATTGTAAGAGAACATGGAGCTATACCTGCTACAATTGCCATTATAAATGGAAGAATAAAAATTGGTTTAAGCGAAGAAGAACTTGAATTTATGGGAAATTCAAAAGAAATATTAAAAGCTAGCAGAAGGGATTTACCCGTAGTTTTAGCAAAAGGACTTAGTGCAGCGACTACAGTTTCCGCAACAATGATTTGTGCAAATCTTGCAGGCATAAAACTGTTTGTTACAGGAGGTATAGGAGGTGTCCACAGAGGAGCAGAAGAGACTTTTGATATATCAGCTGATTTACAAGAACTTGCAAATACAGACGTAGCAGTTGTATGCGCAGGTGCAAAGGCAATACTTGACCTTCCTCGCACTCTTGAATACCTTGAAACCTTTGGGGTTCCTGTGGTAGGGTTTAAAACTTGGGAATTTCCAGCTTTTTATACAAGAGAAAGCGGACTTAAAGTTGATTATAAAGTTGATGACGAAATAGAGGCTGCAAAAATTATAAAGACAAAATGGGATTTAGGCTTAAAAGGTGGGGTTTTAATTGCAAATCCTATTCAAGAAGAATATGCTTTGGATAAAGCTTATATAGATAAAGCAATAGAAGATGCTCTTTATGAGGCAGAAAAGCGAAATATAAAAGGTAAAGAAATAACGCCTTTTTTGTTGGATAAAATAAAAGATTTGACACAAGGTAAAAGCTTAAAAGCTAATATTGAACTTGTCAAAAACAATGCCCATGTAGGTGCGAAAATTGCCATTGAATTAAATAAATTGTATAAAGAGGCGTAATCCGCCTCTTACCTACTTTTTGTCGTTGTAGTGTACTTCATCTATTATTTCTTCTCTCATGTTCTGTATACTTGTGAGCCTATTTTTGTTTTTCTGCTTAATCCTTTCTATTTCTTCAGGAGAAAGTTCTTCTGCGTGTAATTTTAGGTAATCTTCTGCTTCTCTATAATTTTCTATAGTATCGTGTATCATCTGTTGTAATTTCTCTACATTATCTGAGCGGTCATCCGGCTTTGGAGGTTTTTTCAATTTATCATTTTCCTTTGCCATAACATCACCCCAATTTTAAAATTTCTTATATTTATTTTGTTCAGTAGCAACATTTATATGTATTGCAAAAAAAACATATTTTTAAGGTTAAGTGTTTTAAAGTGTATTATTTTTTTGTCTTTTATGATAAAATGTATCGTAAAGGAGGCGAAGGATGTGAAAAGAATTGACAAAGTTTATAATTGTTTAAAGAAATTGTGCAATAAGCAATTGGCTGAAAGAGGAGAAATAGTGGGAGTTTCAGCTATGGAAATTGCACAAACCCTTAATATACAAAGAACAAATGCTTCCAGCGATTTAAATATCCTTTTTAGAGAAGGGAAAGTTATAAAAGTTGAAGGTAAACCAGTTTTGTATAAGGCTAAAGAACTTAATATGGTTTCTGATGAAAGTGATATGGTAGTGGATGTATTTGACAACATAATAGGAGCTAATTTAAGCTTAAAAAATGCCGTACAGCAAGCAAAAGCTGCTATAATTTATCCTCCCAATGGCCTTCATACGCTTTTGCTTGGGGAGACGGGTACTGGCAAATCTATGTTTGCAGAAGTCATGTATAGTTTTGCAAAAGAAATTGGAAGAATAAAAAGAGACGCTCCTTTTGTGACTTTTAACTGTGCTGACTATGCTAATAATCCGCAACTTTTAATGTCACAACTGTTTGGGGTGAAAAAAGGAGCGTATACAGGTGCCGATAAGGATAGAATGGGCCTTGTTGAGAAAGCGGATGGTGGCATACTTTTCCTTGATGAAGTCCATAGGCTTCCTCCAGAAGGACAAGAGATGCTTTTTTATCTGATTGATAAAGGGCTTTATAGACGACTTGGAGAATCTGAAACACAACATAAAGCGAATATTTTAATAATATGTGCTACAACAGAAAACATTGAGTCTACTCTTCTTAGGACTTTTATAAGACGGATACCAATGGTGATTAAATTGCCGGCTTTAGCAGAAAGAACATATGAAGAAAGATTTGAACTTATTAAAAATTTCTTTAGAGAAGAAGCAGCTATTATTAACACTGATATTATGATCACTTCAAATGCTTTGAAAGCTTTATTGCTTTATGAGTGTCCTAATAATATTGGTCAACTGAAAAGTGATATAAAACTTTCAATTGCAAAAGCTTATCTTGGATACATGATAAAAAGAGATAAAGGAGTATGCGTGCATACTGAAGATTTACCTGAGTATGTCAGAAGAGGATTGTTTATGTATAAAGAGTCAAAAGATGAGATTGATAAATTTATTACAGGAGATATAATAAAGTTTTCAGCCGATAATGCTACTCCTGTTATCCAACAGAATAATCAGATATTCAATTTTTATGAGGCGCTAGAAGAAAAAAGAAAAGCTTTGGAGCAAAAAGGACTTAACGAAAGTGATATAAGACTCATCATGAGCATTGATATAGAAACATATTTGAAAAAGTATCTCTTAAATCTTGATAAAAATAATTTGGAGGAATTATATAAAGTAGTAGATAAAAAGATTGTCGATATAGTAAACGATTTTTTGAATTATGCTAGTAAAAAGTTAAAAAGGCCTTTCAGTGATAAAACCTTATACGGCCTTTCTATGCATGTAGCCAGTTCTGTTGAAAGATTACTAAGTGGCAAAGACATTGTAAATCATCAGCTGGAAAATATAAAGAAGGTGTATGAGAAAGAATTTGAAGTGGCAACTGCTTTGAGAGAAAAGGTCCAAAAAGAGTTTAACATAAAAGTACCTGATGATGAAGTGGGTTTTGTTACAATGTTTTTATGTCTTGACGAAGAAACAAAGGAAAAAGACGAAAGGGTAGGCATTATTGTTGCAATGCATGGAGAGGCTGCTGCTACTTCAATTGCAGAGGTTGCCAACAGGCTTTTAGGAGAAAATTATGTAATTGGCTATAATATGCCACTTGATCAAAAACCAGAAGTTGCGCTAAATAATTTAACTAATATTGTAAAAAGAGTTGACAAAGGGAGAGGCGTATTACTCCTTGTTGACATGGGTTCCCTAGTATTATTTGGTGACATGATATACGAAAGGACAGGAATACCTATCAAAACAATTGAAATGGTTTCTACTCCTATGGTTTTAGAGGCGGCAAGAAAGGCAATCCTTAACGCATCTTTAGAGGAAGTGTATGATGCAGTTGTCAATTTCAGTCCTTATGTAGGCAGAATCTATAAAGACAGTTTTAAATTTGAAGATTCTCTTAAAAAGAATGTTATCATAACAGCCTGTATAACAGGTGAGGGCACAGCGGTTAAACTTAAATCAATACTTGAAAGAGACCTTAACTTAAAAGAGAAAGATATAGATATTATTCCTATTGAGGTTGAAAGCAAAAGAGAATTTAGAAGAAAACTACTCAACATCAAAGAAGAAAAAAATATTTTAGCTGTTGTAAGTGCTATAAATCCACAGGATGATTCTATATTGTATATTTCTACATCAGATGTGTTTGATAATGATAAATTATCTGTATTAAAAAATAAAATTGAAACTCTTTCGCAAATTGAGGTAATTGATAACATGAAGGAGGTTATAAGAGAAAATATAAAAATAGATTCAGAAGTGTATATCTCTTCTTTTAAAAAATTTTACGCAGCTTTAATAAGAGAAGGAGTAAATTTAAATGAAGATATTACAATAGGGTTAATACTTCACCTTGCCTGTGTAATTGAGCGTATATTACAAGGAAAACAATTAATACACATGAAAGATACACAAAAATACATCAAGAATTATCCAAAAGAGTTTGATATCATAAAAAAAGCTATAAGGATTATCGAAGAAGGATGTAATGTAAAGATTTCAGACGAAGAATGTGTAAATATGATGAAAATAATCTATTCACTTTGATACACATATGTGTATTGAATAGGTTTTTAATCGATACACATTAAAACGGTTTAATAAACTATGTCGTTGAAGGCGGAAAAGCAGCAATTTTGTTAAGAGATTGCTATTTGGCATGAGATTTGCGTCAGTATATAATGCAAAAAATTTAAAAAAGGAGTTGGTCTAATGGATGCACTTATTAATTTCCTAGAGAGGTATTTCATGCCTGTAGCAGGTAGAATTGCTGAGCAAAGGCACTTAAAATCTATACGTGACGGAATAGTTGCAACAATGCCATTACTACTCATTGGGTCATTCTTCTTAATTATAGCTTTTCCGCCTGTACCTGCTCTCGAAGCCCTTGTTAAACCTTATGTAAATGATTTATTAAAAATAGTCAATGCAACATTTGATATAATAGCTATGGTTGCATCATTTTCAATAGCCTATTCTCTGGCAGGAAGTTATAAATTAGATGGTTTAGCAGCTGGTGTTTTAAGTTTATCAACTTTTATGCTTTCAGTACCTTTAACTAAAGATGGTAATATACCTCTGCAGTGGATGGGAAGCCAAGGTTTATTTGTGGCTATGATCATAGCAATATTTGCTGTTGAAGTACAGAGAAAATTTGTAGAGAAAAATTTAATTATTCGTATGCCTGAAGGAGTACCACCCTCCGTTGGAAGAGCTTTTGCGTCATTAATACCAGGCGCTTTTATCATTACATCTGTTTGGATAATACACATGATTTTGATTAAAACAATCAATTTAACAATTCCAGAAGCTATTAATAAATTAATTGCTATACCTCTTATGAAGCTGGGTTCTACACTTCCTGCCGTAATACTAGCAATATTAGCAATTCAGCTCTTATGGAGCGTAGGTATTCACGGAGCAGCTTTAGTAGGGGGAATTTTGGGGCCGATATGGATTACTTTTACTCAACAGAATGCAGCTGCTAAGATGGCTGGAGAGCAAATTTTACCAAATATTGTTACACAACAATTTTTTGATATATTCATTTATATAGGTGGTTCAGGAACAACTCTTGCATTGGCAATCCTTTTAGTTTTTGCTACAAAATCTGCACAATTGAAAGCTGTAGGTAAAGCTGCTATTTGGCCGGGTATATTTAACATAAATGAACCTATCACTTTTGGTATGCCAATAGTGATGAATCCCGTTATGATTATACCATTTATTTTGGCTCCTATTGCAGCAGGTCTTATAACTTATTTTGCGATGGCATTAAATTTAGTGGCAAGACCTTATGCTTTAATTCCTTGGACGACTCCTGTATTAATTAGTGGTTTCTTAACAACGGGAGATTGGAAAGCCATTATTTTACAGATTATAAATTTTGTTGTAGCTGGAGCAATTTATTATCCTTTCTTGAAACTATGGGACAATAAGAAATATGAAGAAGAGCAGCAATTAAAAAAAGAAGAAGAAAAGTTAGCTGAGACGAAGGCATAATGATATATCCTGGGAGCCTTCAGCTTTTTATAACTTTCCTTCTCTAAAAGGATATTTAAATCGCTGGAAGCGGAGTGATTACAATGAGGATTCTATTAATCTGTGGTGCAGGAATGTCTACAAGCTTGTTAGTTGAAAAGATGAAAAAAGAGGGCGAAAAAAGAGGGATGAAAGATTTATACATTTTTGCAGAAGCTGCAGATAATTTAGAAAAAGTGATAGATGATTATGATGTTATATTATTAGGTCCTCAAATTAGGTATAAAGAAAAGTATGTTTCAGAACTCGCAAAAGAGAAAAACAAAGTATATAGAGTAATTCCACCAAACATATATGGGATGATAGATGGAGCCAAAACATTGGATTTAGCAATTGAGGCGCTAAAAAACAAATAAAAATTAGGAGGCAGAAAAATGGATCTTGAACAAATTGTTTTTACTATCATATCTCATGCAGGAAATGCACGAAGTAATTCTTTTGAAGCATTAAAGCATGCAAGAGAGGGTAATTTTGAGGAGGCCGAAAAGTGGTTAAATAAAGCAAGTGAAGAGCTTTTAGAAGCTCATCACGTTCAGACAGATATGATACACAAAGAAGCGGCAGGAGAAAAACAAGAAGTTACACTTCTTTTAGTACATGCAGAAGACCATCTTATGAATGCAATTCTTGCAAAGGAATTGATAACGGAAATGATTGACTTGTATAAAGTTATTTATCAGACAAAGGGGGCAACTTTTAATGTTTAAAAAGGATTTGAAAATTGCTGAGTTAGGTTAGGGGTAGTAAGCAATGAAAAGACGAGTCTAAGAATATGTATGCTGTGAGGATGAGAGTTTTCTTATTGTCGAAATTATTGACACTTAATTTTTTTCTTTTGCTTTAGACAAATAAGGTAGCTATTTTAAAAAAGCTTTAGCAATCCTCAAAAGTAAAAAATAAAAGTTGGGAAATTAAGCAGATAAGTATAAAAACATTACAGTTGTAAGAATTTTATCAAAATAGTAGCTTAACATATGTTGACAACAAGGAGGGAAATATCATGGTTAAAGAATATAAATTTCCAGAGGGATTTTGGTGGGGAAGTGCTTCTTCTGCACCGCAAATGGAGGGTGCTTCTAAAGAAGACGGTAAGGGAATGAGTATATATGATTATTGGTATGAAAAAGAGCCAGAACGTTTCTTTAATGGTATTGGTCCAGATATTGCGAGTGATTTTTATCATCGATACAAAGAAGATATTAAACTGATGAAAGAAATTGGACATAATTCATTTAGAACTTCGATTTCTTGGTCAAGATTAATACCTAATGGTATAGGACAAATTAACAATAAAGCAGTAGATTTTTATAGAGATATGATTAATGAAATGATTGCAAATGGAATTGAACCTTTCATGAATTTGTTTCATTTTGATATGCCGCTTGAATTGCAGAAAATAGGAGGTTGGGAAAATCGAGAAGTCGTTGACGCTTATGTAAACTATGCTAAAACGTGTTTTGAATTATTCGGCGATAAAGTGAAAATGTGGTTTACATTTAATGAACCAATTGCCCCAGCTATAGAAGGATACTTATACGGAGCTCATTATCCTAATATTGTTGATTTCAGGAGAGCTATTCAGGTTGCTTATAATACCATCGTGGCTCAGGCAAAAGCTATTAAAGTATTTAAAGAACATCAAATTAAAAACGGTAAAATTGGAGTAATTTTAAACTTATATCCTGTTTATCCAAGAAGTAATCATCCAGCTGATGTGAAAGCTGCCCAAATTGCTGATTTATTCTTTAACAGAAGCTTTTTAGATCCTTCAGTAAAGGGAGAATTATCTCTTGAACTAGTAGATTTATTAAGGGAATACAATCTTCTGCCATATACAAAAGAAGAGGATAAAGAACTGATTAAGAATAATAAAGTCGATATTCTTGGCGTCAATTATTACCAACCCAAAAGAGTAAAAGCAAAGGAATATTTACCAAATCCTTATTCACCTATTATGCCTGAGTGGTTTTTTGATTATTATGAAATGCCAGGTAGACGCATGAACATTTCTCGTGGGTGGGAGATTTATGAGAAAGGAATATATGACCTCCTAAAAAGACTCAAAGATGAATATGGAAATATTACATGTTTTATATCCGAAAACGGAATGGGAGTACAAGATGAAGAAAGATTTTTACAAAATGGAATAATCGAGGATGATTATAGGATTGAATTTATAAAAGAGCATTTAAAATGGGTTCATAAAGCAATTGAAGAGGGATGCAATGTCAAAGGATATCATTTGTGGACTTTTATGGATAACTGGTCTTTCTTAAATGCATATAAAAACCGTTACGGTCTTGTATCTGTCGATCTAAAAACACAGAAAAGAACTATAAAGAAAAGTGGATATTGGTATAAAGAATTATCCGAAAACAATGGATTTGTTGATTGAAATAACCGGCTTTTTCGCCGGTTATTTTTTATCTTCAATTTTGTCAAAGAAAACGAATGACAAAACTGATTTTCTTTGAATTGCATAAATGCATATAGGGGTTTACAATAATTATAGAAGAATAAATTCAAGAAGGAGGGAAAACTTATGCAAAACACTAATGCTCTCATAACTGGTGGCGGAAGTGTAAAAGCGAAGTTGCAAAGGCTTGGTGGTTTCTTGGCTGGCATGGTAATACCAAATATTGGTGCTTTCATAGCATGGGGACTTATTACTGCTTTCTTTATTCCAACAGGGTGGATTCCAAATGAACATTTGGCTAAACTTGTTGGACCTATGATAACGTATCTTTTGCCAATTTTAATTGGCTATACTGGTGGTAGGCTTGTATACGATGTGAGAGGTGGAGTAGTAGGAGCCATTGCAACAGCGGGTATCATAATCGGTTCATCTATACCGATGTTTCTCGGTGCTATGCTGATGGGGCCTTTGGGAGGCTATGTCATTAAAAAATTTGATGAGCTTGTAGAGGGAAAAATCCCAGCAGGTTTTGAAATGCTTGTCAACAATTTCTCAGCAGGAATTTTAGGTGGTTTATTAGCGATTATAGCATTTCTTTTCATTGAACCTGTTGTAAACGGCATCTCAGTAGGGTTGGGCGCAGCAGCTCAATGGGTTACAAATAAAGGCTTATTACCGTTAATAGCGATTTTTATAGAACCAGGGAAGATATTGTTTTTAAATAACGCTATAAATCACGGTATACTGGCTCCTCTTGGAGTAGCAGAAGTTAAAGAGTTTGGAAAGTCGATATTCTTTTTACTGGAAACTAATCCGGGGCCAGGTTTGGGAGTTTTGCTGGCATATTGGTTCTTTGGAAAAGGCGATGCAAAACAATCAGCTCCAGGTGCTATCATAATACACTTCTTTGGCGGAATACATGAAATATATTTCCCCTACGTTTTAATGAATCCATCACTACTCTTGGCAGTTATAGGCGGTGGAATGGCTGCAGATGCAACATTTGTTCTGACAAAAGCGGGCTTGGTAGCTACACCTTCACCTGGTAGTATATTTGCAGAGATAGCTATGGCACCAAAAGGCGGATTACTTCCTGTACTTGCAGGTATTACAGTTGGAGCAGTTGTATCTTTCCTTATAGCATCAGTGATTGTTAAGAGAGCTAGTGAAGAGAGTATGTCTGCCGAAAGTATGACATTTGCACGTTCAGTAGTCAGTGGACTTAAAGCGCAAAGCAAAGGACAAAAAGTTGAAGAAATAAAGCTAAATGCACAAAAAATAGAAGGTATGCCTAAAATGATTGTTTTTGCTTGCGATGCTGGTATGGGTTCTTCAGCAATGGGAGAAACTATTTTAAAGAAAAAATTAAAAGAAGCAGGATTGGATATTGTAGTTAAGCATTCTGCTGTAAATCAAATACCAAAAGAGGCGGATGTTGTATTTACACAGGAAAACCTTGCAGAAAGGGCTTCTCAAGTTGTGCCAAATGCTAAAATTGTAACGGTCAAAAACTTTTTAGACAATACAATCTATGATGAATTTGTAAAGAACCTTAAAAAATAAAATAAAAATTTATGGTGAAGGGTATGGAAAATTTAACTGTGAGGCAAAAATTTATATTAAAAACTTTGATAGAGAAAGGTCCTTCTAATATAGAGGACCTTTCCAAGCTTATGGATGTAAGTGGAAGAACTATTATGAGAGAAATAGCCTCTATAAACAATAATTTAAAAAAATATAAAGCTGTTATTGTAGAGGACAATGGACAAATCATTTTAAAAGGAGAGGAAGAAGCGTTAGATAAAATCCATGCTTCTTTAGGCGCCATTCCTCTCCAATGGCTTTTAACTCCAGAGCAAAGGCAAATATTGATGACAATACAATTGTTACTTTCAGAGGAACCCATAAAAGCTGCTTATTTTAGTTATCAATTTAATGTTGTAGAAGGAACTATAAGTCTCTATCTAGACAAAATAGAAGAATGGCTGAAAATGAGAAACTTATCTCTTATCAGAAGAAGAGGTTATGGGATTAAAGTAAAAGGAAGTGAATTAGATAAAAGAAATGCAATTGTGGAGCTGTTTTATAACTATAAACCCATAGAAGAACTTTTAGCTTTTGTCTATAATGATGAAAAAGACAAATATGTATACACATTTTTTAGTACAGTTTTTGACAATGAGTTAGTTCAATTAGTGAAAAGAATTGCACAACAAATTAAGAATATTATACATGGTCACTTATCCGACTTAAATTACTTTGGGATGTTTGTACATTTACTTGTTTCTATTTACAGAACAAAAATAGACAAGCCAATACCGCTTAACGATGAATTTGTAAAGGACATTTTACTTTCTAATGAATTTATTTTCATGAAAGATGTAGAGAAAATATTGAAAGAAAATGAAGTATATTTGCCAGATGCTGAATTGGCATATTTGGCTCTTCATTTAAGTCCCCAAAAATACGTCTATAAACAAAATAGATTTGAAGAACTTGGCATTTCTTTACAAGATTTATCAAAAGAGGTTGTGGAAGAAGTTTCCCGATTTTTAAATATAAAGATAAATTGCGACGAACAACTTATTGTAGGACTGTCACAACATTTTGAACCTGCCCTTTATAGATTGACAATGGGACTTCAGACTACCAATCCATTAGTAGAAGAAATTAAAAACTACTATGGTGATTTGTTTAAAGCAGTAAATAAAGCTTGCAAGTTAATTTTTTCTAAATATAATCTCATGATACCTGAAGAAGAGATTGGATATATTACAATGCATATTGGAGCTGCAATTGAAAGACAGCAAGCTTTATCAAAAAAATTGAGAGTTTTTGTTATATGTCCGAATGGGATTGGCACGGCGAGAATATTAAAAGCCAAATTAAAAACTCTTTTTAGAGAAATTGATGCTATTGACATTGGGGCAATATGGGAGTATAAGAAAAAGAGTGATAACTATGACCTAATAATTTCTACAGTAAAGCTTGAAGATTTAAAAGATAATGTAATTGTAGTATCGCCTTTTTTGCCAGAAGAAGATATTAAAAAGGTAGAAGAGTTTATAGAGAAATATGTAGTCAAGAAAGGAAAAGAATTGAAAGGTAATTTGTCGACGGTGGAGAGAAGACGAAATTTTGAAATAGCAGATGAAATACTTCGGAATTTGCAATTAAAATACGTGGAAGCAAAAACTATTGCAGATTTAATAAAATTCATTGCAAAAGATTTATATGATTTAATGCTTACTGAAGATGCAAAAGAAATAGAAGAGCTAATCAAAAAAAGGGAAGCCATGGGCAATGTTGTCATACCAAACACCCACATTGCTTTAATTCATACAAGAAGTGACAAAATGGTAATGCCTTTTGTCGGCGTCTATAAACTAAAAACTCCATTAAAGATGAAAAGTGCAGGTTTTTCTTATGAAGAAGTAGACACTTTTCTTGTGATGTTAGCAAGGAAAGCAGAAAGCAGTGAAATATTAGAGATGTTAGGTAAAATAAGTATTTCGCTTATAGAGGATAAAGCTTTTAATGAAATATTGAGGCTTGGCGATATCAAAGATATTAGAAATAGCTTAGTTACAATACTAAATGATACACAGGAGGCTTTGGAAGATGAATAAAGAAATACTAAACGAAAATAATATCGTATTAAATGTACCATCAGAATCTAAAATACAAGCTATTGAAAGAGTAGGGAATTTACTTTTTAAAAATGGCTATGTTGAAAAAGAATATATAGAAGGTATGAAAAAAAGAGAAGAAGATGTAACAACTTATATAGGTAATGGTATTGCTATTCCTCATGGTGTTTCTGAGTATGTAAAATATATAAAAAAATCTGGAATAGTTATAGCGCAATATCCTAAAGGGGTAGATTTTGGAAATGGAAATATTGCCTATATTGTCATAGGAATTGCAGGCAGGGGGGATGAACATTTAGAGATATTATCAAAAATAGCTCTTACCTGCCAGTACGAAGAAAATGTCGAGAAATTGAAAAAGGCAAGGACAAAACAAGAAATAATAGAAATACTTCAAAAAGGTGATGAATAATATGTTAAAAGCGGTTCATTTTGGAGCAGGGAATATAGGCAGAGGATTTATAGGATATTTGTTGTATAAGTCTGGATATGAAATAACTTTTGTTGATATATCAAAAGAATTAGTAGAAAGCATAAATAATTATAAAAGATATAATGTGATTATTTTAAAAGATAATGTGGAAAAGGAAGAAGTAAAAAATGTCAAAGCTATTCATGTCGAAGATGAAGAAAATCTATCCAAGGCTATTTTGGATGCAGATATAATTACGACTTCAGTAGGAGCTAATAATCTTAAGAACATAGGGGAAAATTTAAGAAATTATTTAAAGGTAAGAAAAGCTAACATTGATAAACCTTTGAATATAATGGCCTGCGAAAATGCACTGTTTGCAACAAATATACTAAAAAATAGTATATTGGAAAAAGAGGATAAAGATTTTATTGAGTACGTAAATCAAAAAATTGGTTTTCCTAATACGGCTGTGGACAGGATAGTACCGAATGTAGATATAAAGAAAGAACTGCCAATAGATGTAGCAGTTGAAGATTTTTATGAATGGGATATTGACAAAAAAGCAATTATTGGGGATTTAAATATCAAAGGGGTGGAACTTGTCGCTGACCTTGAACCTTATATAGAGAGAAAATTATTTTTATTAAATGGAACCCATGCAACAGCAGCATATTTAGGATATTTAAAAGGGTATAAATATATACATGAAGCGATTGAAGATGGTTTTATAAGAAATATAGTCTATAAAATGCAAGAGGAAGCTTCTAGCGCGCTTTCTAAGAAACATAATATAAAAATTGATAATTTAAGAGAATATTCAAATAAAGTAATAAAAAGGTTCAAAAACTCCTATTTAAAAGACGAAGTTGTAAGAGTGGGAAGAGAGCCTACAAGGAAATTGTCTGGAAATGACCGGTTAATGATGCCTGCCAAACTTTGTTATGAAATTGGAATTACGCCTGAATTTCTACTATATGGTATAGCTGCAGGGTTTTTGTTTGATTATAAAGAGGACCCTCAAGCTTGTAAAATTCAAGATGACATTAAAAATTTCGGCTTAGAAAAAACAATAAGCAAAATTACAGGTTTAGAAGAAAATAGTGATTTATTACATGAAATTGTAAAGAAGTATAAAGAATTAAAAGAAACTTTTAAAAAAAAGATGATATAGATTGGATTCTATATCGTCTTTTTAAATGAAAACTTATCATAATAAATTTAAAAATGTTTACAATACTAAGTAAACGTATAAAATAAAGAGCAAATGGAAGTAAAGTTGAAAATAAACATGTAATATTGTCATAAATCGTTATTGAAGGTCAAAAAAGTGTTTTATATAATTATATTAAGACTTGTCTGACATCTGATGTATGATGTAATTTACACAAAATTAATAATAGTTTAACTTCTATTTAACACTCCTCTGGTATACTCAAAATGTCTAGAATTTTTCCTGCAATTCTTATGGAGGTGGTTGTTGAAAATCTATTTGTTTTCTAAGAACAAAAATCCTAGTAAAAGGAGGATGTAAATGTTTAGGTCAAGGTCAAGGATACTTGCAATATTTGTTGCGGCAATAATGGTATTTAGTATGTTTTTCTCTGCAATACCGCAGATAGCCTTTGCTGCAACGTCAAAAACATTTGACTTTATTGAGGTCACCGATTTTCACGGTTATTTACAAAATGACGGTAAATTAAGTGATGGGACAATTTATAAGCAGCAAATAGCAGGTGTTTTGGCAAAACAAATTAAAGATATAAAAGCTCAAAATCCTGACAGAACTGTAATTTTATCTGGCGGAGATATGTTCCAGGGAACGCCGCTTTCCAACGTCTTAAAAGGACAGCCAGTTATTGACATGATGAAAAACATTGGTTTTGATGCAATGACTCTTGGAAATCACGAATATGACTGGGGTATTGATTCAGTAATTGATTCGCAAAATGCTACATTGAAAAATTCTACAATTCCCGTTCTTGCAGCAAATGTGTATGATAAAAGAACTGGGAAGCCTGTGAGTTATGTAAAGCCCTATGTAATTATTGAAAGAGATGGAGTAAAAATTGGCATAATTGGCATCGTAGACAATAAAGAATTCCCAAATATAATAATGCCTGCATATATACAAAATGTTGATTTTAAAGATCCTGTTCCAATTGTAAATGACTTAGCGCAGCAGTTAAGACAACAAGGTGTGCAAATTGTTGTTGTACTGGCACATATGGGTGCATCTCAGGATAAGTCAGGCAATGCAACAGGCAATCTTATAGACTTTGCAAAACAAGTTAAAGGTGTAGATGCTATATTTGGTGGACATACACATTCAATTGTCACTACAAGAGTAAATGGAATACCAGTAGGTGTTGCTGGAAATTATGGGAAAGGTTTTATTGATCTAAAGATAACAGTAAATGATGACGGTACTATTACAACAGGCGATATGCAGTACATTGATATTACAGGTTTGTATTCTACACAAAATCCTGTAGTGGATCCTGAAGTACAAGCCATTGTTGATAAAGCTTCTAAAGATGTAGGACCAATATTTAACGAAGTGATAGGTCAAGCTGCAGTAGATTTGACAAGGACTCAAAGTGCTGAGCCTTATGGGGATTCATTGCTTGGTAACTGGGCAGCTGAAGTGACAAAGGATGCAGTTGGAGCAGATTTTGGATTTGCCAATAATGGTGGGCTTAGGATAGATATTCCAAAAGGCGATATAACTATTGGAATGATGTATCAATTGATGCCTTTTGACAACACAATAGTTACAATGAAAATGACAGGGGCGCAAGTAAAAACTATCCTTGAACAGGCTGTTCAAGATGGAGGAAAAGGCATACAGGTTGCGGGACTTTCCTTTAAATATGACCCAAGTAAACCTACCATGAATAGAGTATTTGACATGAAAAAATCCGACGGAACACCAATAGCAATGGATAAAACTTATCTTGTTGCGACAAACAACTTTATGGGCACTGGCGGAGATGGTTTTAAAGGTTTTACAGACCCTGATGTTGCAAAAACTTATGTTGACACATATAAGCTTGTAAGAGATGCATTCATAGATGCAGTTAAAGCCCAAAAGACAGTTACTTCAAAAATAGATAATAGAATTGCACCGGCTAAAATGAGTGATGCGACAATAGCAGTACTTGCTACGTCAGATATACATGGCAATATATTCCCATGGGACTACAATACTGCAAAACCAGCAAATCAAGGTCTTGCAAAGGTATCTACTTATGTAAAGCAGGTAAGAGCGCAATATCCATATGTTGTATTAGTAGACAATGGAGATACAATACAAGGAACACCACTTTCTTACTATTATGACAAGATGGATACCACTACAGAATATCCATTAGCAAAAGTAATGGGAGCAATGAAATATGACACCTGGACATTGGGCAACCATGAATACAATTATGGGCTTGACGTTTTGAATAGGGTTATAAATGATATGAGAAATGAAGGCATACATGTGCTTTCAGCAAATACTTACAAAGATGACGGAACAAACTTTGTTGACCCTTACTATATTAAGACTTTTGATACGCCACAAGGACCTGTAAAAGTGGGTATATTAGGCCTTACGACTAAAACTATACCATCATGGGAAGATAAAGACCACTATGCAGGATTACACTTCAATGACCTTGTAGAGGAAGCAAATAAGTGGGTGCCAAAGTTAAGAGAAGCAGGAGCAGACATTGTAGTTGTTGCAATGCACTCCGGTGAAGAATCACCGACAGATGTAATACCTGAAAATCAAGTTAAAGCCGTTGCAACTCAAGTAAATGGCATTGATGCAATAGTTGCAGGACATACACATGCTATTATATCACAGCACACATATAAGAACCCGGCAGGCGAAACAGTGATAGTGACAGAACCTGGTAGATGGGGACAATATGTATCACAGATAAACTTTAATATAAGCAAAAAAGCTGATGGAAAATGGGTAATAGATAGCAAATGGAGTGCAACTATAAAAATGGATGATTCTGTACAAGCAGACCCCGATATTTTAAACCTTGCACAACCATATCAAGATGCAACACTTAAATATATAGGAACAAAAATCGGTGTTGCAACAGGTGACTTCTTAGGTACTGAACAGACAGTAAAAGAGACAGCTATAATGGACCTTATCAATAAAGTTCAAAAATATTATGCAAAAACTGATCTGTCAATTGCTGCACCACTTAGTAGCTCAGCGAAGATATTGAAAGGCGATATAACAATTCAAGACATCATGGGTGTATATGTATATGAAAACTATTTGTATGGAATAAAGATGACTGGGAAACAGTTAAAAGACTGGTTGGAATGGTCAGCAAGGTATTACAAACAAGTCTCCGCGCCAAATGACCCTATAACAAAAGATCCTACTTTGAATATACCTGATTACAATCTTGACCAATTGTACGGTGCAAGCTATGTAATAGATTTAACACAACCAGCAGGACATAGAATTAAGAATCTCAAAGTCAATGGCAAACTTGTAAAAGATGACGATGTATTCACAGTAGCAATAAACAACTATAGATTCAATGGTGGCGGTGGATTCATGCAAGCTGCTGGAATAACAAATCCAGAAATTGTATTTGATTCTGCAAAAGCTTATGGCGATGACGGACAGGTAAGGAATTTGATGATCAGATATATTCAAGAGCATGGTACAATTACGCCCACTGTTGAAAATTACTGGTATGTATCAACAACTCCTGTGGCAGAAGAAACACCATCACCAGTAACACAGCCAACACCTGCTCCAACTCCGCAACCACAACCTGTATACAACTATGGCATTGTAACTGCATCGGCGCTTAATGTGAGGGCGGGTACAAGTACTTCAAGCAAAATTATAGGAGTGCTTCCTGCAGGTAAAGTTGTTACACTGCTTGAAGAAGTAAATGGCTGGTATAAGATTGACTACAATGGCAAAACAGGATATATCTACGGCAAATACGTTGCTGCAACGCCCAATCCGTCAAATGTAACTGTTTTGAAAGCTGTAAAAGTCACTGCTAAGAGCGGGTTAAATGTAAGAGTGGAGAATTCTATAAATGCAAAGAAGATAGGAGCAGTACCATATGGTACAGAACTAAAAGTAGTTGGAGAATATAATGGATGGTATCAGATACAGTATAATGGCGGATTTGGATATGTATACGCAAAATATACAAAATAGGAGCTAAAGAAGAGAAAAGCTGCGGGAAACCGCAGCTTCAGTTTGTTGACAAAGTTAAAAAATATTCAAAGGAGATATTTTGCATCGTCGCTCCGATGTTCCAAAGCGACAAAACTAAAGCTCGACCTTCGGGCTCCGGCAGGGTACCGGGCACAATCGGCCTCCTTGCCTCAGGTGCCCGCCTTCGCCATCCATGGCTTCGGCCCTGCCTCCACCCTCAGTCTCGCTAAGTTTTGTTACCGCTTTGTAACAAGTCGCACCGATTGCAAAATATCTCCTTTGCGAAAGTTTGTCTACAGTCTGAGAGGCTTCGGCCCTGCCTCCACCCTCAGTCTCGCTAAGTTTTGTTACCGCTTTGTCACAAGTCGCACCGATTGCAAAATATCTCCTTTACGAAAGTTTGTCTACAGTCTGAAAGCTGCGGGAAACCGCAGCTTTTCTCTTTTGCAAAAACTGTTGGAGAGAAGAAAATATGTGATAAAATATATATATAGGTAAGTGGATTATATATAGGAGATTTACAGCGAAAGGATGAAATAAGTTTGAAAATAGGCGATGTAGTTTTAAAAAATAACGTATTTTTATCTCCTATGGCAGGGGTTACAGATAAGCCTTTTAGAGTGATTTGCCAAGAAATGGGTTGTGGCCTTGCATACACAGAAATGGTTAGTGCCAAAGGCCTTTATTATGGCAGTGAAAATACAAAAGTGTTGACAGATATTGATGAGGAAGAGAAGGTGGCTCTTCAAATATTTGGTTCTGATCCAGATATTATGGGGGAGATAGCAAGAAGGTTAAATGATAGCAAAGCTTTAATTCTCGATATAAACATGGGATGTCCTACCCCCAAAATAGTTAAAAATGGTGATGGAGCGGCACTTATGCTAAAACCAGAATTGTCAGAAAAAGTAATGGAATCTGTCGTAAAGGCTTCAAATAAACCTGTGACAGTTAAAATAAGAAAAGGGTGGGATGATAATCACGTAAATGCTGTGGAAATAGCACAAATTGCTGAAAAGGTTGGCGTTAAAGCAGTAGCAGTACATGGAAGGACGAGAGAACAATTTTATTCTGGAAAAGCTGACTGGAGTATAATAAAAAAAGTCAAAGAAAGTGTAAAAATACCTGTTATAGGTAATGGCGATATATTTACACCAGAAGATGCAAAAAGAATGTTTGAAGAGACAGGGTGCGATGCAATTTTAATAGGACGAGGGGCGCAGGGTAATCCCTGGATATTTAAAAGAACTGTACATTTTTTAAATACCGGAGAATTACTTCCCGAGCCGACAATACAAGAAAAAATAGAAGTGATTATCAGGCATTTGGAAATGATGATAGAATACAAAGGTGAACGTACAGGTATTCTTGAAATGAGAAAACATATTGCTTGGTATTTAAAGGGATTATATGGCAGCGCCAAACTCAGGGAAGCAGTATTTAAAATGGAAAAATATGAGCAAATAAAAGAGTTTTTATTAAATATAAAATGTAAAAGAGATGCTATTATAAATTGAGGAGTATTTTATTTACATTGAGGTGGTAACGTTGTCAATTGAATATATTATAGCACTTTGCGGTATAGGATTTGCAGCTGCTTTTATTGATTCTATAGCGGGTGGAGGCGGTATAATAAGCCTTCCAGGGCTTTTAGTACTTGGAGTACCTCCGGCTTTTGCGCTTGGAACTAACAAATTTGCTGCTTCTTGTGCTTCTTTTACTAGTTCTTTAACTTTTATAAAGTATAGAGTGTATGATGGAGATTTGTTAAAATACTTAGTATTTGGGACTTTATTAGGTGCAATTCTTGGAGTCAAAACTGTACTTTTGTTAGATAGCTCGCAATTAAGGATAATTATAATTATTCTAATGATGTTTGTTGCAATATATACCTTGTTTGTTAAAAATATAGGCAATGAAAACAAATTTGAAGGCGTTAATAAAAAGACTATTGCAATAGGCTTTATAGTTTCTATAGTTCTTGGCTTTTATGATGGCTTTTTTGGGCCGGGAACAGGTTCATTTTACATTTTTTTATTCTTAACACTTTTGAATTATGATTTTAAAATAAGTGCAGGAAATGGGAAAATACTGAATTTTGTAAGCAATATAACTTCGCTAATTATGTTTGCGTTACATGGTAAGATATTGTATTCTATTGCAATTCCCATGGCGTTAGCAATGATACTGGGGGCAAGATTGGGAACGAAGCTGGCTATAAAAAATGGAGCTCGGCTTATAAGACCTATATTGATTTCTGTCACTTTGTTATATGCAGTGAAAATGATTTTTGATATAACAAATCATTAAAGTAAGACATGCACAAATAAAAGGAATTAACCACATATAAGTATCATGGAGATGATGCATATATGTGGGAGGAAAATAGGACAAAAAAATATAAAGGGATTGACATTATAGAATTCTATCAAAAAGAGGCAATTAAAAAGAAAAACACAATACCCAAAAAAACTTTTTATAATAGATTTTTGAAAATTGGAGACCACATAATGATATCAAAGACTTATGAAGAAAAGTTGAAGGCAAAAAAATATAAAATCAGCCTATATGAGCTTTTAAAAGACGTAGATTATGAAGAAGTATTTGGAATAAACATCTCTACCAAAAGGAAAAAAGAGAGCTATCATAACAATCTCTCTTTTGAGAATTTTACTATAGGCGATATTGTTTTGTCTACAAGTCCTGGTTTTCACATACAAGGTGCTATTAGACATGCTGCTATATTCGATAGCAGAAGATATCATGGGAGCGTTGATGATGAATGCTTACTCACTGCAGAACCAAATAAGGGAGTAATATACGAGTCTATTCGATTTTATCATGAAAACTTTGGAGAAGCATGGGGACTTTATGTGTCCAATACCACTTTACAACAAAGAATTGCAGTTGTCGATGAACTTGCAAAACATATAGGAGAGAGATATTATTGGAGTGCCCATAAAAACGATTCGAAGGCATGGTATTGTTCGTTGATTCCTTGGAGAGGATATTATAAAATTACAGGTATTGATATTGACTATAATGACGGATACTGGGTTTTACCTATTGACATTTTTATGAGTGAATATACTGAAGTTTTTGAGTATTCAAGGGGATAGTTGTACTATCCCCTCTTCTTCTTTTATTTACCTCTTCTTTAATGAAACGAGTCCCATTATTAAAAGCGAGACGAGAACTATACTTCCACCGGGGGATAAGTTTAAGTAAAAGGATAGAAATATTCCTGAAAAAACTGATACAAAGGAAAAGAGTATTGCATAAAATATTGTCTGTTTAAAGCTTTTGGCGATTCTTAAACTTGCGGCAGCCGGTATTACCATTAGGGCTGAGACTAAAAGCGCACCTACAATTCTCATGGCGAGGGCAACAGTTAAAGCTACTAGTATTGTAAAGAAGAAATTGATATAGCTTACAGGTATCCCTGAAATTTTTGCGGCTTCTTCATCAAAAGTGATGTACAATAACTCTTTGTACAGAAGAATAATAGATACTACTACAACAATGCCTAAGGTTAAAATTAATATGACGTCAGTGTTTGTTACAGACACAATACTTCCAAACAGATAATTCATTATGTTGGCTGCGCCGCCACGAGATAAGCTCAAAAGAATTATGGCAATTGCCATTCCTGCAGACATTACTATGGCTATTGATATTTCTGAATACCTGAAATATGTCTTCCTCAGTCTTTCTATTCCAAAAGAAGCTAGAAGTACTACAATTATGGAACTTAATGTAGGATTTATTCCAAGTAAAATACCTGCTGCCACTCCTGCTAAAGCAACGTGAGACAGGGTGTCTCCTATTTGTGAAAGCCGTCTTAGAACAAGAAAGCTACCTGTTAAAGGTGCAATTATTGAAATAATGCTTCCGGCTATAAATGCTCTTCTCATAAATTCATAGGAAAAAATATCAATCATTTTTAACACTCCCATTGTGATGATGTTTTGTTATTTTTACTGGATATCCATATACTTCAGCTAATTCTCCTGCTGTAAGGTCGACGGCTTCACATTTTTCGTTGATTTTACCTTCACTCATGCATATTATCCTTGATACTTTATCAGTAATTGCCCAAACGTCATGGGTTACCATTACTATAGTTATACCTTTTTCTTTATTTAATTTTTTAAGGATAGCGTATAAAGCCTTTTCAGACTTTGCATCAATTCCCGTTGTAGGCTCATCCAAAAAAAGTATTTCTGGTTTTGCAACTAAAGAGCGAGCTATGAAGACCCTTTGTAGTTGTCCCCCCGATAGTCTTCCTATTAAACTGTGCTTATAATCGAGCATGTCTACAATTTTTAAAGCTTCATAAATTTCTTCCCAATCTTTTCTAGAGAGTTTTTTAAATAGCCCTTTCTTTGCATATAATCCCATTGATACTACTTCTTCTACACTGGCAGGAAAAGAGGCATTAAAGGAATAAGACTTTTGGGGTACATAACTTATAAAAGACCTATTTTTTATATTTGTAAGCTTTACTCCATCGTACAAAACCTCACCAGAAGTGGGGACGAGATTTCCTACCATAATGTTGACTAAAGTGCTTTTTCCGGACCCATTAGGTCCGATGATTGCAACAAATTCTCCTTTATTTATTTTTAAAGAGATATTGTTTAATATTTTTTTAGTATCATAAGCAAAGCTGATATTCTTAAGTTCAACCAAGTTCATTTTCACCTACTCCAATCCTTTTTTTAAGTTTTCAAGGTTTTGTTTCATTAAAGAGATGTAATCTCCTTTTTTCTTTATATCTTCTTTAGTAAGCCCTTCGATTGTGCTAAGAGGCAAAACCTGTACTCTTGTTTCTTTTGCTATAGTCTGTATAGGCTTTGGAGAAGTCAAAGGTTCTGTGAAAATGTATTTTATATTTTCACTTTTTATAAGATTTATAATTTCTGTCATTCTAGCAGGGCTTACCTCTGCTTCTTCATCTGAACCTACTAATGCTTCTTGCTTTAAGCCATAGTCTCTTGCTAAATAATCAAAAGCGCGGTGGTATACAATAAAGGTTTTGTGCTTTGTCTGTGAAAGAGTCTCAGTGTACTCTTTATCAAGAGTTTCTAATGTAGTTTTTAAATTTTGATAATTTTTTTCAAAATAATCTTTATCATTCGGAAAGGTCTTTTGCAAGGCTTCATTTATGTTTTTAGCCATTATCAAGGTCTCTTTTGGTGAAAGCCATATGTGGGGATTTGTCTCGTTGCCTTCGACAATTGGTGTTATACCTTTTGATACTTCATAAAATGTTACATTTGGAGCATTGGTTTTTATTTTGTCAATCCAAGAGTCCATTCCCAAACCTAAGTAAAGGATAGTTTTTGCCTTTGTCATAGAAGCCACGTCTTTTGTGGTAGGTTCCCAATCGTGGGGTTCAATTCCTGGCGGTATTATAGTTCTTACCGTTATTTTGTCACCACCAATTTTTGATGCAAGGTCATAAATTGGATAAAAAGATGCGTACACTACTGGTTTTGAAGATTCTACTGTTTTAGTGCCACAAGAGGTTATACCTAAAATTAAAGCTATGATAAGCAGTATAATAATTAAAGTTTTCTTCATAAATATTACCTCCTATCTTTAGTTTTTATTGCTCATGCAATCTTTGCAATAACCAACGATTTCTATTTTGTGGTCTACAATTTCAAAGTCTTTTATTTGGTTTATCCAAAGTTCGAGAGGGCATATGTCCAGTTCAAAGATTTTGCCGCATTTTAAACATCTCATGGTATGATTGTGAATTTCTTTTCGCATTACATACATAATATTATTGCCAATTGTCGTTTCATTTAAAATATTTATATCTTTCAAAAGGCTTAAATTGCGATAAACTGTGTCAATACTTACTTGAGGAAAGACTTCTTTTACTTTTTCATAGATTTCTCTCACAGAAAGATACCCCTGCTGATTTAACATGATATCTAGTATCAATTCTCGTTGAGGCGTAAGTTTGTAGTTATGGTCTTTTAATTTTTTAATGGCTTCTTGTTTATGCATTTTAATCACAACCCTTTATTAAATAAGAAATATTTCTTAATTAAGATGATATTACAATTTAGCAAAAAAGTCAATAGGAAATTTGCATAAATTTAAATCAAATGTTAACTTTTACATATACTATTGAAATTTCAGAAAATGTTTTCTATAATAAGAAGATAAGGTAAAATTTATTTAGAAAAAGGTGATAGGATGGAATATGCAAAAATATTAGAAGACATAAGGAATAACATTGAAAAAGTGATAGTAGGGAAAAGAGAAGTAATTGATTTAATGCTTACAGCTTTAATATCTTCAGGGCATATTCTTTTAGAGGACGTGCCAGGAGTTGGTAAAACTACTATTGCCAAAGCATTAGCTAAATCTATCAGTTGCGAGTTTAAGAGGGTGCAATTTACTCCCGATTTACTTCCTAGTGATTTGACAGGGATAAATGTTTACAATCAAAAACTCAATGAATTTGAGTTTAAAAAAGGTCCTTTGTTTACCAATATATTGTTAGCTGATGAGATAAATAGAGCGACACCCAGGACTCAATCTAGCCTTCTTGAATGTATGGGGAAAGACAGGTAACTGTAGACGGTGTCATATCCTTTAGACAACCCCTTTTTGTTATTGCTACGCAAATCATGAAAGTGCGGCACTTTTCCTCTTGAGGCTCAGATAGATAGGTTTTGATGAAAATAAATGGGATATCCTAAAAAGAGGAAGAACAGAGAATAATAGACCTTTTGATAAAGAGGTAGTCCCTTAGAGAATATTCATCAGTTTGCAGCAAAGAGGATATAATAAAAATGCAAAAAGAGTATACCAATGTGTATGTGGAAAAAGATGTTGCTGATTATATTTTAGATATAATTGAAAGGACAAGAGAAGATAGGGAGATAGAGTTGGGAGCAAGCCCAAGGGCTACATTGGCTTTTTATAAATCTTCTCAAGCTTATGCTTATATAAAAGGAAGAGAATTTGTGACACCAGACGATGTAAGGTATATTGCACCATTTGTGCTGTCCCACCGAATTATTTTAAAAGGGGTAGGTAAACTTAAAAATTTAAAGGCGGAAGATGTAGTGAAAAGAATCTTAGAAGAAGTCCCAATCCCTCTTGAAAAATAGAAATTAGGTGGTTTTAAAAATGAATGCTTTGTGGTTTATTCTTGTTGTGGCTTTTGTATTAGCCATGCAAGCCAATCTTTATAAAAAATACATTTTTAAGGATTTGAAAATAGAACGGAAATTTGAAAATCCAGCTATTTTTCCTGGAGAAAAGACAACGCTTAAGGTTACACTTGTAAATAAAAAAATTTTCCCTATTACTTATTTGAAGTTACAGCAAAAGATTCCTGTGGAACTTCAAATGGTAAAATCATCTATGGTGGAAAATAATGATAAAGTTAAGTATTTTCACACTACAGTGCTTTCTATGATGCCTTTTCAGAGGATTACAAGGAAATTTGAAATTGTAGGTGTAAAAAGGGGAGTATACAATCTTTTTGACCCCGTTAAAGTTTTTTCTACCGATTTATTTGGCAGCGAGGAATATGAAAGTGAAATATTGGCTCATGCGAGGCTGGTAGTTTATCCTAATCTAATAGATTTGAATAGTTCTTTTGTTGTGGCTGATTCTCTTCAAGGAGACGTGTTTGTAAGAAGATGGATAATAGAAGACCCTGTTATGATAAGTGGAATCAGAGATTATACTCCTTCTGACAATTATAAATACATAAATTGGAAAGCCACTGCCAAAAATCAGACATTAAAAGTGAATAAATATGATTATACAGCAGATAAAAAAATAATGATATTGTTTAACATTGATTTTCACAGGTATCTGTTTAAGACTATTGACCTACAAGAGTTTGAAAAGGCAGTGGAAGTAGCAGCTTCTTTATCAGTGGATTTATTAAAAAAAGGCATTCCTGTTGGATTTTCTACAAATGCTATCTGCCTTCTTGAGGGGGATTACAGTATTATAGAGCCTTCTGCAGGAGAATCTCAGATTTCAAAGCTTCTTGAGGTTTTTGCAGGTTTGTCTTTTTTTAAGAGATATGACCTTGAAGAAATTTTAAGGGTTATGACAAATCATTTGTCATGGGGCACAGATTTAGTGGTTGTAACGCCTTTTGTGGATGATAAAGTTGTAAATGCTCTTTCTGACATAGGAAATACAAAAATTTCAATTGTTTCAATAAAGCCTAATGAAATTGGTCATTTGCCAACAAATATTAAGTTATTCTTTTATAATGAAGAGGGGAAGCAACTTGAAACTGTGGGATAGAGAAAAGTTTGTGAGGACGTTTTTGACAGTTTTAGACGGCATGATGGTATTTTTAATTTACACCCTACTAAATGGGCTTTTTATTAGAGAAAAAGGTATTTCCTTTGGAATAATCCTTCTAGTTTCTTTAATAAGTGGGGTTTTTAACAATGCAGAAATTGAGATGAAAGAGAAAACTTATAAACAATTGAATTTAACTGTAGGTGTTGTAATTAGCATTTTATTGAGCTCAATAATTAGTGAAAATTATTATCAACTGGTGGCCATATTCATTGTGTTTTTGTATATTTGGTCAAGAGGAGTAAAAAACAGAGGAATATTCGTTAATGATGCGTTAAATGTAGAACAATTTTATAAGCAATTAATAGGTTTATTTGTCATAAATATTGCGAACTATTTTATGCCTCCTGAAGATATATTGATAATTCCCAAATATAGCATTATTTATATTCTTTTGAGCATTTTTTTGCTTTTGGAAGTTAAAAATCTCAGATTCTCCAATAATAGCTCAAATAAAAGAGTTTCGGCTTTTGAGTGGGCAGCAGTAAGCCTTATAATTTTAACTATGATTTTACTTTCTTCTCCTGCTGTGAGAGGATTTATCTATCATTATTTGTATGAAGGCATTGTAAAAATTTTTGTTTATGGCGCTTCTTATTTGGCTTATGGTTTGTTTTTAATGTTGTCAAAGCTTTTTAGCTTATTGCCAATAGATAAAGAATTTTTTAAAAAGGCGATGGATAAGGCCTTAAGACAATATAACAATAAGGAAAATATGTTTGAGGAGCAGATTACTCAGGATTATGATTGGCTTGTCCACATGATAAATGGAATAGCTACTTTATTAGCTGTTGTCATAATAATTGCTTTGATAGTATATATTGTAAAAGCAATAACAACGCTACAAAAAGAAAAGCATGAAAGGGATTTTACAGAAGAAAAAGAGATTGATATAAAATTTGGGGATTTGCAGACATATAAAAAATTAAAAGGCATAAGCCAGAAAATAGCTGAAAATGTTCGAGAGCGAGTAAAAATTTATAGGGATTCGAGGGAAAGGGTAAGGTATTATTATAAAAGATTTTTAAAACACTTATACGAAAACAAAATTCTTGTAAAAGGCAACCATTCTAGTGAAGATGTTTATAAAAAAGTGGTGGAAGTTTTTCCTTTTGTGCATTCTGCAATGGAGGAAATTACAGCTCTTTACGAAAAAGTAAGATATGGAAATTATTATCCTCAATATGAGGAAGTAAAGGAATTTGAAATAAAGTTAAGAGAAATTATAAAAAATTTGAAACAAATTTAGATTTACTTTGCTCAAACAAATCGTATATAATAGTATTATAGAAAGTATTTAGAAAATAGTGAGAGGGGAATGACAGTGAAAAATCCGCTAATTATTACATTGATTGTTTTGGCAGTAATAGTTGTATTAGTATTTGGGACAATTTATGGAACTTATAACCAATTAGTAGCTTTAGATGAAAATGTAAATAGTAAATGGAGTCAGATTGATAATCAGCTTCAAAGAAGGGCTGATTTAATTCCTAATTTAGTAGAAACTGTTAAAGGATATGCAGCACATGAAAAAGATATTTTTGATAGTGTAAATAAAGCGAGAGAAAAACTGTTAAGTGCCAACACTGTTGCTGAAAAAGCAGCTTCAAATGATGAATTAAATACAGCATTGGGAAGGCTTCTTGCTATTGCAGAAAATTATCCTAATTTAAAAGCTGATGCAAATTTCAGGCAGTTAAACGACGAACTAGCAGGAACTGAAAACAGAATAGCTGTAGCGAGAATGGATTATAACAATGCTGTTCAAGCTTATAACACCAAGATAAGGTCTTTTCCAACCTCTATCATTGCCAATATGTTTGGGTTTAAGGAAAGAGAATATTTTAAAGCAGATGAAGCAGCAAAGACTGCGCCTAAAGTAGATTTTCCAAATAAGTATTCTTACAATAAATTAAGATAGCCTTTGCAAAAATAGTTAATATTTGCTTTTTCAAAATGTTGAAGCTGATAGGTACATTTAAACGGTGCGGCTGCAGGCTGTGCTTTGCAAGTACTACCTTATGCTGTAATTATAAAGGTGTTTTATAAACTCTTCGAACAGATTCGACTTGAACTTATCTTTATGATAAATGATGCTAAACTCAAACCTTATATTTTCAATGTCAGCTTTTACGAGCCTACGCCTCTTATCCGCACTGGGTTTGTAGCTTGGATATGACCGAAACGCCTATATTAGCTTCGACAGCCTTTTATGGCTTCCGTATTAAGAACGTATTTTTATTCTGTACCTCAGGTTATTTCTCGCCATGGTCTCCTCAAAGACCTCCTCGTCCCACTCCCCTTTTCTCGCATGATTATATTCTCATTTTTCAATCTCTGCGGGGCTGATGCTTTTTTTCTGCCCACCTGTGGATTTTGAACATACAAGATATAGCTCATCATCTATATAGGGTTTTACAACAATGTCTCTTGAATGGACCGGACCTTCGACAATGCCAGGTCTATAGAATTGTCAAATATCATTTTTCTATCTCTGCCGTGTTGCCAATCGTAAAGTAGACGTCGATACTGAACTTTTTCCTGAACTCGCCGATTATCTCCGGTAGCAGGTAAATTCCCACCGTTGTACTGGTTCCCACTCTCAGCCTTCCCATCCTCATGTTCTTCACATCATCAAGAGTACTCTCTGCTTCCTTGACAAGATTGAGTATCCGCTTTCCGTAACTATACAGGATTTCCCCAGCATACGTGAGACTGAGATTCCTACCTATCCTGTCAAAGAGTCTAACTTGGAGTTCTCCCTCCATCTGCGATATGGCCTGGCTGATAGCAGGTTGGGACATATAAAGTTTTTTTGCGGCAGCAGACATGCTCTTTAACTCGCAAACGGTTACGAAAATCTCTATATTTCTGAGGGTCACAACGATCACCTCATATAGCCATAAAATTATCATTTTCATAATATCATAATACTTTACTAATGAAAAGATAAAAGGAAAATTTTAATATTATTTAACATTATGCAAATGACCATTCATAATATAATTGTTATGCATAATATAACTATTTATTATTGGACTAAAATTTTTGTAAATGTTATAATTATATCAAAGAATGTTATAATTATATCAAATTAGTTGGTTAAGAGGAGGAAGAAGATGGGTTATTGCGTAAGCATTAAAAGGATGAATGAAATCTTAAAAGAATTGCAAAAAGAGTATAAGATATATGCTCCTGTGCGTTTTGAAAAGCGTGGCCGTTATTCAGACACTGATTTGATCCGATATGCAGAAATTAACTCAATTGAGGATGTAGTCTACGATGAGAAATCAGATTTTTCGCCCAAAGAAGTGATATATCCGATTACCCAGGCGCTATTCTACTTTACCGAATATGAATATATGGAAAGCAAGATAGATGACAAAAAGATTCTGATATTTGCACGCCCCTGTGATATAAATGGCTTTAGACGACTTGATACTATCTTTCTCAAAAACGGGGGAACAGAAGATATTTACTACAAGCGTTTACGGGAAAAAGTAAAATTTATTTTAATGGAATGCAAAGAAGGAGGCTGGGATAGTTGCTTCTGCGTCTCAATGGGTTCTAATAAAACCGACGACTACAGTTTAGCTGTTAGATTTGAAGATGATAACATATTAGTAGAAATAAAAGACGATGAATTTACCAATTTATTTGGCGATGAAAGAGAAGTAGAATTTACCCCAGAATTTGTTACCTCTAATCCGACAAAAGTTAATATTCCTGAAATTGATAGCTATGAGTTATTAAAAAAAATTTACGATCTCGATATGTGGAAAAGTTATAATTCAAGATGTATAAGCTGTGGAGCCTGTACCGCTGTATGCATAACCTGCAGCTGTTTTACTACGTTAGATGTAACATACACTGAAAACGGAAAAGTCGGTGAGAGGAGAAGGGTCCATGCCAGCTGTATGCACGAAGATTTCACGATAATGGCAGGTGGATTAAGTTTCAGAAAAACTGCGGGAGAGCGGATGAGATTCAGAACTCTGCATAAAATTTATGACTATAAACTTCGTTTTAAAGACGAACACATGTGTGTAGGATGCGGGCGATGTGATGAAAGATGTCCTGAACTAATATCGTTTGCTGCTACAATTAATCGCCTGTATGATGAAGTGAAAAAACTCAAAAAAGCGGAGACAACTAAAGATATAAAGTAAACAGCATCAATTGAGGAGGTAAAGTAAATGAGTGTAAATATAATGCTTCCAACTCCCCATAAAATAATCGATATTATACGCGAGACAGGAAATGAATATACTTTCAGGATAGAAACCAATGCAAAGGTAAAACACGGACAATTCTTTCAGGTGTCTTTACCTAAGGTAGGGGAAGCTCCCATATCGGTAAGTGCGATGGGAGATGGTTGGGTAGAGCTCACCATACGAAAGGTGGGAAAGGTCACCAATGAAATATTTAATTTAAAACCCGGCGACAAGATATTTATGCGAGGCCCTTATGGCAATTCGTTTCCTGTAGATGATTTTAAGGGGAAAGATTTGGTGGTTATCGCCGGTGGTACCGGGGTTTCTCCTGTCAGAAGCCTTTTGAAGTATTTTTATGAACATCCAGCTGAAATCCACTCTCTGCATTTAATTGCGGGATTTAAGGACGAAAAGAGTATACTTTTCAAAGAGGATTTAAGTAATTTTAGAAAAAGGTTTAACACAATTTATACTCTTGATAAAGATAAGATAGAAGGCTTTGAGGTCGGCTTTGTTACAGAACACATTAAGAAAATACCATTTGACAGCTTTGAAAATTATAATGTAGTAATCGTAGGTCCTCCTGTTATGATGCACTTTGCCGCTTTAGAATGTTTAAAGAACGGAGTACCTGAAGGAAAAATCTGGTTGTCTTTTGAAAGGAAAATGTCTTGTGGTGTCGGCAAGTGTGGCCACTGCAAGATAAATGAGACATATGTTTGCCTGGAAGGGCCTGTCTTTAATTATACTAAAGCAAAAAATCTGTTGGATTAATCGGAGGGATAATTATATGAGTTATGATATAGATATAAAAAAGGTTAGAAGAAATTGTTACCGTCAGTCAAAAGTGCGCGGGGAGTTCATGCTCCAGATACGCGTTCCCGGCGGTGTTATAGATGCTAAATATCTGTCATTTTTTCAACATATTGCGGAAACTTGGGGAAACGGAGAATTTCACCTGGGAGTCAGACAGACAATTTCAATACCAGGGATCAAATATGAATATATAGATGAGGTTAACAAATATATAAGACCATATATCGAGGAAATTGAAGTAAATTTATGCGGCGTTGATATGGTAGTTGATGACAACGGGTATCCGACTATAGGTGCTCGTAATATAATGGCTTGCATAGGAAATCGCCACTGTATAAAAGCCAATATAGACACAACCGACCTTGCTAGAAAGATAGAAAAAGTCATATTCCCCAGTGATTATCATATAAAATTAAATATATCAGGATGTCCTAACGACTGTGCTAAAGCTCACGTTAGTGATATAGGTATAATCGGCATTACAAAAACGGAATACGATTATGATCGCTGTATAGGGTGTAAAAAGTGTGTAGAAGCGTGTGCTCATCATGCAACGCGTGTTTTATCTGTAGAAAAAGGAAAAATCGTGAAAGATAGCTGCTGCTGCGTTGGGTGTGGCGAATGCGTATTGGTATGTCCAACCGGTGCATGGACCAGAAATCCCAAAAAGTTCTACAGGATATTGATCGGCGGCAGAACCGGGAAACAAACACCTCGTATGGGAAAAATCTTTTTAAATTGGGTTACAGAAGATGTGGTTTTAGGTGTACTTAAAAACTGGGAGATATTTTCTGCTTATGTTATGAACAACAAACCTGAATACATCCACGGTGGACACCTTATTGACAGAGTGGGATATAACAAATTTAAAGAAATGATATTAAAAGATGTTAAACTAAACCCAGAAGCTATGGTGGCTGAAAGGGTATTATGGGCAGAAACCGAATACAGGTCTAATTTTAATGTAAAACCCGTAACCCAACGTTAATTGGCATGGAATAGTGAAGGATTAGTGGTAAATCCATAATAAAGGAGAGAAAAGTATGCCACTCAACAATGACCAAGATGAATTTCTTGATTTAACAATCCTCACCTACCTCAAAAAGCTTGGGCCGGAATATGCGAAGCTTTTGGCGAGGCGCCTAGGTTTATCATTAGAAGAAAGCAGAAAGCGACTTCAAAGCTTGGAGGAGAGAGGACTAATCAAGAGAGTGGAAAGAAGAATAGTTAAATATTATCATCGGCGACGCAAAAGTGTTAAGCATCGCAATCACACATATTATGAGCTCACTAGGGAAGGGGAACTTTTTCTAAGACAGGCGAGGAAGGAAATTGATATTAATTTTGACATCGAATACCCTAACAGATAAAATGACTTAATGAACTAAAATGCACAATATGATAAAATTTCTCTAGGTTATTGTGAAACCTCAAAAGGCTCTAAAAATAATTAGTTTCACAATAAATTAATATAAATGCCGCTTTGTCACAAGTCGCACAGATTGCAAGATATCCTATTTTCGAAAGTTTGTCTACAGTCTGAAGTTTGATAATGTTCTTTATGACATGAATGCGAATATTTTTAAAATCTGCCTCTTCCTATTTGAGGTCTAACGATTTTCAGGATAATAGTATAATTTTTTCTTAAAAAGCCAGCATATTTTATAAATTTGTGTTGATACTTATTATTATCTGTGCTAATATACTAGACATGAACAGTAGTACATTAAAATAGTTTAAATTTAGCGAAAGAATGATATTTTTAAAACATTAAGTTAATTACAAAATATTAAGATAGGGAGAGGCAAAATGAAAAAGGGAATTTTTTTAATTGTAATTGCCTTCTTACTTTTATTTTTTAATTCCATAGCTTTTTGTGCTCCTGATGTTCCATCTAAGCCTATTCAGTTTAAATATGTATATGATTATGCGGGGCTTATGTCCCAAAATGATATAGAAAAGATCGAAATGGTAGGGAAAGCTTTAGATGATGCCACAAAGGCGCAAATAATAGTTGTTACAGTTGACAGCATTGGAGATTACCCAATTGAGGAATATTCTCTTAGCCTTTTTAGAAAGTGGGGAATAGGAGACAAGGAAAAAAACAATGGAGTTCTCCTTTTAGTGGTAAAAGACAGACTTTTAAAAGGCCAGGCTGGTAAAGTGAGAATTGACGTAGGTTATGGCTTGGAAGGAGCAATATCTGATTCTGTAGCAGGAAGGATTTTGGATGACTTTGTATTGCCTAATTGGGCAAGTGGCGAATATTCAAAAGGTATATATGAAGGCTATATGGCCATAGCCTCAAGAGTTGCAAAAGAGTACAACATAGACCTTCAAGGACTGGATGCTTCTAAGTACAGTATCAATGCAAATAATAGCAATGATAATGGTATATCGTGGGAAGATATTGCTGCAGTGATTATACTCATTTTAATATTTATTATCTTTGGAAGAGGAGGAAGAAATATAAGAAGAAACTGGTGGGGTCCAGGAAGCTTTGGCTCAGGGGGATTTGGAGGCTTTAGAGGTGGTGGCTTCGGCGGTGGAGGTTTTGGCGGCGGAGGAGGCTTCGGCGGAGGTTCTGCCGGAGGCGGAGGAGCTAGCCGCTAAACTAGATAGGGAACACCATTAATAATTTCCCATCTTTCTTCTTCAGACCAGGTTAAATAGTCGGCATAAGTATATTTTTTATTTTTTTCGGGCAATGGCATAAAATACCCTCCATTACCTATCATTAACTTATTATTATTTTAATTATATCATAATAAAAACAAGATAAAAGGGAAAAAATGATATATATTTATAGATGCAAGTGATATAATAAGGTTGAATTAGTTAAACTTAGAGGTAAAAGGAGATGAAATATGTCAAAAATAGAATTTATAGCATCTACTCTTTTTGGTGTTGAAGCAATAACTGCGAGAGAACTAAAAGAGCTAGGGTATCAAGATTTCGCTATAGATGATGGAAAAGTCACTTTTGTAGGTGATGAGATGGCTTTATGCCGTTCTAATCTTTGGATTAGAACGGCAGAGAGAATATACGTAAAAATAGGGGAATTTACTGCCACAACTTTTGAAGAACTTTTTGAAGGTACAAAAGCTCTTCCCTGGGAAGATTGGATACCTGAAGATGGCAGGTTTCCTGTGGAGGGTTATTCAATAAAATCCAAGCTTTTCAGCGTGTCTGACTGTCAGGCAATAGTTAAAAAAGCTGTTGTGGAAAGGCTTAAGAAGAAATACAAAAAAGAATGGTTTGAAGAAAACGGCGCAATTTATAAAATAAAATTTTCATTAATGAAAGACAAGGTAACACTTATGGTTGACACGATTCCAAAAGGGCATGAACAGGAAGGCAAAAGGCCGGTTGTTGTAGTAGCAGTACCACTTTTTCAAGGCAAATAGGTAGCCATGAATAAGGGAATTGACTTAAATGATAAGTAGATGTAAAATATAGGTGTACAAGTGAATACAAAAAATCTTATGGTCTTGAGAAGTTAAAAGGGAAAGCGGTGAAAATCCGCTGCAGCCCCCGCTACTGTGAGCGAGGATGAAGCCCTAATAAGCCACTGCTTGGCACTCAAGAGATGTGCCGGGTGGGAAGGCAGGGTGGAAGATGAATCGCGAGCCAGGAGACCTGCCATAAGATTTCGGAAGTTCGCCTTCGGAGGGAAGGTGGAATGGAATTTTTATGCTTAATTTTGGCAAAAAAAGGTCTACCTCCGTGGGGTAGGTCTTTTTTTGATACTTGAAAAATTTAAATTAGGAGGGTACTTATGAGAAAATTTAAAGGTTTACTTGCTTTATTGGTAGTCTTTGCTTTAATGTTTTCACTGGCGGCTTGTTCAACAAACAATGCTACAAAGCCACAAGATACATCTCAAACAGCAACTGAAACTGTAAAAACACAGTTTCCTTTAAAAGTTACAGACTTTTTAGGAAGAGAAGTAACTATAGAGAAAGAACCCCAAAGGATAGTTTCTCTTGCACCTTCTACAACAGAGCTTATATATGCTTTAGGAGCAGGAAATAAGGTTGTGGGTGTTACAGACTTTGACAATTATCCACCTGAGGTCAAGGATGTACCCAAAGTGGGGGGGTTTAAAGGGCCAAATGTAGAAGCGATTACTGCTCAAAAGCCTGATATAATATTTGCTTCCACTCTTTCCGGTAAAGAGCAAATGGAATCTTTAGAAAAAATGGGTATACCCGTCGTGATGCTAGAGGCTAAAGACATTGACCAGATATACCAATCTATAAGAATAATAGGCCAAATAACAGGAACTGAGAAAAAAGGGGAAGAGTTAATTAAACAAATGCAAGATAAAATAAAAGAAATAAATGACAAAGTCAAAGAGCTTCCAAAAGTCAGCGTATTTTATCTTGTCTCTCTTGACGGAAACTGGACAGCAGGTAAAGGCACCTTTATTGATGAGCTTATAAACCTTGCAGGGGGCAAAAATGTTGCAGAGGATGTAAATGGTTGGGCGCAATACAGTGTAGAAGAATTAGTAAACAAAAATCCAGATGTTATAATCACTTCTCCTCATGCAGGGGATGTGAAAGACATTAAAAACATGGCAGGATATAAAGATACAAACGCTGTTAAAAATGACAAAATATTTGTGATAAGCAATGACGACATAATATCAAGAGCTTCTAATAGAATTGTTTTAGGACTTGAAGAAATTGCAAAATTCTTACATCCGGAGGCATTTAAGTAAAGTGAGAGTAAAAAAAGGGATATATTTTGGTACAGCATTTTTACTGCTTGTCTTTACCATGATTTTATCAATTTCTGCAGGGGCGGTAAAAATACCCCTGCAGGAGATTTTAAATGTTTTTTTAGGCGGTGGCAGTGAAACCTCTAGGACAATAATTCTTAATTTAAGACTTCCAAGAGCTATTGAATCAGCAGTTGTAGGAATGGGACTTTCTGTTGTTGGGACATTTTTTCAAGGGCTTTTGAGAAATCCAATGGCGGACCCTTATGTATTGGGTGTATCATCAGGAGCGGCTTTTGGAGCTACTATTGCGATAGTATTAGGACTTGGAATATTTGGAATTAGCTTTATGGCCTTTGTTACTTCTTTAATGACGGTATTTTTCGTATACACTATTTCTAAAACTGGCACAAGAGTATCCATGACTACAATGTTATTGGCAGGTATAGCTATAAGTGCTTTTATGTCTGCAATTATCTCTCTCATGATGCTTTTAAACCATGATGAGTTTTCTCGAATTGTTTTTTGGACTATGGGAGGATTTAGCCTCATAAATTGGAATCATGTGGCTTATTCTACTCCTGTTATATTGATTGGTTCTTTTGTGATGTATGTATTCTCAAGGGATGTAAATGCGATATTGACAGGAGAAGAAGTTGCCGAACATTTAGGTGTCAACACAGAACTAGTCAAGAAAATAATTCTTATTACAGGGTCATTGGTTACTGCAACAGCTGTATCAGTCGGTGGAATTATAGGTTTTGTAGGACTTATTGTGCCTCATATATCAAGGCTTATTGTAGGACCTGACAATAGAGTTTTGGTACCTTTTAGTGCTATATCAGGAGCGATATTTTTAACTTTTGCAGACTTATTAGCACGAGTTATTTTAAAGCCAATGGAAATTCCGATTGGGATAATTACAGCAGCATTTGGAGGACCATTCTTTTTGTATCTGTTAATAAAGAGCAAACAAAAAAGTGAAGGAATGTGATGATATGGCTATTTTACAGGTAGATAAATTACATTTTTCTTATGGGGAAAGGGAAGTTTTAAGAGGGATAGATTTCACAATAAATAAAAATATGGTGGTAGGGATAATTGGTGCAAATGGAAGTGGCAAGACTACTCTTTTAAAAAATATATCGGGGTATTTGGCACCAATTTATGGTAATGTCTTTGTGTTAGGGAAAAATATAAAGGACTTTACTATAAAAGAAAAGGCAAAATATATAGGTTATGTGCCTCAAGATATAGTTTACGACTTTGAATTTAGCTGTTATGACGTGGTAATGATGGGAAGAATTCCTTATCTTAAAAGGTTTCAGTCGGAGAGAAAAGAAGACAGAGATATTGTAAGAGAGTGTATGGAAATTACAAATACATGGCAGTTTAAAGACAAAAGCATAAAAGAGCTAAGCGGCGGTGAAAGGCAAAGGGTGTATATAGCAAGGGCATTAGCACAAAAAGCTCGAATTTTACTCATGGATGAGCCAGTATCTCACCTTGATATAAAATACCAAGTTGAAATACTGTCTCTTGTAAAAGATTTATCCTTAAAAGGGATACTTGTAATTATTGTGCTTCACGATATTAACCTCGCTTCACAGTTTTGTGATGAGATTTTCATAATGAAAGAAGGCAAAATAATAGCATCTGGGTCTCCCGGAAATGTTTTAACATTGAACAACATAAAATCAGCCTTTTTAGTAGATGTGGAAGTGTTTGAAAATCCCATCACCCATACTCCTTACGTCATTCCATCGCTAAATGGAAAGGAGCAACTCAAAGTTGTGTAAAGCTTTAATGATTGCAGGCACCCATTCAGGAGCAGGTTAAAGTATCGAGATGAAAGAAGTCTATGAAATTATGGAGAGGTATAAAGATTAATGGAAGTGGTATTAGCCTACTTATTGGATTTGTTGATAGGAGACCCTGAAGGATATCCTCATCCTGTAAGAATTATAGGGAGAGTGGTATCACATTTAGAGAGTATACTTAGAAAATATGCTAAAAGTGACAGAGATTTAAAAATAGCAGGTTTTATACTGTGTGGACTTACAGTAAGTTTGGCATTTGCAGCAACATATGTACTACTTTATATTGCAGGACTTATACATCCATATTTAAAGCATGCTTTAGATGTTTTAATTATATATACCTGCCTTGCTACAAAAGACCTTGGTAAAGCTGCTGGAAGAGTATACGAAGCGTTGATAAAGGGTGATATAGTTGAATCAAGAAAAAGATTATTTTATATAGTCAGCAGGGATACAGATAGACTTGATGTTGAGAATATATCCAGAGGAGCGATAGAAACAGTTGCAGAGAATATATCAGACGGTATAATAGCCCCTATGTTTTACGCGTTTATAGGAGGTGCGCCGCTGGCTATCTTTTATAAGGCAGCAAGCACTCTTGATTCTATGGTAGGCTATAGAAATGAAAAGTACCTCGATTTAGGATTTGCTTCTGCAAAACTTGACGACATATTAAATTTTATCCCTGCTCGCATAACAGGTTTTTTGATTGTTATAGCTGCTTTTCTCTTAGGCTATGATTCTAAAAATAGTTGGAGGATTTTTTTAAGAGATAGGTTGAAACATCAAAGCCCAAACAGTGCTCACGGAGAAGCAGCAGTTGCCGGTGCTTTAAATATACAACTGGGAGGGCTTAATTATTATTTTGGAAAGCCTGAAATCAAACCAACTCTTGGGGATAGAAAAGAAAAAATTACCCCCCAACATATAAAAGACAGCATCAAAATAATGTACATGACTTCATTTTTGGGGCTTGTAGTATTTTATATAGGGAGGAGATTGATGTGAAAGAAAAAGCAAGTGCATTAAAAAATGTTAAAACTCTTACTCTTGTTGCTATGCTTATAGCCTTAAGTGCTGTAGGTGCTCTTATAAAAATCTTTAACACTGTTGCCTTTGACTCAATGCCAGGATACTTTGCCGCATTATACCTTGGAGGTTGGTATGGAGCCCTTGTGATAAGTTTAGGGCATATGCTTACAGCAATTACTTCTGGATTTCCTTTAGGGCTTACAAATCACATATACATAGCAGTGCAAATGGCATTATATGCCTATTTGTTTAGATTTTTTTATCGAAAATTTAACATCTATATTGCAGTAATCGCTGCTACGATATTAAATGGACCTGTTGCAGCCCTTTTGTTTGTGCCAATATTCGGATGGGGATTTTTTACGGCATGGGTATTACCACTAACAATTGCGTCATTTGCAAATGTATTTCTTGCAGCATTGGTTTACAAAGCGATACCGAAAAGGAGTAGGGAATAAAAAGTGATTGAGAGATACAGAGATTTAGTTGTAATTTATGAAAATGATGTGGCATATGTGATATCTTGTGACAGCCTCGGGGCGATAGGGAATAAAGAGAATGATGTGTTAAAAGTTGATGAAGAGATAGTAGGAAGGACTACTGTAAAAGTGGCTCTTTCGGAAGTACTATGTGTAGGAGCAAAGCCTTTAGTCATATCAGATACTTTATCCGTTGAAATGAATCCAACAGGGCAAAAAATTTTAAGAGGCATAAAAAGCGAGCTTGAGGAGAACGGGCTTTTAGATGTAGTTTTTACAGGAAGTACTGAAGAAAATTTTCCCACATCTATGACAGGTATAGGAATCACTGTAATAGCAAAAGCAAATATTGGAGACTTAAAAATAAAAAAAGTCAAAACAGGTATGCATGTTTCTCTTTTAGGTTATCCACGTGTAGGAATTGAAGTTTTAAGTTCAAACGATGTGCTTACATTGAAAGACTACGTAAAAATTTCCAACTCAAAAGAAATAGTGGAAGCAATACCTGTGGGTTCAAAAGGGATAAAATATGAAATTGGCATATTAGAGAAGATATCAAGATTAAAGGTGGAGGCGAATTTTCCACAACATCTTGATGTATTAAAATCAGGGGGGCCTTCTACCTGCTGCCTTGTAGTCCACAGTGAGGAAGATACAGCCTCTATTAAAGGACTGACAGATAAACCCTTAACATATGTCGGAGTGCTGATTTAGCGTAAATGAAAGAAGGTGTTTCAATGAAGCCTTATGAGCATGGCGGAAATGTTTATGACTATGAAGGAGAAATAATCGATTTTAGTTCAAATATAAATCCTCTTGGGGTGCCGGAATGGATTTTTGATATTATCAAAAAAGTTGATTTAACGAAATATCCGGATATAAAATATCGAAAACTAAAAGAGGCTATTTCACAGTATGTGGGGTATTCACAAGAAAATATAATTGTTGGGAATGGCGCGACAGAGCTCATACATCTTTTTGTGAGAGCATTTAAGGTGAAAAGACCCCTCATTCTATCTCCTGCTTTTTTGGAATATGAAAGGGCAGTCCACATAAACGGTGGTGAACCGATATATTTCAGGCTGGAAGAAGACTATGGGTTTAAAGTAAATCTCGCAAAGCTTCTTTCACAAATGGAAGAGGCGGATTCTTTAATCATTGGGAATCCAAACAATCCTACAGGACAAGCCATAATTAGAGAGGAAATAGAAATTTTATTAAAAAAAGCGGAGATTTTGAATATACCTGTCATGATAGATGAAGCTTTTATTGAATTTATGAAAGACCATAAAAATTATGAAGCTTTACCTCTTGTAAAAAAGCATGATAAATTGTTTGTTGTAAGAGCTGTCACAAAATTTTTTGGCATGCCGGGGCTGAGATTGGGGTACGGCATTGGAAGTCCTTCTTTGATACAAAAGTTAGAAGAATACAAAGAACCTTGGACAGTAAATGCTCTTGCAGATGTTGTGGGGAGAGAAATATTTAAAGATGAAGCTTATATAGAAAAAACAAGGGAATATGTAAGTAAAGAAATGGAGTATATGCTTTATGCTTTAAGAAAAATTGATTATTTAGTTGTTTTTGATACAAAAGTAAATTTTATATTGTTAAAGCTAAGAACAGGAAGGGTAAATGACCTTAAACAAATACTTTTAAAAAAAGGAATTCTCATAAGAGATGCTTCTAACTTTAGGTATCTTGATAAAAGCTTTTTTAGAGTTGCTATAAAAAGACATGAAGACAATGAAAAATTGATACAGGCTTTGAAAGAAATAGATATAAAAGATTTATTAGAAGATAAAGAAAGGGTTGTAATATAATGAGCCTTGTTATGATCACAGGCGGTGCAAGGTCTGGCAAAAGTGAATTTGCTGAAAAATTGGCTTTAGAAAAAGGAGGAAACAGTGTCCTTTATATAGCTACTTCTATTCCTTTTGACCAAGAAATGAAGGAAAGGGTCAAAAGGCATAAAGAGAGAAGGCCACCTTTTTGGCAGACAAAAGAAGTCTACAAAAATTTATATGAAGTAATATCAAAAAGCAATGCCAAAGTCGCATTGATTGACTGCCTTACAGTTATGATTACAAACCTATTAATGGAAGTTGACTTAACATGGGAAAAAGTAGAGTTGAAGGAGATTGATAACATAGAAAAGCAAATTGCTGATGAAGTAGATGAAATATTGACTGCTAAGAAGGATTTTAAAGGGGATATAATTCTTGTGACAAATGAAGTGGGAATGGGATTAGTGCCCGAATACAAACTGGGCAGGATATTTAGAGATATAGCAGGCAGGATGAATAAAAAAGTGGCAGATGCTGCAGATGAAGTTTATTTAATGGTTTCAGGAATACCTCTTAAAATAAAGGGATGATTGAAAGGAATGCAACATTTTTATGGAAGAAATTAAAAGATTGGTACTTGCGATGCAGTTTATGACACGCCTTCCTATACCAATAGAAATTGATGTTGAAAAAAGAGAGTTTTATAAAATAGCATCTTATTTTCCTGTAGTTGGAATTGTTATAGGAGGTATCCTTTCCCTTTTGTATATTGCTTTAAAGGATTTCTTTTCCCGGGAAATTGTAATGACTTTTATTGTAGCTTTTTCTTATGTTTTAACAGGAACAATGCATATTGACGGGCTTGCAGATACTTTTGATGGCCTTTTTAGTAATAAGGATAAAAGTAAAATGCTGGAGATAATGAGAGACTCGAGACTTGGCACTAATGGAGTTTTAGCTTTAGTTTTTATGGTTGTTTTAAAAATATTATTTCTCACCAATATACACGAAAATATTACTTTAACAGCACTTTTAACTACCCCAATTATTGGGAGATTGTCAATTGTGTTTTCTATGATGATAAGTAAATCTGCAAGAGGTGGAGAAGGGCTTGGAGGGCTGATGCTGGGCAAAGTAGGGATAAGGGAATTTTCCATAGCTTTTGTTATTTCAATTGCTACAAGCTATTTTATACTGCCTTTAGCGGTTTTTGTAAAAATACTTACTATATCGCTTTTTGTTACTTATATTGTATCAAAGTATATTTCGCTGAGAATAGGTGGTATGACTGGGGATACTCTCGGTGCAGTAAATGAATTGGCAGAGCTTACTGCACTCATTTGCTTTGTAAGTGTGTCATTATAAAAAAAGATATTCTTATGGGGAAAGGATTATTAATAATAACACATGGAAGTCGTATTGAAAAGACTAAAGATGTAATATTGAAATACGCAAAACCAGAGGTTGAAATTTACGATAGCGCTTTAATGAATCTTGATGAAATAATTGAGCTTATGGTAAAATCTTATAATGAGGGGAAAGAGGTAGCGAGAAAGTAGTAACAGATGTTGATAGTCTCATAAATGAGGTGACAAAAAGTGGACATAAACAATATTAAAATGGTGGGAGTAGATAAGGATACCCCTTTAGAAATAAGAGAAAAAGTTTCTTTTAAAGATATTGGAGAGGCATTAATAAAATTAAAAGAGTTGGGACTGGAGGAGGTTGTAATACTTTCCACCTGTCACAGAAGTGAAATTTACTTCTATTCACAAAAAATATCCACGGATGAAGTAAAAGATTTTTTCATAAATTACTTTGGCTTAAAAGAAGATTTCATGAAATATTTAAGGCAAATTTACGGACTTGATGCAGTGGAACATATTTTTAGAGTTGCCTGTGGACTTGAATCTATGGTAGTAGGTGAAGACCAAATATTGTCACAGGTGAAGGAAGCTATAGATACCGCACAGACTTTCAACTCTTCCGGAAAGATACTTTTTAAACTCTTTAGAGATGCAGTAACTCTTGGGAAAAAAGCTCGTACAGATACGGGTATAAAAGCTATGGCTTTGTCTATAAGCTATATTGCAGTTAAATTTGTTCAAGAAGTATTTGAGGATATAAAAGGCAAAAAGGCTTTTGTGATAGGTCTTGGCGAGATGGGGCAAAATGCTATGAAAAATCTCATAGATAAGGGTGCTGATGTATTTGTTACAAACAGGACTTTTTCAAAAGCTATCCAATTAAAGGAGCAAATTCCAAAGATACATGTTGTGCCTTATGAACAAAAATATCTTTACATTGCCAGTAGTGATATTGTAATAAGTGCCACAAATGCTCCTCATTATACGATAAGTTATGAAAAGTTTAAAGAAGTTTACAATGGTAGAAAAATTTGCATGGTAGATATAGCTCTTCCTAGGGATATAGACCCAAGAATAGGACAAATAGAAGGGGTAAGTCTTTATACTATTGACGACTTAAAAAAGACAGCGGAGGAAAACAAAAAAGAGAGGCTTTTACTCATTCCCGTTATTGAAAAAATGGTGAAAGAGGAAGTGGATAAATTTGAAGAATGGTACAAAACACTTGAAATAGAGCCTTATATAAAAGAAGTAAGCAGATATGCCAATGAAGTTTGTAACACAGAATTCCAAAGAATTGTAAATAAATTGACTGGCGTCTCTGAAAAAGACAAGGAAAATATAAAAATCGCTTTAAAAAGAGTTGCAAATAAAATGGCTAATAAAATGATAACGTACCTTAAAGAAAACGCCTATTAGAATCTGGAGGTAAAGATGAAAAAAGTTATAAAAGTCGGCACAAGGTCAAGTGAATTGGCTTTAGTGCAAACTCAAATGGTTATAAATGAAATAAAAAAGTTTAGGCAGGATTTTGAATTTGAAATAGTAAAGATAACCACGCAAGGGGATGCATTAATTGACAAACCTGTTAGTGAAATAGGGGGAAAAGGGGTTTTTGTAAAAGAGATAGAAAGCGCATTGCTCAAAGGCGAAATTGACATGGCAGTACATAGTTTAAAGGACATGCCCTATGAAACACCTGAAGGGCTTAAACTCATGGCTGTTTTAAAAAGAGAAGATCCTCGGGATGTTTTTATTTCAAAAGATAGGACACAATTTATGAATCTAAAAGAAGGGGCTAAAATTGGGACTAGCAGTTTAAGAAGACAGGTACAGCTTAAAGCTTTAAATCCAAATATACAGATTCTTCCAGTAAGAGGTAATGTGAGGACGAGACTCAAAAAAATGGAAGAACTAAACTTTGACGGCATTGTTTTGTCAGCGGCGGGTTTGCACAGGTTAGGATTGGAGAATATTATTACTGAGTATTTCCCACCTGATGTAATTGTACCAGCACCTTGTCAGGGAATTCTTGCAGTAGAAATTGCAGAAAGTTTTGATAATATATTTCAAGAGTTTTATCCCTATATTGTTGATAGAAGAACATTTTTTGAGGCTTCTGTTGAAAGGGAACTTCTAAAAGCCTTTGGAGTTAATTGTAGACAGCCTTTTGGTGCCTATGCCCAATACAGAAAAGAGGAAGACGAAGAAAAGATAAACATAAAAGTTGTTTATCAAAAAGAGGATAAGCTTTTAAAAAGTGAAGTGACTGGCTTAATTGAAGAAACCGATAAAATGATAGAAAAGCTTATTGAAGAATTTGGAGGTATATGATGTCAGGGATTGTATATCTGATCGGAGCAGGACCTGGAGATATTGGGCTTTTAACATTGAGAGCAGTCGAACTAATAAAAAATGCAGATGTGCTGGTGTATGACAGGCTCATTAATGAAGATATTTTAAAAATGGCAAAAAAGGATGCAGAGCTTATTGATGTGGGAAAGTTTCCGGATAATCACAAAGTACCTCAAAGTAAAATAAACGAAATAATTGCGGAAAAGGCCCTTTCTGGCAAAAAAGTAGCCAGAATTAAAGGAGGAGACCCTTTTGTATTCGGAAGAGGTGGAGAAGAAGCCGAATACCTTTCAGAGAAAAGAATACCTTATGAGGTAGTGCCAGGCATAACATCTGCAGTGGCTGTCCTATCCTATGCAGGAATTCCTGTAACTCATAGAGATTTAAGCTCTTCATTTCACGTAATAACGGGTCATGAATGGGAAGGGAAAGATAAAAACCTCGATTGGGAGGTCATATCAAAACTCGAGGGGACACTTGTATTTCTCATGGGGATAAAAAATATAGAAATAATTGTGCAAAAACTTCTCAATTACGGCAAAAATCCTCATACACCAGCAGCAGTAATAATGGAAGGCACTACTCCAAAGCAAAAAGTTGTAACTGGGAAACTCATTGATATTCCAAGTCTCGTCCGAAAAGAAGGAATAAAAAATCCGGGAGTTTTTGCTGTAGGAGATGTTGTGGCATTAAGGGATAGATTAAAATGGTACGAAAACAAAAAGCTTTTTGGAAAAAGGATTTTGCTTACAAGGACCTATGAACAGTCACAGCAGATGAAAAAAATTTTAAGTGAAAAGGGAGCAGATGTTGTTGTTTGTCCTACTATTAAAATTACGCCGTTTTTAGATAATATAGTAAAGTTTTTAGAAGAAATACATAAATTCGATTATGCTGTATTTACAAGTGTAAATGGGGTTTTAAGTTTTATTGAAGCTTGCCGGGAAAAAAGGTTTGATTTAAGAAATTTAAGTATTAAAGTAGTAGCGATAGGAAGTAAGACTGCGGAAGCTTTAGAAAATATTTTTGTATATCCAGATATAATTCCTGAAGAGTACACTTCATACTCTTTGACAAAAGCACTTAAAAAACATGTTGAAGGAAAAAACATAGCACTTTTGACTTCTCAGATAGGTGGGGATATATTGATGGAAAGTTTAGGGAACTATGCTAACGTACAAAAAATTGTCGCATATAAAAATGAGCCAAATTATGAAATAAAGGAAAAGCTTATAAGTGAACTCTGCAAAGGAATAGATATTGCTGTATTTACAAGTTCCTCTACTTTTAATTATATGCATCAAGTAATAGGAGACGAAATAGATTTCCTAAAAAACTCTAAAATAGCTGCAATAGGACCTGTAACAAAGAAAGCTATAGAGGATAAAGGATTTAATGTAGACATAATGCCAAGTGAATACACAACGGAAAAACTTATTGAAGAAATATTAAAAAACTATCAAAACCAATAGAAAGAGGAGATAAGATGGATTTGGTAAAAAGGCCAAGAAGGCTTAGGATGAACAGCACTTTAAGGGATATGATAAGAGAAACTTCTTTAGATGTAGGTGACCTTATATATCCTCTTTTTGTTGTGCCAGGAGATAATATAAAAGAAGAGATAGATTCAATGCCGGGTGTTTACCATTTTTCTATAGATTTGCTTATAGAAGAAGTTAAAGAAGTGCGTGACCTTGGAATTCCTGCTATTTTACTTTTTGGTGTGCCTTCATATAAAGATGAATTGGGGTCAGAGGCTTACAGCGAGGAAGGTATCCTTCAAAAAGCCGTAAGAGAAATAAAAGAAAAAGTGCCAGAAATTGTGGTAATAACAGATGTATGTATGTGTGGGTATACAATTCATGGACACTGTGGCATTGTTGAAAACGGCCAAGTTCTAAATGACAAAACAGTGGACTACATTGCTAAAATAGCCTTGTCCCATGTTGAGGCAGGGGCGGATATTGTAGCGCCTTCTGACATGATGGATGGGAGAGTAGCTGCCATAAGAAAGCTTTTAGATAGTAAAGGATTTGTAAATACACCTATTATGGCTTACAGTGCTAAATACGCTTCCTCTTTTTATGGACCTTTTAGAGAAGCAGCAAATTCTTTCCCACAATTTGGCGACAGAAAGTCTTATCAAATGGACTATGGAAACTCCAATGAAGCCTTAAGAGAAATAGCTCTTGACATTGAAGAAGGAGCAGATATTGTCATGGTAAAGCCGGCACTTTCTTATCTTGATATTATAAGGCGGGTAAAGGATAATTTCAACATTCCTATTGCTGCTTATAATGTAAGTGGAGAATATTCAATGGTAAAGGCGGCAGCTAAGATGGGCTGGATTGATGAAAAATCAGTAGTCTTAGAAATACTCACTTCAATTAAAAGGGCAGGGGCAGACATAGTTATAACCTACTTTGCAAAGGATGTTGCAAAATGGCTTATTACCCTATAATGCTTAATATAAAAAACAAAAAATGCCTTGTTGTAGGTGGTGGAAAAGTTGCTCTTAGAAAAATTTTATCTCTTGTTGAAGGAGAAGCTTTAGTTACTGCCATTTCTCCTTCTTTTGATGAAGGAATAATTGAGCTTGCAGCAAAAGAAAAAGTGGAACTTATAAGGCGTGAGTATCAACAAGGGGATGTAAGGGGATTTTGTGTTGCGATTGCTGCTACAGATGATGAGAAGGTAAATAAACTTGTGGCGTCAGATGGAGAAAAATACAATGTGCTTGTAAATGTGGTTGATGATAAAGACCTTTCTTCTTTTATTGTACCTGCCATTGTAAAAAGGGGAGACTTAATTATTTCTATATCTACAAGTGGCAAAAGTCCACTTCTTTCGAGAATGATAAAAGAAAAATTGGAGTCAATTTTCAATGATGACTATGAAAAACTATTACAAAAACTATATCAGAAGAGGATGGAATTAAAGGAAAAAGATTTTGCTGAAGAAGAGAAAATGGCTATTTACAGAGAAATTATTGAAAAAAGCGGGCTGTTAAAATAATTCTACCTTAAGCCTTGAGAAATGTTTTTTATCAAAAGTAAATACTTTTTTGTTTCCTGAATTTATTGCGTGGGTAGCTATATACGCATCAATAAAATCAACATTATTTTCTTTATAGCTGTTTAGAGATAGAATTAATGTGTCCCGTTCTTCTGCTTCCACAGCTTCAGAACATATAAAGGTAATAAGCGTATCAGCTATTTGATCCTTTGATATCTTGTAAAAAGACTCAAGTGTCCATACTACTTCTGCAATAGTGAGAGGAGATACGAGAAGTTTTAATTCTCTGTTGTCTGCTTTTTTCATAATTTCATACGCTTTTGCATAAAATTCTTCATTGTCCTTTAAGAGGTATCTCAAAATGACATTGGCGTCAATCCATATTTTCTCCATTGTTATTTCTCCTTACTCTTTTATTTACCCAAATTTCTTTTGTATTTTCTGTTTCTTCATCAATGCTTTTGAATTTTACTTGAGATTTTAACGTTCCACCTAATTGTGAAAGCTTTTTCTTTTTTATTAATTTCAACACTATTTCTTTGTTGTCTTGTACTATGAAGATGACGTTATCTCCTATATCAGCGCCAATTGCTTTTCTGATTTCTGCAGGCAATTGAATTTGCCCTTTGCCTGTAATTGTAGACGTAGCATGTATCATTTTTTCACCTCCACATATCTTTTATTTAGATTATAATACATGATTTATTATTTTTCAATTACTTATGATTTATTCATGAAATTTAAACAGAGAATGATAAAAATTTAGTAAGAGGTGATTCTGTGAAAACTGATAAATCGCAAAAGCTTTTTGAAAAGGCTAAAAAACTTATGCCGGGTGGTGTCAATAGCCCTGTAAGGGCTTTTAAATCAGTAGGAGCTACCCCTGTTTTTATAAAAAAGGGGCAAGGAAGTCATATTTGGGATGAAGATGGCAATGAATACATAGACTATGTTCTTTCATGGGGACCGCTGATACTTGGGCATTCACATCCACAGGTTGTAGAAGCTATTAAAAAGCAGGCACAACTTGGGACCAGTTTTGGAGCCTGCACAGAGTTAGAAGTTAAGATGGCAGAAAAAGTAATTGAGGCTGTGCCATCTGTAGAAGTTGTCAGAATGGTAAATTCAGGCACAGAAGCCACTATGAGTGCTATAAGATTGGCAAGGGGATATACGGGCAGAGACATCATTGTAAAATTTGAAGGATGTTATCACGGACATTCTGACAGCCTGCTTATAAAAGCAGGCTCAGGAGCACTTACTTTTGGAATGCCTGATTCAAAGGGTGTGACAAAAGAGGTAGCAAAGAACACAATTATAGCGAGATACAATGACATCAAAATGATAGAAGATATTTTTAAAGTTTATGGCGAAAATATCGCTGGTGTCATTGTAGAACCTGTTGCAGGAAACATGGGTACTGTTTTGCCTGATGAAGAGTTTTTAAAGGGATTGAGAGAGATTACTACAAAGTATAAATCACTTTTAATTTTTGATGAAGTGATGACAGGTTTTAGAGTGTCTTATTCAGGGGCACAAGGACTTTACAACATTATGCCTGATATTACTACGCTTGGTAAAATTATTGGTGGAGGTCTTCCTGTTGGTGCCTATGGAGGAAGAGAAGAGATTATGAGGTTGGTTTCACCTGACGGGCCTGTGTACCAAGCAGGGACTTTGTCTGGTAACCCTCTTGCAATGGCAGCAGGCTTTGAGACTTTAAAAATTTTATCTGAGGATCCGACCCTTTATGAAGAATTAGATAAAAAAGCAGAAAAACTATGTAATGGGTTAAAAGAGAGCATGGTTCAAAATGGAATTGATGTTACAATAAATAGAATAGGCAGCATGATGTGTATGTTTTTTAATAAAGAAGGTGTGCATGATTATGATTCTGCACTAAAATCAGATACTACTTTATATGCTAAATATTTTAGAGAGATGCTTAAAAGGGGAATATACATGCCGCCTTCACAATTTGAAACCTTCTTTTTGTCAACTGCTCATACAGATGAAGACATTGAAAAAACGATTGAAACAAGTTTTGAAGTGGCGAAAATTATAAGCCAGCAATTAGAATAAAGGCACCTTTGCATTTATTGACAACTATTTACATTTAATAACAAGCAGATACAGGTGCTTAATTTTGCAATCAAATTGGAGTAAAAGGGAAACAGGTTATGTTCCAAAGAGACAAAACTAAGCTCGGCCTTCAGGTTCCGGCAGGGTACCCCGTCAGGCGACATCCTTGTCTTAGTGCCCGCCTCCGCCATCCTTGGCTTCGGCCCTGCCTCCATCCTTGGTCTTGCTAAGTTTTGTTGTCGCACCGATTGCAAAATATCTCCTTTTAATATTTTTTAACTTTGTCAACAAACTGAAGCTGCTGAAAACTCAGCAGCTTAAAACTATTCATTTTTACTTTCTTTTTGTCCTTGAGGGAAAAATTGCTGAAAAATATCTAAAGACATTGGGAAAACTACTATGTTTGACCTGTCATTAGCTATTTCTCTTAAAGTTTGAAGATACCTAAGTTGCAGAGAAACGGGTTGCGAGGCTATGATGCGGGCAGCTTCAGCAAGTTTTGCCGCTGCTTGATATTCTCCATCAGCATTTATAATTTTAGCACGGCGTTCCCTTTCTGCTTCTGCTTGTGCTGCCATAGCCCTTTGCATGCTTTGTGGTAGTTCTACATCCCTTATTTCCACAAGATTCACTTTTACTCCCCATGGCTCTGTTCCCTCATCTATAATCTCGCGAAGCCTCTTGTTTATTTCTTCTCTGTGAGATAATAATTCGTCTAAGTCAGACTGACCTAAAACGCTTCTTAGTGTAGTTTGTGCCAGCTGAGATGTTGCTCTTATGTGGTCTAAAACTTTTATAACAGCGTTGGCAGGGTCTATTACTCTGAAGTATACTACTGCATTTACTTTAACAGTAACGTTGTCTCTTGTAATTGCCTCTTGTGTTGGTACTTCCATTGTTATGACTCTCAAATCTACTTTTTGCATTCTCTCTATTATAGGAATCAAGAAAAATATTCCTGGTCCTCTTACACCTACATAGCGCCCGAGACGGAAAATTACACCCCTTTCGTATTCCTGTACTATTCTAATGGATGCGGAAATTAAACTTATAAGGATTATTAATAAGGTGAATAGAAATGCAAAACTCTCAATCATTTTTTTTACTGCCTCCCTCTTTTATTTTTTCGACTTTAACTGTCAAACCCTCTACTGCTGTAATGACCACCTTTTCGCCTTTTGCAATATACTCTTTAGATTCTGCCTGCCACCTTTCTCCTTCTACCAAGACTATGCCATTTGGATTAATATCACTTAATGCAATACCTATTTCACCAATTAGACCTTCTACTCCTGTGACTACTTTTCTCTTTTGTGCTTTTATAACAGCAGCTAAGAGGAAAGAAACAAAAGCTGCCATGAAAAAGGCTGTTGCGAAAACTACTCCTTTGTTTATAGTGAGTCCCATTTGGTTTCCACTAAATAACATTAAAGATCCAAGTACGAAGGAAGTTATACCTCCCACTGCTAAAATTCCATGGCTTACCACAAAGGCCTCAGATGCCAAAAGCACAAGTCCTAATATGACAAGAAGCATCCCACTTAATTGAGCATTTAATGTTCCAAGTGTGTAGAGACCTAAAAGTAAGCTTATTCCTCCTGCCACACCGGGAAAGATAGCCCCAGGATGGTAAAGCTCCAATACAATGCCCAAGATACCAGCGCTCATGAGAAGATAAGCAATATTTGGATCGCTTATTGCAAATAAGAACTTTTGAACCGATGTCATTGGGTAGTACTTGATAGGTCCATCAGTTTTTAAGGTGATCGTCGTTCCGTCAAAGTTTTTTACTGTTTTCCCGTTTATTTTTTTCAAAAGGTCGTTTAAGTTATTTGCCCTTAAGTCTATGAGGTTTGCGTTTAAGGCTTCAGTGTCAGTGAAGGACCTACTCTCTACGACTGCCATTTCAGCATTTTTGGGGTCTCTCCCTCTGTTTTCTGCGATGCTTCTTATCCAGGCAGCAGCGTCATGAGTGAGTTTTTGCCTTTGTACATCTGATAAAGCAGAGTCGTCTTCCATTGACACAGGATGGGCGGCGCCTATTCTACTGCCAGGAGCCATTGCAGCGACATTTGCTGAAAGTGTTATGAAAGTACCAGCAGAGCCCGCCCAAGCTCCTGCGGGGGAGACATATACTACCACAGGAATATGAGAATTTAGTATTTTTGTGACGATTTTTTGAGTAGTAGAATACAAACCGCCAGGAGTAGAAAGTTCTATGACTATACAACTTGCACCATTTTTTTCTGCTTCCTGAAGACCGCTTTCGATGTAATCTGCGACAACTGGTACAATAGGGCCATCAATGGATAGTACATAAATGGGGCTTTGAGTCGGAGCCGCTTTTAAAGAAGAAAGTGGCAGTATGACAAAAATTAACAAGATTATAAATAGTAAAATTTTCTTTAAGTTAAACACTTTTTGTTCCCCCTTTAATAACATTTTAACATAACTGAAAAATTTTATATAGTATTTTATGTGATTGACAGAAATTTTTTTAAAAACAGACAAAGGGGACGGTTCCTTTTATCTGAGGACCGTCCCTTTTCATGTATTTACAGAATTTCTTCTAATGTTTTTTTAATTTCAATGAGGAAAGTTTCTGTATTTACAACAGTTTTATTTGGCAAGTTAGAAAGCATAGCTAAGTCTTTTGTCATTATGCCCTTTTCAATTGTCTGAAGGGATGCTTTTTCAAGTTTATCTGCGAAGTTTACAAGGTCTTCTATTCCGTCGAGTTCTCCTCTCTTTTTCAAAGCACCTGTCCATGCGAAAATTGTAGCAATAGAATTTGTAGAAGTTTCTTCTCCTTTAAGGTATTTATAATAATGCCTTGTAACTGTTCCATGAGCTGCTTCAAATTCGTATTTGCCATCAGGAGATACCAGCACAGAAGTCATCATGGCGAGGCTTCCAAATGCTGTTGCTACCATATCTGACATCACATCGCCGTCATAATTTTTGCATGCCCAAATCATTCCGCCTTCAGACCTCAGTACACGGGCTACTGCATCGTCAATAAGAGTGTAGAAATATTCAATTCCTGCTTCTTCAAATTTTTCTTTATATTCATTTTCATATATTTCCTGGAATATGTCTTTAAATCTGTGGTCATATATTTTTGATATGGTGTCTTTGGTCGCAAACCACAAATCCTGCTTGGTGTCTAAGGCATAGTTAAAACATGCTCTTGCAAAACTCTTTATTGATTTATCAGTGTTGTGCATGCCGAGGATAACTCCAGGACCTTCAAATTCATGTATTGTCTGCTTTGACACTTCACCACTTTTTGATACGAAAACAAGTTCTGCTTTTCCTTTATTTTCGACTCTGTATTCCATATCTTTATAAATGTCTCCATAGGCATGCCTTGCAATTGTGATGGGCTTTTTCCATGTTTTTACGAGAGGTTTGATACTTTCTACAATAATAGGTGTGCGAAAAACTGTTCCGTCAAGTATTGCTCTGATTGTACCATTAGGGCTTTTCCACATTTTTTTAAGATTGTATTCTTCAACTCTCTGGGCATTGGGAGTAATTGTTGCACATTTTACACCGACACCATATTTTTTGATGGCATATGCCGCATCAACTGTGACCTGGTCTTCTGTTTCGTCTCTGCTTTTAATTCCAAGGTCATAATATTCCGTTTTAAGGTCTATATAGGGCTCTAAGAGTATTTCTTTTATTAATTTCCATATGATTCTTGTCATTTCGTCCCCGTCCATTTCAACTAAGGGAACCTTCATTTGAATTTTATCAACCATTTATTTCTCTCCTTTGTCTAAAATATAACAAAAACTTCGAAAATTTATCAATACAAATTGATAAAGCATAACTTGAATAATATTATATAGGATAAGTCATATTTTCGCAACAAAAAGATTATTTTATTCTTTTTGTTTCAAATTCCATAAATTTGATTTTAAATATTGTATAATATTTTATAGAATTAATAAATTTTTAAAAATGTTTATGAAGCTTTATAGGGAACTTTTAGATTGAGAATGCCTCCGGGCCTTCTTTTTTATATTTAAAGGTTTATTGCTCCCGCTTTCAAAATGTGATATAATATAATTGCACTTTGATAAGCTTTACATCAAAAATAGATATTTTAATAGCGCATAAATAGAGGAGCGGCCAAGCATGTATTTGGCGAGGTGTTAAGGAGAAGAACCTCTAATACTCGCTGGAGAAGGTTTGGCTGCCGAAAGGGTGAGCTTGTTCTTGAGCTCATCCTTGGTGGTAAGCACAAAGTTTGCCACTGTCATGGGACCTCCCATGAAGCGCTATTTATGCAGTGAAAATATTTTCATTGCATAAATAGCGCTTTTTTTGTTAGAAATGGAGAAATACTTACATGCCGAAAACATTTTCACTGTTTTGTTTTTAATTTTAATCTCAAAGGGGGAGTAAGATGAATTTAAGGTTAAAAGGATTACCTCAAGAATTTTACCAAAAAGTGCTGGAGATATTATTAGAAAACATTGATTGGGGCATACAAATCACTGATAAAGAGGGTTATACAATTTATTATAATAAAGCTTCTTCTCAAATCGATGGAATTCCTGTAGATGAAGCGATTGGAAAGCACGTTTTAGCTATGTTTCCATCCCTTTCTAATAGAGAAAGTACAATTTTAAAAGTTTTAAGGACAGGGGAACCTGTTGTCGGACATGAGCAGGAAATTACAAATTGCTATGGACAAAAAGTCAGCCTTTTTACTATTACTCTCCCCATTGTAATCGATGGAGAAATATGCGGGGCTATTGATATTTCTAAAAACCTCTCCGAAATAAAAAATCTTATGACAGAAGTGATTGATTTGCGAGAAGAAGTGCGAAATAACAGAAAGAAAAGTGCTGTAAAAGAAAACGAGGAAGCTTATTATACCTTTGATGATATTATTGGGGAATCCAAAGTAGTTACAGAACTAAAGTGCAAGGCTCAAAAAATTGCAAAAAGCAATTCGCCAGTGTTTGTGTATGGTGAGACAGGTACGGGCAAAGAGCTTTTGGTACAAGCAATTCATAATGCTGGTCCAAGGGAGAATGGACCTTTTATTGCTCAAAATTGCGCAGCCCTTCCTGAAAATTTGATGGAGTCAATACTTTTTGGAAGCGTAAAGGGAAGCTTTACTGGTGCAGAAAATCGCCCTGGTTTGGTAGAGCTGGCTGACGGAGGGACATTATTTTTGGATGAGATTACTTCTTTAAGTTTTGACCTTCAGGCAAAGCTTTTACGCTTTTTGCAGGAAGGGTATATAAGGAGGATAGGAGATAGTAAGGTTCGGAAAGTAGATGTGAGAGTTATTGCTGCTTCTAACATTTCTCCTTATGAAGCTTTAGAGAAGAAAATTTTAAGACCTGACCTTTTTTATCGATTAAGTGCCATTGTCTTGTATGTGCCACCTCTTAGGGAGAGAAAAAGTGATATTCCTCTTCTGGTTAAGCACTTTATCAAGGAATTTAATTGGCAATTGGGGAAGGATATAAAAGGGATAAGCGAAGAGGTGGAAAGAGCGCTTTTAAGTTTGTCCTGGCCGGGAAATGTGCGGGAATTAAAGGGAGTTATAGAGTATGCGGCTAATTTTTGCGAAGGTGAGATAATTCAGTTGCATGACCTTCCTGACCACATTTTAAGAAATGCCTTTATAGAGGGAGAAAAAGAGATAGCAGTAGATACTATCGGGATAGAAGGGGATCTAAGAAGCTTTCTAGCAAAAGTTGAATATGAGCTTATTACTAAAACTTTAAAAAAGACAAATGGGAATATAAGTAGAGCAGCAGAAATTTTGGGTATTCCGAGGCAGACTTTACAGTACAAAATAAAAATGTTAAAAATAAATATTTAATTTTGCGTCTAATGCTTAATTTTCAGCATAAGATGGGTTTTTATCAGAGTAAGCTGTGAACCTTTAATAGGAAAAGGCCGAAAAATGGCCTTTTTTCTTTTTACTCAATGCTTGGTATGGATTTTGCATAAAAGTTTGAGAAGAGGTTTTCAAGGAATTTGAGAAGGGAGGGGATACAGGTTGAAAGCCACAATAAGAGTCAGGATGAGCCTTCATGATGCTCACTATGGAGGAAATTTAGTAGATGGAGCGAGAATTTTACAGCTTTTTGGGGATGTGGCGACAGAGCTTTTGATAAGGCACGACGGAGATGAGGGGCTTTTTAGAGCTTATGACAGTGTAGAATTTTTGGCGCCTGTTTATGCGGGAGATTTCATAGAAGCTACAGGTGAGATAGTAGAAGTAGGAAATACTTCGAGAAAGATGGTCTTTGAGGCGAAAAAGGTGATAGCAGCAAGGCCTGATATCAGTGATTCTGCGGCAGAAGTGCTGGAAGAACCTATTGTAGTGTGCAGGGCGAGGGGCACCTGTGTTGTGCCAAAAGAAAAGCAGAGGTACAAAAAAGAAGGGTAGGTGAGTGAAGGGTGGAGAAATTGATAATTACTGCGGCTATATGCGGAGCTGAGGTTACAAAAAAGCACAATCCTAATGTGCCTTATACTGTTGAGGAGATGGTGAGAGAGGCTTTATCTGCATATAACGCAGGAGCTAGCATAATTCACTTGCACGTAAGGTATGATGATGGTACCCCTACACAGGACAAAGAAAGGTTCAAAGAAGTGATTGAAGCGATTAAAGCAAAATGCCCTGATGTCATAATCCAGCCTTCAACTGGTGGAGCTGTTGGCATGACTGCAGAAGAAAGGTTACAGCCGGTTTACTTAAAGCCAGAGATGGCATCACTAGACTGTGGCACAATGAATTTTGGCGGAGATGAAATATTTGTAAATACAGAAAACATGATAATAGAATTTGCCACCAAGATGAATGAACTGGGAGTGAAGCCGGAACTTGAAGTATTTGACAAAGGAATGATAGATACAGCGATAAGGCTTCACAAAAAGGGATATATAAAGGCTCCGATGCACTTCAATTTTGTGATGGGAGTAAATGGCGGAATTTCAGCTGAAATGAGGGACTTTGTGTTTTTGATGGAGAGCATTCCCCCAGGAAGCACATTTACTGCTACAGGAATAGGACGCTGTGAATTCCCTGTAGCTACTATGGCTATACTTGCAGGAGGTCATGTGAGAGTTGGCTTTGAAGATAACGTGTACCTCGAGAAAGGCGTTCTGGCAAAGTCCAATGGTGAACTTGTAGAAAAAGTAGTGAGAATTGCTAGAGAGTTAGGTAGAGAAATTGCAACCCCTGATGAGGCCAGAAAAATATTAGGGTTAGAGGTGAAGCCATGAGGAAGGTTGTTACTTTTGAAGAGTTGAAGCCTTTATTGCCGCCTTCCTCTCACGGCCAAAGGCAAAGTGAGTCTCATAGTTACAGAGCTTGCAGTGATAGAAGTGACAAAAAAGGGACTGCTTCTCAAAGAAATTCACAGGGATACATCTATTGAAGAGGTCAAGTCTTTGACAGAGGCAAATTTAATTATTCCAGATGATGTAAAATATATGGATGTGTAAAATTCGAAGAAGGAGGAGGATATGCTTATGATGGGATGCAAATACGGTTCTCATAGAGTAATTGAGCCAAAAGGGGTTTTACCTCAAGCCGCTTATAAAATTTCTAATGATATGAGTGTACTTTATGATAATGAGATATTGATTGATGTCATAGCTTTGAACATTGATTCTGCAAGCTTTACCCAGTTAAAAGAGGAGGCAGGGGGAGACCCTGAGAAGATAAAGAAGAAGATCCTCGAGATAGTAAATGAGAGAGGGAAAATGCAAAACCCTGTCACAGGTTCTGGGGGAATGCTGATAGGCAGAGTAGAAAAAATAGGAGAAGCTCTGGTGGGGAAAAGGGACCTCAAAGTAGGAGATAAGATTGCGACGCTCGTTTCATTAACTCTTACACCTCTTAGAATAGACGAGATTTTGGATATAAAGATGGATATAGAAAGAGTTGAAATAAAGGGAAAGGCAATACTTTTTGAGAGCGGGATTTATGCGAAGCTTCCTGAGGATATGGAAGAGACCTTGGCACTGGCTGCTTTAGACGTTGCTGGAGCTCCTGCTCAGACTGCTAAATTGGTAAAGCCCGGTCAGAGTGTCATGGTGTTAGGAGCAAATGGGAAATCAGGGATTCTATGTTGCTATGAAGCTAAGAAAAGAGTAGGCCCTACTGGAAAGGTTATAGGTGTAGTGAGAAGGGAAGAAGCAAAGAAAAAGGTGGAAGAACTGGAGATATGCCACGAGGTAGTTATAGCGGATGCTCAAAAGCCTTTGGAAGTTTTGGATAAAGTTCTAAAGGCCAACGGAGGAAAAGAAGTGGATATTGCTATAAACTGTGTAAATACGCCTAACACAGAAATGTCCACAATTTTACCTGTGAGAGATGAAGGAATTGCCTACTTCTTCTCCATGGCGACAAGCTTCACAAAAGCAGCCTTAGGAGCAGAAGGTGTTGGGAAGGATATAACAATGATCATAGGGAATGGATATACAAAAGACCACGCAGAAATTACACTTCAAGAGCTCAGGGAAAATGAAAAATTGAGAAAAGTTTTTGAAGAAATATATGCTAAATGAGGACAGCTGTAATGAATTTAAGGGGGAGATGTATAAAATGAGAGTTAACAGAAGACATGAACTTTTTGGACATGTACCAGATAGCGACTGGTACAACTGGAAGTGGCAGATTGCAAATAGAATAGAGACAGTAGAAGAGTTGAAAAAATACCTTCCACTGTCGGAAGAAGAGGAAGAAGCTATTACTAAGGCATTGACAAAGCTCAGAATGGCAATTACGCCCTATTACCTTTCTTTGATAGACCCCAATGACCCTAATGACCCGATAAGAAAAAGAGCAGTCCCGACAATCCATGAGCTTTATAAGACACCGGAGGACTTAGTGGACCCGCTTTATGAGGATGTGGATTCACCTGTACCTGGACTTACCCACAGGTATCCTGACAGGGTATTGATGCTTGTTACAGACCAGTGCTCCATGTACTGCAGACACTGTACAAGGAGAAGGTTTGCTGGAGAAACTGATGCTCCCATGCCGATGGATAAAATAGAAAAGCAGATTGAGTACATAAGGAATACCCCACAGATAAGAGATGTGCTGATTTCAGGTGGAGACCCTCTCACTTTATCTGATTCAAGGCTTGAAGAAATTATAAAGAGATTAAGAGAAATTCCTCATGTGGAGATAATAAGAATTGGTTCATCAGTACCTGTAGTGCTGCCTATGAGAATAACTCCAGAGCTTGTCAATATGCTTAAAAAGTATCATCCAATATGGCTCAACACCCACTTCAACCATCCGCATGAGATAACAGAGGATTCAAAGAGAGCTTGTGAAATGCTAGCAGATGCGGGAATACCTTTAGGAAATCAGACAGTTCTTCTAAGGGGAGTAAATGACTGTGTTCATGTTATGAAAAAGCTAGTGCATGAACTTTGTAAAATAAGGGTAAGACCTTATTACATCTATCAGTGCGATTTGTCATTTGGGCTTTCTCATTTTAGAACTCCCGTTTCCAAAGGTATTGAAATTATAGAAGGTTTAAGAGGGCACACTTCTGGTTACTGCGTACCTACATTTGTAGTTGATGCCCCGGGAGGAGGAGGAAAGATTCCTGTTGGACCAAACTACGTAATTTCTCAGTCCCATGATAAAATAGTTTTGAGAAATTATGAAGGCGTTATTGTGACGTATGTTGAGCCAAAAGATTACACTCCAGGTCCTTGTGTATGCGATGAAGAAGTTCCTGAGTCTAAAGGTGTTGCAGGTCTTATGCAGAAGGATACCATTGGAGTATTAGAGCCAGAGAATTTAGAAAGGAAAAAGAGAAGGAGAAAAGATGAGAAGTGATATTCTTGACCTTATAAAAAATTACAGGACTATCTCTATAATAGGAATGGCAAAAAATGTAGGAAAAACAACTGTATTAAATTATCTTATCAGTAAGGCCAGGGGTATTTATACCCTTGGTCTTACCTCTATAGGAAGAGATGGAGAGGAATACGACCAGGTTTCCTTTTTCCCAAAGCCGCGGATTTACGTTGAAGAGAGCACTTTAATTGCCACAGCGAAGGAAGCACTTTTCCGAAGCGATATAACAAAGGAGATAGTGGGAACTACAGGTATATATACTCCGATGGGAGAAATAATTGTAGCGAGGGCTTTAAGTGATGGCTATGTGGACCTTGCCGGTCCTTCCATTACTAAAGACCTCAAGAGGATAAGCGAGTTTTTGATCTCAATAGGTGCAGATAAAGTTTTTATAGACGGGGCTTTAAACAGAAAGACCCAGGCTTCTCCAGCTGTATCTGAGGCTACTATTTTATCAACAGGAGCTATACTATCTCCTGATATAGAAAAGACAATAGGTGAAACGGTGTTTACAGTAAAACTTCTGACAGTGCAGAAGGAAAGCGATAGAGAAGTAATTACAAAAGCTAGTAAAATCCTTGAAAATTCAAATTTGGGGTTTATTTATGAAGGCGGAGAGTACAAAACTGTGGAGGTATTAACTGCTATTGATGCGTCAAAAGAGATTGTAGAGAATTTAAATGGAGCAAAATATGTTGTGATAAGAGGAGTGATTACAGATAAGTTGATCAATGATGTAATGACTTCCACTGATAGGTATAAAGGAGTAGTTTTCTTGGCAGAGGATGCTACGAAGCTTTTCATAGAGGAAGAAACCTTCTTAAAATTTCAAAAGGCGGGCGGTATTTTTAGGGTAGTATTTCCTATAAATTTGATCTGTGTTACTGTAAATCCTATATCTCCCACAGGTTACAGATATAATGGAAAAGAATTTTTAAATAGATTGAGGGAGAAATTAGATCTTCCTGTCTTTGATGTGATGGGTGGTGATTGATATTAAATTCCTAACTGAAAAAGAAAGAGAACAAGTAGGATTTAACTATGTTATTTCAAAGCTTCAAGTTATAACTCCATATGGGAAAGAAGAGCTAAAAAATGCAAGGCCTTATAGGAGAGAAGAAAGAGAAAAACTTGAAAGGGAATATGAGTACGTCGACCTTTTGAAGGAAAATTTAGAAAAGGAGAAGGAAATATTTTTTAAGATTTTAAAACCGCTATTTAAGATAAAAGATATAAGGAACAGCCTTAAAAGGTGCATAGAAGGGAAAGTGTTAGATGAGGTGGAATTTTATGAGATAAAAATTTTCGCTCTACTGAGCGAAGAGTTAAGGCTTTTGATTGGAAGGTTGAATTTAGATATTGAAGATATAAAGCTTGTTTCTTTAACTCCTGTATTGGACCTTTTGGACCCTCAGAAAAAGAGAATTGCTACTTTTTATGTTTACGATGAATATTCTAGTAATTTGAAAGAGATAAGAGAAAAGAAAAGGGAAATTGAGAGGCAGATATTTGCAGAAACTGACAGAGAAAAAATTGAAAAATTAAGGGAGAAAAGGCTTGATATAGTCGCATTGGAACAAAGAGAGGAACTTGAGGTAAAAAAGAGTCTATCTAGAAAGTTACGCAAATATGTAGACCTTATTAAAAAAAATATAAAAGCTATAGGAAGGTTCGATTTTTTGATGGCAAAGGCTAAACTGGCAATCGAGTACAATGGAGTGAAACCCACGATAAATGACGAGATAAAAATACTCTTTGAAGATGTTATAAATCCTCAAGTTGCAGATATTTTAAAAACCCAAGAAAGACAGTTTACCCCTCTAACTATTGAATTAAAGAGCGGGACAACTGTTATCACAGGAGCCAATATGGGGGGAAAAACTATAGCTTTAAGAACTTTTGCCTTAAATCTTTTGCTTGCCATGATGGGATTTTTCCCTTTTGCTAAAAAAGTATCTTTTCCTATGCTGGATTTTATTCATTTTATCTCAGAAGACCTGCAATCAATTTCAAGGGGCTTGAGTAGTTTTGGTGCAGAAGTTATGAAGTTAAAAGAAATAATAGAAGATGTAAAAAAAGGGACAGGATTTGTGGCATTAGACGAAATAGCAAGGGGTACAAATCCTGAAGAGGGACTTTATATTGTGAAAGCTATCTCAAAATATTTGAACGGCTTTTCTTCTATGACTGTATTAGCTACCCATTATGAAGGGGTGATAGAGGATGACATGGTGCACTATCAGGTCGTAGGGCTTAAAAATGTAAATTTTGAAGAGTTAAGGGAAAGAATCGTTATAGATGAAGAAAATTCAGTAAAAATTCTCCAGGAACATATGGATTATCGATTAGAAAGAGTAGACCCTAATTGTGAGGTTCCAAAAGATGCCCTTAACATATGCAGAATATTTGGACTTGAAAGAGAAGTTATAGAGCTAGCTGAGACCTATTATAGGAGGAGGAGAGGGTATGAGAGAGAGCAAGCTTAATCTTGATTGGGAATTAGTGGATAAAGCCAGAGAAGCTGCAAGAAATATTGTTAAAGATACGCAGAAATTTATAGATGCCCATACGACTGTGTCAGTTGAAAGGACAGTGTGTAGGCTTTTAGGCATAGACGGTGTGAACGATCTAGGAGTTCCACTTCCCAATGTAGTGGTTGACCATATAAAAAGCAAGGGAAATCTTTCTTTGGGGGCTGCAACTTATATCGGCAATGCCATGATTTACACAGGGCTTAGCCCTCAAGAAATTGCCGAAAGAGTAGCAAAAGGTGAACTAGATTTGACTTCGATTCCTATGGCAGACCTTTTTGAGATAAAATTGGCTGTTCAAGATATAGCAGTAAAGACTGTTGAAAAGATAAGAGAGAACAGGAGAAAAAGAGAGGAACTTTTAAAGAAATACGGGGACAAAGAAGGGCCACTTCTTTATGTTATAGTTGCGACAGGAAACATATATGAGGATGTTGTTCAGGCTCAGGCTGCTGCAAGGCAGGGAGCTGATGTCATTGCAGTGATTAGGGCTACAGCTCAAAGTCTTTTAGACTACGTTCCTTATGGACCTACTACCGAGGGGTTTGGTGGTACTTATGCTACGCAGGAGAATTTCCGGATAATGAGAAAAGCTTTAGATGAGGTGTCTGAAGAGCTGGGAAGGTATATAAGGCTTTGCAACTATGCATCTGGGCTTTGCATGCCTGAGATTGCTGTTATGGGCGCACTGGAGAGGCTTGATGTGATGTTAAACGATGCTCTTTACGGAATTTTATTCAGAGATATAAACATGAAGAGAACGATGGTAGACCAGTTCTTCTCAAGGGTAATAAATGGATTTGCAGGAATTATTATAAACACAGGGGAAGACAATTATCTTACAACAGCAGATGCCTATGAAAAAGCCCATACTGTATTGGCATCTCAATTGATAAATGAACAGTTTGCACTAATTGCAGAAATACCGGAGGAACAGATGGGATTAGGACATGCTTTTGAAATGAACCCTGACTTAAGGAATGGCTTCTTATATGAGCTTGCTCAGGCTCAAATGGCAAGGGAGATATTCCCTAAAGCGCCCCTTAAGTACATGCCTCCTACAAAGTACATGACAGGAAATATATTCAAAGGGCATGTACAGGATGCTATGTTTAACGTTGTGACTATAATGACAAAGCAAAGGATACATCTTTTGGGAATGCTGACAGAAGCTATTCATACGCCTTTTATGTCAGATAGAGCTCTGTCTATTGAAAGCGCCAAATATATCTTCAACAATATGGCAGATATAGCTGATGAAATTTACTTTAAAGAAGGCGGAATAATTCAAAGGAGAGCTAACGAAGTTTTGAAAAAGGCCTATGAGCTTTTGAAAGAAATTGAGCAAGAGGGTTTATTTAAAGCATTAGAGCAGGGTAAATTTGCGGATATAAAAAGGCCGATAGACGGAGGGAAGGGATTAGAAGGCGTAGTGGAGAAAGACCCCAATTATTTCAATCCTTTCATTTACCTTATGCTAAGAGGTGATAGAGGATGAGCAGCGGCCTTTACTCTACAGAGAAAAAGCAGTACGATACCACCCTGGATTTGACCAGAGTCAAGCCATACGGGGATACGATGAATGACGGCAAGGTACAATTAAGTTTTACCCTGCCTGTGCCGGATGGAGCAAAGGCTGTAGAGGCAGCAAAACAGCTGGCAAAAAAGATGGGGCTGGAGAATCCAATGGTAGTCTACCATGCTCCTTTGGATAAGAACTTTACTTTCTTCATAATATATGGAAGTTTGATTCACACTGTGGATTATACCTCCATACAGGTACAGGAACTAGAAATAAAGGCCATGAGTATGGAAGAGACTAATGAGTACATTAAAAAACATATCGGCAGAAAAGTCGTAGTAGTGGGAGCAACCACTGGAACAGACGCTCATACAGTGGGCTTGGATGCTATAATGAACATGAAAGGGTATGCCGGGCACTACGGCCTGGAGAGGTATGAGATGATAGAGGCGTACAATTTGGGAAGTCAGGTGCCAGATGAAGAATTTGTGAGAAAGGCAATAGAGGTTGGAGCAGATGCTTTGCTTGTTTCTCAGACAGTTACGCAAAAGGACGCCCACATAAAAAATCTTACGCATCTTGTAGAACTTTTGGAAGCAGAGGGAATAAGAGATAAAGTGCTTTTGATATGCGGTGGACCGAGGATCACGCATGAGCTCGCAAAGGAATTGGGATATGATGCAGGATTTGGCCCTGGCACATTTGCAGACCATGTAGCGACTTTTATAGTCACAGAAATGGTGAAAAGAAAAATCCCCGGGCTTAAAGGGTATAAAAAATAAAGGGAGCAACTCGCTCCCTTTATTTTTGCACATTTAAAACGCTATGATACTTTCCGTAAGCAAAATAAATGATGAGGCCGACCAGCATCCATATGCCAAATCTTAGCCATGTCACCCATGGAAGGCTTGCCATTAAATAGAGGCTAAAAGCTGCTGAAGAACTTTGCAAGAATGATTTTGTGGAACTCCTACAAATTTTTTTATAAAAAGTTATAAAAGATTCATAATTCAGTCTGACCAATTTCCACTAATTAGAATACGTGCGGGACCTCCTACCAAAACCCTTATTCCTTCTTCTTTTTTTGTAAGTTTCACGTATATTTTAGAAGGTCTTTTCATACTTTCTCCTTGATGAATTAGATATGTTTTTTCTAAATCGATTACCTTATTTAAGTAAAGATAATATGTTAAAGCGCCATTTGCCGTTCCTGTTGCAGCTTCCTCATTTATCCCGTATAATGGAGCGAAATCTCTGCAATTAGCGATAGCTTCCCTTTCCTCCAATGTGAATACGTGAAGACTTACAGCATTTTTTTCTTTTGTAATCTGAGATATTGCCTGGTAATCCGGGTTTATGCTAAAAAGGGTTTCTCTTGATTTGACGGGTACAAGAATGTCCCATAATCCTGTGGATATCAGTTGAGGTACGAGGTCATAATTTTTATCACCAATTTCTTCAAAGGAGATGTTTAGAGCTTTCGCAAGTTTTGAAAGGTCATCTTCATTTAATTTTTCTCCCGCCTGCGGAGCAGCCTGCTCCATCATTATTTTATCCTCTTTTACATAAATTGGAAGTTTTCCAGCTAGCGAATGCATTGTTACAACATCACCGGCTTTTACAAAGCCCAGTCTTTTTAAAACAGTGAAGGAAGCAATTGTGGCATGACCGCACAGGTCTACCTCAGAAGTTGGAGTGAAAAAGCGCACTTTGAAGTCTTTTTCACCTACTACTTCTATAAATGCCGTCTCTGAATGTTTGAGCTCTGCTGCCAAGTTTTGCATAAAAGTTTTATCTATTTTTTCGCCATTTTCAAGGACAACTACACCTGCTGGATTGCCTGAAAAAGGTTTCTCAGTAAAGGCATCCACAATAAATATTTTCATCCCTTTTTCTCCCCCTTTTGAATTTGTTTTCACTTCTAATATAACACATTAGCTGTTTTTTCAAAAACTACATTTTGCCATAGTGTTGTTAAAGAGAAGACCTATAATCAAAAGATATAATACTTAGTACAGCCTCTATGCTTTTTGCCATTAAAATATTTAGGATGCTTTATAGGGCAGGCAGGTTTATCCAACCATTGTAGTTTCGATCCTCTTTTTCTTAATTTCATACAAAGTTTGAAACTTGGCTTTAAGGCATTATTCAAGTGCTGGCAATTAAGCAGAAATTTTTCAATTTGACTTTGTCTACAGCCTAAGAGGAGAGTATTCTCCTAGTTTTTTTATAATTACCAATTGTAAAATATTAGGCGGAAAATGCATTTTCGTTCCCCAAAATGACACTTTCGTTCCAAATTTCACAAATTTTATTAAAAATATTGTATAATATTAAAGAAGCCGTTTTAAAATTTTAGGGGGTATAAAAAGTAAATTTTTTATACCTACAGGAGGAACTAATTTCTTCATATAAGCGATGTAGTAAAATAGGTATTGACCCTTCAATAACTCTGCCATTAGTGATATTAAATCAAGAAGATTTGCAAAAGAAAATACATAAAAATAAAGAACTCATAGAAGCTTTTCATATGAGTGTAGAAGAGGATTGGGTAAAAGGTGAATATCTATTTTTGCTTAGTGATTTTGAAGGATATTTATTGGACGTAAAATGCAGCACAAAAGAGAAAAAGTGTATAAAAGATTCAGGCTTTGAACAGGGAGTATCCTTTAGAGAAGAAAGCTGTGGTACAAATGCGATTTCAATGGCAATGCGATTAAAGAGGGTAGTGTATGTAAGACCTAAGGAGCACTACTGTGACATATTCAAAAAATGGCACTGTATTGCTTCACCTATAATGGTAGAAAATGGGAAATAGTAGGCTATGTGGATATATCAACCATTGATAAAAAAATTGCGGATGAAGTATCAATGGTAATAAAACTGCTAGCTGAGAAAATAGCAACTGAGTATGAAAAGATAGTAAAAGAAAAAGAGCTAAATGAGATAAAGATAAAATTAAATGACAGCCAGATAAAAATGCTGGCATTAGAGGCAAAAGGATATAGAGAATTAGACATAGCAGAAGCTCTTGGAATAGGGGTTGTGACTGTAAAATATCACAAAAGAAAAATAGTAGAGAAACTTGGGGTAAAAAATATCAAAGAGGCAGTAATAAAGGCAATTAGGTTGGGATTGATAGATTTGGATTAAAATTTGAGACTATACTTTAGTATAATTTTTTTGCTTATTTATGTAAACCTTAACTGGAAATGTAATAAAAACTATACTAAAGTATAGTAGACATGTAATTAGTTTCATTGTATAATGAAAATAAAGAATAAATAAAGAATGAATACAGAGGAAAATATATAACAATAATTTCTTAATCCATAAAGATTTTGAAATTTAGCAAAACCTAAATAAGGGAAAAGGGGGATATGAGGTTTATTAAACTCACTTATTTAATGGTTAGATAAGTAAGAAATAACAATATAAGCCATGAGATGCTCTTGTTGTGATGAGAAATTTAAAGAAAAACTAAGATATTAAGAGAAAATAAAAGATAATAGAGGGAGGTGAAGACGTGGGCAATATTAAATTGTTAAAATTAATAAAAAAACATCCTTTATTTTGTCGAATTGAAATATTAGGGGAACATGCACATGGACAATGGCAAAGATTTTGGAGAGCAGATTTAGAGCGACTATTTACAGTGGAATGATGGCTGTGTGGAATATGATGTTTATTTTAGGGCCGGTAGTTGGAAGTATTCTTTATTCAAGCAGTCCAAAACTTACTTTTTTTGTAGCTTCTACCCTTTTATTGGTTACGTTTATACCTATAAAAAAGATTAGTATCTATTTTCATAATTTAGTCCAAGCAGAAAAAATAACACATTGACATTAATCAAACACCGGAGACGATTCTCTTTGTTTTGTTGCCTATTAGAAAATATCATTCCATCATTGGCAGAAACAAAAGTATTGAAAGTTTTGTAGTTATAACATTTATAGCTACAAAAAGGGATATACAAGAAATCAAAATAAAAAAATATAAAGTTTAAATTTTCAGATAATTAATTTTGAAAATTACTCCTTAAGTTTTGAAAAGCTTTATTTTACCGCCTTTGAAGCCATTTTGCAAATTTAACCTGTTGTAACTTACAGTTACAAAATTAAAATTTTTCACTGGCGATATATGAAAAAAAGAGAAAAAGGGAGAAAAAAGTGAATAACTTTGCCAGAACGAAATATTGGGAGGGCTTGTAAATATTTCTACTATTTTACTGGAAGAGGTAAGAATGGTAGGATAAAATTGAAAGAAAATTTGAGAGGTGAAGTAAATTGAGGAGAATTATAGTTTTGTTGATAATAGTAATTTCTTTGCTTGGAACATTGGCATATGGTAACATAGCTCCAGCTTATATGAATGATAAAAAAGTGATACAACAGCAATACCTAGTAGCAGAAGAAAGAGAACCAAGGGTACATGGAGATATAAATAATCCATGGGGTGGATAGAAGCTTAGAAATTGAAAAATATTTTTAATATCCAATGCTTACTTATCGTAGAAGATAAAAACTAAAGAAGTATAAAAAGATATCTATAGAACGGCTTAGATGAAAGCTTTTGAATTTTCCCCAATCTATTATAAATAAAAAAGATGTAAAGCAAAAATAGATTTCAGGCAGCCTAGAAGCACATCTTAGAACTTTTATGTAGAAAAGTTTTTGAGATGAGCTCAGGATAAAAATTCTTTAAGGGGAGAAAGAAAATGAAACCGTCTAGATATAACTTTTTCTTTGACTTTCCTGAAGAGCCGGAGAAAATAGTAGCTTATAACTCAAGAACAGGAGCTTTAGCCTTAATGGAAAAAAAGAATCACGACAAGTATAAAAATTATGTAGAAAAAGGCATTTCGATTGATGACAGTAAATTAATAGAAGACTTGAAAAAAGGTCAATTTCTCATAGATGACAATATTGACGAACTTCAGCTATTACGTTTCAATCTCTGGCGGAGTAGATTTAATGACAAAAATTTGGGTTTAACTATTGCACCTACATTAGGATGTAATTTTGCTTGTGTATACTGCTACGAAAAGGGCAATCAGAAAGATGTATTTATGAGTGAAGAAGTACAGGATAAAATAGTTAAATATATAAAGCAGCGGATAAAGTATTTGCAGAGTGTAAATATTACTTGGTATGGAGGGGAACCTTTATTAGCTTTTGACATTGTCAAAGATATGTCAGAAAAAATTATAAAGCTCTGTGATGAAAATGAAGTTATGTATGGAGCATCTATTATAACGAATGGATATAACTTGACAAGGGAAGTAGTGGAACAATTTAGGAACCTGCGATTATCATTTATACAAATAACATTGGATGGTCCCCAGGATGTACACGATAAAAGACGTCCTTTAAAAAGTGGACAGGGAACTTTTGAAAAGATACTAGTTAACATAGAAGAAAATATTGATATAATGCCAAATATTTCTTTAAGGATAAACGTAGACAAAGAAAACGTAAACAGAGTTAATGAAATATTAGATGGGTTGGAAAGAAGAGGATTGAAAAATAAACTTAGTGTTTATTTGGGATATGTAGAACCTACAAATGATTGTTATGTACCAAATAAGTGTCTATCTATGCATGAATATTCTAAGGTTACTTATATGTTTGAAAAAGTGTTAAAAGAAAGAGGTTTTTCGAATAATTTAATGCATAAGTACCCCCATTTAAAATACAATTTTTGTGGAGCAGATAGTGTAAATTCAATGGTGATAGACCCGGAGGGATACATATACAAGTGCTGGTCTGATATAGGGATAGAAGAGTATAGGGTAGGAAATATATTAAACGACACATCCTTAGTTTCTTTAAATGTTGATAAATATATGGAATATCTTCTTTATGACCCTACGATAGACGAGATGTGTATTGATTGCAAGCTCCTGCCAATTTGTATAGGAGGATGTCCAAGGAGAAGAATAGAAAGAATGACAGAAAGATGTGGAGATTATAAGTATGTTTTAGAAGAATATTTGAAGGATATAGCAAAAGAGCTATTAGAGAAAAAACAAGAAAAGGTTTAAACCAATTTGAGTGTATATTTCAGATATTAATTTTGATTAGAATGTGCGCACATTCTATAATATACTGGATTGGAAAAAGGAGGTGGAGAGAATGGAATATCTAATAGAAGGTTATAGTATTAAGCTGGGTACTATCATTCCAAATTGTCGTGAAGATCTTCCACCTGTGCCATGGCCAGGTCCTTGCGAGTGCTTAGGTTTTTGTTGGGGACAGGTATGCCGTCCGGCAAAAGAGTTACCCTACTATGAAGTAAGAAAATAAATTAATTATGTTAATAGCGATGCATCTGGAACTTTCAAGTTTTAGATGCATCGCTACTTTTAAAAATTATAAGTGAAAGGATGGATATATTCTTGAGCAGAAGGTTACCTATTTTAATGATTACTTTGGTATTTTTAGCAATCATATTCCTCGGTACACATATTTTTTTGAATACACAGCTTAATTTATGGCAACCAAAGGAATTAACAGAAAAGCAGAAAATAGAAGACTTTGAATACATGTACAGCATCTTAAAAGACAATTACGCACATTTTTATGAAGTGAAAAAAATGTATGGCTATGACTGGCTAGAGCATAAGGAGGAATTTAAAGAAAAAATAAGAAAAACGAAAGATAATTTGGGATTCTACCATACTTTGAGTAATATTTTATTTAAATTGCATGACGGACATACTTATGTCCTAAGTCCAGGGTATTACAAATATTTTTTAGGAATATTTGGGGATGGGGTTTATAAAGATATGTTTAGAAAATCGGAAGGTCATTATAAGATGTGGGAGGAAATTTTTAAGAAGGTTTATAAAAAAGGTGAGGTAGAGGACCCCTTTTTACAAACAAGGAAGAGGGAAAATATTGAAACAGATATTATAGAACCTGAAAAAGTTGCTTATTTAAAAGTCTATTCTTTTTTAATTGATAGGCATAAAGGAGAAGAAGAGTACAAAAAAGAAAAAGAGAAGATATATGATTTTTTGAAAGGTATAAAAGATTACCCATATCTAGTTATAGATGTTAGTGATAATGGAGGAGGCAGTACTAAATATTGGGTGGAAGCTATAGTAGCACCTCTAAGGAATAAATTAAAAGAAGTTGAAAACTTGTCAGTGAAGAAAACTTATCTCATAAGAGGTGGGGAGTATATTGTTAAACTGCTTAGTAATCGCATACCAGATTTGAGAAATAATACGATAGATAAGCTTCCTGTATATGATTTACTTCCAGAAGAAGTAAAAGAAAGTTTCACGTACTATGTTACTGAAAATGTAGTAAAAAATTACAAGGATTTTTTTGAAAGTATAGAGCCGATAGATTTTAAGGGGAAGATATTTTTAGTGGTTGGTAGTTCTACTTATTCAGGAGCAAGTATATTTGCAGAATTTTGTAGAGAAACGGGTTTTGCTACAGTAATAGGTGAAAGAACTGGAAAAGGAGATGGGGGATGGCTTACCACAAGTCTCCTGCGTCTTCCTAACAGCGGGTTAATCGTAAGATTTGATGGGGAAATGCTTATAAATCATGATGGTACTTCATATTTTGAAACAGGGACTATACCAGATATAGAAATAAAAATGATTCCTAAAAACCCATTTGAAAAAGATGAGGAGATAAAACAAAAAATACTGCAAGTAATTAAATCATTAGAAAGTGAAGAAAAGGGTATTAAATAAGGGAAAAAGGTGTGATATTGTTGAGTAAGAAACTGTCAATTTCCATGATTACTTTGATATTTTTACTGATTGTAATATTTTCAGCAGGATTTTTTACAGGTATATATACTTCAAACACTCTATTTGCATCAGAAGAATTAAAAGAGTTAACAGAAAAAGAAAAAATAGAAGATTTTGAGTATATGTATGATATTTTAAAAGACAATTACACACATTTTTATAAGTAAAGAAAATGTACGGCTACGACTGGCTAGCACATAAAGAAGAGTTTATAGATGAGATAAGAAATACAAGTAATAATATTGAGTTTTATAATAAATTAAATGAAATTTTGAGGAGACTGCATGATGGACACCTTGATGTAGTAACTCCAAGTCTTTTTAATTACATTTTAAAATTAATTGAAGATGGAACGATGAAAAATTTTGTTGACTTTGAGGCTTTTATAAAAATATTCAAAGATTCCAAGAAAAATTATGAAAAATGGAGCGAATTGCTGAGAAGTGTAAATCCCAAGTATAACGAGAGCCTTTTTGTTCAAATGAGGAGGGGGCAGAAAAATATAAAAACAGAAATTTTAGAAAGAGATAAAATAGCCTATTTAAGAGTTAATTCTTTTCTTATAGATAAAGATAATCAGAGTAAAAATTATCAGGAAGAGAAAAAAGAAGTATACGATTTTTTGGAAACTATCAAAGATTATCCTTATTTAATCATAGACATTAGTGGAAATGCAGGAGGTACTTCAGAATACTGGATGGATGCTATAGTAGCTCCACTGATAGGAGAAAGAGGTTTGGAATATTTAAAATTGGAATATTTAGAAAATAAGGATAAAAATACATATTTTTATTTATCGCGAAAGGGGAATTATACGCAAAAAAATTTCGGGAGATGTGTAATATTTTATGACGAAGATAAATTCAGAGAGAGTCCTATATACGATAAACTTTCAGAAGAGATGAAAAAAGATTTTACAATCTATGAATTTAAAGAAAACCTATTTAAACAAGAGGAAAAGTATATAGAAAAGTTTTTCAAATCAAATGAATATGTAAATTTCAAAGGGAAGATATTTCTAATAATAGACAGAGGAACTTTTTCTGCAGCCACAGAATTTGCCAAGTTTTGTAAAGAAACAGGTTTTGCTACATTGGTGGGAAGAAATACTTTAGGAGATGGTTCACTTACCTCATATATGAGGCTTCCTAACAGTGGATTGATTGTGAGATTTGAAGCCGGCACAATTTTAAACCAAGAGGGGAGTTCATTTTTTATAGAAGGTGTGAAACCAGACATAGAATTAGACGTTATCAACCTAGTGCCTTTATTACTGCCTCTTTTGATATTTTTTACTGAGTTCTCTACTATTTTCTTTTGTGATGTTTACACAGTCCACAACCCCTGACTGAAGGCTTCTGCTATGTCCTAATTCTCTATCCTTTTGCCTCTAATGCCAGCATTTTTATCTGGCTGTTGTCATTTGAAGATTTTATCTTTATCTCATTTAGCTCTTTGCTTTTACTAATAACTTTCATACTCAGTTGCTATTTTCTCAGCTAGCAGTTTTATTACCATTGATGATACTTCATCGCAATTTTTATGTGGTTGATATCCACATATTACTATTTCCCATTTTCTACCATTATAGGTGAGGAAACACCAGCCTGGTACCATTTTTTTGAGGGCTCCCACTGTCACAGTAGTGCTCGAAGGATCTTATTACACTACCCTCTTTAATCGCATTCCCATTGATCACGTTTGTACCACAACTTTCTTAGTGAGCTATACCTATGTTAAAATTCAGACCAAATCAATGACAGACTTAAACTTTTACGTATTGGACCATGTAACTAAATTGCCTATTCTTTACTTTAAAGGAGTAGACAGTGCATATCTAAATCAAAGAATAAACTCTGACAGCAATACTGTAGTTTCTTTTGTATTAGCCAATATGCTAGATATTCTTACTAATGCTTTAACTATTATTTTCTTGGCTTATATTTCCATGAGAATAAATGCCAAATTAACTTTAGAATTAATGGCTCTAATTCCCTTATATATATTTCTTTACTTTGTGTTTAGAAAACCTCTATATATACGAGGCTATGAATTAAAAGAAAAACAGAACGAATTTTTTTCAAAAATGAATGATAATTTGCAAAATGTAAAAGTCATAAAACTAAATGCCACTTTTAAGGAAGAAAGGGAAAGATTAAATAGTGCATTTGAAAAAATGTTTAAATTGACCCTGCCTCCTATTACAGCAAAGTTGCTGTGAACAGGGTCAAATTGAAAATTTCTGCTTAATTACTTAGCCGCAGACAATGCCTTAAAAACCAAGTTTCAAACTTTTGCTTGAGCCAAGAAGAGGGATCGAAACTACAATGGTTGGATCTGCACTTTATAAGAAAATCTAAATTGTTTTAATGGCAAAGCAGAATTTATAAGTATTATATCTTTGATTATAGGTCTTCCATAACTTGCCTGCACAACATATGGCAAAATGTAGTTTTTGAAAAACAGCTAATGTGTTATATTAGAGTGAAAACAGAATTCAAAGGAAAAGGGATGAAAATGTTAATGGTTGCCTTTACTGAGAAACCTTTTTCAGGAACATCCAACGGGTGCATCAGTTGTCCTTGAAAATGGCGAAAAATAGATAAAACTTTTATGCGAAACGCTCAAACATTCAGGGCAGCATTTTATAAAGTGGTAGATTGAAAAAGACCAAAGTGCGCTCGCCTCCAACTTCTGAACCGCAATGCGTTGCGTCGCACAGTGCTTCCTTCACTGTTTAAAAAAGACTGGGCTATGAAAGCCGGTGATGTTGTAACAATGCATTCATAAGCTGGAAAACTTCATTTATGTAAAAGGGGACTCAAATAATATTGATGTTTGTGAGGAGCTGTCTGGCTGGAAAATTAAATGAGATGACCTTTCAAAACTTGCGAACTACAAACATCTGCTTTGAAGAATGGTGATAGCAGGAAGCCATGGAAGCTCACTCAGCAGGATATCCCACAGGATTATGGGACATTCTTGTACCAGTCAAATCAGAAACCCTTTTAAGCATAAACCCGGATTACCAGGCAGCGCCTCTCAGATAATACTCATAACCAAGAGTTTTTAAATATAGCGGATGAAGTGATAGATTTAAATAAAATTTCTAAAGAGATGGAGTGTTTGGTGTAAGAAGACGTTAATATAAGTATAAATGGCTTTTACATTTGGGTTGTAGCTGAAATTGTGTATAAATTGTAAGTTTTAAAATGAGTATTTTGCTATTTAAAATTTTTCATTGGAGATATATAAAAAGTGTGGAAAAGGAAGAAAAATATAGATAACTTCGCCAAAACGAAATATTGGAAAGGCTTATAAACAATTTTGCCATTTTACTGAAAAGAGGTAAGAATGGTAGGATAAAATTGAAAGAAAATTTGGGAGGATGAGGAAAATTGAAGAAAGCTATAGCTTTATTGGCATTAGTAGCTTTTTTACTTGGGATAGTGACGTACATTAACGTAAAGCCCTCCTATATAAATGATAAAAAAGTAATGCAACAATACATGTTAGTAGAAGAAAGAGAACCAAAGGTACATGGAGTATTTCAGAAAATTGAATGACAAGTTTATTGCAAAATACCAATAAGCTTTTGAATAACTTCTTTCTGCACTTTTGTTGTTTTTGGTGAATTTAAAAGAGTATTTAATTGCTTTTTAAGAGAATCTTTATCTATCACGCCTTCGTAACTGAAATTATATTCAAGGAATTTATAAATTTACATTGTCTGTTTATCTTCTAAAGTGGTAAGTGCATCTATAAATCTCTCTAAATTATTGTAACAGAGTTTACCAACTATATTTGCATATTGTTCTGCAAAAGCGTCGTCAAGACCCTGAGTTGCTTTCAAAATATTTGTTATATCTTTTGTATCCATATTATCGCATTTTCTTTCATAGAGCCATGTGAGAAGTTTCATGGCACCGCCATTACTTTGTTTTTCATAAAGGGACCAATTGAGTTTTGGAAGTGTTGATATTATCTTTTTTGCATTAGCTTCACTCGTTTCATCACCTTTAAACAGCGACAGTACATAAGCTTCAGGAGAAGTTTCCTTGGATTTGCCGTCTAATTCACTTTGTTGTTCATTGGAATCAGGTTTATTTGAAGGTTGGCTATAACATCCAACTAATAAGAAGAGTCCTACGATAAGTAGTAGTGTCATGATAAAAAAAGAGTATCTGCTAAACATCGTAATATCTCCTTTCATATTTTTTAAAAAGAATTTCTACCGTATATTCTATATTAAGGTAACAAAATGTAAAGTTGTAAAACAAAAAATTGACAAGCAAATGAAGACTTACTGTTTCTATTGTTATTTTACTGTCAAATGAAGAAATGGTAAAATAAATTTGTAAAGCTATAATTTTATTTGGCATAAAAATAGTATCAAATCTTATAGGATTAATTTTAAATTTTGAAAGGCAGAGGAGAAAAATGAGTAGTTATGTAATTGAAGTAAAGAATCTTACAAAAATTTATAGAAGACAGGTGAAAGAGGCGGGCCTTATAGAAAGTGTAAAGAGTATATTTAAACCTTTATATGAAGAAGTTGAAGCATTAAGAGGAGTTTCTTTCAATGTAGGAGAAGGAGAAATTGTAGGGTATATAGGGCCAAATGGTGCAGGGAAAACTACTACTTTAAAAATTCTTGCAGGAGTCCTTTTTCCCACAGAAGGAGAAGTTAAAGTGCTTGATGAAATTCCATACAAAAGGAGTAAAAAATTTTTATCTAAAATAAGCTTTATTATGGCATCAAGGGGATTTCTTGAAGAAGTAGCATGGGACCTACCTGTTTTAGACGGTTTTTATTTCATAAAAGAAATTTACAATCTTTCGTATAGCGAATACAAAAAGAGAGTAAACAAACTATCTGAAATGATGAAGATAGAAGATATTTTAAAAAGTCCTGTGAGGAACCTCTCCCATGGCCAGAGAAAAAAAGTGGAGATAGTTGCAAATTTGCTGTGGGAACCGAAGTTAATTTTATTAGACGAACCAACTTTAGGGCTTGACATATTTTCACAAAATGAACTTCACAATTTTTTAAAAGAGTATGTAAAGGATTATAAGGCTACTGTAATCCTCACAAGCCATAATATGAAAGATATAGAAAAATGTGCTTCAAGGGTTATAATGATTGATAAAGGTCGGAAATTATATGATGGAGATATTGAGGGGCTGAAGAAAAAAATATTTGGCAGGAAATTTATAAAAATCTGTTTTGATGAGGTATTTGATGAAAGTCTAGAAAAGAAATTCCTGAGTATAGAAGGTGTATCAGTCATATCAAAGGAAGAAAACTGCCTTACAATTAGTGCAGAAGAAAGCATTTCAAAGGATGTGGCGAAAGAAATTTTAAACAAATACAATATTTCAGATATTGAGATTATGGATCCAACATTAGAAGAAGTGGTGTATAGATTCTACAGTGAGGGGAAGGAAAATGATTAGACTGTATTTAGAAGGTGCAAAATGTGAAATAAAGAGAATGCTTCAATACAAAGCAAATTCACTATTTTACTTAACAGTTGTCCTCATTCCGCCTTTAGCCCTTTTCTTCCTCTGGAAGACAATACTTTCCCATGGAGGAAGCATTGGAGGATATAACCTTTCAGATATGGTTACATATTTTATTGTGACACAATTTTTTGTAATGAATACTCCTTATTCTGCTTGGATAGAAATAGGGGAAAGTATAAAAGATGGAAGTTTAAGCCTTTGGCTTACAAAGCCCGTGAACCATTATCTTCTTTATCTTTTTAGGCTTATTGGCTCATGGATTTTACAGTGGATCTTTGGAATCGCAGGAGTTATAGTGGTATCAATTATACTAAAAGATTATGTTGTAATTCCAAAGGAAGCCAGTACATATTTTTTAAGTATTTTATTTTGGATGGGTGGAATAGTAATAGGGTTTAGTTATGGTTATATACTTAACCTTTTGAGTTTTTGGTTTGAGAGAAGTACATACATTATATATTTTTCTGAAGGGATTGTTGCACTTTTATCTGGTATGCTGATTCCGCTGGATTTGCTGCCAGCTAAAAGCCTCTGGCTTTTTTTGCCCTTTAAGTTTTGCGGCTATGTACCAGCACAGATATTTTTAGGGAAAATATCGGGATTAGATATTGTTTTTGAGTTTGTTTCAATGGCAATTTGGATATTTGTTTTAGTATCATTAAGCCATTTAGTCTTTAAAATAGGAAGTAGGAGATTTACTGCGTCGGGAGGATAATAAAATGAGGTTTATAAAGTCCATTTTTAAATTGAGGCTAAAAATGGATTTAGCTTTTAGGGTTGATGTATTCTTTAACTTTTTTACTCAACTGGTTTATTTAATTGGTATCCTTTTACTTTTTAGAGTTATATATTTAAATGTCAATGAAATAGCAGGCTTTAATATAGGGGATGTGTATGCCTTACTTGGGACCTATTTTATCCTTATTGAGGTCTATAACATGACCTTTAGAGGAGGTATATTGAGTTTACCTGAAACTGTAAAGGAAGGGAATTTGGAGATTTACCTATTAAAGCCTGTAAATACAATTGCATTTATATTACTTAAAAGAGTGAATATTGGAAGAGTATGGAGGATACTGCCTGGATTTATACTTTTAATTTATGGACTTAAGATGAATGACATTTATATAGGCATGAACTTAGTTTATTATATAATTTCACTTATTTTATCTTTAATCATATATACTATTTCAAATTTTTGTATAAGCCTTCTTTCCTTTTGGTTTTATGAGGTAAACAATATGTTTTACATATACGATGATTTAATGGAATTTGCTAAATATCCTGATGTAATATATTCAGGCATTATAAGGAAAGTATTTATGACTATTATACCTGTTATAATATTTTCATCTTTTCCTGCAAGAATATTAATTGGACTTTCAAGCTTTCAAGAAATATTTGCTTACCAGGCAATTTTATTACTTGTATTTTCAGGAATATCACTTACACTCTGGCAAAGAGGTCTTGTAAAATATCAGGGAAGGGGATAGAGTCTTAAAAGTTTCCTTGTTGTTTTATGTTTTTATTGAAAGAGGAGGTTAGTATGGTAGACTATAGATTTAAAGAGGTAAAGTTTAGAATTGTTCCATATCTTAATAAGTATAAATACGGTTATGCTTTTTTAATATTTGTTAGATTAATTTACACTGCAATTTTGATATATATCCCTACATATATTGGAATGTACATAGATTATATAACAAAAGTTGAAAGCAGCGTGAATTTGACTATCAGAGAATTTTTATTGAAATTTACCCTATTGATAATTTTAGAATTTGTAAGCATGTACATAGCTTACTATCTAAACGTAAAAATTTCAAATTATATGCTAATAGATATTGAATCTGACGTTATGTATGAGGTCAAAAGGCTACCTTATAAAAAAATATCCACCTTCAACGGACAGTATCTGGCGCAGAGAATTAATAATGATTCTGTTACTATATCAGACTGTGTTGTAGAGAAATTCCCTTATGCAGCAATAGAGATATTAAAAATAATAGTACTCATTCCAATACTGTTTAGCATAAATACACTGCTGGGATTTTTATCTCTGCTAATTGTGTCAATGTATGTGCTGTTTTACAAACTTTCTCAAGCTCGTTATTATTCTTTGAATAAAGATATGTTGGAAAAACAAGCTGAATTTTTTTCAAGGATAGGGAGGCAATTGTTTAATATACTGGTAATAAAGATTAACTCATGGTATGAGGAAATTGACAGTGAATTTTTAAAAGCAAGTATACCATTTGTAAAGTCTTCTATTAAATTTTTAAGGTATGACTTTTGGATATCCAATCTTTCAAATTTAATGACCCGCCTGTTTTTTGCTATTGTAATAATTGTACTGGGTATATCCTTGGGGAAAGGTACAACTACCATTGGCAATTTAACTACTGCTATTATCTATGTACAAATTTTAATACCAGGAGTCGCAAGTATTATTGAAAGTGGGAAATCCTATCAGAAATATAAAGTTGCAAAGGACAGAATAAATGAACTTATCAGTATGGAAAAAGAGCACAATGGCAGTAAAATTATTGATGACATAAATGTAATAGAATGCAAAAATTTAACAGTGTTAATAGGTGAAAAAGAGATTTTTAATAATGTTTCTTGTCGTTTTGAAAGAGGCAATATTTATCTGATAGTGGGTGAAAATGGTATAGGTAAATCTACATTTGTGCACACACTGCTTGGAATATATAAACCTAAAAATGGGAAAATTTTATATGACGGAATTCCTATAGAAGAGCTTAATATGTATTATGTAAGAAAAAAACTTATTTCTTTTACGGAGCAACATCCTTATCTCTTAGAAGATACCATATATAACAATCTGGTTTATGGCAAAAAAGACCTGAATAAAGAAGAATTTATGAATAAAATACGTAAGATTCATTTATTGGATTTTATTGAATCTTTTGACAAAAAATATGATACAGAAATCAATGAAAAATCGTCTAATATATCAGGAGGCGAAAGACAGAGGATAGCAATTTCAAGGTCTTTACTAAAAGAAGCAGATGTAGTTATATTTGATGAGCCGACGAATGCGTTAGATAGTGAAGGTATAGCGATATTTATGAGGATATTGACAGAGATTAAGAGAAATAAGATTGTTATTGTGATTTCCCATGACCCTAGTTTGTCTAAAATAGCGGATAAAATAATTAAGTTTCCTATTAATCAAGGAACTTTTTAGAAGGTTAATAATTTTACTTTTGATTAATTTTTAAATTTATGAAAGGCAGAGGAGAAAGATAAGCGGGCATGTAATTGTCACTAACGGCGTATAATTGACCCAGAAATAACAAGAAGGGGAGGTTATTCTCCTCAATTTTTATAATTTCTAATTGTAAAATATTAGGCGAAAAATGCATTTTCGTTCCCCCAAATGACACTTTCATTCCAAATTTCACAAATTTTGCTCTAAATATTGTATAATATTAAAAATGGTTCAATCTTTTTGGGGGTATAAAAAATGAATTTTTTATGCCTACAGGGGGAACTAATTTCTTCATATGAGCGATGTAGGGAAATTGGTATTGACCCTTCAATAACTCTGCCATTGGTGATATTAAATCCAGAAGATTTGCAAAAGAAAATACATACAAATAAAGAGCTCATAGAAGCTTTTCATATGAGTGTAGAAGAGGATTGGGCAAAAGGTGAGTATCTATTTTTGCTTAGCGATATTGAAGGATATTTGTTGGATATAAAATGCAGTACAAAAGAAAAAAAGTGTATAAAAGATTCAGGCTTTGAACCGGGAATATCCCTTAGAGAGGAAAGCTGTGGGACAAATGCGATTTCAATGGCAATGCGATTAAAGAGAGTAGTGTATGTAAGACCTCAGGAGCACTACTGTGACATATTCAAAAAATGGCACTGCATTGCTTCACCTATAATAGTAGAAAATGGGGAAATAGTAGGCTATGTGGATATATCAACTATTGATAAAAAGATTGCGGATGAAGTATCAATGGTAATAAAACTGCTAGCTGAGAAAATAGCAAGTGAATATGAAAAGATAGTAAAAGAAAAAGAGCTAAAAGAGATAAAGATAAAATTAAATGACAGGCAGACAAAAATACTGGCATTAGAGGCAAAGGGATACAGAGAATTAGACATAGCAGAAGCTCTGGGGATAGATAAATGACATCCACCTCATGACAGGAAGAATTAAGAACTAAGTTCCACTAAAACATGGGAAGGTAAACTACATGAGATATGTGTTAGAGCATTTTGCTATAATATGGAAATATGATAGAAGGCTTATTAAACACATCCATTTAATGGTTAAATAAGTAATAAATTATAATATAAGCTATAAGGTGTTCTTGTTGTGATAAGAAATTTAAAAAAAACTAAGATATTAAGAAAAAATAAAAAGATA
>JADBKJ010000002.1 GCA_014896455.1 Thermoanaerobacter sp.
AATATATTATCCGGCAGCGACCTACTCTCCCGCTTATGCAGTACCATCGGCGCTGGAGGGCTTAACTAGCACCCCACCCGGTCTTGCGACCAGCCGGGGGCCCTTTGCGGACCGTGTTCGGAATGGGAACGGGTGTTTCCCCTCCGCTATCGCCACCGGATACTTAGACCCTCAAAACTGCACAAAGCCAAAGGTCAAGTCCTCGACTGATTAGTACCGGTCAGCTAAGAGTGTTTCCACTCTTACACCCCCGGCCTATCTACCTCGTGGTCTTCGAGGTGTCTTACCCCGGCACTCAACTCTACTCACTAGCGGAAAGACTATTCTTTATCCTCCAGTAAGTATAGTTGAGTGCCGGGTGGGAAACCTTATCTTGAGGCGGGCTTCACGCTTAGATGCTTTCAGCGTTTATCCCCTCCGAACTTGGCTACCCAGCTGTGCACCTGGCGGTGCAACTGGTACACCATCGGTTCGTCCACCCCGGTCCTCTCGTACTAGGGGCAGTGCCTCTCAAGTTTCCTCCGCCCGCGACGGATAGGGACCGAACTGTCTCACGACGTTCTGAACCCAGCTCGCGTACCGCTTTAATGGGCGAACAGCCCAACCCTTGGGACCTACTTCAGCCCCAGGATGCGATGAGCCGACATCGAGGTGCCAAACCTCCCCGTCGATGTGGACTCTTGGGGGAGATCAGCCTGTTATCCCCGGGGTAGCTTTTATCCGTTGAGCGACGGCGTTCCCACTCACTGCCGCCGGATCACTAAGCCCGACTTTCGTCCCTGCTCGAGATGTCTCTCTCGCAGTCAGGCTACCTTCTGCCTTTGCACTCTCTCGCGCGATTCCCGTCCGCGCTGAGGTAACCTTTGGGCGCCTCCGTTACCCTTTAGGAGGCGACCGCCCCAGTCAAACTGCCCACCTGCCATTGTCCCTACGCCGGATAACGGCTATAGGTTAGAATTCCGGTAATCCCAGGGTGGTATCCCAACGACGACTCCAGTAAGGCTGGCGCCCTACCTTCTCCGTCTCCCACCTATCCTGTACAAGAATTACCAAAATCCAGTGACAGGCTACAGTAAAGCTCCACGGGGTCTTTCTGTCCAATCGCGGGTAACTCGCATCTTCACGAGTACTACAATTTCACCGGGCCCCTCATCAAGACAGCGCCCAAGTCGTTACGCCTTTCGTGCGGGTCGGAACTTACCCGACAAGGAATTTCGCTACCTTAGGACCGTTATAGTTACGGCCGCCGTTCACTGGGGCTTCGGTTCAGAGCTTTTACACTTCCCCTTAACCTTCCAGCACCGGGCAGGCGTCAGCCCCTATACTTCGTCTTCCGACTTAGCAGAGACCTGTGTTTTTGGTAAACAGTCGCTTGGGCCTCTTCTCTGCGGCCTTTCGGCACTCCTTCTCCCTAAGTTACGGAGTCTTTTTGCCGAGTTCCTTAATGAGGGTTCTCCCGCTCGCCTGTGGATCCTCTCCTCGCCTACCTGTGTCGGTTTGCAGTACGGGCACCTCAGACCTCGATAGCGGCTTTTCTCGGCAGCTGCTTCGGTGGCTTCGCCTTACGGCTCCCCTTCTCAGACCCCTGCCTGTACGCGGATTTGCCTACGTACCCTTCGGTGCCTGATTGGACGTGCTCTACCAACCGCACGCCCCACCTATCTCGCTGCGTCCCCGCTTCTCTTTGCGGCCCTCGGTGGTACCGGATTCTCTACCGGTTCCCCATCGCCTACGCTCTCGCCTCGGCTTAGGCCCCGACTTACCCTGGGTGGATTACCCTTCCCCAGGAAACCTCAGGCTTCCGGCGGTAAGGTTTCTCACCTTACTCTCGTTACTCATGCCGGCATTCTCTCTACTGTACAGTCCAGCTTAGCTTACGCCTCGCCTTCTACCCGTACAGTACGCTCCCCTACCCCACCGCTTCCGCGGTAGCCCCAGCTTCGGTGGCATGTTTGAGCCCCGTTCATTTTCGGCGCAGGACCTCTCGACCAGTGAGCTGTTACGCACTCTTTAAATGTATGGCTGCTTCTAAGCCAACATCCTGGTTGTCTTCGAACTCCCACTTCCTTTTCCACTTAACATGCCCTTCGGGACCTTAGCTGGAGGTCTGGGCTGTTCCCCTCTCGACTACGGATCTTATCACTCGTAGTCTGACTCCCAGGTTCCTCCCTATGGCATTCGGAGTTTGATAGGGTTCGGTAACCTACTTGGCCCCTAGCCCATTCAGTGCTCTACCTCCATAGGTTATACCCTGAGGCTAGCCCTAAAGCTATTTCGGGGAGAACCAGCTATCTCCGTGCTCGTTTGGCATTTCACCTCTACCCACAGCTCATCCCATGGCTTTTCAACGCCAACGTGGTTCGGGCCTCCACCAGATCTTACTCCGGCTTCACCCTGGCCATGGGTAGGTCGCACGGTTTCGGGTCTACGGCAGCAAACTCCCGCCCCCTTCGGACTCGCTTTCGCTTCGGCTCCGCTTTACGCTTAACCTCGCTTGCTACCGTAACTCGCCGGCCCGTTCTACAAAAAGTACGCCATCATCTGCTCTCTCGCAGACTCTGACTGCTTGTGGGCATATGGTTTCAGGTTCTCTTTCACTCCCCTCCCGGGGTTCTTTTCACCTTTCCCTCACGGTACTATCCGCTATCGGTCACTTGGGAGTATTTAGCCTTGGGAGGTGGTCCTCCCTCCTTCCCACAGGGTCGCCTATCCCGTGGTACTCTGGTACCCACCTGCAAGCTTTCCCCTTTCGACTACAGGGCTTTCACCTTCTACGGCCGGCCTTTCCAGGTCCGTTCGCCTAGAGTACTCACTCACTTCTACGGTGGGCCCTAACCCCCGGCACTCAACTGAACAGTCAGTCTTCCTCTCCCCTTTTTACTAACTTGTTCAGTTGAGTGCCGGGTTTGGGCTCCTCCCCTTTCGCTCGCCGCTACTTAGGGAATCGATTCT
>JADBKJ010000020.1 GCA_014896455.1 Thermoanaerobacter sp.
AAAAGTTATAATTTTATTGCGTTAATGTTAAATGATTAAAAATAATTTTGTTTGTTAAATATTTTATGAATATCGAGAAAGATGGTGTGGTGATATAAAGGGGAATAATCTTATTAAAACGAAATAATATAGGCAAATGAAGTTATGTATTAAAAATTTAAGGGGGTGTAATCCATAGGCCAAAATATGGGAAAAACAATAAAAGCTTATTTGGGTTACCTATCATGTAAAATTCATTAATAAATAGCATTGATATACATGAGAACTTCTTTAAAGATCGTGTGAATCTGAGAATGAGTGAGATATTAAAAGAAAATCAAAGATTATAGAGGGAGGAGAAATTATAATTAAAAGGTTTTTAGTTTCACTTTTACTATGCTTGACTTTAACTTTTTCGGCAACTGTTGGCTTTGCATCAACTGATATCAATCAAAATAAGACAGAAAAAATTTGTTGGCAAATAATGAAATTGAGCCAAGGATAAATGAAAATTTCACTGAAACAGCTAACTTAGAGGTCAAATTAATATATAAATTAATTCAACATGGAAGTATAATTGTTAAAGATGGCAAATATATGATGGTAAATCAAAATGACATAAAAAAATACTTATCAAAAAATGAGTTTGTAACTCTTGAAAAATATATAAATATATTCAATGAGGGAATTTCTCAAGGAATATTTGAAATAGATGCCAATAATATTATTCAGGAATCAAATAATTTTGAAAAGGTTACGACTAAAATTAGACCATATGCGGTTATTTTTGATTTAGACTCTGAAATGAAAACTAATGGAAATACTCTATTAAGAAATTTATATATAAATATATCTGTGTATGGTAATAATATAGGTTATGTGAAAACGGGTGAATTTTTTGCTTCAAAAGTTAAAACAGGTGGTGACTGGGATTATAAATCATTTTTAGGTGTGAACACAACTTACCAAGTAACTGTAGATAATAGGAATATTTTTATGTCAGGAGAACAAATAGGAAATGCTCACTATGGATATGTAGGAAGGAAAGTATTTTCTGCTGATTTATTAAAAACAGCAGCTGGTGCATACCAGATTTATAGCGGAACTTCTCATATAGGATGGTATAGTTCTTATTTTGATGATCCGAACGATCAATATTGGATTCAAAGAGGTATAAATTATTGTGAAGGTGGTAGTTTTTAAATATAGGTTTATATAGATAGTATTTAATTTTATTATCAATTAAAAAGTAGAATTTTAAAACCTTTAAAATAAAAGTTTTTTAAAAGGAATATATTACAATAGATCAATTATATTTTAAATATCTAGTGTAATATGTTGCTTAATTTTATGTTTTATTTTTAAACAAAATAAAAAGATTGGTGATATTAGTGAATAATTTAATTCGAAATAACAAATATATTATCCATATAGTTCTATTGTCTATTTATATTTTATGGATATTGAATTTAGATTACTTTTATCCTTTTATAAGATTTAAGTCTTTAAAATTAAACGATATTTTTTCTTTGTGTATTCAGATAATTCCATTAATGCTGTTAATAAATGGTTTTAGATTTAAACATATTTCTGCAAAGATAATCAATAGCATATTTTCGCTAATTTTATCTTTGCTAAGTATAGCAGTTGCAATAGTGATTTTATTTAATATTTCTACTCTTAATGTAAATGAGGCGCTTATGCCAATTCATAATATTGAATTTGAATCAAGTTCCGTTATAGTTTATAGATCAAATTTCGGAGCAACAACAGATTTTGGAATAACTGTTAGGCAGGAGAAAGAAGTTATAAAAGGTGTTTTGCTTGTCAAAAATTTATATAAGAAGTATCATATGTATGATATAACAATAAAAAAATTAGATAATAATGCTGTAGAAATAAATAGTAAAAAAATAAATATAAAACGGAATGTGTATTTTCTATAAGATTTTTGTTATGATTGCAAATATGTTAAGGAGGCTTTTTGTATTGTCCAAATTTAAACTTTGGATCAGGAATGTATCTTAGCCTACCAGTAAATAAACGTTTATTGTTAATAACAATATCAACATTGATTTCATCAGGTATCATAAAATCTTTAGAAAAAATGGAGGAAGAGGGCAATGTATCAGGCTATGAATATTATGTTCTGTGGAATTAAGATTAATTAGTGTTTAATTCATATAAAGAAGAAGCTTATGTTGCTTCTTTATATGAATTTTTAAAAAAGGAGGTTTTGTTCTTTATGAAAAAGTTTTTCTTGATGGTCTTTGCACTTATATTTATTGCTACAGGTTGCTATAATGTAGATAATACTAAAGTTACAGAAAATAAAAGCCCTAAGAGCGGCATTGAAGAGATAAAAATACCTTTTTTTGTATATACAAATGAGTCAGACAATAAATATGCTGCAAGGTTATGTTATTGGGATTTAAATAATGTTAAAGTAAATTTAACTGAAGAGATGGTCTATGTTTCTGAAGATAGGAATTTTCTCACCCCAGTATTTTGGGATGGAGATAGTAGGATAGTATTAAGGAAAACGTCTTATCCAACAGATGAATATAAAGATAGAGCAGAGATTGTCAAAAGCAATGATATGAATACTGTATACGGCAAAGACATTAAGGCTAAAAGAAATTTGGATAACAACTCTGAACCAATCAAAAAAGTTAAAAGCTATACATTATACTTGCACAATGGCAGCGATGTAGTGGAAAAAGATGTATCATTTCTATATAAAACAAAGGATGACAAAGGCAATGACATAACAGTAGGTGAATATAACTACCCCTGCTTTATAGATTATGATAGAAAAACAGGTGATATAACATTTATCTTTAGTTATCCGTTTGATACACATACAAATGTATATATTGCCAAAAGCAATGTAGATAGCATTGACAAGATAAGCTGGGAAGAGGTAAAACTTCCAGGTGGTGGCGTTGTTTATACACCTAGTCCTTATAATACAATGCTTATAGGTTCTAAATACTATATCCAATGTTTCAAAACTTTATGTGAAGTCGATCTTAAGGGGAAAAAGGTAACTTTACTTGATGATGTTGCGAAAGAATGTAGAAGTATCGTTAGAGAAGGAGATTTCAAGGCAGACTATTCCAAAGATATAAAGCCTGTTGGGAAATATAAAGACGTGTTGATTTTAAGCCTTCCTGTCAGTACAGATACAAATGTAGAGCCTTTAATATGTGCGCTTAAAGATAACAAGCTATTAGGTGCAATACATCCTAAAAGCAATGATATGTGGGATATAATTGGTCCTGATAAGAAAGTTGCATCTTCGATTGATGTGAAAGATAAAAATCTGTATAAAGAATTTAATGCAGATTTGATGTACTTCCCGAATTTAGAAACAATAGAATAATATAATAGCATAATCTATATACAGTTTATTAAAATTAAAAAACAGTTCACTTAATCAAAAAAGCAGATAAAGTGAACTGTTTTTTACATTTTTAATTGTTAACAATTTGCAATCAAAATTTAAGGATTTCTTAATAAATTTTAACATTTAAAGAGGTATAATGGAAGAAAAGGGAGGGGTAAGGAGGGCAAAGAAATGAAAGAAAATGAGGCAGAATTTACTTTTATTGGATATTTAGCTAGATATATCAAGTTTGAATCTGTAAAACTTAAAAATAAATACCAGGAAGTAAAATATAGAGAGCTTTTAATATTAGATGCACCAAGAAATAATGTAAGCAGCGATAGTAAAGAAGAGGTAGTTGATAGCATAACAGGCAATTATATCTTACTTGAGGATGAGGTAATAGATAAATGTATGCTTTCAAAATATAAAGAAATACTTGAACCAGAAGAATTTAAGGTTTTAATGCTAAATGTTGTAGAAGGTGTATCTCAAGAAGAAATTGCATCAATGCTCAGTAAATCGCAGTCTTGTATAAGCAAAATGAAGAAAAGGGCTCTTAGAAAATTGGAAAAATTCATAAAGGAAGTTTGAAACTATGAAGGATTGTGAAAGGCTTTTTGAAATTATTTTGAAAGCAAAACAAGGGGATAAGGAGGCTATAGAGGAAATAATAAGGCGATTTGAGCCCTTGATAATGAATAGTGTAAAAGATGTAGATGAAGAAATAAAAGAAGAGTTAAGGCAGGATTTAATCGAGATTATAATAAGAGCAGTAAGAAATTTTGAGATAAAATGAAAAATAAATTTTAAATTGTGGAATATTTTTTAGAAATTTTGGCTTTTATATAGATAGAGGAGAAAATAAAAAAGTGGGAGGTGAAAGTGGTTGTAAAATTCTCCGGAAATAAAAAATAAAGGGAGGTATCTTTTATGAAACATGAAAGAAGATTACCGATAGTACTGTTCATTACAATATTTTTATAGGTATAATGACCACAGGATTTAATTCAACACCGGAAGCGAGCCCAAAAGAATCAATTAGTTTAATTAATACAATAAATTTTGATGACCCCATTGCACTAATTAAAGGGATGATTCAAGCAATTAACGATCAGGATCCTTATGAGTATATGAGCTATTTTACCAATTCTAATCGCACAGCCATGACACAATTTCTTTCAAATAACAAATCAGAATTATTCTTTAAAGAGAAAGAAGCTAAGTTAATTCAAATTAAAGAGCTTCCAAAAGAAGTAGGTGTAGTAGCTGCAGGCATATCACCTGGAGAAAACTTAAATTTAGATGATACACGTATCTTTTATGCCGAAATTAACTTTAAAGTGGATAAAGAAGATAAATGGCTATATAATGGTACAAACCATCGTATTATTGTTGTTACAAAAGAAGATGGAAGCTGGAAAATAGTAAGGCTATCAGTCCCATCCATAGAATACTTAAAAGATACCGGCAATGGATTTAATTCAGAGGATGAAAATATTGCTGTTAAAATCGAAAGCACTCTTGATAAAAAAGGACAAGTAATGAATATGAATGGCGTGGTTATTGATAATATTGCTGCAAGTGAAAAACAGTTAAAAAATGAAAGATTAAATCCTAGAGCTATTGAACCTGAAATAGTTATTGATAGTACAGTCGCTGAGGAACATACGAGACCTTCCAACATTAGGGTTTATATGACAAATCCAGTAAATGTAAATCATTATGGTTCTGGAACTTACCCTGTTGATTTTGGAGAGTATGTGTATAATGTATTGCCGAATGAATGGGGTGATTGGTACGAGACGGCAAAAACAGCAGTTCAAGCTGGAGCTATAGCTGTAAAAATGTATGGTTGGTATCATGTGTATCATCCAAAATGGAACTTTAGTCCTTACTATGCCGATGTACAAGATAATACAAATGACCAAGTATATAAATACAATTCAGAGACAACTAATTTTAAGAAAGCAGTTAATGATGTTGGAGGGATTGGTGTTGATATACTCAGTGGTTTGTCTTATGTTCTATTTGAAGTGCATTACGTAGCAGGGTATGAAGGGCCAGGCGGACAATATAGTGGTACGATGTGGCAATATGGAACGTTATATTGGGCAAAGCAAGGTAAAGGCTATACTTATATGTGTCATTATTATTGGGACAGGTCGGCAACTCAGCCAATACATTTCTTTTACTATTAGAAATTATTTAATTGAGTAGGAATAATTAATGTTTTCCTGCTCAGTTTTAAAGTTTAGGAGGTATTATTAATGCAAATAAAAAAATTAATGATATTGGTTTTATTTTTATTTTTTTTATATGGATGTCAATATCATATTTTTGATAAAAATCAAGTTAAAGTAATTAAATATTCCGTTCCAAATTTAGGATATTTCTGTCCGATTTTTTTTCAAGGGAAAGAGATTTTAGCGCAGCAGGGGCAAGATACACCAAGGGATTTAACAAATATGGCTTTGTATTCCAGTAAAGATTTTAACAAATACGATAGAATAGCTATATTTGAAGGTCATTTTGGGCAATTTTATGTATCACCATATAATTCAAAAGAAATATTTTTTATGTCTACTGAAGGGAAAGAAGGTACAGAGCAAATTATTTTCAAAAGCAACGATGGTGGGAAAAGTTGGGAGCAAGTTTATTATGATTCAGCGAATAACATGATGATAGCTGATATGACATTTAGTCCTTCCGGTAGAAATGTAGTATTCTTAATTAAAAATGATAAAAAACTTGGCATTGAAATAATAAAAAGCCATGATTCGGGGATTCATTGGAGCAAGGGGAATTATATAAAAGATATTACTATGGCTTATCATCTTGTTATTGATCCTAATAATTCTGAGCATTTTTTAGTTTCCGCTTCAAATGGTCTTTGGGAGAGCATTGATGGAGGTGTTTCGTGGAAACAGATAACCACCTCAGAGTCTTTGGCAGCTATTTTTGCTCCTTCTAGAAATGATAGTGTGTATTTCATAACTAGAGAATCTGTTACTGAAAGATGTATATATGAATTAAATAATGGGAAAATAAAAAAAATTAGCATTCCAACCGTAGGGGAGTTAATCTACAATATTGGGATTGCTTATCAAAATAGTACAGGTAATATATATGTTATTGTAATATGGCAAGATAAAAATGGTTCTCTGTATGATACAGTTTTATATTACCTTAAAAATAATTCTTTTGTCAAAATAACTAATATTAAAAGTAGAGACAGTATTCTCCCAAATTTGATTTTTGATGCCACAAACTCGAATGTTATATATTTTTTCAGTTATAAAAATATATACAAAGTAGTCTTAATTGAGAATTTATAAGGTTAGTCTTTGCGCACCAGAAAAAAGACTAACCTTACAGTTTTACGTGCAGTTGATATTTTTCAAACATAAAATGCGTTTGGAACTACGGTTAGATTTTTGGGTTCGTTTCTATTTCTATTCTAACCACGGGTGGGGAAATGGTTCAACCCCTGGAAGAAGAAATAAAAGAAGAGTTAAGACAGGATTTAATCGGGATTATAATAAAAGTAGTAAAAAATTTTGAAATAAAATAAAAATAACATTTTGGGTTATGTAATATTTTTTAGAAATTTTAGCTTTTATATAGATAGAGGGGGAAATAAAAAAGTGTGAGGTGAAAATGTTTATGAAAAGTATTCCCCGGGAATAAAAGAAGGAGGAGATTAATTATGAGTTTTGGAGGGTAGGGAAATGATTAAAAAACGTAAGATGTTTATAGTGGTATTAGTAGGAGCAATAATCATTATTAGTGTATTTTTTCAAATTTGGGCAAAAGATGTTTTGAGTCCCAATAACAATGAACTAAGAGCAATCAAATCTACTATAGAAGGATTTTATGACACACAATACAGAGCATATCTGCAAATGGAATATATAGACATAACACCCTACTTAGATATGTCCAAAATACAGAATCATAATAAAGTTGTTGCACTAAAGACATTGGTATTTAGAAGGAAGTATATGGATGAGAAAAAATACTGTTATATTGAAAAAAGGCGTTTTCCTTATGAAATTCACTATAAAGATATAAAAATTGATGGGGATAAAGCGAGAGCGGTGATTGATTTAGAGATAAAAGTAAAAGAGGCATACCCGCCGTTTATTTCTTATGGTGAAAATATTTTTAAATTAGAAAAACAGGAAGGAAGATGGAAAATAACCAAACATATTTATAATGAATGGGATTTAAGGGCATATGAGCTTTATACTGATAAAAAATTGTCTGAACCTGACTATGAACAAATAAAAGAACAAATAGACAAAGAATTTGGAATTAAATAACAATTATTGTAAAAATTTGAGTAAACAAAAAATGATGCTCAAAAAATTGGGAGAATGTTGAAGCTTTCTGGACTTATATGACAAGCTTTAAGTCCATTGATACACCTGGACCTCGTGTTATTGTGGTGGATAGTATAAATTCATTAGATAATGGAGGAATAATGCAAATTGATTTTTACAGCGACGGTAAATTTGATCATACAGTAATACTTGTTGATAAAGCTACTTTGAAATTTGCTCAACATACATCCAATATCTATCGTTATTATCAAGACTATATAGGTGCAAAAAGATATTTTAATCCATATTATTTTAGAGAAATAGAGTAAACACAGGGAATGGTTATGTTTGTTTGAAGGCAAAAGATTTCTAGAAAATGGAGAACTACAGGTGAGACTACCTGTATTTTTTTAACGTATTATATCAGGTTGTATTGTAACCATTTTGTAACAAAATTTAAGGATTTTTACTAAATTTTAACATTTAAAGAGGTATAATGGAAGAAAGGGGAGAGGCAAGGAGGGAAAAAGAAATGAAAGAAAATGAGGTGGAATTAGTTTTTATTGGGTATTTAGCTAGACATGTTAAGTTTGAATCTGTAAAGCTTAAAAAGAAATATCAAGAAGTAAAATATAGAGGACTTCTAATTTTGGATGCACCAAGAAATAATGAGGAAAGTGAGAGTAAAGAAGAAGTAATTGTCACTAACGGTGTATAATTGACCCAGGAGTAACGAGAAGGAATTGACCCACCCCCTGTCGAAATATCCCTCTGATCTAAAATCAACCAAGAAAGGAGCGGAGGGAGATAAAAAATGCTAGGGAGTGAGTTATTATCATGATACATGAACTCAGGGCAAAAGGCAAGAGTATTCGTGCAATTTCACGAGAAACAGGTCATTCTCGAAACACAATAAGAAAGTATCTCAGAGCAGAGAGAATCCCCGAAAGAAAACCTCATCCTAAGGGAGGTTCAAAACTTGATCCTTACAAAAATGCTATTCATGAGTACATTAACACTAATCAAATATTTTAACCGAAATTATTCACTTTCATCCATATTCATCCATAAGATATAGAAAAAAGGTCATACTGAAGATAGAACAGATAAAAATGTTAATTGATTCTTGTTGAGAAAGAAGATAAAATTAATCTTAAATACACAAAATATTTTTCAGTCCCACAAACACATTTATTATCATTTCCTTTTGTAATGGTTTAAGGTCTAATCTCATTTATAATTTTTCTATCAAAAGCATATTATTTTCTTTAGAAATTTCTAAATTATAAAGTTTCCTGCAGAACTCTATAGTTGTATTTATAAGTTTTTCCTGACCGGTTATTTCAAATAAATGTATAGATTTCGATAAAGAGTCTTTGTATTCTTCTCTGCCAAGATGGTACTCTGCAATTGCTTTTCTAAAATACAGAAGTCCCAGACCACTTAAGGTGTTGTTCTTTACACAGGTTTCTATTCCAAGATTTGCATAATGTAAAGATTCTTCAGCAAGAGAAAGGATATGATAGTTATAGGATATATTGTAATATATTTTTATTTTTGTTTCCCATTCCTCTGGAGATAAATTTTCCAAGCAGAACAAAAGCATTTCAAGGCTTTTTTGTACACCTTCTGTTTTTTTGATAATCAAAGCCATATTCATTAAAATTCTAATTTCCATATCGCTGTAGACGAAATCAGTGTAATTAGAAAGAGAAAAGTTGGGAATAGTAAATTCCATCGCTTTTTGAAGATTTTCCATGGCTTTTTCATAATTTTTATTGATTGTTTTTTCAAAGACAGACTCAGCAATTAGTAAGAGTTGATTTAATAACTTAGAATAATATAGGCTCATATCACCTTTTTCAAGCAATTTCTTTAACCTATCAATATCATCTCTCAAGCTCTCAAAATTTCCGCTTTCAAGCTTATTTTCAAGAGAGCATTTTATGTCAAAGAAAGTAGGAAAATCTTTTAGTCTGTATTTTAGGAGCAACTCATTTAAATCTTTTTTATAAAGGTGTGATAATAATTCTAAAGTTTCCTGTTTAGGTAGAACCTTACCGTTTTCAATTTTTCTAAGAGTATCTCTATTAATAAAGCCATGCTTAGAAACATCGCTTTGGGAAAGTCCTAGAGATTTGCGGATATTTTTAAGTTCCTCACCAAATGCTTCTAAATCGTAATAGAACCCATCCATTTTTTAACACCCCATGCCGATTCAAATCGGCTTGAAATTATCCTGGTTATTATCTATTATATAGTTAAAAGGAGAAAATGTAAAGGGCAGGTGAAGATGGAATGAAGAAGAAATTATTAATTATGTTCTTTGTTGTAAACATTTTATTTACATCTTGCCTTTTCAACATATTAGGAGAAGGAAAAGTAGTTCCATTATGGGAAGAAGATGCAATAGAACTACACTCCTATAATTCCATTGGGATGAAGGGATAGTCTGTGCGAGATTGGATTTTAAATAATTAAAAATAATTTCGTTTGTTAAATATTTTACTACTATCGAGAAAGAAAGTGAGGTGATATAAAAAATAAAAGAAGAAGGTAATTTTGTTAAAGCGAAATAATATAGGCAAATAAAACCATGTATTAAAAATTTAAAGGGGAGTGAAATAATATGTCAACGGTAAGAAAAAGTTTGGCAAGACATATTGTGTGGCTTTTAGTGATAGCTGTTATTATCTATGGTGTTGGAATTAAAAGTAATGTTGTGAAAGCAATAGACAATGGCCTCAAATATCAGGGAGAAATAGCAAATTTTATTAAGCAATGGATTGTAAATAATTGGTCCTATTATTATCACGTAAATAATGTAGATGTTGAAATTGTTGATTTTAAAAAGTTAGGAGATAAAATTGAAGGAATTGCTAAAGTACGTGTTACTAAAGTATTGAAAGCACAGAAAGTTAGTGAATTACCATACATTAAAGGAATGTTGAGAAAGACCAATATGTCCGATTACGATGATCAACTTCAAAAGGAATATAAAATCGATAAAGTACTAAGTGCTAATAGTGGTGTACTTACAAAAGAAAAAGCACAGAGAGTGGTGAAGATATTAGATGATAGATACTCAGAACTCAAAAGATATATTGGAGTTCCTGATGAATCGTATATGATATTAAAATTTGAAGCAGAACTTAGAGGAAATAATATTGAAGAGAATACGATAAAGTTATATGCAGAACAAATGAATACGTTTGTACCGGCAGAGGAATTAATTCCAAAATCCCCTGCAGAATATGAAGATGCAGGATATAAAGAAATGGAGAGTAAATTAATTGAAGAAGGAACTTCTACAGTAGCAGCTTTGTATCCTTATTATGATAGGCTCAAAGCAAGAGATTATGCGAATACATGGACCTCTAATAAAGTAGGCAGTGAACAGAAGGCCCGTCTCTAATAAAGTTTTGAATTATCCAAAACAAAATTAAATTTTAAAAGGTGAGGGGTTGAAAGGATGGGAGAAAAAGAGCAAAAATTTAAACAAGTCTTGTCTTTATTTATAATCTTTGTATTAACTCTTATAATGACCTGTGGCTGTTCCAATGAAGAGAGAAAAGAGAAAGTAAAATTGAATGAGGTTCCTTTTGCAATCCTTGAGGAGAATGATGATGGAGTAAAAGCAAAGCTTTATTATTGGGACCTTGAACATAAGAAGATAAAGGACGAATTAAAAATCATGTACACCATTTCGAAGAAAGATGTACCAAGTGAAATTTACAAAAAATCTCCTATTTCATGGGATGGAAAAGACTATTTAGTTGTTCCATCATATGTGCAAGTCTCTCAAGATTATCAAGGAAATATCGAAAAAGTAGAAGTCCCTGTGCAAGAGAAAACAATTTGGGGGAAAGGTATAAAACTAGTCAGCAAAGGAGATGGCAAGTACAGTCTGGTCTTCAATGAGAATAATAAAAATAAGGAAATGGAAATGGTAATTACTCCATACTTTTTCAAAGGAGAGGATGGGAAGGAATATAGTGTAGAAGAAACAGGTACTATAGCAGGAATTATTAAAAAGGAAAATGAAGTACTTACACTGTATTCATGTTTTATACCAGGTGAGGGGAAAATTTATTCAAAACTTTTTATATTAAAGTATGACCTTGAGACAAAAGGGATGGAATGGAAAGAAGTAAAAATTCCAGAAAATCTAGAATTATCACCGGCATTACCCCCTTTACCGGATAATACAACTTCTATTGAAAGAAGCTTCTTCATACCTACCCTCACGGTGCCTGCGGAAGTGGATATTGATAATATGGTTCTCAAACCAATGAGTGAGATGATGGAGTATCAGAAAAAATATGTTCCAGAAAGAGAAAAATCGGCTATGCCAGTTAACATAGAGATTTTGGGAAGCTATGAAAATATTTTACTTTTAGGTATTCAAATAGTGAAACCTACTGAGCCTCCAGAGCTTTATGTTTTTGCTTTAAGAGATGGGGAAATGATGGGCCTTTTGCACAGGACAGCAAAAGGGATAGAGCTAATAGACCAGGAAAATAAAGTAGTAGGGACATATGACATATCCAGAAGTACTGGTTTTGGTGGAGGGAGAGATATCATTTTTCCAAATACAAGTGGGACGGATAGCATGGTGAATTGAAGGTCCTAATAAATGTACAAACGTCGGGGAGGTTCCGTACGCTGAGAAAAGTTCAATGGTAGGATAAAATTGAAAGAAAATTTAGGAGGTGAAGGAAATTGAAAAAGCGATAACTCTGCTGATAATAATAACCTCTTTATTGGAGATATTTATATTAATTAGGGTTGCTCTATATTATTTCCATATAAAAGATGTAAAAACAATTCAAAAATATTTGCCAGTAGCAAAAAGAGAATTATGAAATTATTAATATCGGAGGAAGAAAAATGGAGAAACGTTTATATTTTATTTCATTATCCTTATTGATTCTCTTTCTTTTTGTGGCTTGTTCAGAGAAGATGGAAACAATTCCTAAAAATTATTCGTATAATTATAGCAACTATTTAGAGTATAATTTTAAACCAACTAGAGAAATAGAAGGCCCATTTAGCTTTAAATATCCAAAGGGATGGGTTTTAGAAGAAGAACCCACATGGGAAGCAACTGCAGGACGGGAAGCTTCTCCAGATTGGGGTGTAGTTTTATATAAAGAAGGGGATAAGGAAAATAAAATAAGAATAAGTGGAATCGTAGGAGGAGTACCTGCAGATGGAAACTTAGGAGATATATGGGAAAAAGCGGGGTTTCGAAAAAGTCAGCTCGTGGTGGGAAATGTCAATAAAGGAGAAGTATACTCAGGATTAGAGGAAAATAAAGTGAAAATAGTGGTTCTTTATTATGATAAAGATAACCCACCAAGATTTGAGTCTGGCTGGCGCTTAGAAGCTAATCTACTAGTAGATAAAGAATTTTATAATAAAAACAAAAATGAAATATGGCATATTTTAGCTAGTGTAAAGAAAATGAAGAAAATTGAGTAAAACTGCTATTGAGTATTAATTGTAATGACAGTATTTTGCTATTTTATAAATCGGTGGGGGTTGTTACCAATAGTGTATAATTAATACAGGTGGTAAGCTGTTAACACTATTTGCAATCTTGTCTCAAACAATTATCACTACTCTACCGGTAATATTAATATTTCAGAGAATTGAATGACGTATATTAATGTAAGGTAAACTGATATCTGGAAGAAGGGGCTGTTGGAGAAACTACAGCCCCCTTGAGTTTTGTGAAATAACCTTCCTTTTGTGTTATTGCAAAATGCCAATAAGCTTTTTTAATAACCTCTTTCTGCACTTTCGTTGTCTTTTGTGAATTTAAAAGAGTATTTAGCTGTTTTTTGAGAGAATCTTTATCTAGGCACTATCATAACTAAAACTGTACTTAAGGAATTTGTAAATTTGCTCTGCCTGTTTATTATCTAAAGTGGTAAGTGCATCTATAAATCTCTCTAAATTATTGTAACAGAGTTTACCAACTATATTTGCATATTGTTCTGCAAAAGCGCCATCAAGGCCCTGAGTTGCTTTTAAAATATTTGCTATATCTTGTACCTCCATGTTATCACATTTTCTTTCATATAGCCATGTGAGAAGTTTTATGGCACCGCCATTGCTTTGTTTTTCATAAAGCGACCAATTGAGTTTTGGAAGTACTGATATTATTTTTTTAGCTTCATCCTCACTGGTTTCATTTCCTTTAAATAGTGATACCTTTTAAGTGGTCAATTTACCGTGAAAAAGAAAAAATTAGAAATTAGGAGTAAAACTTTGAAATTGCAAGTAATAAAGAGATAAAGTAGATAAATTAAGCAAAATATCGGTTTCTTGATGTTTTAACAAGTTTTACTGGAAATTTAAATAAATGCTATTATTAAAGCAATATAAATTAAAATTTTTAATCTACATTTTTTATTATTTAAGCACAACATTAAATAATTAAAGTTTTAGGAGGGGTATGTTTGAAAACTATTGATTTATGCCAGTATAAGGAATTATTTTCTGCCTATACGGAACTTAGAGTGCAGAAAAATACTGAGCTTAATATTACTTTTGTGAATGGGAACATTGTGAAGAATTCTCAGTCATCAACAAGCGGTGTATCAGCTCGCGCTTATTTAAATGGTGCATGGGGGTTTGCTTCACACGCAGAAATAAGCGAGGAGGCCATTAAGAAGGTAATAAAAGAAGCTACAGATAATGCTAAATTTTTAGATACTAAAGTGAATAAAAGAAAAGGACTTCTTCCCTCAAGGCCTGCCAGTATAGAAAAGGATTTTTCAACGAAGAAATCTCGTTTGACCCAAAAAGAGTTGATACATTTTCTAAGAGAGATAGATGAGATGATATCTCGCAAATATCCCAAAATTGCCAGTAGAAAAATATTTTTGAACACTCTTGATATAGAAAAATACCTTTTGACATCAGATGGTTCTTATTTAAAAGCTATGATTCCGAGGAGTAATATTTACATCTCATTATCTCTGGTAAAAAACGGTGAACCTGTTACAATTACTGATGCCTACGGAGGGCGAGGACAATTTGAGGATGTTTTTTCATCACCTTCGGATTTTGAAGAAAAAATTGATGAACTTTATCGGCATTTAGTAAATAAAAGTGAAGGAGTGCTGCCTGAGCCGAGTATAAAAACCTGCATTATTGATGCAGATATTGCGGGTGTTCTTGCCCATGAAGCTATTGGCCATACGGTAGAAGCAGACCTTGTCTTAGGAGGTTCTGTAGCTTATGGGAAAATAGGAGAACAAGTTGCAAGTCCTTTGATTAGTATAATTGATTTTGCTAACACTTGTTTTGACGAAACTTGCCCTGTTCCTGTATTTATAGATGATGAAGGGACAGAAGCTAAAGATGCGATACTAATAGAAAATGGAGTTTTAAAAAGCTATATGCATAACAAAGAAAGTGCGCAGTACTTCGGTGTGGAGCCTACAGGTAATGCAAGGGCATATTTATTTTCTGATGAACCTCTAATTAGAATGAGGAATACAGCTATTTTACCTGGAAATGATACGCTGGAAAAAATGATCGAATCTATTGATGATGGATATTATCTTGTAAAGGCAAGTAATGGGCAAGCTGATACTACAAGCGAGTTTATGTTTGGAGTGACATTGGGTTATGAGATTAAAAATGGGAAATTAGGTAGAGCTATAAAGGATACTACAATTTCAGGGGTAGCTTTTGATGTACTCAAAACGGTGACAATGGTCTCTAATGAAATAAAATGGATAAGCAGTGGCTGGTGTGGTAAAAAACAGCCTATGTCTGTTGGAATGGCCGGTCCTGCAATCAAATGTCAGATCAACATAGGGGGTAGGTAAAATGATGAGCCCAAGGGAGATAGTAAAGTATAGCCTTGAAGCTTTAAATAAAGCAGGTGCCCAAAAATCCCAGGTTAATCTCACTTTTACAGAAAAGCGTGAGGTCAACCTTGAAGCTAATGAATTTACTATGTTGAGAACAACCTTTGATACAGATATAGCTTTGACTGCTATAAAAGATAATAAAAAAGGTACTATTTCAATAAATAAATCCGATAGACAATCAATTGATTCTGTAGCAAACGACGTTATATTAGTTGCAGAGGCGTCACCTGAAGATGAGGCAAATGACATAGCCGAATATCAGCCATCTAAAGTATTTTCATCAGGAGATAGAACTCCAGATTTAGAAATGATGTATCACAGGATGAAAGAATTACTTAAACAAATAAAAGAAAAATATCCTAAAATTATACTGATTGAAGCTTTCCTTTATCATGAGTATAAAGAAAGTTATTTTGCAAATTCTAATGGAGTTGATTACGTCTCTAATCAAGGGGTATATAACTTTTTTGCGATGTTTTCATCAAAGGATCAGGAAAAGACCTCTTCTTTTAACTATACGAGTTTTTCTCTAAAAAACCTCGATAAAGAATTATTAAGTTGTGGCACTTTAGATATTTTACTAAAACAATTGGAAGAGCAGACGACAACAAGACCGGTAGAAGGCAAGTCTGTAGGTGATGTCATAATTTCTCCTGATGCTGTAAATGATATATTAGATTTCCTAACGAGGTCATTATCAGACAATGCCATAATATCTGGAACCAGCATATATAAAGATAAACTGGGAAAACAGATTGCAAGCCCTCTTTTGACTGTTCATTCTTGTCCTGTATCGGAGGAAATCTATAATGGCTATTTTGTCACCAAAGATGGGTATGAAGCTCAAAATATAACCATTATTGACAAAGGCGTATTAAAAAACTTTTTATTAAGTCTTTATGGCTCAAAAAAGACAGGGTTAAAATATGCCTATAATGATGGAGGGGCTTTTGTAATTGAACCAGGTGAAACAGCACTTGATGATATGATTAGATCTGTAAAAAAAGGTATATTGCTTATGAGATTTTCAGGAGGATATCCAAGTGACAGCGGCGATTTTTCCGGGGTTGCGAAAAATAGTTATCTTATTGAAGATGGCAAAATAAAATACCCTATAAGTGAAACGATGATTTCTGGCAACATTGCAGAGATGCTTATAAATATAACTGCAATTTCCAAAGAACAAGTCAATTTTGGGTGGCAGGTACTCCCATGGATTAGCGTGAAAGGAGTAACCATATCAGGGAAATAGACACGGGGGACGGTTCTTTTTGTTTGATTCTTAGATTTCAAAAGGAACCGTCCCCTTTGTTTGATATAATTTTATTGTTTATCAATAAAAATATATTGAATTTCAAGAAATCGTGTATTATAATTAAGTAAAATAATTGGATTTGAGGTGGAGTTATGGAAAGATGGATGTTAAACTCATTAAAAATTTCTTTAGTTATCATAGGCTTTACAATACTTATGATTTCAATTTTCTGGCTTCCACGTGCTGCAAATACATTAGCTGACCAAAATCCAGAATACGCTTATCTAAAATATCCTCTTCTTTTTGGCATTTATCTGACTTGCATTCCTTTTTATATAGGCGTTTACAATGGCTTTGTAATTTTAAGACTTATTGAAAAAGATAAAGCTTTTACAGAATATACTAACAGATCTCTTACCTATGTATTTTACTCGTCTATTGCTATAATTTTACTTTATATAATAGGTATGTTATATCTTTTGCTTAATAATGCATTGCATCCGAGCCTATTTTTATTAGGTATAGGCATAATTTTTATGTCTTTTATCATAGCATCTGCCGCAGGAGTGATTAAAGCTCTTTTAATAAAGGTTATAGAAATAAAAAATGAACATGACCTGACAATTTAGGGGGTTGGAGCGTGATTAGAGTTAATCTTGATGTAATGCTAGCGAAAAGAAAGATGAGGCTATCAGAACTTTCGGAAAAAGTCGGTATAACAATGGCAAATTTATCAATTTTAAAGACGGGTAAAGCTAAAGCGATTCGTTTTTCAACTTTAGATGCTATTTGTAGAGTTTTAGAATGTCAGCCAGGAGATATTTTAGAATATGTAGAGGATGAATAAAGAACCATTTCCGTTGTCTTTACGGTAATTAGGTAAGGGTACTTGGAAACAGAAAAAGTGGCTTTTTGAGTAAACCCGGAGGAAGTAAGTTTATTTTGCTCCCTCTGGGTTTTTAATTTACAGAGAAAAAAGGAGTAAAAGTTTGAAATTGAGAGTTTTTGAGAGATAATTTAGCTTAATTCGATGATAACTAGAGTTTTTAATATTTTAATAAATTTTACTGAAAATTTAAATAATGTTATTATTGAAGCAACAAAGTTTAAAAAATTTAAGTTAAAATTTATATAATTTAAAAAGACAAAATGAAGAATGGAAGGGAGTCGATTGGATTTTATAAAAAGGGGGAAAATTTTTATAGGCTGCTTGTTTATAGGTACGGGCTTGGGAATATTCTTAGGTCATTTCATTGGAGGTCTTTTCTTAGGATTTGGAATGGGAATTGTATTAGGGAAAATTTTTGGGAGGTGAGGGTGTGAAAAAGTACTTTTTCAAAAATAAATTGCTTTTGGCTGGGAATATAATTTTAACTTTGGCAGAAAGTATTTTGAGCGTTATGTTAGCATTCATTTTAGCAAATTTTGTAGATGCAGCAGTAGAGTATGAAATGGCACTTTTATATAAAACATGTATAATTTTTTCACTGTATTTAATTTCTGTATTGATTTTATGGTATTCTCTTAGGATTGTAAGGGCAAGCTATATAAGGCAAATGCTTTTTGATTTAAAAAATGACATATTTTCTAAGGTAATAAATAAAGAGATTGACCAGTTCCAGAAAGGCAACAGCGCTTCGTATATTTCCACATTAAATAACGATATGACGATACTGGAACAAGATTATTTTAAAAATATATTGACGATGGTAACGCTAATATTTTCTTTTATAATTGCAACAGTTGCAATTTTTAAATTGAATTTTTTCATCGCTGTAGGGGTTTTTGTCATAAGTATTTTTCTTGTGGTTATTCCTTATCTTTTTAGAGAAAAAATAAGTAAAGCTAAAAGAGAATTTTCAGATAGTTTATCTGATTTGACTGTGCAAACAAACGACATATTATCTGGTTTTGAAGTGGTAAAAAGCTTTAATGTAGAAAAATTGGTAGGAGAACAGTATAAAAAGTACAATAAAAAAGTGGAAGATAGCCGATTTTTCTTTGAAAAAATGCTTGCTTTGGCAAATTCTCTGACAGAGTTCTTTGGATATTTAATGTTTTTTGCTTCACTGGGGCTCGGTGCATATCTTGTAATAAAGCGCATTTTAGAACCTGGATTGATGATAGCTGCGGTGCAGTTAATGAATAATATTGTAAATCCCATGATAGGAATTATTGAAAGGGTAAATGCTTTGAAAGGGACAGAATCAATACAGAAAAAGATAATGGATATTATGGAAGATAAAGAACAGCAGGAAGGAGAGTTTATTTCAAAGACAGATTTTAATGACGCAATAGTTTTTGAAAATGTAAGCTTTTCTTATGGGAGGAGAGAAGAACCTACTTTAAAAAATATATCTTTTACGGTAAAAAAAGGAGAAAAATGTGCGATTATTGGTCCAAGTGGCAGTGGCAAATCAACAATAGTAAAACTTCTTTTAAAATACTATAATGATTTTGAGGGAAGAATTTTAATTGACGGAATAGACATAAGAAATATAAAAACTGAAGATTTGTACAACAATCTAATTTCTGTGATACACCAGAACGTGTTTATGTTTGATACAAGTATTAAAAACAATATAACTCTTTTTAAGGAGTACGATGAAAAAGTGATTGAAAGGGCAATTTCCTTATCCGGGTTAAAGGAATTTATAGAGAAATTACCGGATAAAGAAAATACAGAAGTGGGAGAAAAGGGCAGTAATTTATCAGGAGGGGAAAGGCAGAGGATAAGCATTGCACGGGCATTAATCAAAGGTACACCTATATTGGTTTCAGATGAGCCTACCTCATCACTGGATAAAAAAACAGCTTTGAGCATAGAAAATTCCATTTTAAGTATAGAAGGATTGACAGCACTGGTAATAACTCATAATACTTCTGAAGAAGTTCTTAAAAAATATGACAAGATAATTTTTGTAGAGGACGGAGAAGTAGTAAAAGTAGGCGCTTTTGATGAAATTTTTACTCCAGCAAGTGTAGTTTTATCTGTAGTAGGTTAACAAGTATAAGCCAAAAAGAGTTTGAGAATCATGGCTATTATGCATTTTTAAAGTTAAAAAATCGTTTTAATATGTAATACAATTCTTCCGATAAGGTGTATGGAGATTATAACAAAAATAATTTATTTTTTAAGAAAGGATGTTGGAATTGAGAGATAGTGAATTTAATTTATGGGCGAAAGATTATGATATGGATGTAAAAAAATCAGAAAGGGAGAATAGATATCCCTTTGCAGCCTATAAAGAGGTTTTAGATACTGTTTATAGTAAAGTTTCTGGTTATGAAAAGAAAATAATCTTAGACCTTGGTTTTGGAACTGGTGTATTAACAAAAAGATTATATGATGATGGGCATAAAATATATGGCTTAGATTTTTCGGAGGAAATGCTCAAGATATCTAAAAGTAAAATGCCAGAAGCAATATTAAAACAATTTGATTTTTCAAAAGGACTTCCGGAAGAATTTAGTAATATTATTTTTGATTATATTATAAGTACATATGCAATTCATCACCTGACAGATGAACAAAAAATAAAATTGATAACAGAAATATTAAGAAATTTAAAAGATGATGGTGCTATAATATTTGGAGATGTAGCTTTTGAAAATACTGAAGAAATGCTTAAGGCAAAAGAAAAAGATAAGGACATATGGGATGATGAGGAACATTATATTATATCTGATAAAATAGCTAAGTTATTGCCATATTTAAAAGTAAATTTTGAAAAGCTTTCTTATTGTTCAGGAGTTTTGACTATAAGAAAAAGTGATTGATAAATTATTGAACGTTGATAATAACTATGTCTAGTGAAAAATGGTATCTAAATAATTAGGGGTTGAAACAATGAATAACAGAGAGGACTTACTAAAAAAATACAAACATAAAATTATGCCTGGTGAAAAAAGTATTGAAGAATTAATTGATTTTATAAAACAGAAAGTGGATATTAAAGAAATTTCCACAACAGATTTGCCAGAGTCTATTATGAAGCACATTATATTCAATGCCGTTCATTGTTTGCGAAATCGGCGATTAAATCTTACTGCTAGAGAATTTAATTTCATTGGAACTCTTTATTGAGATATCTATATTGTAAAACTTCTTACAACTTTCTATGGCCATCTCTTTTAATTTTTCCTGTCCCAATATCTCAAACAAATGAATTGCCTTTAAATGTAATCAGAAAGAGAAAAATCTGGCATAGTGACTTTCATAGCTTCTATTAATTTTTCTAAAGCCTTTTCATAATTACTATTAATATTTTTTTCGATAACGGATTCTACTATATATAAAAGCTGTTTTAGTAATCGTTCATAATAAAAACTCATTTTGCCTTCGTGAATTATTTTTTTAAGCTTTAAAGCTTCCTTTTCCAGTTCCTCAAACTCTCCACTTTCAAGCTTAGTTTCAATAGAATTTTTTATTTTATAAAAGGTAGAATAATCTCTTAATCTATATTTGAGCAATATTTCATTTAAGTCTTTTTTAAAAACAACAGATAATAAATCAAGTGTCTCTTGACGAGGCATAACTTTACCATTTTCAATTTTTTAACACCCCACCCCGATTCAAATCGGGTTGAAATTATTTTCTTTACCATATATTATATAGTTAAGGAAAAGATATGTAAAGGAGAGAGGAAGATTTAATAAGATGGCATTATGTAACGCTTTAAGAAAAAATTCATTAATTATATAACAACAGAATGTTCAACATGTAATTGGGGTTCGTGTTCTTACTAAAAACAAACAAAAAATCTTGGACATAAGGAGGCAACATTTTGAGTGATTTTAATTTACAACCGGCTGTCAGAATTAAAAATGTCACAAAAATGTATAAAAATCAAAAAGAAGAGGAAGCTGCTTTAAAAGGTGTATATCTTGAGATATGGCCCGGAGAATTTGTGACAGTAAAGGGACCTTCGGGGGCTGGTAAGACAACTCTTCTTAATATAATTGCAGGTTTTGAAAGACCGACCAAAGGAGAAGTTGAAGTATTTGGAATAAATGTTTCTTCACTTAAAGGTAAGAGGTTAGCTGATTTTAGATATTCGTATATTGGTTTTGTCTTTCAACATTTTCACCTGATTCCTTCGCTTACTGTTATAGAGAATGTAATCGTACCCGTACTGCCAAGGCGTACAGAGTTTAACAAATATGAAAAAGCTAGGCTTCTTTTAAAAGAGCTGGGACTTTTAAGTAAAGAAAATAATTTGCCGGGAGAGCTTTCTGGAGGCGAGCAGCAAAGGGTGGCACTGGCAAGGGCTTTAATTTCTAATCCGCGCATAATTTTAGCAGATGAACCAACGGGCAATCTTGATACATCGACAGGTGAAAAAATAATAGAAATTTTAAAATTTATAAATAAGGAGTACAAAACCACAATCATAATTGTTACTCACAATGAAGAAATAGCCAAAGTTTCTCCCGTCAAAGTCTTTATGAAAGACGGGCGCATTTTGGAGGTTTTAAGAAATGCTTAAGTATATATACAGAAATTTTATCTACAGGAGAAATCGTTTGATTATAATGCTTTTAGGAGCAGCGATTTTAGCCAGTGGTTTTTCGTACTTGGTAGGTATAAGTCATGATTCAAAAATAACGGTACAAGAAGAATTAGAAAAAAGGTGGAAAAGCTCCTATGACATTTTAGTGCTTCCAAAAGATAAAAGTTTCCCGCTGGAGAATCTCAACATAATGGAATCCAATCAGATTTCTAATTTTTCTGGAGGGATAAGCATAAAGGACTGGGAAGAGATAAAGAAAATTGAAGGGGTAGAAGTAGCAGCACCAGTTTCTATAATAGGATGGAAACCTATCATGCTTTCTTTTACATCTTTTGATTTTAAAGACCCTGGTATATACAGAGTGATTTTAAAGACTAAAACTACGGATGAACTTAAAAACTATAGCTCTAGCTTTGTTTATTATCTGTTTAAGCCTTATTCTTTAGAGACAATAAAGCGTCTTTATCCTTTGTTACCTGAAGAATTTGATAAACTTAAAGAAAAATATGGAATTAGTTTTCCAATTAAAAGTATTTTTGAAGCTAATGGCATTCCATTTCCTGATGTAGATTTTTACAGACAAGCTGTCCTTATTGGAGCAATAGATCCTGAAGAAGAAGCTAGACTTGTGGGACTTGATAAAAGCGTGATAAAGGGAAGGTATTTTTCAGAAGGAGATATTCCTAAAATAGAAGAAACACAAAATGGCATTCAAGAAGTAAAAGTTCCAGTATTAATCATGAACTGGCCATTTGCAGAGATATCTTTTGAACAGCAAATTGAAAAATTAAAAATTCCAAAAATTGAAGATACAGAATTATTAGATATTTTAAAAGAAAATGGTGGGAAAAAGTATTTAGATAAAATTCCGTCAGAAAAAACTGTGTTTGATATCAAGTTAAATCCAGAAGAAATACACGAAATGTTAAAAGAACAGCTTCGAGAGGGTACTATGGGACAAGAACTTATCACTGCAGGTAATTATTATTTTTTGCCTACAAGTGTAGATTATAGTCAAATAGAATCTCCTTACAAAGACAGATGGCCTATAGCTCTAGAAGCCAAGCCTGAAGAGGTAAAAATTGATGAAAAAGATGAATGGGTGAATTTGTATTTATCAGGTGTTCCTTCTTTTAGACCGTTAAAAATAGTTTCAGGGAAAGGGGTTTATTTAAAGCCCATAGGCTTTTACGATGTACAAAAACTTAAAATTTCAAAAGACCCATTGTCTGAACTGCCAATGGAGCAATATAGGCCTGCTCAGGCACAGGTGGTGCTTGACGATAATAAAGCGCCTAAAAATCCCGTGGTTACTTTAAAGCCGACAGGGAGCCCTTTAGAGATTATAACAAGTCCGCCTACTATACTTACAACGATTGAATCGGCAGAAGCTATAATAGGGGATAAGCCTATTTCAGCAATCAGAATAAAAATAAAAGGGGCAGAGCATCTTTCTTTAGAAGCTCAGAAAAAAGCTGAGGAAGTAGCAAGAGAGATAACTTTCCGCACTGGACACAAGGCTTATATAACACTGGGTTCTTCTCCCCGTAATATACTTATTCACGCGAGAGATATAGGTTATTTGCAGGAGTTATGGATTCAACTGGGTGCTGCTATTACAATTGTAAGAGAGACTACAGTTGCCTTTTGGGTTTTTATATTGATTTTGGTTATTGAAGCATTGCTTTTTGTGCTGGCAACCTCAATTGTGAGTATTTTATCTCGCATGGAGGAGTTTGCTATTTTATCTGCTGTAGGCTGGAGAAATAGCCACATAAGAGTCCTAATTGTAAAAGAAGGAGTTTTCATAGGAACAATTGTTGGCATAATAGCTTCCATTCTCACAATAATAGGTGGAGATATTTTAAATAAACCTGTTGAAATCTCAAGGCTTTTGTCTGTATTTTTTATCTCTTTGTTTGCTTATGTTTCTGGAACAGGGCTTTCTGCTTTAATTCAAAAAGAAGAGAACTTAAACTTAATTTTAAAATCAGGTGAAGTGCAAAAACAAAGGGTTTCAAGGTACAGTCAAAATCCAATTTTCAATTTAATTTTGAGCAATGTATTAAACAGGCCATGGAGAGCGCTTTTATCTATATCTTCAGCATCTGTACCAGTTTTTTTGCTAAGTATACTATTTTATATAAAAGTGCACTTTGAAAGTGTGTTGAACCTAACTTTGTTAGGAGAATACATTTCACTAAAAATTGAGCCGCAGCATTACTTAATAGGCATAATCTCGGCAATTTTAGCTTTTGTAACTATTTCTGACTTAATAAGCCTTAATATACTGGACAGAAAATTTGAACTTTCACTTCTTTTGGCTTTGGGCTGGAGGAAAAGCTGGGTGAGAAATTTAGTAATGGCTGAGGGAGCTATATATGGCTTTATAGCAGGGGGTTTGGGCTTAATAGGGGCAAATGGGCTCTTACTTTTGATTTATAAAGGTGTAAACTTGGATGTGAAATTGACATTTTTAACTATCGCTATTTCGACAGTTATAGGTGCAGTAAGTGCAATGATACCTTTTGAGATAAAAATAAAGCAGGGGCGTATTGCTTTAAAGTGAAAGGTAAGTTGTTGCTATTATTTTACAAATTTAACCTAATTGTAATTTAGAGGTGTAAAATTAAAAATCTTTATTAGTGGTATACAAAAAAGAAAAAAGAAGGAAAAGAAATAAAAGCAAAGAGAAAAACAGATAATTTCGTTAAAACGAAAATAAAGAGGATTTTCTTATTAGTTAATTTCATGATAATTTAATAATAGTAAAAGACGGTGGCTTCTCCGCCTTTTTAGATAAACATACCAAGGGGGGATAGGTTATATTTACATATCTAAAAATTTCTATTAGGCAAAGATGGCCGGTATTCTTATTTATTTTGGCGACTTTGTTTATTTTAAGTTTAGGATACTCTGGAGTTAAGAGACTAACAGAGACTGTGAGCATTAAAACGAGGGAGGACCTACAGCATCACTGGCGCTGGCAGTATGACATACTGGTTTATCCTAAGGACAGCCAGACCTATCAGGCACTGGGAGATGGCTGGGTTGCGCCTCAGACTCCACTGGCAAGCTATGGAGGGATATCTTTTGAAGATTTAGAGACTATACGCAGTATCCCTGGGGTTGAAGTGGCTGCTCCTATTTCTATTTTGGGGTATTTTAAATACGATTCCATTTCTGTAAGTTATGAAGATGCACAAAAAGGGAAAATTTATGAAATTAAATATCAAATGAAAGCCTTTGATGGACTTAAAAATGTTTTACTGAAAAATTACTTAGGATATGACCAGTATGAGCCCGTGGAAGTTGGTAATAAAGTAGATGAAATTTTTTCTCATACCAAAGTAGAAATGAAAGATTATGTAATTTTTCAAAATGCCATTGTCCCGCCAGGTATGCTGTTTAGAACTGACAATGAATTACTTCTTGTAGCTATAGACCCCGAAAGCGAAGATAAGCTTTATAACTTGTCTAATGCTATTGTCGAAGGGGATGACTTGCGTTTTGCAGATTTAAAAATTGAAAAAGGGATAGGGGAACCTGTGCTACCTATATTAATCTTAAAAGATCAGGGATTGAATGTGGAAGAGTCTATACAAGTATCTTTAGTATCTGTTCCTAATGATGTTAATTTATGGGATATGGGTAGTGATGCAATTGATTATTTAAAGGAAAGTCCCAAAAAAATTGTCGCAAGTTATAAGTTAAATGCCTATTCTCCTGAGTGGAGGTACAAATTTGCTCGTATTGAGCTTAAAAATGATAAAGTAGAAGTTAGACCGTATATTATGGGAACTGCGTGGCTTGGGTTGGTTAGATATTCGCCTCTTCATTTTAAATTTTTAGGATATGAAGAAAGTGGTATACCTCTTCTTTATGTGGAAGGTCACCCGAGAGAAAAGAATCTATTTTTTGGCAATGCAGATGAGACACAGGTTTATAGAGAAACACTTGAAAAAGATGAAAAGATAGCTTTTGGCTTGGATGTAGTTGGAGTATACGATGCTCGTAAGATTAAACCTAATTACGCCTCAAGCTGGAGGCCTGGTGACCCTGTAGATATATACACGCCTCACCACAGTATGATTATTGCAGATGGAGAAGGGAATCCTGTGAAGCCTCGCCCACTTATACCTTTGCCCATGAAGGATTCTTACTATACTGGTGGGCCAGAGGCAATAACTGTGCTTACTAAGGATGTGGCAAAGCTTTTTTACAAGGATAACCCACCTATTTCTGCAGTAAGAGTCGTTGTAAAAGGGGTTGAAGAAAGAAGCCCAATAAGTCAGAAAAAAATTGAGCAAGTGGCAAAGGAGATTATGGATAAAACTGGTCACAAGGTTGAAATTATGCTAGGGGCTTCCCCCACAAAAGTTCATGTGAAATTAGGAGGAGCTCAGAAAGATGATGTAGGGATGGTGGAAGAAGGTTGGATCAAAGAAGGGGTCAGCTGGGCTATAGAAGAAAAAGTTTCTAATGCAAACAAGTGGCTTTTTATCTATTTACTTATAATAATCTTCTTTTTGCTGTATACAGTAATAACTCATAGCTTGATAAATAGATCAGTAGAATTTGCACAACTTCGCACTATTGGCTGGCCAAGAAAAAGGGTTGTTTATGGACTATCTCTGGAAGTTATAAGTTTGACTATTTTTTCGCTTATTCCTGTGTTATTCTTCAAGGCGTTTTTAGAAAGTTTCACATGGAAAGATATTGCTTTCATCGGCTCATTAAATGGAGCAATTATTGCTACAGGATATTTTTCTGGCAGTTACCGCAGTTTATTGCTTTCGCCGAGAATGGGACTTTCTGGTGAGGGAACTTCTGATGGCAGAAGGCTTATTTCTGTAAGAGGATTTTTTACCTTCATCTTCCACCAGATGATGCGAAGGCCTTTGCGCTTTGGGCTACTGGTTTTGTCAGTGCTACTTAGCACTTTGATGGTAATACTTTTTGTTTCAACTCAGTACAGTCTTTCGGAGTTTTTGTACCTTTCATTTTTAGGAGAGGTCATTGATTTACATCTTTTGCCTTATCAAAAGGCGTTGTTAGGATTGGGTGTAGGTTTGACAATTGCGGTAGTTGTTGTGCTTTTGTGGCTTAATTTGTGGGAAAGGCAGGAGGAATTTGGACTTTTATGGGCAATTGGCTGGTCCAGAAGAAGGCTTATGCTATATACTCTTATTGAGGCTGGTACTATTGGAAGCTTAGGCGGTATTTTAGGTGCTTTGTCTGCTTTAATCATACTAAAACTTTTTTCTACACTTTGGCTGCCACCTTGGGTGGTGGTAGTTGCTGTGCTTTTGCCTATGGCTTTAATGATGGCGGTTACAGCGGTTGTGATGCATTTTATTAGGCTTGCTTCTGGTATTAAGAGAGGAGGGAAATAATGAGAAAGCTTTTAAGACCTATTTTTGCTACGATTTTGACTCTAGTGTTGCTTTTTTTGGCCTCCTGTAATCCAAAGCCTGAAATTGAGAAAAAAGACCAAACTCCAAAAAATTTACATACAATTCCTAAGGCAGAAAAATTAGTAGAAATTACGCCTATTTTTGAAGAGGCAGACCCTTTTATTCAAGGGGTAGAGCGCTTGAGTGCTTTTTTGGGACATCCTTTGACAAAAGAGATGGCAGAAAAGGTTTATAGTACTCCAAAGCAGGATTATGTGGCTTTGACTGATATACTTCACCTTCTTTCTGAAGAAGGGCTTTTTCTTATTTACAAACCGATTGGAGTTTACAAGTTAAAGGAGGATATTTTAAAAGGAAGCCCTGTTTTAATTGAATTTTCTTTTAGCGGTACAAGTAAAGATGCTGGAATTGTTTATGGTTTAGATGACGAAAATCTCTATTACTACCTTCTGCCGGACATGAAACAAAGGATTTATCCTATTGAAAAAGTGAGAGAAAAGGTAGGAGAGGGAGAGCCTTTAATTGCCGTAATTAAAGCAGCGGATAAATCTAAATGGGCAGAAGAAATGGAAAAATCAGATATATATTTAAGGCGCTGGGGGCAGGACGTCTATCAAAAGAAAGACCCCAAAGCTTATAAAGAGTATATAGAAGCTATTGAAAGGCTAAAATGGAGGATAAAAGATGAAGACAAAAATCAAATTTACGCGTATTATTACATCTTTTACGATAGAAAGCCTGAAAAAGTTAAAAATATTATTTTGAAATCCTATGAGGAGAAGGAATATTTGCCCTCATCACAAGAACTTGCTTTTATGCTTTATCATCTTTTGAAAGATAAAGAAAAAGCGGAAAGGGTAGCTTCTCATATGAACATATCTTTAGAACAGCTTTCATTTTATCAGGATGAGACACTGCTTCAATTGGGATATTATTACTTAGAAAAAGGGGATGTTAAAACGGCAAAGTCAATTTTGGAGTTTTTAAAAAAGAGAAAGCCAGATTATCCTGGACTTAAAGAGGCTTTGAAAGAAATTTCTAAAAAAGAAAGGTAAGGTAAAATTGGATATAAAAAATGTGTAAGGGGTGAATATTGGTGATTCGGTTAAAAAATGTGGTAAAAATATATAAAGTAGGTGAAGCAGAAATTCGAGCGCTAAATTCAGTTTCTTTGGAGATTGAAAAAGGGGAATACGTTTCAATTGTTGGACCTTCAGGGTCTGGCAAGACAACCCTTTTTAATGTAATAGGCGGGCTCGAACCTGTTGATGAGGGGGAAATATGGGTAGATGATAAGCCTGTTCATAAACTTAAAGAGGAAGAACTGGCGCATTTAAGGCGTGAAAAATTAGGTTTTATTTTTCAGGATTTTTATCTTTTGCCTACTGCTACAGCTTTAGAAAATGTCATGATGCCTCAAATAGGCTTTAAGCCGACAAAAGAGGTAAGGGAGAAAGCTAAGATGCTTTTAGAAAAAGTGGGGTTAGGGGATAGGCTTTATCATCTCCCTTCCCGCCTTTCAGGGGGAGAGAGGCAGAGAGTGGCTATCGCCCGCGCTTTTGTTACAGAACCTGATATTATTTTGGCTGATGAACCAACAGGAAATCTAGATAGTGAAAGTAGTCTCATGGTGATTGAACTGCTGGAAACCTTTCACCGTGAGAAAGGGACTACAATTTTGCTTATTACACATAATCTTGATCTTGCAAATAGAGCAAAAAGACAAATTAATATAAGGGATGGGAAAATAGTGAGGGATGAAGTTAGATAGGGTGCAAAAGGTTTTAGAAGGGGAGTAAAAGCTAAGCTTGTAGCCTAGCTTTTACACCCCTTTTATAAATCCTCCATCAATTGGTAAAACTACCCCTGTTATGTATGATGCTTTTTCTGATGCTAAAAACAAAACAGTTGATGCAAATTCTTCAACAGTGCCTAAGCGCTTCATGGGGATGTCTGTAATCATTGATTTTTGTGCTTCTTCAAAGGTTATGCCCTCTTTTTCAACTCTTGCTTTAAGTAAGTTTTCTATTCTTTCAGTCATTGTGTAGCCGGGGGCTACGGCATTTGCAGTAATTCCAAATGGTGCTAATGCATTTGATACAGACTTTATAAAAGATATTACCCCCATTCTTGATACATTTGAGAGGATTAAATTATCAAGAGGCTGCTTTACTGATATTGATGTTGAAGCTATTATCCTTCCCCATTTTTGATTTATCATATAATCCTTTACTGCATATACTGCATATATTGTGCTCATCAAATTTAATTCAATTGCTTTTAAGTAATCTTCAGGAGATACATCAAAAAATCCACCAGCAGAAGGACCTCCTGCATTTGCAAAGAGGATGTGGATTGTGCCGAACTTACTTACTGTTTCTTTTACTGCTTTTTCAATATCTTCTTTGGAAGTTGCATCTCCTTCAATTGTCAAGACTTCTTTTCCTGTGATGGATTTAATTTCTTCCTGCGCCTTTTTTAGATTTTCACTGTTTCTAGACATAATGGCAACATTGGCTCCCTCTTTTGCAAGTTCTAAAGCGACTGCTTTTCCAAGGCCTTTACTTCCAGCCATTACAAATGATACCTTATCTTTAAGACCAAGGTCCATCTCTTTTTCCCCCTACGAAAACATTATTAAAACTATTTTATCACTTTTTAAAAAATTTTTCTACCAGAATCAATTCGGGTTGAAAATGTGCAGGAGTTGGTATATCATTTAAGTACATGGAAATAGATGTATTGTTGGGGGGTGAGAAAGTTTGTTAAAGGCTATAGGAGCCTTTACTGTGGGTATTGAGAAAAAGATGGACTCTGCCCATAGCTGATAATAAGCTTTCCATGACCTTTTTTAAAAGGGCTAAATACGCTTTTGTGAAAGAAAAAGGGGAATGGAAAATTTTCTAATATTGATGTTGGTATTTATCCGGCCGAGATTTCCCCGTAGTAAGATGGCTTTTACCACTTTTGAATGTAAACCTGTTGAATATGTAGGCAAGTTTAATCCTCTTATGTAAGGTAAGTTATACGTTTGCAAATTTTTATTGCCAAGATTATAATTGTGGTGAGAGAAAAAATTATAAAATTTGAAAGGGGGATTTTTTTTGAGTACGCATCTTTTAGAGAGAAGAGATGTTGATGAAAGGCTTACTTGGGATTTGTCTTCTATATTTAAGACGGAAAAGGATTATGAAGAAGCGGTACAAAAAGCCAGGGCAATGACTGAGGAGATAGAGAAGGAATTCAAAGGCAGGCTAAATTCACCTGAGAATATAAACAAATGCCTTGACAAGTATAGGGTTTTAGGGGAAATTGTCACTCTTTTATGGCATTACGCTTTTTTGACTGTAGCTGTAGACCAGACTGATACCCATGCGGTGGAGAAGCAGTCAAAATTCAAAAATATGGCTGCAGACATTGAAAGCCGTTTGAGCTTCATAGAGTCAGAGATTATACAGCAGAAGGAAGAGGTCATAAACAAGGCCATAGAAGGGTCAAAGGAGAATGCAAATTACTTAAAAGAGATCTTGAGGAAGAAAAAATACGCTCTTCCTCCAGAAGTGGAAAAGGCGTTATCAGCCCTTTCGCCGGTCATCGATTCTTTTGAGGATATTTACAACATGGCAAAGCTGGCAGACATGAATTTTGGGACTTTTAAAGTGGAGGGCAAGGAATATCCTCTTAGCTTTTCATTGTTTGAGACAAAGTGGGAATATGAGAAGGATACAAAAGTGAGAAGAGCAGCTTTTGAGGCTTTTTATAACAAATTGAAAGAGTATCAAAACACAATAGCAGCAGTTTATAACTTAGAGGTCCAAAAGGACAAGATACTGGCTAATCTGAGAGGATTTGATTCTGTCATTGACAGCCTGCTTTTCCCTCAGAAAGTAGATAGAGAGATGTATGAAAGGCAGATTGACCTCATAATGGAGCATCTAGCCCCTCATATGAGAAAATTTGCTAAACTCCTTCAAAAGGTACACGGGTTAGAAGAGATGACATTTGCCGACCTTAAGTTGGAGGTAGACCCTGATTTTGAACCGGAGGTCACGATAGAGGAGGCAAAAGGGTACATAGAGGAAGGCTTGTCGGTTTTGGGAGAAGATTACAGGCAAATGCTAAGAAGGGCTTTTGATGAAAGGTGGATAGATTTTGCAGAGAACAAGGGAAAGATGACGGGAGCTTTCTGCGCAACCCCTTATGGCATACATCCTTATGTACTGATAAACTGGGCGAATAAAATGAGAGAAGTTTTTGTGCTGGCGCATGAACTTGGACATGCTGGGCATTTTTACTTGGCTCAGCAATACCAGAATATTTTTGACACAAGGCCCTCCCTTTACTTTATAGAGGCTCCTTCCACAATGAATGAGCTTCTCATGGCGAATTATTTGATGAAGAAAAATAGCGATGACAAGAGGATGAGGAGATGGGTTTTGTCTACTCTGGTTTCAAGGACCTATTATCATAATTTTGTTACTCACCTTCTAGAGGCAGCTTATCAAAGGGAAGTGTACAGGATAATTGATAAAGGAGGGTCTGTTACTGCTCCCACATTGAATAAGATTAAAAGGGAAGTTCTGGAAAAATTCTGGGGAGATGCTGTTAAAATAAACGAAGGAGCAGAACTCACTTGGATGAGACAGCCTCATTATTACATGGGACTTTACCCATATACTTACAGTGCAGGGCTTACTATAGCCACTCAAGTCAATAAGAGATATTTAGAGGAAGGGCAAAAAGCTTTGGAGGATTGGAAAGAAGTATTAAAAGCAGGAGGAACAAAGACCCCTCTTGAACTTGCTCAAATGGCAGGTGTTGATATAACTACTGAAAAACCTCTTTTAGATACAATTCAGTATATCGGGGATATGGTAGACGAAATTATTCGATTGACTGACGAAATAGGCAAGTGATTGGAAGGCATTGGCGGTAAGCCGATGCCTTTTTTAATGGAAAATTGTATTAAAAAGAAAAGCCTTATGGTATAATAAAATTAAAGATTTGGCAGGAAAGGCGGGATTTGAATGGAGAAAGAGACTTTAAAAAGGTATGAGGTATGGCTCAATGACCCGGCTATATCGGATAAGGATAAAGAAGAGCTTAAAAAAATGAAACCAGATGAAATACAGGATGCCTTCTTTATGGATTTGGAATTTGGCACTGCTGGATTAAGGGGCATTATGGGGCTGGGGGCCAATAGAATGAATTTTTACACGGTAGGGAAGGCAACCCAGGCTCTTGCCAATTACATAAACAAGACAGTAAAAGGAGAAAAAAGTGTAGCTATTTCTTATGATACGAGAAGATTTTCAAGGGAATTTGCTGTAGAGTCAGCTCAAATACTTGCAGCAAATGGGATAAAGGTGTATCTTTTTGACGATTTTAGACCCACACCTCTTTTGTCTTTTGCTGTCAGATTTTTAAAGGCTACAGCTGGTATAATGATAACAGCAAGTCACAATCCTCCGGAATACAACGGATACAAGGTATATTGGTCAAATGGCGCTCAGATTATTCCGCCCCATGATAAAGGCATTATAGAGGAGTACGAGAAACTGTCTTTTGCGGATGTAAAAAGGATGTCCTTTGATGAGGCTAAAGATAAGGGCTTTGTGGTCATGGTGGGGAAAGAGGTAGACTCTGCATATTTTGAAAAAGCCCTTTCTTATTCTTTTGGGATTTCTTCAAAGGATTTAAAGATAGTGTATACACCTCTCCATGGGACAGGTATTAAAATTGTCCCGCCACTACTTGAGAAAGTTGGATTTGATGTATATATTCAAAAAGAGCAGCAGATACCGGATGGAAGCTTTCCTACAGTGAGCTATCCTAATCCAGAGTTTGATGAGGCCTTTGAGCTTGCTTTGAAAGATGCAAGAAGTATTGATGCGGATATAGTTGTGGCTTCAGACCCGGACGCAGATAGGATGGGAGTTTTGGTAAAGCATAAAGGGGATTATGTGAGAATAGATGGAAATCAGATGGGGATTTTGCTTTTGAATTTTCTTCTTACGATGTATTCTGAAAAGGGCATGCCAGAAAATCCGGCTGTTATAGAGTCTATCGTGTCTTCTAAGCTTTTTGCTAAAATTGCGAGGGCGCACGAGGTTGAGGTGTCTGAAGTGCTTACAGGTTTTAAGTGGATATGCAATGAAGCTGATAGGTTGAGAAAAGAAGGCAAAATGGTGTTTTTTGCCTATGAAGAAAGCTATGGGTACAATGTGGGAGATTTTGTTTACGACAAAGACTCAGGCACTCCTATAATGGTAACCTGTGAAATGGCTGCCTACTACAAAAAGAAGGGCATGACTTTAGTTGATGCTTTAGAAGAAATTTATAAAAAATACGGTTACTACCTTGAAGACCAGCTTTCTCCTGTATATGAAGGGGAAAAAGGGCTTAAGAAAATAAAGGGGATTACGGAAAGGCTAAGAGAAAAGCCAATTGAAAGTTTGGCAGGCCACAGGCTCACAAGAGTTGTGGACTACTTAAAAGGATATGACCGTATACCCCCTTCAGATGTTTTAAAGATGGAATTTGGGGAGAAGCTCATAGTATACGTTAGACCCTCAGGCACAGAGCCTAAAATAAAATTCTATTTTATGGCAATGGAGATGGAGAATATAGAGGAGGCTAAAAATCTTTTAAAAAGAGCTAAGGAAGAGCTTGTAAAAGTGCTGGATTTAGAAGAATAATAACTCGGTTTGCGAGGGGAAAGAATGGGTAAAAGGATATTTATAAAGGCTTTATTTTTCTTTTTTGCGGTAGTATTTGTAATGGTATTTTTTGAAAATTCGGTTGATAATAGTGCCATGAAAAAAGTTACTGTGGAAAAAGAAGAAAGTCTACTACCAGTTAAAGAAGGGCAAGACACGAAAGATGCAGAAAAAGTGTTAGATTACACTGAAATAGTGGTAAATGCTGTAGGGGACTGTACTCTGGGTTCAGATGAGAAATATTCTAGATATGGCATTTTTGATGAGGAACTGAGAAAGCAGAATTACGACTACTCCTATTTTTTTAGAAATGTAAAAGATACATTTAAAAAGGGCGATTTGACTATAGCAAATTTAGAAGGTCCCTTGACTACTTCTACAAAAAGAGCAGAAAAGGAATATGCTTTTAAAGGACATCCTTCGTATGTGAAGATTTTAAAAGAAGGGGGGGTTGATGCAGTAAATTTGGCTAATAACCACTCCTTTGATTATGGAAAAGAAGGCTTTTATGAGACTGTGAATGCTTTAAAGAAAGAGGGTATAGGTTATTTTGGCTACGGGTACAGGTATATCACTGAGGTAAAGGGAGTGAAGATTGGCGTTTTGGGCTATACAGGTTATGACGATACAGAATGGACAAAACAAGAGATAAAAAAAGACATAGAAAAGCTAAGGCCAGAGGTCAATATATTGATTGTGAGCTTTCACTGGGGAGAAGAGAATAAGTATTATCCTAATAAAATACAGAGGAATCTGGGGCATTTTGCAATCGATGAGGGAGCAGACCTTGTTATAGGACACCATCCCCATGTGCTTCAGGGAATAGAAAAGTACAAAGCTAGATATATTGCATATTCTCTGGGCAATTTTGTGTTTGGAGGAAATAGAAATCCTAAGGACAAGGATTCGATGATTTTCCAGCAAATTTTCTTTGTAGATAAAGAGGGAAAAGTGGCAGAGACTAAGGCGAATATAATACCTGTGTCTATATCTTCTCAAAAGGATAGAAATGACTACAGCCCTCGCCTTTTAGAAGGGGAAGAAAAGGAAAGGGTGTTAAAAAAGATTGAGGAACTGTCCCAATGGGATAAAATTGCTATAGAATGACCTGTTTGAAAAATTAAACAGGAAAAGGTATAATGTAGATGTGGACATAAGTACAAAAAGGAGGAAGAAAAATGCCTAAGCGCTATGTTATTATAGGTGGAGATGCGGCTGGAATGAGCGCAGCTTCCCAAATAAGGAGGATGGATAAAGAGGGGGAAATTCTGGTCTTTGAAAAGGAAGGGGTAATTTCTTATGCTCAGTGTGGTCTACCCTACTGGGTGGGAGGGGTTGTGCCTGAGAAGAAAAAGCTTATTGCGCGCACAGCGGAAGAGTTCTTAAATCGCTACAATATTGACGTAAAGCTTTATCACGAAGTTGTGAAAATAGATCCCTCCAAAAAAGAAATCAAGGTTTTCCGCAGGGAAGAAAAAGACGAAATCGCTGTCCCTTATGATGTGCTTTTGATTGGGACAGGGAGTACTGCAATAGTACCTCCATGGGAGGGCAGAAATTTGCCGGGAGTGTTTACATTAAAGACCATGGGTGATGCGGAAAAACTTCTTGACTGGTTGAGCTCCCATACTCCCACTAAGGCGGTGGTTATAGGCGGAGGTTATATAGGGCTTGAAACTGCCGAAGCGCTTCACAGCAGGGGCTTTAAGGTTACGGTTTTGGATTTAGCACCGCAGTTAATACCTACTTTTGATAAGGAGATTGCCGAAATAGCTCAGGATGCTCTTACAAGACATGGAGTGGAAGTACATTTAAACGAAGAAGTTGTCGGTTTGGAAGGGGATGAAAAAGGAGTAAAAGCCGTTGTAACGAAAAATGGCAAATTTGAAGCCGATTTAGTTATAATATCTATAGGAGTAAGGCCTGTGAGCGAGCTGGCAAAGGAAGCAGGAATAGAGTTAGGGCCGAAGAATGCTATTTTAGTAAATGAAAGGCTTGAAACGAGTATTCCTGACATATACGCTGCTGGGGATTGTGCTACGCACTTTAACAGGATAAAAAATGCACCGGATTACATACCACTGGGGACCACTGCTAATAAACAGGGAAGAATTGCAGGAATAAATATGGCAGGCGGAGATGCGAAATTTGCAGGAGTGGTAGGAACGGCTATTGTCAAGGTTTTTGACAGGACCATAGCGAGAAGTGGTCTTGGAGAAAGAGACTGCGAAGCTTTAGGCATACCTTATCAGGTAGTTTTAATAAAAGCAAGGCCTGTAAGCCATTACTATCCATGGGAAGACGAAATTCTTACGATAAAGCTCTGCTACCACAAGGATAACAGAAAACTTCTGGGGGGACAAATAGCAGGGGGATTAGGAGGAGTCGACAAGAGAATAGACGTTTTGGCTACTGCTTTGTTCCATGAAATGACTATTGACGAGTTGCAAGCTTTGGACCTTGCGTATGCTCCTCCATACAATTCTGTGTGGGACCCGTTGCAACAGGCATCAACTGTAGCGCAGAGGGGATAAAAGAAAAGGTCTTACCGCTTTGGTAAGGCCTTTTTTGATGATATACTTTTTAGAGGGGGTGTGAATTCGTTCTTGAAGCAGGCCTTTACAAATTGTTTAAATATCTCCAGCATTTTTTCATTTCCTTTGTAAGCCATAAGCTCCGGATGCCATTGAACTCCCACCACAAAATAGTCCTCTTTTTCAAGCTCAATTGCTTCTATAACTCCATCTTTGGATTGGGCTATTATTTTGAAGCCCTCTGCCACGTTTTTTACTGCCTGATGGTGAAAGCTGTTCACTGCAATGGTTTTGCCCAAGATATTATACAGCCTGCTTCCTTCTTTTATTTCTACCGTATGGGTGGGTAAATCGGGCTTTGCTCTTTGAGAATGCTTTATGTAAGCTGTAGGGATTTGAGATATGTCTTGATATAAAGTCCCTCCTAAAGCTACGTTCATCACTTGAATGCCTCTGCATATTCCCAGAATGGGTTTTTTAAGTGAATAAGCGTACTTTATGACTTCAATATCGTACCAGTCCCTGTCAGGAGTAATTCCACCCTGTTTTTCAATGGGTTCTTCGTTGTAAAGTAGGGGATTTACATCTTGTCCTCCAGTTATTAAAATTCCATCTACTTTTTCCACCTGTTTTTTTAGTGTGTCTTTGTCCAAGACTATAGGTAAAACTACAGGCACGCCCCCAGCTTTTAGAACTGATTCTACATAAGGTCTCATTACATAAATTCTTTCTTCTCCGATCATCACTCCCTCAGTCTCATAGCTTATGTTTCCCACAATACCTATGATAGGTTTATTCATGTTCCTCCCCCTGTTCTTTATTGGTCAGTTACTATTATACCATATTTTGTGCTTTAAAAAATTAATAAGAAATGGTTAGATGTCTGACAACAAGTTAAAATTGTGGTATAATTATATGAGGATTAAAAGGGTTTTATCTGGAAATAATAAAAGTAAAAGAGGGGTGTTAGTGTGAAGGAGACATTGCTCGCTTTAGTTACGGGAATGGCTGTAGGTCTTATATTTTCATTTTTCAGGTTGCCCATTCCGGCTCCCAGTGTTTTGCCGGGAATTGCTGGTGTGATAGGCATCTACCTGGGAGGGCGCCTGATGGAATATATAATCAAATTGATTGGCAGGTGATGTTTGCAATTTAAGGCAGGTTATGAACCTGTCTTTTAGTTTTTTTTAAAATAATCACGAACTTTTATTTGGAATTTCCTATAAAAATTCGCATTTTTAATTGATTTATAGCGTAATTTTTGATAACCTTGCCAATTTAATAGGATGTGATAGAGTAATGGTTACAAAAGGACTAAATAAATTAAAAAGAAGAAACCCCGCCTTAAGTGGCGGGGTTACAGTTTGTTGACAAAGTTAAAAAATATTCAAAGGAGATATTTTGCATCGTCGCTCCGATGTTCCAAAGCGACAAAACTAAACTCGACTTTCGGGTTCCGGCAGGGTACCGGGCACAATCGGCCTCCTTGCCTCAGGTGCCCGCCTCCGCCCTCCTTGGCTTCGGCCCTGCCTTGGCTTACAGGCCTTGCTTTTATTAAAACTACCTGATAAGGTACGCACCGATTGCAAAATATCTCCTTTACGAAAGTTTGTCTACAGTCTGAAACCCCGCCTTAAGTGGTGGGGTTACAGTTTGTGAAACATATAGTTCACTTAACCTTTTCAATTATGGCTTTTACAAAAGCTACCAAATCATTTGGAGTTCTGGAGGTTATTAAATTTCCATCTACAACTACTTCTTCATCTACATACTGGGCTCCTGCATTTATTAAGTCATCTTTTATTGAGAAAAAGCTTGTCACTCTTTTTCCTTTTAAATTGCAAGCGGAAGCCATAATCCAAGGACCATGGCAAATAGCCGCTATGGGTTTTTGCAGTTTGTCCATTTCTTTGACAAAATTAATAGTGTCATTACATCTCCTCATGTAATCAGGTGAATAACCTCCAGGGACTATTACTGCATCATAATCTTTGGCTTTTACATCTTTTGAAGCATGGGTGCTTTTCATTGGATATCCATGTTTTCCCGTATATACTTTGTCTTTTTCTGGACCTATTAAATGTACTTCATATCCCTCTTCTTTAAGTCTATAGTATGGATATAGTAGTTCTGGCTCTTCATACATATTCTCAATTAATATAGCAATTTTTTTCATAAGAATTCACCTCTTAGAATTTTTATGGTTAATATTATTGTAACATTTATGGCAACTTATGTCAAGAAATTAAAATTTCACATTAACTACCCTATAAGTTTTCAGTTATATGGCGTATAAAATTATATTATTTTACTTATGTCAACGCAAGTTTTAAAATATAACTATGAAAGAGGTGGTCAATGTGTTATTAAAAGAAGGGAAAATAGGGAATATTAAGTTAAAAAATAGGATAATTATGTTGCCTACTGTTACAAATTTATCAAATGAGGGTTTTGTAAGCGAAAGAGAAGTAGAATATTATAAAAGAAGGTCAAAAGGTGTCTCATTGGTCATTGTGGGTGCAAGCTATGTAAATAAGCTGGGGAAATTTTTTGTAAATCAGATAGGAATAGATGATGACGATAAAATACAGGGACTTAGAAAATTATCGGAGGTAATTCACCAAAATGGGGCACAAGCTGCTATTTAGCTTGCAATGCACAATCCAAAATACAAGCCATCAGATTTTACAAAAGAGCAGATAAAAGGCTTTGTACAAGATTTTGTAAGTGGAGCAATAAGGGCGAAAAAGGCTGGTTTTGATGCTGTGGAGTTGCACTTTGCCCATGGTTGGTTTGTAAATCAATTTTTATCGCCTGATACAAACAAAAGGACTGACGAATACGGAGGAAATTTTGAAGGAAGGACAAAGTTTGCACTTGATATATTGCGAGGAGTTAAAAAAGCTCTTCCGGATATGACAGTAATTTGCAGGATTAATGGCAGTGATTTTACAGATGAAGGTTTTACGATTGAAGAGAGTGTAAGATTCGCAAAACTCTTAGAAGACCATGGTGCTGATGCTTTAGATATATCGGGAGGTGTATCTTCCACATCAGAATACCATATCTCTCCTATGGGAATTGAAGATAAGCCTTTAATTGGAATTACAAAGAGGATAAAGGAAAATATAACTATACCTGTTATAGCGGTTGATAAGCTCGGCAGTGTTTATGATTGGGAAAAAATTTTAGAGGATGGTATAGCTGATTTTATAGGCATAGCCCGAGGACTTATAGGAGATCCGGACTTAGTAAAAAAGTTGATAAAAGGACAAGAAGATATAAGGTATTGCATTCACTGCAATCAGGCGTGTATTGCATACATTCAAAAAGGACTTTCTGTTTCTTGCATGATTAATCCAGAGGTAGGAAGAGAAAAAGAATTTGAAGTAAAGACTGATAAACCATTAAATATAGCTGTAATTGGCGGGGGACCTGCTGGTATGTCCGCAGCTAAATATCTCGCTAAAAAAGGCCATAATGTTACTTTGTTTGAAAAAGAAAATAAACTGGGTGGACAACTAAATGTAGCAAAAGTCCCTCCCTATAAACAAGAGATAGAAAAAGTTATCGAATATCTGGAAAATGATTTAAAGAAATACAATGTCAAAGTACATTTAAATAAAAAAATAAGTTTAAATGAAATAAAAGAAATGCCTTATGACAAAATTGTCATTGCTACAGGCTCAAAGCCAGCTAAAATCAATTTTGATGCAGATATAAAGCTTTACACGGCTATTGAAGTATTGGAGGGAAATATTCCAAAGGGAAGAGATATTGCAATAATTGGCGGAGGCCTTACTGGACTTGAAACAGCTGAATACCTTGCTGAAAAAAAGAAAAATGTGACAGTTTTAGAAATAAAAGAAGAAGTTGGCGAAGGGATATACCCAATGGTCAAAAAACTGCTTTTAAATAGATTAAAAGAACTTAAAGTTGCTATAATCACAAATGCTTTAATAAAAGAAATATCTGGTGGAAAACTCATGTATACTTCCAAGGACACATATAAAGTAGTCAAAGTGGAGGATGTAGTTTTAGCAGTTGGAAATTTACCTGATACTGAATTTGAGGAACTAAAAAATGAGAACAGATATTATTTCATTGGTGACTGCAAAACTGTTGCTTCTGCAGTAGAAGCGATAAGGGATGGAGCAGAGCTTTCACTCATTATATAGAGGTGATTTAAATGGTTATAAAAGATGAGTATGTAAATATAAAAGGCAGTAAAATTCATTATTTAGAAATAGCTAAAGAGAGTAGCAAAGATACAGTGATATTATTGCATGGTAAAAGATACAATGCCTATGATTGGATAAATTCAGGGATAGCTGAAAGTTTGTCTAATGAAGGTTTTAAGGTGATATGTCTCGAATTTCCCGGATATGGTTCTTCCAAAGAGTGTGATTTAGAAAAGGAAGAGGTTTTATTAGAATTTGTAAAAAAATTAAATATATCTTCTTTTCACCTTGTAGCTCCCTCTTTTAGTGGGGAGATATCTATAAAATTTGCTCTCAAATATGGCGATATGCTTAAAAGTTTGACAATTGTAGATAGCATAAATGTAGATAAATACAAGGAAAAATTAAATGAGATATATGTAAAAACATTGATTGTATGGGGGAAGAAAGATGAAATTGCACCCTATGAATTTGCGGAAATATTGAAAAATAATATTAAAAACAGTTCATTGTTTGTGTTTGAAAATTTGGGACATACCTGCTATTTTGATGATGCAAAAAAGTTCTCTGAGGTGTTTATAAATTTTATAAGAGCATAAATTAAAGGGGTTGTCTTTAGGATGGCCTTTTTTTTATGTTGACAAATACAAAATTTTGTGTATAATGTATACATGATACCCCTAAACAGAGGGGGAGTATTTTTAATGGAGGTAGAATCATGAGAGTAGCAAGAATCGATGAAAATATATGCGACAGGTCACCTTTTTGTCCAGCGGCAATGAGTTGCAGATTTAAGGCTTTTAAAGTTACGTTTGGAGGGTCATTTAAGATAAACATAAGCATCGATGAAGAAAAGTGCACAGGGTGTGGTGTTTGTACGAGATATTGTCCTCATGGAGCAATTGAACTCATAGATAGAGAAAAAGCTTCATAAAAATAAGGCACACTTAAGTGCCTTATTTCAGACTGTAGACAAACTCTTTATGATATGTTGGCATTTTGCATAAGTGTAGCGACTTGATAGAGCAGTAACTAAACTTAGCGAGGCTGAGAGGCGAAAGCGGGGCCGAAGCCAAGGATGGCGGAGGCGGGCACTAAGTCAAGGATGACGAATGTGCCCGGAACCCCGCTTGAGCCCCAGGACGAGCGCTAGTTTAGTCTGCGATATCACCTGAGCAAACGATGCAAAATGCCAACAAAAATAGAACTTTGTCAGCAAACTGAGATAATGCACAAACAAGTGCCTTATTTTACATTTGCCTTTTCTACTAATTCAATCCTATGCATTGTAGAAGGATGAGAATAAGAAAACCATTCTATAAAAGGCGGCGGAGCTACATCCAATAAACTTTTTTTAGCAAGGTCAATCTGAAGTTTTATTACAGGCTTTTTGTCGTGAAGGTACTCTACAGATAGTAAATCTGCTTGTTTTTCCATCTGTCTTGATATGTAATTTTGTATGGGACTTGTGTCAAAATTTATAAGTAGTATAAACAAATATATCATCGCTAAAACTGCAGGAGTCATTTTTTTACCATAAGGGAGAAATAGGCTTGAGTGAATTAAAATATTAAAAAAATAAAGGCTTATTACAAGTCCTACTATGCCTATTAACATACTTTTTAATACGTGATTTTCTTTCCAATGACCTGCTTCATGAGCTATAACTGCTTTTATTTCATCCTCTGGATAATTTTTTAATAATGTATCATACAATACAATCCTACTTGTCTTTCCAAATCCATAAAAGTAGGCATTGGCAAGAGTAGTCCTTTTACTTGCATCCATTTCTTGAATCTTATCTATCTTTATTCCCGCATTTTTTGATATTTCCTTTACCATATTTATTATTTTTTGGTCTCTGATTGGGGTGAATTTATTAAATAAAGGTGCTATAAAAGTAGGATAGACGTAAATTTGCACAAACATAATTATCGTCAAAAAAACTGCAGCACTTACCCACCATTTATTAGGCCATTTATTTAAAGCCACAAATAAGAGCAATACTCCCATTGACGAAAAAACAAAGTCTAAAGCCGCACTTTTAAAATAATCACTCCACCAAGAAACCATTGTTTGTACAGAGAAACCCCATTCAACTTGAACAGAATGGCTTAAAAGGCTAAAGGGTAGAGATATTAACCTTAAAATTACCCATAAGGCAATGAAATATAAAAAGACATTCACATAGTATTTACCTGAAGCTAATTTTTCGGTATAGTATGAAAGCTTAATAGCATTATTCCCAAATACAAGCCATAACAAAAAAGCTACTTTTGTCAAAAAAGAAGTTATGTAAATCAATCGATTTACTTTGTGATACTTTTGCGCTTTTGATATTTCTGAAGGGGAAAAATATTTGTAGACTTCATGAGATATATTTCCTGGGAATAATGTATAATAAAGGTATAAAACAGAAAATATTGTGGCAATTAATATAAGTATTAGCCATAATTTATTGAATTTTATAAAAACCATAGTCTTCAATCCTTTCACAAAGTTTTACTTAACAATATTATATCTCATTGGAGGAAAAAATAGTTATGCAAATAAAATTATTTGCTTCAGTTTGTTGACAAAGTTAAAAAATATTCAAAGGAGATATTTTGCATCGTCGCTCCGATGTTCCAAAGCGACAAAACTAAACTCGACTTTCGGGTTCCGGCAGGGTACCCCGTCAGGCGACGTCCTGTCTCAGGTGCCCGCCTCCGCCCTCCTTGGCTTCGGCCCTGCCTCCACCCTCAGTCTCGCTAAGTTTTGTTCGCTCCGATTGCAAAATATCTCCTTTACGAAAGTTTGTCTACAGTCTGATGCAAATAAAATTATTTGCTTTTTTGTATAAATACTTATATTATATATTTGTAAAATGTAGTAAAATGCGAGGGATATATATGAAAACACTTCTTGTAGGGATCAATGCAAAATATTATCACACGAATCTTGGTATAAGAAATATAAGAAAGTTTTGTCATCCTTATGATATAGAGATTTTTGAAACCACTATAAATGACAGTAGAGATTTTATGCTAGAAAATGTTGTAGAAAAGGGACCAGACGTAGTAGGTATATCTTGTTACATATGGAATATAGAAATAGCATTAAATTTAGCTGAAAATATAAAAAAAATACTTCCTAAAGTAATATTGGTTTTGGGGGGACCTGAGGCTTCTTATGATGTAGATAATCTTTTGTCAAAAGGCTTTGTAGATTACATAGTTTTAGGGGAAGGGGAAATTGCTTTTAAAGAATTATTGGAAGCGTTAGAAGGGAAAAGGGATTTAAAAGAAGTTGGAGGAATTAGCTATATGGTTGATGGGCAAATAGTAATTCAACCACAAAAAGATTATGTCAACTTAAATGAAGTTCCCATATCTTATGAGGAAGAGGAAGATTTGAGCAATAAGCTTGTGTATTATGAGACTTCAAGAGGTTGTCCTTTTAAATGTGCTTATTGTCTTTCTTCTATTGACAATAAATTGAGATATGAAAGCCTTGAAAAAGTTGAAAAGGATTTAAAGTGGTTTGTAGATAAAAATGTGAAAATATTAAAACTTATCGATAGGTCTTTTAATTCAAATAGAAAGAGAGCAAGAGAGATTTTAAATATTATGAAAAAAATAGGTGGAGATACTGTATTTCACTGCGAAGTTAACCCTGAGCTTGTGGATGAAGAGTTTATAAAAGAATTAAAAGGGTTGGAAAAAAGAATACAGTTTGAAGTAGGAGTTCAGACTACAAATAAGAATAGCTTAAAAAAAATATCTCGCATTACTGCAGTTGAAAAAGCCTTGAGAGGAATAAAACTGCTTAGAGAAGCGGGAATAAAACTGCATGTAGATTTGATAGCGGGACTTCCTGAAGATAGCTTTGGGACTTTTAGTAAAGCTTTTGATGATGTGTATAATTTAAAACCTGATGAAATACAGTTGGGATTTTTAAAAGTATTAAAAGGCACTCCTTTAATGAGAAAAGTGGGGGAGTTTAAAATAGTTTATGATAGTAAGCCCCCCTATGAGGTCTTGTATACAAAGGATATTAGTTATCAAGAGGTAGTTATTTTAAAAGGTATAGCATTACTTTTGAACAAATACTATAATTCTGGAAAATTTAAAAAAACTCTTGAATATTTGGAGAATAAATTTAAAAGGCCATTTGACTTTTATCTTGAATTTTATAAGTACTGGAAGGAAAACGAGCTATTATATAAAAATCATTCATTAAAAGCCTTATACGATATTTTATATAAATTTTCTATTGAAACACTCGATGTCGATGAGGATTTAATAAAAGACATTATAAAATTTGATTTTTTGTATTTTAATGCTGCCAAAGATTTACCTGATTGTGTAAAAGAAAAATATGAGAAAGGGCAAGAGATTTTTAAAAAGTATCTTAAAGATGAAAATTGGTTGAAAAAAAATCTTCCACAAGCTGTTGGACTTTCCAGTCTTGAATTGTCAAAGAGAGTGACTTATGAATTTTTTAAACACGATGTGACAGCAGATTTTAAAAAAGAAAATTTAATAATAATTTTCCTTCATGAAGAAGAACAAACTTATTATACAAAATTAATTTTGTGAATTTGTTTTTAAAGGTAAGTGTGATAAAATTTGTATAGTAATTGAAAAATGAGGAGGCATATTTATGAAACCTTTAGTAATCGCCCATAGAGGAGATTCAAGAAATGCTCCAGAAAACACATTAGCATCTTTTAAAAGGGCTTTAGAAATGGGAGCTGACGGTATTGAATTGGACGTGCAGCTTACTAAAGATGGACAACTAGTAGTGATTCACGATGAAAGGGTAGACAGGACTACAGACGGAATTGGCTTTGTTAAAGATTTTACTTTAAAAGAGCTTAAGAGGCTAGATGCTGGAATAAAATTTGACAAGAAGTTTGCAGGGGAGAGAATACCAACTCTTTATGAGGTTTTTGAACTCATTGGACATAAAAATTTTATTATAAATATAGAGATAAAAAGTGGAGTTGTACTTTATCCAGGAATTGAAGAAAAGCTTATCAAAGCGATAGAAGATTATGACTTTGAGGATAGAGTAGTTATTTCTTCTTTTAACCATTATAGCTTAAGGGATGTAAAGAGAATGGCACCGGAGTTTAAAATTGGGCTTCTTTATCAATGTGGGCTTGTAGAACCATGGCACATGGCAATACGAATGAAAGCGTATTCTCTGCATCCTTTTTATTTTAATATAATACCTGAATTAGTAGAGGGATGTAAAAAGAATAATATAAAATTATTTCCTTGGACTGTTGATAGGAAAGAAGACATGGAAATGATGATAAAAGCAGGTGTGGATGCAATTATCACTGACTACCCACAAACTTTGATAAATCTTTTAGAGAAGGGAGAATAAATTTGTGAAAAATATGAAAACAGAATGTCGTGAAAATATCAGTTTTTTGTGATATAATTTTAAGCGTAAAAAAATTAAAATTAGGGTGATGAAATGAAAGAGAGAATAAAATTAATAAAGGGGAATATTGTGGATCAAGAAGTAGATGCTATTGTAAATGCTGCAAATTCTTCTTTATCTGGAGGTGGTGGGGTAGACGGAGCGATTCATAGAGCGGGTGGCCCTTCTATCTATGAGGAGTGCAGAATTATAAGAGAAAAACAAGGAGGATGCCCTACAGGTCATGCGGTTATAACTGGAGCAGGTAATTTAAAGGCTAAATATGTTATTCACGCTGTTGGGCCTATATGGAGAGGCGGCAATCATAATGAAGATAATTTATTAGCAAGTGCTTACATAGAAAGCCTTAAATTGGCGGATGAATATAATGTAAAAACTATAGCTTTTCCCTCTATAAGCACAGGAGCATATGGTTTCCCTGTAGAAAGAGCTGCAAAAATAGCTTTAAGAGTAGTATCTGATTATCTTGAAGGTAGTGATATAAAAGAAGTGAGATTTATACTTTTCAGTGATAAAGATTATGAAGTATATTCAAAAGCTTATCAGGAGCTGGAATAAATAAAATAAATAAAAAGGATAGGCCATAAATGGGTCTACCCTTTTTTGTTTTTATTATTTAACTATCTTTTCAGATATTAGAAGTAACATAAGTAGTCCTACAATTAGTCTATAATAAGCGAATGGTTTTAAAGAATGTTTTGTGAGGTAGGACAAAAATTTATCTACTACAAATAAAGCGGTTATGAAGGACATTATGAATCCTACTGTAAGAGCTTCCCATTCCAATAAAGACATGGAAGTAAAACTTTTAACAAGTTCAAAGCTTGTCGCTGCCAACATTGTAGGTATAGCTAAAAAGAAAGAAAATTCTGCAGCTGCTTTAACTGATAAACCTACAAGCATACCTCCCATTATAGTAGAAGCAGACCGTGACATTCCAGGGAAAAGAGACATAACTTGTGCTATACCTATCCAGAAAGATTTTTTTGTGTCTACTTTGTCCATGTTGTCAATTTTATATCTTTTTCCAAAAATATCTTCTATGACTATCATCATTATTGCACCTACGATGAGGGCAATTGCTACAGTGAAGGGCGAAAATAAATGCTCTTCAATGTATTTGTGAGTAAATAATCCTATAACTGCTGCTGGCATAAAAGCTATAAAGATTTTGAACCACAAATTAAATCCCCAATCTCCAGGTTTTAAATTTTTAAAAGAAGCAAATATTTTTTCCTTGTAATAATATACAACTGCTAAAATAGCTCCCAACTGAATGACAATTTCAAACATTGTAGCAAATTTTCCAGTAAAATTAATAAAGCTTCCTACAATGATTAAATGTCCTGTAGAGGAGATGGGGAGAAATTCAGTTAACCCTTCCACGATTCCCATTATTAAAGCTTTGATTAATAGTTCCATTACCATACCCCTTTGTCTTAAATTTTGTAACCTCTATTATTTTATATGATTAATAAGGACTAATCAATCAAAAAAATGTAAATTTAATTTATTTTTAATTTGCAAAATATGATATAATGTACTCAAGATATGAGAGGTGATTACAGGGTGATAGAAGGGACTTTTTCGTTTATTGTTGCTATTTTAATATTAGTTTTTATTTTATGGCTTTTAGGTAAATCTCTCAGGTTGATGGTAAAGTTTGTATTAAATGCCTTAGTGGGTTTTGTGATGCTGTTGTTTTTTAATTTTTTTGGTGTTCTATTTGGGATTTATTTGCCTGTCAATATAATTACTTCATTTGTTACAGGAGTTTTTGGAATAGCAGGTATAGCAATTTTGCTGATTCTTAAATATTTATTCCATGTCATATAGGTTCCTTTTTAGGAACTTTTCAGACTGTAGACAAACTTTCGTAAAGGAGATATTTTGCATAAGGAGCGATTGTTACAAAGCGGTAACAAAACTTAGCGAGACTGAGGGTGGAGGCAGGGCCGAAGCCATGGATGGCGAAGGCGGGCACCTGAGGCAAGGAGGCCGATTGTGCCCGGTACCCTGCCGGAGCCCGAAGGTCGAGCTTTAGTTTTGTCGCTTTGGAACATCGGAGCGACGATGCAAAATATCTCCTTTGAATATTTTTTAACTTTGTCAACAAACTGCGAGAGTATTTCGTATACTCTCTTTTATTATTGTATATTTTGTGATAGAATTAACTTAAACATACCACTGGAGGTATGTTATGGACATAAAAAAAGCTGTGCTCGACAACTTAAAAGGAAGAACAAAAGAGGAAGTCAAAGGGTTTATACAGGAGGTTGTTGACAGCAAGGAGGAAAATGCAATACCAGGATTGGGGGTGATTTTTGAGGCGACGTGGGAAAAAATGACTGATGAAGAAAAAGACAGTATGATGAATTTGATAATGAGGGGAATATCTTAAAAGCCGAGGTTTAGTCCTCGGCCTTGTAATTATAATAAAAATATTGTAACAAGATATGCTGCCATAAGACCTGCTATTGCAGGTACCATGTTTTTTTTAGCGATTTTTTCGGCTTCTACGTCTATTACAGTGGAAACAGCTACGGTACTCCAAGGTATTATAGTACCACCTCCTGTCCATATTGCGGCTATCTGTCCTATAGAAGCTAAAATCGCTGGGTTTAGATTTAAAGTTGAAGAAAAAGTTTTAGCAATAGCACCTATTAAAGGAAGTCCAGAAAATCCAGAGCCGGATAAACCAGTCAGAATTCCCAATGAAAATTCTAATAAAGAAACAGTGTACTTATTTAAGGGAATGTGCTGAGATAAATACATTCCTAAATCTACAAGATATCCTTTTGCATGAGGACTTATAACTTCCTTTGCCATGCTTGTTTCTCCAAGGAGAAAAAAGGCGCTGACGACTATAATTGGGGCAAAGGTTAGTAAAATCAATATAATTAAAATCATTATTAGATATGCTATGTGGGATGCAGTTAAGGTAACCATTTCAACACCTCTCAATATTTTTCATAGTTTTATGATAGCTATATTTTGAGTTTTTATACCTTTTATAAAGTTGTATAATTATTATGAGGTGTTATAATGAACAAGATGGCAATGATTGCTTTATTAACTTTAAATGTATTTTCTTTTGTTTTAATGGGTATTGATAAATATAAAGCGTTACATAAACTTTGGAGAATAAGTGAAAAGACCTTTTTCTTTTTAGCACTATTTGGCGGTTCAATAGGCGTATGGCTCGGTATGTATTTTTTTAGACATAAGACAAGACATAAATTATTTACGATAGGAATACCCTTGATTATTTTTTGCCAAATTTTATTGTTTTTTTACATAAAAGTTTGGTAAAACAATGCATATAATAAAAACTTGCAAGAAAAACTATTTTTTTATAAAAGATTATTTGCTATAATATAGTTGAGAAATTAACAAATAGGAGGGGACATCGATGAAAGCAATGACTATAAAACCAGGAGTAAGTAAAATTGGCGCAGTACATTGGGAGAGAAGATTATTTGACTCTTTAATACCTTTGCCAGATGGTACGAGTTATAATGCTTATTTAGTAGAAGGAAAGGATAAAATAGCCCTTTTAGATACTGTAGATCCGATGACTTCGGATGTTTTGATAGAACAGTTAAAGGATGTAGAAAAAATTGATTATATAATAGCGCATCATGCAGAGCAAGACCATTCGGGATGTATTCCTTTAGTCCTCGAGAGATATAAAGAGGCCAAGGTGATATGTACTCCTAAAGCAAAAACTTTTTTAATGGATTTACTTTTAATACCTGAAGACAAATTTATTACTGTAGAAGACGGTGAAACTTTAGATTTAGGAGGAAAGACCTTAAAATTCATACATGCCCCGTGGGTGCATTGGCCAGAAACAATGTTTACTTATCTTGTAGAAGATAAAATACTTTTTACGTGTGACTTTTTAGGTTCCCACCTTGCAACTTCTGAACTTTATGCAACAGATGAGTGCAAAGTGTATGAGGCAGCAAAAAGATACTATGCAGAAATAATGATGCCTTTTAGAAACTTTATAGAAAAACACTTAGAAAAAATAAAAGATTTAGATATAGATATAATTGCTCCCAGTCATGGCCCTGTGTATAATAACCCTAAATTTATCTTGGATGCTTACAATGAATGGGTTTATGCAAAACCTAAAAATATAGTCGTAATGCCTTATGCTACCATGCACGGCAGTGTGAAAAAAATGGTGGAATATCTACAGACTGCTCTAGTGGCAAAGGGCGTCATTGTAAAGCCTTTTGATTTGTCTGTTACAGATATAGGTGAATTGGCTATGGCATTAGTGGATGCTGCTACAATAGTTATAGGTACTCCAACATTACTTACAGGTGCTCATCCAATGGTGGTTTATGCTACTTATTTGGCCAATGTTTTAAAGCCGAAGACAAAGTTTGTTTCAATTATAGGCTCTTATAATTGGGGTAGCAGGGCACAAAGTCAGCTTTCTCAAATGATTACCAATTTAAAAGTAGAGGTTATTTCACCAGTTTTCATAAAAGGATTCCCAAAAGAAGAAGACTTTAAGACCCTTGATAAGTTAGCTGAAGAAATAGTAAAAAAACATGAAGAGGCTGGAATTTTATAATTTAAAAGCACTCGTGATTAGTGCGAGTGCTTTTTTATGTCTTCTATCAAATTTTTTACATTTTCTTTGATTATATCTCTTATTTCACGAAATTTATTTAAAACTTCTTCTTCTGTGCCTGTTGCTCTTGCAGGGTCTTCTAAATCCCAATGGAGGCTTTTTATTGAAGGAGGCAAAGCAGGACATTTATCTCTTGCATCACCACATAAAGTTATCACATAATCTGCTTTAAAAAGGATATTTTCATCCAATAAATCGGAAGTTTGATTGCTTATGTCAATTCCTATTTCCTTCATAACTTGTACAGCTTTTGGGTTTAAACCGTGAGCTTCTATACCACCACTATATACTTCAAAATCATCTTTCCCATAATATTTGCCAAAACCTTCTGCCATTTGACTTCTACAGGAATTGCCAGTGCATATAAAATACAAAATTTTTTTATTTTTTGACACGCAACATCCCCCTTTTTGCTTATTCACAAATTATTATAAATGATTGTAGATTATAAAACAATACGCTTTTTGTTAAGAATATATTAAATTCTTTTGAGTAAAATAAAGTAGAGGTGATGTTTAATGTTGAATTATCCATACGGGCAAAATTCCATAGCGCCTGGTATAATTGTTACATCAGACAATGGAAATGCAAATTTAAAAGTACCGACAGATACATTTAGTATATATGTAAATGGGAAATATGTGGGAGAAAAGATACTTATTGCACAAGGAGATTTAGGGGAAAACTCTGTAAAAGAGTACCTTATGAATCAAGGTTTTACGGATTTTAATTATACAATTGATGGAAAAAATATTTATATAGACACCTATGAAGAAAACGCTAAAAATATGATAAATTACTTAAAAGTGTATTTAAGAATAAGGTAAAAGGGACTAAAATAGGTCCCTTTTTAAAATTTGTTATATTGCAGATAAAAACAAGGGAAAATAATAGTGTAAAGGTATTAAGCAGGGCTTTTCCTTGCTTTTTAAATGAAAGCATGTGATTTTCCTCATTTAAATTTTTAAAATGTGTGATATAATTATATAACACCCTCAAGTAAAAAATATTATACAACAATAATTATTATTAAGGAGGATTTATATGAAGGTAGGTTTAATCGGATTAGGACGAATGGGATTTAATCTTGCTTTAAATATTAAAGACCATGGGCATGAGGTAGTGGCATATAACAGGTCACCTGAGAAAATAAAGGAGGCTGAAAAGGAAGGAATAAAAGGAGCTTATACAATTGAAGATTTAGTAAAAAAACTTGAAAGAAGAAGAATAATATGGCTTATGGTACCTGCAGGAGACCCTGTTGACGAAATGATAGAAAAATTAGTTCCCTTGCTTGAAGAACATGACATCATAATAGACGGCGGCAATTCTTACTATAAAGATACTTTAAGAAGATATGAAATGCTTAAAGAAAAAGAAATTGATTTTGTAGATGTAGGCACAAGTGGAGGAATTGAAGGAGCAAGACATGGGGCTTGCACCATGATAGGAGCAGAAGATGAGGTCTTTAAATATATTGAACCTCTAATTAGGGATATAAGTGCAGAAAACGGTTATTTACATACAGGCAAAAACGGCTCAGGACATTTTGCAAAAATGGTTCACAATGGCATAGAATACGGAATGATGCAAGCTATAGGAGAAGGGTTTGAGGTTTTAGAGAAAAGTCAGTTTGATTTTGATTTAAAAGAAGTGGCCAGAGTTTGGAGTCATGGGTCAGTAATTCGCGGGTGGCTTATGGAGCTTATGGAAAAAGCTTTTGAAAAAGACCCTAAATTGTCTGGGATAAAAGGAGTAATGCACTCTTCTGGAGAAGGACTCTGGACAGTAGAAGAAGCTTTAAACCTCAAAGTGCCAGTGCCTGTAATTGCACAGTCTTTATTTATGAGATATCGTTCAGAGCAAGAAGATACATTTGCAGGAAAAGTTGTAGCTGCTTTGAGAAATGAGTTTGGAGGACATGCTGTGGAAAAGAATTAATAGAGGTGGTTTTATGGTTAAAAATAATATATCTAATATAATGATTATATTTGGCGGGACTGGAGATTTGACTCACAGAAAACTTATGCCTGCTTTGTACAATTTGAAATACCAAAAAATTCTTCCTGAAAATTTTGCTGTTGTATCTGTAGGAAGAAGAGACAAAACAGAGGAACAATATAGGAAGGAAGTATTAGAGTCCGTTAAAAATTATTCGAGATTTGACATTGATGAAAAAGTTTGGCAAGATTTAAGTGAAAGGATATATTATAAGAGATTTGACTTTGTATATGATAATGGCTATATGGAATTAAGTTCTTTTTTAAAAGAACTTGATGAAAAATACAATACAAAGGGCAATAGAGTATATTATCTTGCAGTAGCTCCAGAATATTTCGGTATTATTGTTGAAAAACTCTATAGACATGGTATGGTAAATAATGAGATTTCCTGGCAAAGGGTGGTCATAGAAAAACCTTTTGGAGAAGATTTGGAATCGGCACGGAAATTAAATAAAATAATAACTGATGTTTTCACAGAAAGGAATACCTACAGGATAGACCATTATCTGGGAAAAGAGATGCTTCAGAACATAATGATAATTAGATTTGCTAATGTATTTTTTGAACCTGTGTGGAACAGAAGGTATATTGATAATGTTCAGATTTCTTCAAATGAAATAGTCGGGATAGAAAATCGCGGTGGGTATTATGAAAAAGCTGGGGCGTTACGAGATATGGTACAAAATCACATGCTTCAACTTCTAACTTTAACGGCAATGGAACCGCCTGTAAACCTCGATACAGAATCTATAAGAGACGAGAAGGTAAAAGTTCTGAAGTCTTTGGAGATATTTACTCCAGAGGCTGTTGAGAAAAATGTTGTGAGAGGGCAGTATGCAGGATATAGACAAGAAGATAAAGTTTCACCTACTTCTAATACAGAGACATTTGTAGCTTTGAAAGTGCATGTGGAAAATTTTCGCTGGGCAGGAGTACCTTTCTACATTCGCACAGGTAAAAGGATGCCGGAAAAGTCTACACAAATTGTAATACAGTTCAAACCGTTGCCAGGAATCTTGTATTTTAAAGAATATAAAAATTTATTGCCAAATTTATTAGTTATAAAAATTCAACCTGAGGAAGGTGTAAAGCTTCAATTTAATGCAAAAGTCCCTGGGGCAGGAGATATTACCATACGACCTGTAGATATGGATTTTTGTCAAAATTGCCAGATTTCAAATAATTCTCCAGAAGCTTATGAAAAACTTCTTTACGATGTCATGAGAGGAGATTCTACTTTATTTACGCGATGGGATGAGGTAGAATATTCTTGGAAATTTGTAGATGCTATTGCTGAAGCATGGAAAGGCAAAACGCCTGACTTTCCTAATTATCAGCCAGGGACCTGGGGACCTAAAGAAGCAAATGAGCTGTTACTAAGAGACAATAGAATGTGGTGGAATGTATAAAAAAGGGGGTAAATTAAATGAAAATATACGATATTTCGATGGAAATTCACGAGAATATGACTGTTTACAAAAATAAAGAAGAGAAAAGGCCTAAACATACTATTACTGTTGATAGTGGCGATGTGAGAGAGTCCCGCATTAACATGGACATGCATACAGGAGCGCATATTGATGCTCCTCTACACATGATTAGAGGAGGAGATACAGTAGAAAATATAGACCTCAATAAGGTTATAACTAAATGTAAAGTATTTGACTTTACAAATATATCTGATAAAATAACATTGGAAGACCTTGCAAGTAAAGACATTCAAAAAGGAGATTTTATAATATTTAAAACAAAAAATTCTTTTAGAGAGGATTTCGATTTTGAATTTGTCTATTTAGATAAAAGCGGTGCCCAGTTTTTAGAAGAAAAAGGTATAATTGGTGTAGGTATTGATGCATTAGGAATTGAGAGAAATCAACCAGAGCATGAAACTCACAAGATTCTTTTAGGAGCAGGTATAGTTATTCTTGAGGGACTATGGTTAAAAGATGTAGAAGAAGGAGAATATTTCTTATATGCTGCTCCTTTAAAAATAAAAGGAGCAGAAGCCTCCCCTACAAGAGCTGTTTTGATAAAGGAAGAGTAAAAAATCATGAAGGTAAAATGGTCTAAGGGCAAAAATTTTGTTTTTGGAAAAATCTCATATGATGAAGAAAATACAGATGAATATATAGAGCTTTTATTTGAAAAATTTGGCAAAGAATTTTTTGAAAAAGTATATTTAGAGTATCAAAAAGGTACGACTATTGACGTAGCTTTTAAAGAGATGCTAATCAAGCATAATAAGCTAAAACCCTTAAATATAAAAAAATTGAAAATAAAAAAGCAATAAGTCAGATTTACTGGCTTGTTGCTCTATTGCATTTTTATAGGGCTTAAAAGTACAATATAATTAACAAAACTTTTACGTAAGGGGATTTTGTATGAGAGAATACAGTGTTTTTGATATTATGGGGCCTGTGATGATTGGACCCAGCAGTTCTCATACAGCAGGAGCCGCAAGGCTTGCGAAAATTGCTCGTGAAATTGTGGAAGAGGATATATCAGAAGTGGAATTTGTATTGTATGAATCTTTTGCCCGTACATATAGGGGGCATGGTACGGATAAGGCTCTTGTGGCAGGGATATTGGGTTTTGACCCAGATGATGAGAAACTGCCTCATTCTTTTGAAATAGCAAGACAGCAAGGGATAAAGTTTAAATTTACTGAAAGTGACGAAGAATCACCGCATCCCAATACTGTAAGAATGATAATAACAGGTAAAAGTGGACAGAAAAACAGCATTTTAGGATGTTCTATTGGTGGAGGAAATGTGCTTTTAAAAGAGATAAATGGCATAGAGGTAGAGTTTACTGGGGAATATGAAACGTTGATTACAAATCACATAGATAGACCAGGGATAGTGGCAAATGTCACTAAAATTTTTGCAGATTACAAAATAAATATAGCTTTTATGAGAGTGTACAGGCATTCAAAAGGTGACAAAGCTATTATGGTCATAGAATCAGACCAAAAAATACCTGATGCTGCAAAAGAAAACATAAAAAACATTGATGGAATTTTAAATGCCATAATAATAAATCCTATGTGATGGAGGTATAAAATGTATCAATTTAATCATGGTTATGAATTATTAGAACTTACAAAAAAATTTAACTTACCAATATCGCAAATTGTGGTGCTAGCGGAGCAAGAAAAGACAGGAGAAGGCCTTGATACAATTTTTCAAAAGATGAGAAATAACCTCAAAGTAATGAGAGAAGCTATTAATAAAGGTTTAAATGAAGATTTAAAATCAGTAAGTGGTTTATCAGGTGGAGATGCAAAAAAACTATATAAAAGAATAATTATTGGCAATACTCTTTCTTGTGAAACAATGGCAAAAGCTGCTGCTTCTGCTCTTGCAGTGACAGAAGTAAATGCTTCTATGGGCAAAATTGTTGCTGCTCCTACTGCAGGTTCCAGTGGAGTTATTCCTGGAGCTCTTATTACAGTGGCGAGAAAATTTGGCAAAAGTGATGATGATATGACAAGAGCTCTTTTCACTGCTACCGGCATAGGTATTATAATAGCTAAAAATGCTACTTTATCTGGAGCTGAGGGGGGATGCCAAGCAGAAGTAGGTTCTGCTTCAGCGATGGCTGCAGCAGCTCTAGTAGAACTTATGGGGGGAACACCAGAACAGTGTTTGACGGCAGCTTCTTTTGCTATAATGAATTTGCTAGGGCTTGTATGCGACCCAGTTGCAGGGTTGGTAGAAATCCCTTGTGAAAAGAGAAATGCTCTTGGGGCGCTTAATGCTATGATATGCGCTGATTTTGCAATAGCAGGAATGGACAGTGTCATACCCTTTGACGAAGTGGTAGAAGCTATGTATAAAGTAGGAAAAACTATACCTTGCGCTTTAAGGGAAACTGCAGAAGGGGGACTTGCAAAGACTCCTACAGGGATAAGGCTTAAGAAAAAGATATTTGAAAAAGTTGAACGGGGGGATTAAAGTGGAGGTTTTAAAAAATAGAAGCGAAATTGAAGATAAGTATAAATGGCGGCTTGAGGATATATATGAAAACGAGAATTTGTGGGAGGAAGACTATACCAAGACTAAAGAGCTTTTAAAAGAGATTGTAAAGTTTAAAGGCAAAATTAACACTTCAAGAAATTTATTAGAGGTACTAAAACTTAATGACCAAATTGGGATGACAGCCAGCAAAATTTTTGCCTATGCCCGTATGAGAAGAGACGAAGATAATACTAATCCCAAATATCAAGCTTTGACTGACAAGGCCATGAGACTCAATGTTGAAATTATGAGTGCTACTTCTTTTATAGCTCCAGAAATTTTATCCATTGATACACAAAAATTAATGGAAATGATAGAAGAATTAGAAGAATTAAAGATTTATAAGCAATATCTTGAAGATTTAATTAGGTTTAAACCTCATGTACTTTCATCGGAAGAAGAAAAAATATTAGCAGAAGCAGAAACATTGGCAGAATCTGTTTCAAATGTATATACTATGTTGAATAATGCTGATATGAGATTCCCCACTATTAAAGATGAAGAAGGTAAAGAAGTAGAAGTGACTCATGGCAATTTTGTACGCTTCATGCAGAGTAAAGACAGAAACGTCAGAAAAACCGCATTTAACGCCATGTATGACACATACAAAAAATTTATAAATACTTTTGCTTCTACAATGGCGGGGAATGTAAAGAAAGATATTTTCTACGCTAAAACACGGAAATATAATTCTTCATTGGAAGCCTCACTATTTGAAGACAATGTTAGTGTAGAAGTTTACAACAATCTTATAGAGACAGTACATAGTAGACTTGATGTATTACATAGATATGTAAGGCTTAAAAAGAAGCTTTTAGGTTTAGATGAGCTTCACATGTATGACTTGTATGTGCCCTTGATACAGGAATATGATAAGAAATTTACATATGAAGAAGCAATTAACCTCGTCCTAGAAGGACTACAACCGTTAGGAGATGAATACATAAATTTACTAAGGAAAGGATTTAATTCTCGTTGGGTGGACGTATATGAAAATCGAGGAAAAACTTCTGGAGCTTATTCATGGGGAACTTATGGTACTCACCCTTATGTACTTTTAAACTATCAGGGCAAATTAAATGATGTATTTACAATTGCCCATGAAATGGGACATTCTTTGCATACCTATTACTCAAATGCGACCCAGCCCTATGTGTACGCAGGTTATAAGATTTTTGTGGCAGAAGTAGCTTCTACCTGCAATGAAGCTATACTTATGAATTATCTTTTAAAAAATTCTAAAGATGAAAAAGAAAAACTTTATCTTTTGAACCACTTCTTTGAGGAATTTAGAGGGACAGTCTATCGGCAAGTTATGTTTGCTGAGTTTGAAAAACTCATACACGAAATGGCAGAGAGAGGAGAACCTCTTACAGCAGAAGTGTTAAACAAAAAATATTATGAATTAAATAAGTTCTATTATGGAGATGACATAGTGGTTGATGAAGGAATAAGCTATGAGTGGGCGAGAATCCCTCATTTTTATAGAAATTTCTATGTCTATAAATATGCTACTGGATTTTCTGCGGCAATAGCTATTTCTCAGATGATATTAAATGAGGGGGAAAAAGCTGTAGAAAGGTATAAGGAATTTTTAAAGAGCGGAAGCTCTGATTATCCCTTAAACCTTTTAAAGAAGGCAGGAGTGGATTTAACTACGCCAAAACCAGTAAATGAAGCTTTGGATGTTTTTGAAAAATTGCTTGATGAGTTTGAAAAAATACTATAATGAATCAAAAGGGCAGTAAAAGAGACTGTCCTTTTTTCTAAACAAAAGTTCAAACGCTGGGGACGGTTCCCTCCGTCCGATTTCAACTTAAAATTCAGACAAAAGGAACCGTCCCCTTTGTCTGAAAATAAAAAAGTGTGAGGTGTGGACTTTGGATTTCATAACAGTTGATTTAAAAGAAAGGTCTTATCCTATTTATTTTGCCTATGATTCTTTTGATAAATTAGGAGAAATAGTAAAGAAACATGTAAGAAGTAGTAAAACATTTATAATAACTGATTCTAATGTTTATCCTTTGTATTTTGAAAAACTCAATGAAAGTCTTAAAAAAAGTCGTTTTGATGTGTCATACGAAGTTATTCCTGCAGGGGAAACAAGTAAAACAATGGAAATGGCACAAAGGCTTCTTGAAAAAGCTTATGACTATGGACTTTTAAGAGACAGTTCAGTTATAGCTCTTGGAGGAGGCGTTGTAGGAGACATAGCGGGATTTGTCGCAGCAACTTACATGAGGGGAATAGACTTTGTGCAAATTCCTACGACTTTGTTGGCGCAGGTTGATAGCAGTGTAGGGGGCAAGGTAGCAGTCAATCTAAAAAAAGGCAAAAACATAATAGGAGCTTTTCATCAACCTAAAATGGTATATATAGACACCGCCGTTTTAAACACGTTAGATAAAAGAGAAATACTTGGTGGATTAGCTGAAATAATCAAATATGGTATTATATGGGATTTTAGTCTATTTGAGTATATTGAAAGCAACATTTATGAAATTTTAGATTTAAAAGAAGATAAATTAAGGCATATAATCAAAAAATCTTGCGAAATAAAAGGGAAAATCGTATCTCTTGATGAAAAAGAAGAAAACCTGCGTTCAATATTAAATTTTGGCCATACAATAGGACATGCCATTGAAGCTTTAACAGGTTATGAGAGGTATATTCACGGTGAAGCTGTTGCTATAGGTATGGTATACGCTTGTAAACTTGCATTAAATTTAGGGTATATTGATGAAAAATATTTTGAAAGAATTTTTTCTTTAATACAAAGGACAGGATTACCTACAGATTATGAGGATTTGCAAAAAGAAGACATCATAGAGGCTATAAAACTTGATAAAAAGAGTAGAGAAGCCAAAATAAATTTTGTTATTCTTCGTGGTTTAGGAAAAGCTGGAGTTACAACTGTTAAAGAGGAAGAAATCTTAAAAGTTTTAAAATAAGCGGGTAACCGCTTTTTTCTTTATCTTTTTTAGACTTTATGAAAAATTTACTTGACTTTACTTATGCAAAGTATTAAAATATCACCAATATTATAAATTGCAAGGGGGTGTTGGATGAAAATTGGTTATTTAGGGCCTAAAGGAACATTTTCTGAAGAAGCTGTTATAAAATACACACAAAGTGTCGAAAACTGTGAAGTTGTAGAGTTTAACACCATTCCGGAAGTCATAAATTGTATAAGCAATAGCTTATGCGAAGAGGCAGTAATTCCTATTGAAAACTCTATCGAAGGTTCTGTAAATATTGCCGTAGATATGTTGATAAACGATGCAAATGGGATAATGATAAAAGGAGAAGTGATAATACCTATTTCCCATTGCTTGATTTCGGAAGCTCCAGTTGAATTTAAAGATGTACATTGTATACTTTCTCATCAGCAGGCAATTGCTCAGTGCAGGGAATATATATCTAAAAAATTTCCCAACGCGGAAATAAAAGCTACAGACAGTACTGCCCAAGCAGTCTTAGGTGTCAAATCTAAACCTGGAGTAGTGGCAATAGGTCCTGAAAGAGCAGCTGTTATTTACGGTATGAGAATAATTGATAGGGACATACAAGATGTAAAAGAAAATTATACAAGGTTTTTGGTCCTTTCTCAAAAGGACGGGGTTGTCACAGGGAAAGACAAGACATCAATAGTCTTTTCTGTCCCAAATGTTCCAGGCAGTTTATATAACGCTTTAGGGGTTTTGGCCAACAAAAAAATCAATATGACAAAAATAGAATCTCGACCTTCAAGGAAAAAACTTGGGGAATATGTTTTTTGGGTGGACATTGAGGGGCATAGAGAAGATGAAATAGTAAAGAGTGCCTTAGAGGAGTTAAAAGGTAGAACGGATTTTTTAAAAGTATTAGGTTCATATCCTAAATTTAAGTAGAACGGTAGAATGGAGGAATTGAAAATGGTAATTGTTATGAATATTGATGCCACTGATAAGCAAATCTCTGATATTACAAATCTTTTAACATCTCTTGGTTTAGGTTACCACATTTCAAAAGGTGAAGAAAAAATAGTCATAGGCGTTATAGGTGATAAGAAAAAATTAGAAGGTAAGGCTGTAGAAATGATGGAGGGAGTAGAAAAAGTCATTCCTATTGTGGAGCCTTATAAACTTGCTAGTAAGATATTTAAACCAGAGCCAACTGTGGTAAAAGTAGAAGACATCGAAATTGGTGGTAGCAACATAGTTATAATGGCGGGCCCTTGTGCTGTAGAAAGTAGAGAACAACTCTTTGAAAGTGCCATGGCTGTTAAAAAAGCGGGAGCTCAATTTTTAAGAGGAGGAGCATTTAAACCGAGAACATCACCTTACTCCTTCCAAGGCCTTGAAAAAGAGGGCTTAAAGATGCTAAAAGAAGCTAAAGAACTTACTGGGCTTAAGATTGTTACAGAAGTTATGGATGTCCATTCGGTTGAACTAGTGGCGGAATACGCTGATGTTATACAAATAGGTACAAGAAATATGCAAAATTTTCCATTACTTAAAGCAGCAGGTAGAATCAACAAGCCTGTTTTATTAAAGAGAGGACTCGCGGCAACATTAGAAGAGTGGTTAAGTGCTGCGGAGTATATCCTAAGCGAGGGTAATAAAGACGTCATCCTATGTGAAAGAGGAATAAGGACGTTTGAAACTTATACGCGAAATACTTTGGATTTAAGTGCAGTCCCAGCCATAAAAAAGTTGAGCCATTTGCCTATAGTTGTTGATCCCAGTCACGGGACTGGGAAATGGCACCTTGTAGCTCCTATGGCTAAAGCAGCTATAGCAGCAGGAGCCGATGGTCTCATTATTGAGGTACATCCAGACCCTAAAAATGCATTATCCGATGGGGCTCAATCCCTTACTCCTGAAAATTTTGAGACTTTGTGTGAGGACATAAAGGTTATCGCTAAAGCAGTAGGGCGTGATTTTGTATGATAAAAAATGCGGTTATTGTAGGATTGGGTCTTATAGGGGGATCAATGGCAAAAGCATTAAAAAAATACACAGATATAGACATTATTGGTGTTGATATAAATAGAGACAATTTACAAAAAGCATTAGAAGAAGGAGTAATTTCTTACGGCGTGACAGACCTTGATTTTCAAGTAGATGCTGATGTAGTTTTTATATGCACGCCTGTTGGAAAAGTTGCTGAAAAGGCTAAAAATATACTTCCTTATTTAAAAAAAGGTTGTATTGTAACTGACGTTGGAAGTACAAAAAAAGTTATAATGGAAGAAGTGCAAAAATTTTTACCCGATGAAATTTTTTTCATCGGGGGCCATCCTATGGCTGGCACAGAGAAGGCAGGTTATGATAACGCTGATGCAGATTTATTTGTCAACTCTAATTATTTGTTGACACCTTTTGATAATGTAAAGGAAAATGTTTTAGATTTATTTATAAATGAAGTAATAATAAAAATAGGTGCAAAACCGGTAATAATGGATTATAATAAACACGATGCCATTGTCGGAATAATAAGTCATGTACCTCATATTCTTTCTGCTACCCTCACGAATTTTGCTCATGATAAATGCAGTGAAGCATTTAAATACGCAGCTGGTGGGTTTAAAGATACTACGCGAATTGCCTTGTCTCAGACTGAAATATGGAAAGACATAATTTGTACAAACAAAGAAGTTATTTTGGAGTTACTAAAAAATTACAGGGAAGTCCTAAGTGACTTTATTTGTTATTTAGAAAATGAAGATATTGACACTATACAAAAGTTTCTTGAAAATGCAAGAAAATATCGAAACACTATAACTTGAGGTGTTGTTATGGATATTGAAGTTAAAAAGAAAAGATTTTTAAAAGGTATTATCTCAGTCCCTGGAGACAAGTCAATATCCCATAGAGCTGTAATGATTGGGTCAATTGCAGAAGGGATTACAGAAATTGAAAATTTTCTTTTAGGAGAAGATTGTATATCTACTATTAATTGTATGAAGAATTTAGGAGTTGACATTGAATTAAAAGGGACAAATGTTAAAGTTCATGGAAAAGGGCTTTATTTAAATAAAAGCGAAAAAATCCTTGATGTAGGAAATTCGGGTACTACCATTAGGCTTTTGATGGGTATTCTCTCTGGTCAAAAATTTGAGACAACGCTTACAGGTGATGAATCCATAAAAAGGCGCCCTATGGGAAGAGTGATAACTCCTCTTAGTATGATGGGAGCGAAAATAGAAGCAAGAGAAGGAAATTTTGCACCTCTTACGGTTTTTGGAAACAAACTTAAAGGCATATATTACAAAATGCCAATTGCCAGTGCACAGGTTAAGTCCAGCATAATGTTGGCAAGCCTTTACGCTGATGATAAAACGACTGTTGAAGAGCCTTACCCTTCAAGAAATCACACGGAACTCATGTTTAGTTCTTTTGGTGCTAAAGTGGATGTAAATGGCACAAAAATAACTTGTTACCCTTGTTACAAATTACAAGGGCAGAGAGTTATTGTACCAGGGGATATATCGTCAGCAGCATATTTTATTGTTGCTGCAACTCTCGTTCCAAATTCGGAGGTTACTATAAAAAATGTAAATGTAAATCTTACAAGGACTGGTATTATCGATGTGATAAAAGAGATGGGAGGAGACATTGTCTTAACAAATGAAAGAACTATAAACAATGAAAAAGTAGCGGATATAACAGTTAAGACTTCAAGGCTAAAAGGAATTGAAATTGGAGGAAGTCTTATTCCAAGGCTTATTGATGAAATTCCAGTAATAGCAGTTGCAGCAGTCTTCGCAGAAGGGAAAACAGTGATAAAAGATGCCGAGGAGTTAAAAGTAAAAGAAAGCAATAGAATAAATACAATCACTTCAGAATTAAGAAAAATGGGAGCAAAAATTTTTGAAACAGAAGATGGGATGATTATAGAAGGTACGGGTTTTTTAAGAGGAAATACAGTGGAAAGTTACAACGACCACAGGATTGCCATGTCTTTATGGGTTGCTGGACTTATAGCAGAAGGAGAAACTAAGATAAAAAATGCTGAATGTGTAAATATTTCATATCCAGATTTTTATAAAACCTTTGATGTGCTATAATATCATTGGTGATAAATGATGAAAAAATGTAAGTCTTACAAAAAAAAGGTAGAGCGATATTATTTTTTTTTATGAACTTTGCTCTTGAAATCCTATATATTGTGTGGTATTATAATAATACAACAATATATAGAGGTGATTAAAATGAAAAACCAAGTGGCAGAGGATAAAAAACAGCTAAAAGAAAATAAAGCTGATCAAAATAATGTAAATGTGTTTACATGTCCGGATTGCGGTGCTAAATTGGTTCATGAGGGAGGTTGTGTTTTCTGTCCTTTCTGCGGTTACAGTGAGTGCCAGTAAGTACCTATCTTTCCACCAATTTAATATGGACACAAGTTAAATATCCGGCTATAATTTAGTTAAAAATATGCCGAATCCCCGATAAGGGGTACGGGGGAACTAAATTGGGGTGAATCCACTTTTGTGGTAGGGTGTCCCTAACCCGAACCCGTCAACTAACCTCGGAGGCAAAAGGGGGAACAACATGTTTAATATTCGCATCAAGGTCAAACCTCTCATCGCATCAGTTATAGCCGGATTGTTTATTTCCCAATCAGTATTTGCCGCAACTTACACAGTTAAACCCGGCGATACTTTATGGGGTATAAGTCAAAAATACGGGACTACCTATACTAAGCTGATGTCTTTAAACGGCCTTCAAAATACAATAATATATCCAGGACAAGTTTTACAAGTGCCGGGCAGTGATAACACATATGTTGTCCAAAAAGGTGACAGCTTGTACTTAATTGCTTTAAAATACGGTATTACTGTTGATATGATCAAATCTGCAAACGGATACAAAAGCGACATAATATATCCTGGACAAGTCTTTGTTATACCCCGGGATACTTCTTCTAATAGGACATATCAGGATGTCAGCAGAGGTTCTATTGAAAGGGGTGTAATACCATATACAAAAGAGGAATTTGACCTCCTTGCGCGACTTGTTACCGCGGAAGCAGATGGAGAACCATACCAGGCTAAAGTAGCAGTTGCGGCCGTAGTAATAAACAGAGTTAAAAGTGGTATTTTCCCTAATACTATAAAAGACGTGATAAATCAAGTCGATGCATACGGAAATTACCAATTTACTCCTGTGTTAAATGGGTGGATAAATAGACCTGCCTCAGCTGACGCTATAAGTGCAGCAAGAGATGCGTTAAGTGGTGTTGACCCAACAAACGGAGCCTTGTATTATTTTGACCAAAGTTCTACTAATGCGTGGTTGTGGTCACTTCCTATAGCGGCAAGAATAGGTAATATGGTTTTCTGTTACGGCAGGTAAAATTTCCGATGAGAGGGTCAAAAACGGGTACAATTTAAGTACCCGTTTTTGACTTAGAAAAACAATTTATACAAAGTAGAAATACCAAAGGCGATGAATATGAAAGAAGATAGATATTTTGAATATTTTGAAGGGATTCTTTTATTAAAATAAATGCCTACAATTATCCCTAATACATCTGCTAAAAATATTCCAAGAGTAGTGCCTATTAATATGTACAGAGGACTGTTGTATGATGCAGTCAAAGCTATAGCAGCCAATTGTGTTTTGTCCCCAAATTCTGATAGTACATATGTACTTATAATAGTTGCAACAGGACCGTATTTTGAATTTTTTATTTTTTCTTGTTTTGTTTCTTCCTCTATTAAAGTTGAAATTCCAAAAAACAAAAATAATAAAGCGGCTGAAAATTTTATATAAAAAATGGGAATGTATTCGGTGATATACGAACCAAATATCACAGCAATACCATTATTTATTAAGGCTGCGATAAATATACTTATAAGAACAGTTCTTACTTTAAAAAGAGTAGCAAAGGCCATTGACATGAGCTGTGACTTATCTCCCATCTCAGAAGTAAAGATAAGGACAAATGATGTGACAAGTGCCTCCATTTTATTGCCTCCCCAACTATTATATTTGCTCTATAAATAAATTAGGACCTTTACATAATATGTAAAACATATTATGTAAAGGTCTCGCTCTTTAAGGTAAAGCCAGGGTTTCCCGATATGTTGACTTTACCACACATAAACTATGCGAACTACTCCCCTTTACTCAATATATTGTAAAAAATTTATCATAAAATGTCAATAGGAGCAATGTAAACAAAAATAATGTCAAATTATTTAGCTTATTTTTTTAACATTTTAACTATTTCTGTATACTCGTCTGAAGTAATTTCACCGCGAGCGTATCTTAACTTGGCAATTTCTAATGCTTCATTATTAGGATCTGTATCGTGTTTTTTAAAAAAGTTAACATTTCTAATCTGTTTTACTAGCAAGTAAATTACTACGCCTATTAAAATTAAGACTAATATATTGGTAAGTCCACCACCGAACCAAGTACCATAACCACAAGGATAATATCCTCCAAACCAACGACCTAAACCACCCATCATATATCCTCCAAACATTATTTTTTCCTCCTCTCTAAATATTTAAATTTTACAAAATATTTTTTAATTTATCATATTCTTCTTCTGTAATTTCACCTTTAGCCAAGCGTATATCGAGTATTCTTTTTGCTTCGTTTATTTGGTAATTTTTGTTTTCATGTAAATTATTAATCATTTTTTGCAGGTCACCTGTTTTGTACAAATAAAAGCCAATTGCCAAGGTTAATATAAGACACATACTTTTCAACTCCTTTCAATTTATCGCAAAATTGTTAACTTGCTTTCACCTTTAGTTTAAAACTTACTTTTGAAGAAATTATGAAGAGAAAAAAGATGTAAACTGTTGGTAAATACAGCTTAATTAGAATGATTTCTAAAAATAGATGGTTAGATTTTCATAAGCCGTGATGTATAATATAGAAGAAAGGAAAGGAATTTATCAAGCTATTTTCATACATTATTCATAATTTTACAATAAAATGATAAAGGGTGGTTGAAAAATGGGTAAAAAAATATTTGTTGTTGATGACGAAATAAAAATACTGGAAGTTGTAAAGTCATACCTTGAGCGTGAGGGGTTTAGTGTTATTACTGAAACTAATGGCAATAACGTTTTAGATACATTCAAAAAAGAAAAACCAGACCTTGTTATATTGGACCTCATGTTGCCAGGTATTTCAGGAGAGGAACTGTGTAAAAGGTTACGTCAGTTTTCCGATGTTCCGATATTGATGCTTACAGCAAAAGTTCAAGAAAGTGATAAAATTAATGGATTTTCTATAGGCGCTGATGACTATATTACAAAACCCTTCAGCCCACGTGAATTGGTTATGAGAGTAAAAGCAATATTAAGAAGAACAACTGATGATGCGCCTCTTGCTGAAATAATGTCTTTTAATAATGATGACCTTGTTGTCGATTTTAAAGCACACGCGGTGAAGAAAAAAGGTGTGGTTGTAAATCTTACTCCAAATGAATTTAAAATTTTAAAGATTCTAATTCGCAATCCAAATAGGGTCTTTACAAGGGAAGAATTAATTGAAAAAGTTATGGGATTTGACTATGAAGGCTATGACAGGACGATTGATGCACATATTAAAAATTTAAGACAAAAAATTGAAGACGATACGAAAAATCCAGTGTATATTAAAACGGTGTATGGCGTTGGATATAAATTTGGTGATGGAAATGTTTAAAAATAATTTAAGAACAAGGGCGGCTATTGTATTTATTTCAATAGCTCTTATATCGATTGTTATTGTAAGTATTACAACAAACATCTTAATAATAAATAGCTTTGGAAATTATGTTACAAAGTCAACAGATAAAGAATTTAACAATATAGCTAACACTCTTGCTGCAGTGTATAAATCTGAGGGGGGTTGGAAAAGTACGACAGGGCGTGAAATTGGGCATGCAGCTATGATGGAAGGATATGGATTAAGGCTTAGAGATAAAGATGGTAAGATTATATGGGATTTTTCTTCAATGTCATATATGATGAATATGATGGGAAAATGGAATAGGAAAGATATTTCTGAAAAAACTCTTCCCATCATTGTGGATGAAAAAACAGTGGGATATGTGGATATAATCTATTATGGGCCGATGATGATGAGTGACTTGGATTTTAAGTTTTTATGTGATATTAGCAGATATAATGTTATAGCAACGGTGATAGCTATTTTTATAGCATTGACTATAAGTATTTATGTGTCAAATTATATTACAAGACCATTAATTAATATTACGGAAGTTGCTAAAAAGCTTGAAAAAGGTGATTTTACTGCAAAGGTATATGATATACCTAAAGAAGATGAGCTATTTAAGCTCACAGCTGCAATAAATCACCTTGGAGAATCTTTAAAAAATCAAGAAATACTAAGAAAACAAATGACCTCTGACGTTGCACATGAGCTTAGAACACCATTGACAACATTGCAGAGTCATATTGAAGCAATGCTTGATGGGGTTTGGGAGCCGACGCATGAAAGACTTAAGAGTTTAAATGAAGAAGTCTTAAGACTTATAAATATTGTAAAAGACCTTGAAACATTGAATAAATTTGAATCTGACATGTTAAAGCTTAATAAAATCAAATTTGACGCAAGCGAATTAGTAAAGAACATTTTGACAAATTTTGAAGCATCTTTTGCTGAAAAAGAACAAGAAGTTGTAAAAAATATAGAAGATAACATTATATTGTTTGGTGATAAGGACAGGATAGCACAGGTCTTCGTTAACCTAATATCAAATTCAAATAAATATACTCCTGTAGGTGGCAAAATAAAAATAGACTTTTATAAAGATGGCGATTATGCAGTATTTATTGTAGAAGATAATGGAATGGGCATATCAAAAGATGATATTTCTTTTATTTTTGAAAGGTTTTACAGAGGAGAAAAATCAAGAAATCGTGAAACAGGTGGAAGTGGAATAGGGCTTTCGATTGCAAAAGCCATAGTACTAGCCCATGGAGGCGAAATAAGCGTTGAAAGCGAGATAAATAAAGGGAGTAAATTTACTGTTAAAATTCTCCTATAAAAACCGATTCATAAGTTTTTTATAATGGTGGTGTAAAATTATTTTTGAAAAGAAGAAAGGAGTGGAAATATTATGATGAGAATGATGTGTGGCTGGGGTTGGGGATATGGCATAGGTGGATTTATTTGGAGCATTGTCTGGATGGCAATAGAGATAGGGTTAATAGTTGCTGCAATATACTTTATTATATCATTATTTCGAGGCACAAAAAATAGAAACAAAGAGAGGGATGCGATAGAAATTTTAAAAGAAAGATATGCAAGAGGGGAAATAAGCGAAGAGGAATATCTTGAAAGAAAAAAACGACTTGAAGAAAAATAATTGTAGTATGTAGGTATATTTGAAATTTGATTTAAATTATGATATCCTGTTGAGTCTCATGGACATCACCTTCCTTTGGGAACTGATATTTTATACTTTTTCGCCTAGACTTTTTTGTGAGATGATTGAAAGAAAAATTGGGAATTATGTGTGAATTGCACATGAAATACCATGTGGGCAAAGTTACGACTTATCTGTCTACCCTGGCACAATTCATGTGCCTTTAGAAGTATTAGCGGAGTACGTGTATAAGTTACACAAGGTCAAGGCCATGCGGGAGAAGATGAAACCTCAATTATTTTGTATTACAACGAGAAAATTGTTCAAATGGATAAAGCGACAAAAATTTAAAAAAGCCTCTTTATAGGGTTTACTTTAAAGACAGAGGAAAAGTATTTTATGGAAATGCCATGTCTGGAGTCGCTACTTTAGCAACAAAAGAAAAAGGTGAAAAAATTTTCGAATTATTGACAGAAAAGATTATAAACATAATCCTTGATATTCGTGAAGGAAGATATTTTGTAGAGGAATAAAGTATACGCAAAATAGTCTCAATACACAAGAAAAGGTGTGCGTTGGGACTATTTTTATATCTATTTTAGATTGAAGATTATAAAAAAGTTGCAACTCGAAAAATAATAATTAGCGAATGTTTAAAATCTAATTGTTAAATAAAAAACAATTTAAAGAAATATTTAAAATGTATTGACAATTTTAGAGCGCGTTTGATATAATTAAAAAAAACTGAACAAATGAAATTTAAAATATCAAATGTTCAATAAAGAGGTTGGTTGATATGGATTTCAAAAATATTCTTTTGGTAATAGGGATATTGTGGATTATTCAGAGTATACTTACTTACTTTCAAATAAAAAATTATAATGAAGTTAGTAATAAATTAGCCACTAAAGGGAAACTGGTCGTTGGTACTAAGAAGGGATATTTTTCCAGTGGAGCGATTCTAATAATGGCGGTTGATAGTAACTATAAAATAATAGATTGTATGGTTTTAAATGGAATAACAGTATTAGCTCGGTTTAGAAGACTTGAGGAATTAATTAACAGAAATCTTTTGGATGAAACTAATAAGATGTTGTTAAGCAACCCTATTAAACAAGCATATGAAAAAGCTATTGCAAATATTTCACTTTTCAATGAAAAGGATTAAGTTTAAATGTTGCTTTATTAAAAATTAATTGTAAACATTTATTAATTATTTACACAAAGATAATGTTAGAAAGGAGGGATAAAGATTACAAAAAAAACAGAAAAATAATATCATTATAAAAATTAACTAAGTGTAAAAAGGAGTGTTGAAAGATGAGTTATCTTGCTGATTTTGCACAAGCTTTTATAGGTGTGTTTCAAGAAGGAGGAAAAACATTTGTTGGACTGCTAACAGGTATAATACCTACTCTTGTTACTTTAATGACAGCGGTCAATGCTTTAATAATGTTTATTGGCGAAGAAAGAGTTAATAACTGGGGAATGTCGATGGGTAAATATGCAATTCTAAGATATACTGTAATGCCAATAGTAGCAGTCTTTTTCTTAACTAATCCTATGGCGTATACTTTTGGTAGATTCTTACCTGAAAAATATAAACCTGCATTTTATGACGCCGCTGTTTCATTTGTACATCCTATTACAGGCTTATTTCCACATGCTAATCCAGCAGAACTGTTTGTATACCTAGGAATAGCACAAGGTGTTGAAAAATTGGGGTTACCTATAGGAGGATTAGCAATAAGATATTTTTTAGTTGGTGTAATCGTTATTTTCATACGCGGTATTGTTACCGAAAAATTAACATTACGATTGGCAAAACAACAAGGTATTGAATTATAAGGGGGTGTGAAGTATGTATAGAGCGGTTATTATTAAAAAAGGCAGCAATGGGTGGGGAGGACCTTTAATAATTAAACCTACTGAAAAGAAAAATAAAATAGCTTCTATTACAGGAGGAGGTATTCATCCTATAGCGCAGCGAATTGCTGAACTTACGGGAGGTGTAGCAATAGATGGCTTTAGAAATCCGGTACCAGAAGATGAAATATGTTGTGTAGTAATTGACTGTGGTGGTACTGCAAGAGCAGGTGTATATCCTAAGAAAAGAATTCCCACAATAAATTTAACTCCCGTTGGACCTACTGGGCCCCTTGCCGACTATATTGTAGAAGATATTTATGTTTCTGGAGTCCGAGAAAATGATATTTCTTTAGCAGATGAAAGCGAAAATAATATTTCAAATATTCCGATTATTTCAGGTGAGTCCAAAAAAGAGACTTTTACTCCCACACCAGAAATAAAACACAATGGTTCGCCAAAAGGGAATATACTTGAGCGATTTGGAAGAGCAATGGGCGGAATTGTAGGTACTTTGTATCAAGCTGGAAGAAAAACAATTGATCAATTGTTAAGAAATATAATACCTTTTATGGCTTTTGTTGCTACTATAATTGGAATAATAAATGCTACTGGAATAGGAAAAGCATTAGCGAATTTAATAGCTCCTCTTGCTAACAATATAGTGGGATTATTGATTATTTCTATAATTGCAGGCTTCCCATTACTTTCACCTTTGTTAGGGCCAGGTGCTGTAATTGCTCAAGTAATTGGGGTGCTATTAGGAGTAGAAATTGGAAAAGGTACAATTCCTCCACAGTTTGCTTTACCGGCTCTATTTGCAATAGATCCACAAGTTGGATGTGACTTTATACCTGTAGGGTTGAGTTTAGGGGAAGCCAAACCGGAAACTAATTCTATTGGTGTAAGTGCTATTCTAATATCAAGATTATTTACAGGCCCCATTGCGGTATTAATTGCTTATTTGTTTAGCTTTGGTTTATATTAAAGAAAATAGAAATAATAGGGCAGAATACTCTGCTCTATTATTTCTCATTTTTAGAAATTGTATTTGACAGAGAAAAATTGAAGGGGTATAATTTAATTGAACAAACTTTCTTTAATAGAACAATTGTTCAAATCGAAGAGGAGGGAGCAAATGGTAATCTACGAAACCAAAATTACAAAAATAGGAGTACAAGCTCAAGAGTTAACACAAATAGGTTTAGCTATAATTTTTAATGAAGATGCGCCACCGGAACTTGCGGAAATTTCTTTTTTGCATACTATTGAAGAGCTAAAAGGAGAAGTGAAAAGAGGAGACTTCTTGGTAATTGATGGGCAGTTATTTGAAATTGAAGAAGTAGGTTCAGAAGTTAATAAAAATCTTCAGCTGCTTGGACATTGTACTCTAAAATTCGAAAATGTTACTTCTCTGCTACCTGGTGATATGCGATTAAAGGGTGTTTTGCCGAATATGAAAATAGGTACAATATTAACAATTTATAGAAAGGATGAAAATTAATATGTTAAACTTGAATTATCACTTAGAAAAATTAGAATCAGAAGGAAAGTTTATTAACATTGGACTTGTTGGAGCAGGGCAAATGGGTAGAGGTATGGTAAGTCAAATGTTTTTAATGAAGGGTATAAAAGCTTGTATAGTTTCAGATATTGTATTAGAAAATGCAATAAATGCTTATATATTAGCTGGAATTAAAGAAGAAGATATAAAAGTAGCAGATGATATAAAAGAAGCACAAAGATTTATCGAACAAGGATATTTTGTTGTAACAAAATATGCAGAAATTGTTACCTCTACTCCCAGTGTGGATGTAGTAATAGAAGCTACTGGTGTTCCAGAAGTAGGTGCGAGAGTAGCTTATAGTGCCATTCTTAATCGAAAACATATTGTAATGCTTAATGTTGAAACTGATGTAACTATAGGTCCCATTCTTAAAAAGATGGCTCATAGTGCGGGAGTAGTTTATACTGTCTCGGCAGGTGATGAACCTGGTGCTGTAAAAGAGCTATATGATTTTGCAGATGGGTTAGGATTTGAAGTTCTTGTAATAGGAAAGGGAAAAAATAATCCTGTTGATAGGCATGCAATTCCCGATTCGCAAATAGAACGTGCTCAAAAAGAAAAAGCAAATCCTAAAATGCTTACATCTTTTGTAGATGGCACAAAAACAATGGTAGAAATGACATGTGTGTCTAATGCTACTGGTTTTTTACCAGATGTAAGAGGTATGCATGGTGTAAATGGGAAATGGGAGAATTTAGTCGATATACTTAAGTTGACAAAAGAGGGAGGAATTTTAAATTCTTATAAAGTGGTTGAATATGTAAATGGAGTTGCTCCTGGGGTTTTTGTAATAGTAAGGACTTCTCTTGAAGCTATCAATGAAGAATTGCGATATTTAAAAATGGGAGAAGGTCCTAATTATCTTCTTTATAGACCTTACCATCTTACAAGCATAGAAACTCCAATTTCTGCAGTTCGTGCTTACATTTATCATGAGCCTACTATTGCTCCTAAAGGAAAACCATTTTCAGAAACAGTCACTGTTGCTAAAAAGGATCTAAAAGAAGGAGAATTTTTAGATGGTATAGGCATGTATACTATTTATGGTTTAATAGAAAAATATGAAAGTGCAAAAGCTATGAATGCTTTACCAATAGGATTAGTTAATAAAAATACAAAGGTTAAGCGAAACATAAAGAAAGACGAAATAATAACTTATGATGATGTAGAATTAGATAATAATTCTATAGTAGTTCAATTGCGGAAGTTACAAGATTCTTTACTTGGGTAACAAAATTATCAATTTCTCAATAAGCTTTATCAATTCATCAACACGGGAGACAAAGTCTTAGAATTCATATGTATAGTACCTGAAGAAGGGAACACAAAAAGGTAAAAAGGAGGCAAAAGTTATGGAATTATCAAAAGAAAAATTACTATGGATGTACAAGAAAATGGTACAAATAAGGCAATTTGAATTAAAAGTAGACGAGTTATTCAAGAAAAACATGATTTGGGGAACATGCCATCTATACGTAGGAGAAGAGGCAACAGCAGTAGGAGCATGTGCAGCTTTAGATAGCACTGACTATATAACCAGTACCCACAGAGGACATGGACACACAATTGCAAAAGGGGCAGATTTAAAAAGAATGATGGCAGAACTATTAGGTAAGGAAACAGGTTATTGCAAAGGAAGAGGAGGTTCAATGCATATAGTAGATGTCTCTACTGGTAATTTAGGAGCTAATGGAATAGTGGCGGGAGGAATACCAATAGCAACAGGAGCGGCGTTAGCATCAAAACTAAGAAACGACGGCAGAGTGACGGTATGTTTTTTTGGAGATGGAGCAGCCAATACTGGAGCATTTCATGAATCTCTCAACATGGCAGGCATATGGAAACTCCCTGCAATATATATCTGCGAGAACAACCTCTACGGCATGTCAAACCCAGTATCAAAATCAACAGCAGTCAAAGACATAGCCACAAGAGCAGTCTCTTACAATATCCCTGGTGAAATAGTTGATGGGAACGACGTTTTAGAAGTATATGAAGTAGTAAAAAAAGCAGTAGAAAGGGCGAGAAAAGGAGAAGGAGCTACCCTCATAGAAAGTAAAACCTACAGATGGTTAGGGCATTCAAAAAGCGACCCGAGAGTATATAGAACCAGGGAAGAAGAGGAAGAATGGAAGAAAAAAGACCCAATAAAAAGACTTGGTGAAAGATTATTAAGTGAAAATGTAGCAACACAACAAGAGCTAAATCAAATAGAAGAAGAGGTAGCAAAAGAGATAGAAGAAGCATACCAATTTGCAATAAACAGCCCAGATCCAAAAGTAGAAGACTTAGCAAAATACGTGTATGCGTAAGGAGGGGAATGAAATGGTTGAAAAACTATATATAGATGCCTTAGCAGAAGCTATAAGAGAAGAATTTGAAAGAGACGAAAATGTATTTATGATGGGGGAAGACATAGGAATATATGGAGGGGCTTTTGGAGTCACCAAAGGCATGTATCCAAAATACAAAGACAAACTAATAGAGACTCCAATATCAGAGGCCAGCATTGTAGGAGCGGCAGTAGGAGCTGCATTAGTTGGCATGAGGCCAATAGTAGAAATAATGTTTGCAGACTTTATGATGGACGCAATGGAGTGGATAGTAAACCAGGCAGCAAAACTAAGGTACATGACAGGAGGGCAACTAAAAGTTCCATTGGTAATAAGGGCACCAATGGGAAGTGGAACAGGAGCTGCTGCTCAACACTCACAAAGCTTACCTGCCATGTTTGCTCATATACCCGGATTAAAAGTAGTTATGCCGGCAACCCCTTATGACGTAAAAGGACTCTTAAAATCAGCCGTAAGAGATGATAACCCTGTAATATTTTTAGAGCACAAACTCCTATACTGGACGAAAGGAGAAGTACCAGAAGGGGATTACACAGTCCCATTAGGAAAAGCAGCTGTAAAAAAAGAAGGAAAAGACATAACAATAATAGCAGGATCAATAATGGTGCCAAGGTCAATAGAAGCAGCTCAAAAGCTAAAAGAAGAAGGAATAGATGCAGAAGTAATAGATATAAGGAGCTTAGTTCCGATGGACACAGAGACGATAATAAACTCAGTAATAAAGACAGGTAGAGCTATAATAGTAGAAGACGACAACAAAAATAACGGCTGGGGTGCAGAAGTACTATCAAAACTAATTGAAAGCGATGCCTTTGACTACCTTGATTATCCAATACAAAGATTAGCAGGGAAAGACGTACCCATACCCTACAACCCACAATTAGAAAGAGCAGCAGTACCGCAAGTAGAAGATATAATCCACACAGTAAAAGCCATATTCAATAAGGAGTGATAAACCATGGCTAATGTAGAACTCATGCCAAAATTAGGGATGACCATGACAAGTGGGAAAATAACCAAATGGCTAAAAAAAGAAGGAGACAAAGTAGAACAAGGAGAGCCGTTATTAGAAATAGAAACAGACAAAGTTACAATGGAAGAAGAAGCAACATATAGCGGTGTTCTTTTAAAAATACTTGCCAAAGAAGGAGAAACAGTTCCAGTAAACCAGCCAATAGCAATAATAGGACAACAAGGCGAAAACGTAGACGACCTATTAAAACAATCAAACATCATAGAAGAACAAAAAGAGCCTCAACAAAACGAACCAATAGAAGAAACTAAAAAACCCATTTCACAAGGTGAGCAAACTTCAATACCCACAAAACCAAGAGCTACACCTGTAGCAAGGAAAATAGCAAAAGAATATGACATAGATCTAACACAAATAAAAGGAAGCGGCCCTTCTGGCAGAATACAAAGAAAAGATGTAGAAGAATACCTTAAAAACTTGCAGCAAAGAAAGCTACCAACTCAAGAAGAACCAAAGTCTAAACCAGTTTCTTATACAAGAACAATACCACTTACAGGTATGCGAGGAATAATAGCCAGCAAAATGAAACAAAGCGTAAACACTGCTCCTCATTACTATGTGACAATGGATATAAACATGGAAGAAGTTTTAAAACTGAGAGAGACTCTAAGCGAAAAAGTACAAAACGCAAAAATATCCATAAACACCTTTATAATAAAAGCTGTAGCTTTAGCAATAAAAAAATATCCTATAATAAACTCCTTTGTGGATAATGACCAAATAATTTTAAAAGACCAAATAAACATAGGACTTGCTGTAGCATTAGAAGAAGGGTTAATAGTTCCAGTGATAAGAGAAGCTGACAAAAAAGGTTTAAGTGAAATAGCATATGAAGAAAGGCAACTTATAGAAAAAGCAAGAGAAGGAAAACTCACCCCAGACGAATACAATGGTGGTAGTTTCACAATTTCAAACTTGGGCATGTTTGATGTAACAACTTTTACAGCGATAATAAACCAGCCAGAAGTAGCGATATTGGCAGTAGGAAAAATAATCCCAACACCTGTTGTAGAAGATGGCGAAATAAAAATAAAACCGATGATGAAAGCAACATTATCCTCAGACCACAGAGTAATTGATGGAGCTGTTGCAGCAAAATTTTTAAAGAAAATAAAAGAAATATTGGAAGACCCTATAAAGCTTATGCTATAATGATATTAAAAAATCAGGAAGTGATAAGAATGTACACTTACATGAAAGCTATGCTATATTGCCTTCACTGCAATGAGGAGACAGAACACACCATAACTTACGAAGGAGATACAATAAAAAGAATTAAATGTGAGAAGTGTGGTACAGAATTGGAGATAGATAAAGAGAGTGCAAAGAAAAATTATACAGAGGAATTCATAGAAAGAATATTAACTAAGCCCCAAAGGATGACAGAAGAACTCCAAAAAGATATTACTGCTTTTCTCTTTTCTTTACCTGTAAGGATAATTACGAAACCTTATAGATTATTGGAAGAAGTCAAAGAGATTGCTAAGTCTAAAAAGAAGGATGAAAAATAAGTAAAGAAAGGATTGATAAAATGCTTGTTAATTTACGAGAAATTTTAGCAGAGACGCGCAAAAATAAATATGCAGTTCCTGCATTTGATGTTAATGACTTAACTACTTTTAGAGCAGTTGTAGAAACAGCAGAAGAATTAAGGTCTCCAGTTATTGTAATGATTTTGGACACGGATATGAAAGATGGGTACTTACGTTATATGGTTCCAATGATAAAAGAAGTAGCGGCGCATTCTAGAATTCCAATTTGTTTGCATTTAGATCATGGTCCTGACATAGAAACAGTGATAAAATATATTTCTTTAGGATTTAATTCGGTAATGATAGATGCTTCTAGATTTCCTTTAGAGAGAAATATTGAAATTACACGCCAGGTTGTTAAACTCGCACATTCTGCTGGAATAACTGTAGAGGCTGAATTAGGCCATGTTGGTGTTGGACTTTCAGACAACGAAGAAACTATAGAGAGTTTTTTGACAATTCCTGAAGAGGTTGATAAGTTTATAAAAGAGACAGAAGTCGATGCTTTGGCTGTAGCAATAGGGACGGCACATGGGCCTTACAAAGGAGACCCTCATTTAGATATTCCCAGATTAAAAGAAATAGCAAAAATTACAGAAACTCCATTGGTGCTTCATGGTGGTTCATATACTCCTGAAGAACAGGTTAAAGAAGCAATTATTACAGGAATATCAAAAGTAAATATTGCAACAGAGTTACGAGTTGCTTTCAAAAAAGGAATAAAAGAAACGATTGCTACAGCTGACGAATATGGGTCTCTTTCTGAAATATTCGAAAAACCATTGTTATTTATGAAAGAATTAGTAAAAAGTAAAATAGAACTATGTGGTAGCTCGAACAGAGCTTAAAAAATAGAAAGGGATTGATGGATTATGAAAGCTCTGAGATTATATGGTCCTAATGATTTAAGGTATGAAGATATACCTATTCCTGAAATTAAAAAAGGAGAACTTCTAGTGAAAATTCATTCCTGCGCTATATGCGGAAGTGATTTAAGAAATATCAAAGCCGGGGGTTCTTCTCATGGCATGACATTACCAAGGGTTTTAGGACATGAAGCAGCGGGAGAAATAGTAGAAATTGGACAAGGAGTACATGGTTTTAAAATAGGAGATCGTGTATTATTATCTGTTACAATACCCTGTGGAAAATGCGATTATTGCTTGAAAGGCATTACAAACCTTTGTGATAACAAAAAGGCTTTATCATATGAGTATGATGGATGTTTTGCTGAGTATATAGCAGTTCCTTCTCAATTGGTGAAAACAGGAGGTGTTATACCGATACCTGATAATGTAAATTATGATGCTGCTGCTATTGTAGAACCTATTTCTTGCGTTTTAAATGGTCAAGAATTGTCTCAAGTAGGTTTAAATGATACAGTAGTTATAATAGGAGCTGGTCCTGTAGGAGTATTTCATGCTATTATAGCAAGAATTTTGGGGGCAGCTGAAGTAATAATTTCTGAAATTTTGGAAGATAGAATAGAAATAGTTAAAAAGTTAAATATAGCAGATAGAGTAATAAACCCTCAAAAGGAAGATTTTATAAGTAATGTATTAAAAGTAACAAAGGGACAAGGTGCTGATGTTGTGATTGTGGCAGCTCCTTCACGAGAAGCCCAAGAACAAGCATTATTAGTTGCTAAAAAGAGAGGACGTATAAACTTTTTTGGAGGGCTTTCAAAAGGCAATTCCTATATTTCTATTGACAGCAATCTCATTCACTATAAAGAACTCTTTGTACATGGAACATCCGATTCAACTGTAATTCATATGAAAAAAGTATTAAAATTAATTGAAGATGGCAGAATTAATACATCAAAACTTATAACAACAACCTTTAATATCTCAGAGTATAAAGAAGCCTTTGAATTTGCTTCTAGTGGTAAGGCATTGAAAGTAATTATAAAACCAGTAAACTAACACATAAAGATAAGCAAAAGGAATTCCATTTAAGTATACGAATTTCCTTTTGCTTATCTTTTTAAATTAAAGAAATTTAATCTTTTAGTAATTCTTCGGCCGTTACAGTATCAGTAACTAAAATATTTATATAACTACCTTTTAAAGCACTTTTAATAGCCTGAATTTTATTTTTACCACCGGCTACTCCTACTACGCGTTTAATTTGTTTTAATTGTTCTAAAGAAATACCTATTATTCTGTTGTTAATTTCTGCTCTTTCACATATATTGCCATTAATATCGAAAAATCTAGAGCAAATATCACCAATTGCACCTTCCCTGTTAAGTTCATTTATTTCATTTTCTCCGAAATAGCCACTTTCTAAAATAGTAGAAGTATTTATTGGTCCTCCAATTCCGACAATTGCAACATCTGCCTTAGCAGCGATTTCCAAAGATTTTTTTACCATACTATCAGACAAAATACTTTTTTTTACTTCTAGATTTTCAACGATTGCTGGGGCATGAAGTAATTGCCATTTAGCACCAAATGCTTTTGCAAATTCTATTGCAATATTGTTTGCTTGTATTTCATAAGGAGCTTGTCCTAATCCAGCTACAAGGGGTACAAACAAGCACGTATTTAATTTTTTATTTATCTTAATAAATTGGGGGATTAATGCAATGGTAGTACCCCATGAGACTCCTATTATGTCCCCATTTTTAATAATTCTCACTAATAATTCTGCTGCTGCTTTGCCCAATTCTTTTTTTAAGAGTTCATTTTCTTCTGTCTTGTATTCTACAATTTTAACTTCTTGTAATTTATACTTTTTTTCGATTTCTTTTTCCATAGATGTCAAATCATTGTTTGTATTTATTTTAATTTCAACAATTCCAATTTCCAAAGCTTTTTTTAATAAACGTGAAACTTTCGGACGAGATATTCCTAATCTAGCTGAAATTTCTTGTTCAGTTAATTTTTCATTGTAATATAAAAGCGCTACTTTTATTAGTAAACGAATATTTTCTTCCATAATAAACCTCCAAAAATGTTCATAAAATATATCAATTGTTCAATTACAAATTAATTGTAAATGCTTTTAATTATTATGTCAAGTGAAGAATGTACTGGCATAGAGTAAAAAATTAAATATAGGCAAAGTAATACCAATATATAAAATTTTAAAAGCAATAAAATATAAAAGAGTGATATAAAAAACACATAAGGCATGGAAACCTTGATTTAAGTAATTTCATGGGTTGTCTTTAAAAAAATATCCTACTGTATCTTGACACTATCATGTACAAGCTCTGTTTATTTGAACTGAAACGACCTAAACTCCTTGGCTTGCATTATAGACTTATCAGATGCTATTTCACTTCGAGAGAAGCGCAAAGTACCCATTTTTATTATAATAAGCTATTCATGCGATATAGTTTGTATTAATTCTTCTTTCTCTTCTTTCATGTATTTATAGATACGATTTTTTTACTGGAGCACTTGTTTATAGTTAAACATAAATAATCAAATAGGTAAAGAAAGTGAAATAAAATATTATTATAACAAATATTCATAATTATTAGAAAAATTTAAAGAAATTTAAATTTTATTCCGCAAATTTCCTTAAATAACCAGAAAGAAGATAATTATTGCATAATCTATATAAAACAAATACATAATAAAAAAACAAAAATAAAACAATAAAAAGTATTGAAAAACAAAAATCAATATGTTATAATTATTGCAAACAAAACGTACAAAAGTAATCTAAAAATTTTGTAATATTTAAACACAATAAATAAAATAATAAAAAAATCAACAAAAAACAAATTATAGAATTTGTTATGCAAGTAAACGTATTAAGGGGGTGAAAGGGGGATTTAATAATTTTCAAAAGTAACAATTTTCTGTTAAAAATTTCTGGGAGGGGAAATATGTGAAAAGGTTTTTGGCTTTTATTATCGCGAGTGTGTTTCTTTTTGCTGCGTGCAGTTCGCCAACTCAAAAAAGTTCTGCAGAAAATTCATATCCTTATAAGTTAGATGGTGTTCCAGAAGGTATTGCAAATTATAAACATCCTATCAGGGTTGCGGTTATTCGAAATCTTCCTTCCGATGATCATACTAAACAATTCTTAGATGGTGCCCGCTCAGAAGGGCAATCTTTTGGGTTTATTGTGGATACTTTCATAGCCGATAACGATGATTCTAAATTTCAAGAATTAGTTGCACAAGCCATTCAAAAAGGTTACGATGGTCTTATTATCTCCCATGGCAAGAAAGATTATTCATATGACATGTTAAAACCAGCTGTTGATAAAGGTATAAAAGTAGTTACATTTGATACAATTATAGAAAAAGATGGAAAGACACTTTCCGAAATTACGCGAACTTTTCAAGACGATTTTGCCTTAGCAGAATTATCTCTCAATGAAATAGTTTCATTATCTAAAGATGGTAAACCAGTAAAAGTAATAAAACTTTGGTTTGGACCAGGTGTTCCACCGCTGGATAGACGTGAGACTGTTTATAAAAAATTTGAAGAAGCTAATAAAATAAAAACGCTTGAGACAATAGGACCAAGCAATTTCCAGGATGTTCAGGGCGACATTGCTGCTAAAGTAAGTGCTGTACTTGCGAAGTATCCTCCGGGTACTGTAGATGTAATATGGGGTTCTTGGGATGAAATGGCAAAAGGTGCATATAAAGCAATGAAAGATAATAATAGAATGGATATAAAACTTGTTTCTATCGATATTTCAAATCAGGATATTAACCTAATGAGAGAAGAAGGAAGTTCGTGGATTGCTACTGCAGCAGTAGATCCAAAACTTATTGGAATAATAGACATGAGGCTTTTGGCTAAAAAATTTGCAGGAGAAGAAACACCTCTCGAATATAATTTGGAGGCTAAATTAATTCGACAAAGCCAGCTAAAACCTGATACAAACATGACTAATCTTAAAGACGTAATTCCTGGATGGGGAAAATCAGATGCTTTTAATGAAAAATGGATGGATATTTTGAGAGAGAAGTACGGCAAAAGATAATTAGAGGATAGCCTTGTTCAAAGAAGAGATTTTTATCTTCTTTGAACAAGGCTGAATGTGGGATTTAAAATAGATCAAAGGATGTGGTTGTAAATGAATAATGCTGAACGTTCTAAATTAAAAATGGAAGATATTTCTATAGAGTTTCCAGGTGTAAAAGCTCTTTCCCATGTGAACTTTGAACTTGAAAGTGGAAAAATATACGGACTTGTAGGAGCGAATGGAGCAGGGAAATCTACATTGATGAAAATCTTAGGAGGGGTTTATACACATTATGCAGGAAAAATATATTTAGATGGGAAAGAAATCAATATAAAATCTCCAAGAGATGCAAAAGAGTTGGGAATTGAAGTTGTATATCAAGAAGTAGATACAGCACTAGTACCCTATTTGGATGTAGCGGAAAATATAATGTTAAATACGATAGTAAACAAAATGGATAAAAAACAGTTCGTTGGCTGGAATGTAATCCACGAAGTAGCTCGAAAGACTTTACAAACATTGGGTGTTGATATAAATACTCACACATTAGTTGAAAAATTGTCCTTGGCACAAAAACAATTGATATTGATTGCAAGAGCAATTGTTCAAAAAACCCGTTTTTTAATTTTAGATGAACCAACAGCCCCATTAAGTAATACAGAAATTAAGGAACTTTTTCGCATTGTAAAAGATCTAAGTACTAATCAAAATGTGGGAGTAGTTTTTATTTCTCATAGGTTACCAGAAGTCTTTGAAATATGCGAGAAAATTACGGTGATGAGAGACGGCAAAGTAGTAGCGGAAAAAGATATTGAGAAAGTAGATATGAAACAATTAGTAGAATTGATGTTAGGAAGGAAATTTAGTGAAAATTACCCTAAAAGGAAGGTAAATATTGGGGGGAAAAAATTAGAAATAAAAAACTTTGAAGATACTAAGAGTAGAATAAAAATTACAAATTTAACTGTACATCGTGGAGAAATTGTTGGCATTGCGGGATTAGCAGGAGCAGGAAAAACAGAATTTTGTAAGAGTATTTTTGGAGTTTTTCCATTACGTAGTGGCGAAATATATATAAACGGAAAAAGAATTTACAATACTTCTCCTTCTCAGGCTGTTAAAAATGGTTTTGCTTTAATACCAGAAGAAAGACGGAAAGAAGGCATATGGATTAATGAGAGTGTTGTTACTAATCTTACAGCTACGAGCTTATCTAAGTTTGCTAGAATATTAAGTATTGTTAATGTTTCTTTAGAACGTGTGTGTGCGAGAGATATCATTAAAAAGTTAAGTATTAAAACACCTGATGAATATCAAAAGGCTGCATATTTATCCGGTGGAAATCAGCAAAAAATTGTTATAGGTAAATGGTTAATTCCAAATGCAGATATCTATATTTTTGATGAACCTACAAAAGGAGTAGATATAGGAGCCAAACATGAGATTTTTGAAATTATTGGTCAATTAGCAGAAATGGGGAAAGGAATTATTTATGCTTCGTGTGAATTTCCAGAAATTTTAGGGATTAGTGATAGAATTTATGTAATGTATAACGGACAAATTGTCAAAGAACTAGAAACGGAAAAGACAAGTGAAGAAGAAATCTTATATTATGCAACAGGAGGGAAATAATAAATGGTAACTGCTAAATCAGAAAGTACAGTCCGAAATACTCAAAGTTTTTGGAAAAGAATCTCTGATTTTATAACTAAATGGGGGACAGTTTTGACAGTAGGAGTTTTGATTTTATATTTCTCATTAACACTGCCTACCTTTCTTACTTATTCAAATATCTTAACTATACTTCGAAGTATTGCGATTGTAACTGTAATTGCGACAGGTGTGACATTTTCATTGACAGTGAATGGCTTTGATTTATCAATAGGTTCAGTTGCTACTTTTGCTGACTCTTTAGTTATTTCAATGTTTGTATGGTATCAAATGTCAACTTTTCCTTCAATTATTATAGCTATTTCTATTACCTTAGTAGTAGCATTGCTTAATAGTTTTTTAATTATTAAGATGAAAATTCCAGACTTATTGGCAACATTATCTACGATGTTTATGTTTGAAGGAGTAGCAATGACTTACACAGGAGGCGGTTCTATTAGTGAAGGGATGCCGAGATTAGATGGAACGCCAACTTTTGGGAAAATACCGCATACATTCAAGTTGATAGGACAAGAACCTTATATCATTATAATAATGTTTATTATTGTTTTAATAGCTCACATTTTTTTGAATTATACTAAACATGGTAGATATTTGTATATGGTAGGAGGTAACATTGAAGCAGCAAGGTTATCTGGTATACCTGTGGATAAATATAGAGCACTAGCTTACTTTATTTCTACCTTTCTTGCAGCTTTAGGTGGTGTTATTTTAGCAAGTAGAATTGGTTCTGCGCAAATTAATGCAGGAGCTGGTTATTTGATGCCATCAGTAGCAGCAGCATTTATTGGATATTCTGTTGCTGGAGCTGGTAAACCAAATGCTATTGGGACATTTGTAGGAGCTATTTTAGTGGGAGTTTTGGAGAATGGACTGGTTATGATGTCTGTTCCTTATTATTCAATGAATATAGTAAAAGGAGGTGTACTTGCTCTTGCACTTATGTTAACGTATTTTAAGAAAGATGAATAGTAAAAATTGGAATTAGATAATTATTAAATAATCATTAATAAGTCAAAGGAGGTAAATATATTATGTCAAAATTTAATAAGTATTTTTTGATGAAACCGGAAGATGTGATTGAATATGTCAAAGAAAAATTAGAATTTTTTGATAAGGATGCTGATCTTGAGTGTAAAGAAATAGGTGATGGTAATATTAATTATATATTCAGAGTATGGGATAAAAATTCTGGCAAGTCAGTGGTAATTAAGCAAGCTGGCGATACTGCGCGAATTTCTGATGAATTTAAATTATCAACAGATCGAAATAGAATAGAAGCGGAAGTACTGCAGCTAGAGGGGAAATTAGCACCTGGTTTAGTTCCGGTTGTTTACAAATATGACGAGATTATGCAAGCAACAGTAATGGAAGATTTATCTAATCATACTATTATGAGGTATGCCTTATTAGAATACAAAAAGTTTCCACTTTTTATAGATCATATTACTACTTTTTTAGTTAATACTTTACTTTTAACTTCTGATGTAGTTCTTGATCATAAAGAAAAAAAAGAATTAGTGAAGAGATATATAAATCCAGAATTATGTGAAATTACAGAGGACTTGATTTATACTGAACCTTTTACAAATTATAAAAATCGAAATGATGTTTATCCACCAAATTTAGAATGGGTTAAGAAAGAAATATATGAAGATAAAGAACTGCGTTTTGAAGTTGCGAAGTTAAAATTTGATTTTATGACAAAAGCTCAAGCTTTAATCCATGGTGACTTACATACTGGTTCGATATTTGTTACAGAAAATTCTACAAAGGTAATAGATCCTGAATTTGCTTTTTATGGCCCTATGGGATTTGATGTGGGTAAAATAATTGCTAATATTATTTTTGCATTAGTTCATGCATATATTACAATGCCAGAAGGGGATGAACGTGTTGACTATTTACAGTGGCTCCAAGATACTATTGTAGGAATAGTTGATAAATTCCGCGAAAAATTTATTAAAGCATGGAAAGAAAATGTAAAAGAAATTATGGCTAAAGAAGAAGGATTCGATAAGTGGTATCTTGATGAAGTAGTTCATGATGCAGCTGGCGTAACGGGATTATCTTTGTGTAGGAGAATAATTGGATTAGCACATGTCAAAGATATAACTTCTATTGAAAATGAAAATGACAGATTAAATGCGGAACGTATATGTCTTACCGCTGCTAAAAAGTATATTAAAAAACGCAACTACTATTATACCGGAAAAGATTTCATTGAAACAATATTGGAATCTGTAGAGTTGTTTTTATCATAAGGGAGGAGGTATAAAAGTGAGTAGTAAAAAAATACTTGATTTGGATACAATAGTTTTAAATGATGAACAGAATGAAGTGGTTATTATTGATCAAACTTTACTTCCTAACGAATTAAAATATCTTCATCTTAAGACTTTAAATGACTTTTGGGATGCTATTTATCATTTAAAAGTAAGAGGGGCACCGGCCATTGGAATAGCAGCAGCATATGGAGTATATTTAGGAGTTAAGAACTCGTTGGCAAATACTTATGAAAAATTTTATGAAGAGTTTACAAAAGCAAAAGAATATCTTGCTTCTTCAAGGCCTACAGCCGTTAACTTATTTTGGGCGTTGGACAGAATGGAAAAAGTGGTAGTGAACAATAAAAATAAAGAATTAGAAGGGATAAAAAAACTGCTTAAAGAAGAAGCAGATAAGATAAAAGAAGAAGATATTTGGGTTAATAAATCAATTGGTGAATATGGATTATCTCTGTTAAAGCCTGGGTGGGGAATTTTAACTCATTGTAATGCAGGACAGCTTGCAACTGCTAAATATGGAACAGCGCTCGCACCAATTTATCTTGGACATGAAAAAGGTTATAATTTTAAAGTGTTTGCTGATGAAACACGTCCATTGTTACAAGGGGCAAGACTAACTACTTATGAATTACTAATGGCAGGAATTGATGTGACTTTGATTTGTGATAATATGGCATCTATAGTGATGAAAAATGGTTGGATTCAAGCGGTACTAGTAGGATGTGACCGTGTAGCAGCAAATGGAGATACTGCTAATAAAATTGGAACATCGGGTGTTGCAATTCTTGCTCATAATTATGGAATTCCTTTTTATGTTTGTGCACCTACTTCTACTATTGATATGAATTGTAAAACAGGTAATGAAATTCCTATTGAGGAAAGAAAACCTGAAGAGGTAACTGAAAAGTGGTTCAACAAAAGAATGGCTCCAGAAGGAGTAAGAGTATATAATCCTGCATTTGATGTAACTGATGCAAAATTCATTACAGCGATAATAACAGAATATGGTATTGCACATCCACCATTTGAAGAATCATTGAAGAAAATATTTGAAATAAAACAACAAAAACAAAAAAATAAAATTTAGAGAGGTTTTATCCTCTCTAAATTTTAGGATGTTGTTGTTACTACGTTAAGTTACTCACACTCGATAATTTCTATTTGTAACTCAGTTAGAAAATTGCGCCATTCATCATCTAAACGTTTATCTACGACAATTGCGTCAATTTCTTCAAAAGTAGCGATTGTTGCAAAAGATGTTTTATTGAATTTTGTATGATCGACTACAAGATAACTTTTTGTAGCATGCTTTATTGCTAATTGTCGTATTTCTGCTTGTTGTTCGTTTGAATCGGTAATACCGTGTTCCATGCTTAAAGATCGGCATGATACAAAAGCTTTATCAACAAAGTAATTTTTCATACTGTTTAAAGCACCATATCCGAGAAATGACATTGATTGGTGGGATAAGGTACCTCCAGTTACCAAGAGTCTCACTGTGTCAGAATCAGCTAAGACGTTTGCTATTTTGAGAGAATTTGTTAAAACAGTTATGCGTTTGTCTCGAATTTTAAAAGCTATGAAAAGTGAGGTAGTAGAAGCATCTAAGAAAATAGAGTCTCCATGGTGTATTAAGGCAGCACATTTTTCAGCAATTTTCTGTTTATTCTCTACGAAAAGGGTTTCTCGGATTTTGATGTTGACATCATTCTGAACTCCCTCATCTATATAAGCACCACCATAAGTGCGTATCAAAACACCTTCTTCTTCTAATGCTTTTAAATCACGACGTATAGTTTCTTCTGTTACTGAAAAAAGCTTAGCAAGTTCTGATACAGTAACACTTTTTTTTTCCTGAATAAGTTCTTTAATTTTAGATTTTCGTGTAACAGCTAACACCATAATCTCTCCTTTAAAATATAGTTTGCCTACTAATTATTTATAATTATTTTTGATGAATTCTATATGTATTTTACCATAATTTACTGAGATAATTCAATATTTTTGTTCAACAAAAACAACATAATTTTAACTAAACCAGAAATAAAACAATAAAAATTATTGACAAAACAACACAAGAATGGTAATATGTAAAAGGAATTATTATCAAAAAAATAAATAAAAATAGGAGGTTTAAAACGATGAAAGAATATAGCAATACAAGGTACATGAATGATCACGAGGCACAAGAAGCAATTATAGAAATAGGGAAACGTATGTATTTAAAAGGATATGTTGCTTCCAATGATGGAAACATAAGTATAAAAGTGTCTCCTAACGAAATTTGGGTTACGCCGACAGGGGTATCTAAAGGTTATATGACACATGAGATGTTAGTAAAACTTGATTTAGATGGAAATATAATTAGTGGTAATAACAAACCTTCTAGTGAAATAAAAATGCATTTAAAAGTGTATAAAGAAAATCCTGACGCAAAGGCAGTTACTCATGCACATCCTCCCATTGCTACGGCTTTTGCAGTGGCAGGGATTCCATTGGATAAGCCCATATTACCAGAAGCAATAATAAATCTTGGTGCTGTTCCTGTTGCGCGATATGCTACCCCAGGAACGGAAGAAGTTCCAGAATCTATAGCGCCATATTGTAATTCTTACAATGGAGTTCTTTTAGCAAATCATGGAGCTTTAACATGGGGGAAAGACATATTTGAAGCATATTATAGGCTTGAATCTTTAGAACACTATGCTACTATAATGTTATATGCTTATTATATTATAGGAAAAGTAAACGAGTTAAATTCTAAGCAAATTTCCAAATTAGTAGAAATAAAAGAAAGTTATGGTATAGATATAAAAGATGAATTTTTGATTGCTAAGACTAATATTAGAAAATAGTAGAACTAACATTTTATGATTCTACTTGTACACAGATGCCAAAATAGACCTGTAAGATAATACTTAATTTGTTTATTTTTAGCTTTTTCTTTTTTTAGTTAATCCAAATGGGAGGTGAAATTTATGAGAAAAAAATTAAATATATTGGCAGTGGGAGATCCCGCAGTATATGTATATATTCATCCTAGTTATCAAATAGTTGCCAGATACATGGAAAAAGAAAAAATAGAGGTTAATTTTGATATCGTGCCATGGGAAACTTATTATGACTTTTTGCAGGAGACTTTTGAAGGCAAACGTAATTATGATATTGTAATGGTAGCAGGGCATTTGTGGTTGTATGATTTTGTGAGAAAAAATTTATTAGCACCTGTGGAATATCCACAAGAAGGAAACTATGATTTTGATGATATACTAGCATCAGTACGGCGTGAAATGAGGATAGATGATAAAACTTTTCTATATCCTTCTTTTTGTGATGGTCATATGATATTATATCGCAAATCAATTGTAAAGAAAGTTTTGGGAAAATTTTTAGATGAAATAATAACTACTGATCAACTTATTTCATATGTAAAAGCGGTACATGGTGAAAAAGGCATGTATGGCATCGCATTAAAAGCGCATCCATCAGAAATTTTTTTAGATATTTTACCGTATTTTAGAAACGAAGGAGTAGAAATTTTCGATGAAACAACGTGTTTACCAAAATTTAATGAAACCAAAGGAATAATTGCAGTAGAAAAATATTTATCTCTCCGACAATATGCTCCTGGAGATACAGGAAATTTTGGGAATGAAGAAGTACGACTTGCATTTCAGAAAAGAAAAGCTATTTTTATAGTTACGTGGGGAGGACAACTAGGACAAATAATAAATGATGAATGTGATGATATAGATGATATTGGCTTTTCAACATTTAATACGAGTTGGAATGTTGTTTGGTCATTTGGAATAAACGCAAAAACTTTACAAAAAGAAGATGCTAACAAATTTCTTGTATATTTGACAACAAAAGAAATAGATCGTATTGTTGGCAGTTATGCAGGTTCTCCTGTACGTTATTCTACCTATAGAATAGATAAAAATAAATATCCTTGGTATGAGTTACATTTAAACATGGTAGAAAATATTTCAAAACCACTACCTCAAGTTCCTAATCTTTCTACAAAGTTAGGATATCTTTATAAGGAACTTACTAACGCTTTTAGGAATCTTAAAACACCAGCGGAAGCTTTAAACGATGCTGAAAAATCTATATTGTTATGTTAATCATATAAAAAGTTATAAAAAGTCTAAAAAGAACTTTTGCAATACTTTTAGACTGGAGAGAAAATCCAAGAAATTTGATATAAATTCATGATTTTAATATATTTAGGGAAGGCAATGCTTAAGAAGATGGAGGATGATATAGAAAAAAATTACAAAAAGAGGATCTATGTTTTATTTTTATGCATTTTATATAAAGCTTTAGACGACAATATTTATTCTATTTATAGAGCCTAAATCTTTCTTGAGATTCAAAGATGATTTATTAAAAATTATATTCGGTCAGGTACTGGATGATTCTTATTTAAACTTAGATTTGGCAAGTGAATTTACGGAATGCCAAAATAGAGCCATTTGAGGATTAAATTAAGTGAAAAATTTTTTGCAAAAAAATATATAGAGATTCCCTTTTTTCTGATAAAATTTAAGTGTCAAATAAAAACATTTAAAAAGGCACCAAATGCTGTCTTTCAACCAGCCAAGATTGTTGACTTGGTGATTGCTTCTGTAACCAAGGGAATACTCGCTTTCTTCACATGGACCAACTAAGATATGATAATGCATACACAGAAATTAAAGGATATAAAATTTCCAGCGAAAAGGTATGCAGATACTTAATTAAAGCTATGCCTGAAAGCTCTCTTGAAGAATTAAGACTTATTAACAAAACTTTGCTTTCCATGCAATCTAAAGTAACTACACGTGAAGTCATTATAAATTTTGATTATACAGTCTGTACTATATTTAGGGAGCAGAAAGGTGCTTCTGTAGATTGTAATCCAAAGTACCATGGTAGACCATCTTTCATAGAGAAAATCGCATTATTGCTGACACTGATGAACTTGTTAATGTTATTCTTGAAGAAGATAAGCATCACACAAATCAAAGAGAACACCTTTATCCTTGGACTGAAATAGATAAAACCTTTAGTGTAAATGAAATATATGCAAACATGCCTAAAGGGAATAAACCACACAGAATTGTGATTATACGCAAAAAACTGCTACAACCCAAAACAGGGCAGATTTGCACGAATATAGACGAGTTCAAAAATGAATATCAGGCCATTGTAACAAACATTGAGTATATGACACATGAAGAGATATTTCATGAATACAACCAACGCTGCGACATTGTAAACAAAACAGATGAACTAAAAGAAAGATTTGCTTTAAAAAACAGTCAGAGAAACAAATTTTGCAACGGAATATTTTTGCTTATCAAAATGATCATTTACAATCTTTATAATTGGTTCAAAAGGACTATCTTGCCAGAGTTTATGAGGCATCATGAGATAACGAATATTATATAATGTACCTGGTAATCTTCGTTAAAAAAGGGCGTTATAGGCATATACGTTACCCTAATAATCCGTTTCTTAAAACTGTAATAACGTATATACGAAAAGCACTAATGGTAAATATACCAAATGATAAAAACCGCCATATCAAGTATACGGTTAGTTTTGCTATACATTAAAGAGGAAGTTAAGTGTAAAAAACAATATGGTTTTTATTCTTTCAATGCAAATATGCAGTTATCAAAGTGAAAAACTTGTAATAAAACACCGATTTTTTGCATTCATGGAAATTGAATTTTTAATTTGTTTGCTACTTGCTGAATTCAAGTCAAAAATCCATTGCCGGTTGAACAAGCCTTAAAAAGTTTTTAAAAAGGCCTTTAAGGCTTGTTTTGTTTTTAAATTTTTTTGGTTTTTTATTTCATTTTTTCGTTGTGTATTTACTTTTTTTGTGATATAATGTAAACAAGTATTATAACCTGGTATAAATGTTAGGTTATATGAGGTGGAAATTATGATTAGGGAAGATATATTTGGGAATTCTCCTAAAATTGCTCATACAGCTTACATAGATAACACAGCGATTTTAATTGGCAATATTGTAGTAGGAGAAAATGTCTATATAGGACCTAATGTTGTCATTAGAGCAGATGAAGTTGATGAAAATTACAAAGTGGGTAAAATTGTTATTAATGATGGTGCAAGTATTTATGATGGGGTCAATATAAATACAATAGGGGATTCAAAAATTGAAATAGGGGAAAATGCTATTATTTCCAATGGAGCAATAATAAAGGGAGAATGCTATATTGGGAATTGCTGTAATATCAATATAAAAACTATAATTTTTAACTCTTACATTGGTGATAATTGTTACATTGGAATAAATGCTATATTGGAGAATGTAAAAATAAATGACAATATGATGGTGGAGTCTGGAAATATTTTAAATGAAGGCAATGTAGCTTTATTGGTGAAACCAATTTCAAAAGAAAAAATTGATGTAATTTACAAAATGAGTTCTGCAAATAAAATTTTAGTAAATGGCTACAAGTTAATAGGATATTGATTATTTTTTTCAAAAGTCTCCACGCTGTTTTGTCAATAAGATATTTATTAGAAGTAGTGGTAGCAGATAAATATATTGCATCAAAATCTATATTTATAGGAGTAGTGATATGAACTATTCTATTTTTTATATTGTCATCTCCTTTTCTATTTGTTAATTTTGTAGTCTCAAAATTTATTATTTACATTTTTCAAATTATTATGGTATAATAATTACAGGAAAATGTTCGGATATCGAACTAATTTTTTTAGATAATTAGTTCAGATAATGAACTAATGGAGGCGAGATATTGAAAGACTATACTAAAGGCACTTCAGGATTAATTAAAAATATCAATAAAGCCAATGTTTTAGATGTTATTAAAAAGATGCAACCCATATCGAGAATAGAGGTTTCTAAAGTTTTAAAAATGAGCAAATCTACTATTTCTACCCTTGTAGATGAGTTGATTGAAGAAGGTTTGGTAATAGAAAATGGTTACGGAGAAAAAGGTACAGTAGGGAGAAAGCCTATACAGCTTTCTTTTAATCCTGATGCTAGATTTGTTATAGGGATAAGTGTTGAATCTACAAATTCGATAGGAATTCTGACTAATTTAGAGGGGAAAATTTTAAAAAAGATAAAATGGGAAACTGGCATTAAAGAAGAGGCTTTTAATGGAATTGTGAAAGGGATAGAAGAACTTACTGAGGAAGATAAAAATATAATAGGAATTGGTATTGGTCTTCCAGGAATCACAGATATACAAAAAGGAATTGTTGTTGCACCAGGATTAAAATGGAGTAATTTTGATTTAAAGAAAAGGTTGAGTGAAATTTTTAATTATAATATCTACCTAGACAATAGTGTAAATTATGCTGCATTAGGAGAGAGATGGATTGGTTGTTGCCGTGAAATAGAGAATTTTGTGCTTATAAACATAGGAAATGGTATAGGCTCGGGAATATATGTAAATGGTACTTTATTACGAGGCAATAGTTACGCTGTAGGGGAAGTAGGGTACATGGCCATAGGAGAGGATGCTTTTGAAAGAGTTTATTCTTACGAGGACTATGGTTATTTTGAAAGAAAGGCTTCTTTGTCTTCTTTAGTTGAATCAGTTTCTAAAAGTTTGTCTTATGTAAAAACTATTGAAGGTGTAGTAAAAGAATATAAAAAACAAAATCCTGCTTGTGTACAAGCTGTATCTCAATTTATTAAAAATTTAAGCATGGGTATTGCCAATATTGTAAGTATTTTAAATCCAGAAGCAATAATAATTGGAGGAGACATCCTAAACTATGAAATTGATATATGCCAGGAGTTAAAAGAGAAAGTGAAAAGGATTGTGCCTTTTGATTTTTACATTAAAGTAGCTCAACTTGGTGAAGATGCTTCTGCTATTGGGGCGGTAGCCGATGTGCTTTTAAATACAAATAATTTAATTTTACTATAAGGAGGTCAAAAGATGAAAGTAATTATAACTGTAAATTATGACGAAATGAGTAAAAAGGCAGCAGAAATTGTGAAAAAGCAAATCAAAGAAAAACATAATACGGTTTTAGGGCTTGCTACAGGTTCTACGCCTCTGGGGATGTATAAACTTTTAATTGAGATGTATAAAAGAGGGGAAATAGATTTTTCTAATGTCATTACTTTTAATTTAGACGAATACATTGGTTTATCTCCAGACCACCCTCAAAGCTATCATTATTTTATGTTCCACAATTTTTTCAATCATATTAACGTTAAAAAAGAAAATGTTCATATTCCAAATGGCATAGCCGAGGATCTAGAAGAAGAGTGTAGAAAATATGAAGGAGAAATTGAAAAAGCAGGTGGGATTGACTTGCAAATATTAGGTATTGGTGTCAATGGACATATAGGATTTAATGAGCCGGAGGAGAGCATAGAGACTAAAACTCATGTAGTTACTTTGACAGAAGATACAATAAATGCTAATAAGAGATTTTTTAAAAGCGCAGAGGAAGTACCAAGAAAGGCGATTACTATGGGACTTGGAAGTATCATGAAAGCAAAGAAAATTGTCCTTTTGGCTTCTGGAAAAAATAAAGCAGAGGCAATAAAAGAAACTATAAAAGGTCAATTGACTACTAAAGTGCCTGCTACTGTTTTAGCTTTACACCCTGATGTGACTATAATAATTGATAAGGAGGCTGCTTCACTTATACCCGATGAGGATTTAAAAGAAATAGAAGTAATTATTTAATAGGCGAAAGCCTATTTTTTTATTTAGAAAGATTTTGCAATTGAGATATAATATAATTGTCAGGGAAAATAGGTTACAATATGTACTACTTTAAAGGAGAGATAAGCTATGATAAAGGTGATGATGGAAGGATTTAAATTATATAACCATAATAAATGGCCTCGTGAAAAAATAATGGAATATAGCAGTAAGCGTATGAGAGAAATGATAAAACACGCCTATACTTCCAGCAATTTTTATAAAACTCTCTATAAAAGAGCAGGAATAGAATATAAAGATTTGGAGGCTGTTCCTATTGAAGAATTGCCTGTGATAGATAAAGAAATGATTAGAAATAATTTTTTTGATATAGTTACTGATTCTATCTCTTCCAAAGAGATAGAAATGGCAATGAAAAACAGTGAATTAATGGTGAGGATAGGAAAATATATCCTTGTCCATACTTCCGGCAGCACAGGCAAGCCTTGTAATTTTCTGTATGATATAGATGCTTTGGATATGATAGAAGCCAATATGGTTCGTATAAGCATAGGCGGGAAAAAGGAAATTGGATGGAGCGATTTCCCTATAAAGGTATTGTACGTAGCTTCTGTAGGCAGCGGTTATGCTTCTACTGTACTTGCTATGAATGGAATTAAAAAATATCGAGCTAAAAGTATGGTATTAAATGCTGCAGACCCTATCGATACTTGGAAAGATAAAATTAAAAATTTCAATCCTAATTATTTGGCTGGTTATCCTTCCTGCATAAAAATATTGGCTGATATGCAACAAAGAGGCGAAATAAATATAAAGCCTAAGAAAATAATTACAGGAGGAGAGCCTTTAAGTAAAGAAATTTCCAATTATTTAAGCTCTGTTTTTGATGCTGACGTAATAGATTATTATGGTTGTACAGAATCAATATTTTTAGGTATGGGAACTAGCTGGTATGAAGGTATGTATCTCATGGATGATATGAATTATGTGGAAGTTGATGAGTTTGGCAGGTTAATCATAACTCCATTGTATAACAAAATTTTCCCTCTTATCCGTTATAGACTGAATGATGTAGTAGAAGGATTTGATAGAGAATATAAAGGTCCTTTACCTTATACTCATATTAAAAGAGTAATAGGAAGAGAAGAAGAGATAATGTGGTTTAAAAATGAAAATGGTGATAAGGACTTTCTTCATCCTCTTTTTATTGATGACCTTGATGTTGAAGGGATAAAAGAATACCAGTTTGTCCAGACAAGCGATGAAAGCCTTATATTGAACTGCGTCAAACTACCTAATGCCGGTGAAGATGTTGAAGAAGAAATCAAGAGACAACTTGACCAGTTTTTGAGTAAAAAGAAGCTTAGAAATGTAAAATACGAGGTACATTTTAAAGACACGCTTCAGATTGATAAGATAACTGGAAAGGTAAAAATGGTCATAAATGCTAGAAAACAAAGCTAAAAGTAATTATATTTGTACCATGTTGTGCTATTGGTGAAATTGTAATATAATATTTAATAGTTATACCCTATAGGGGAGGGAGGTGTAGACGTGCCAATTTACACAGCATTTTTAGCAGGAATTGTTTCTTTTTTATCACCCTGTGTTTTGCCTTTAATTCCCGCTTATGTGTCATATATTTTTGGAAATAAAAAGAATAATTTAATAAATTTGTTTCTCTTTGTTTTGGGATTTAGCATAGTGTTTGTTTTAATGGGGGCGACTGCAAGCCAAGTAGGAAAGCTTTTTTTAGCCTATAAAGACATTTTTAGGAAAGTAAGTGGGATAATAATTGTGCTTTTTGGACTTCAAATGACTGGGATTTTTAGACCACTATTTTTAAATAAAGAAGTCAAATTAATAAATATGGAAAAGGTACAGACCGGTTATATAGGGTCATTAGTATTGGGTATAACTTTTGCAGCAGGATGGACACCTTGTGTAGGTCCAATTCTCGCTTCGATATTGTTGTATGCTGGGTCGGTCAGTACTTTAAGTGTAGGCGTGATATTGCTTTTTGCATATTCTATGGGGCTTGGCATACCTTTTATAGTTACAGCCTTATTGATTGACAAGTTTAAAAGTATGTATAAAAAGATTAACAAAATATTACCTTATATTGAGGTAATAAGTGGGGTTATTCTCATAATATTTGGAGTTCTTTTATATTTTAACATGCTAATCAAGATAAGTGGATATTTTTATTAAGAGGTGGTTTAGTGTGAAAAATAAAAGTCTAATTTTTACTATAATTGCTGTGATAGTTATAGGGGCACTTATTTTCGTCTTAAATAATTACACAAAAAGTGCTCAACCTTCCCCTTCTCAAGTGGCAGAAAATAATACTCCTAGCAATAATGAAGGTCAAAATACAAATTCAAATGCAAATAAAACTGTGCAAAGTGAGCCTAAGATAGGGAATCAAGTAGGAGATGTAGCACCAGATTTTACGCTAAAAGATTTAGATGGCAATACTGTGACCTTGTCGAGCTTAAGAGGAAAAAAAGTTATACTAAACTTTTGGGCAACAACTTGCCCTTATTGCAAAATTGAAATGCCAGCTTTAAATCAGTTTATAAAAGGCCATAAAGATGATACGGTTTTACTTGCGATAGACTTGGGTGAAAGCCCATCAAAAGTAAAGCAGTATTTAGAAGGGAAAGGATATGAATTTACTGTGCTACTGGATACTGACTTAAATACTATTTACGATTATCAGGTTCAATTTATACCTATGTCTTATTTTATAGATAAAAACGGGGTCATAAGGGCGATTAGCAATGGGGCTATGACATATGACGAAATTGAAGAGTATTATAAATCAATTTCTCAATAAATGAAAATGTACAAAAGCAAGTAGAAGGAGGATATACACAAATGAAACCAGTAAATGTCACAGATGGGACTTTTGCAGAGGAAGTATACAATTCTGACAAACCTATTTTAGTAGATTTTGGGCTAAATGGTGTAGACCCTGTTTAATGATGGCACTAGTGTTAGAGGAATTAATACGCTGATAAGATAAAAGTGGCAAAACTGGATGTAGATAAAAATCCTGTAATTGCTTCTAAATATAGAATTATGAGCATACCTACAATGGGGGTTTTTGTAGAAGGAAAAATGGTAGATAAGGTGATTGGCTTTATGCCAAAAGAGCATTTAGTTGAAAAAATGTTAAAATATTTGAAATAGGTATTAAAAAGGAGTATCTTTTGTTAGAGATACTCCTTTTTAAGTAAAACATTATGCTATCACATTTAAAACTTGCCGGTCATTTACTACTTTTATATAATTTACTTCCGGGTCTTCGGTGCCTTGTATGCTTAAGTTAGCTTCTTTCATTTTATCTACATATTCTATAATTTCTAATGTTATTCTTTCTCCCGGGCAAAGCACTGGAATACCTGGAGGATAAGCCATCAAAAACTCGGCACTTATTTGCCCTACACTTTCTCTTAGAGGTAGTGCAACAGTGGAGGAGCCAAAAGCATATCTTGGTGATACTACTTGTTCTGGTATTTCTGGTATATCTATAGGTTTCGCTATTTCAATATTTTCATTGTATAATTCATCGCTTATTTCTCTTAAAGCCCTTAAGAGATAATCGACTTTTTCCTTTGTATCACCAATAGAGAATACACATAAAACATTATACATATCTGATAGTTCAGGTTGTATATAATATCTTTCTGCCAATATTCTCTCTAACTGATGGCCGCTTATTCCAAGGCCTTTAGCTGTTATTGTAACTTTTGTGGGGTCAAAGTCATAGGCACCATCTCGGCCAACAATTTCTTCACCAAAACAGTAGAGTCCTTTTATATTGTTTATCTCTTTTCGAGCGTACTCTGCTAATTCTATTGTTTTATCTAATAATTCTCTTCCTTCTGTAGCCATTTGCATTCTTGCAACATCTAAGGAAGCCAACAATATATATGAAGGACTTGTTGTCTGGAGTAAACTCATTACTTGTTTTACTCTATTAATATCAATTCTATCGCCTTTAACGTGAAGCATCGAGCTCTGCGTCATTGAGCCAATAATCTTATGGGTGCTCTGTGCACAGATATCGGCTCCTGCTTCCATCGCTGAAATAGGCAATTTTTCGTTAAATTTAAGGTGTGGTCCGTGAGCTTCATCCACCATGAGTATAGCGCCATAATCATGAACAATTTCAGCAATTTTTACTATATCCGTAGAAACTCCGTAATAAGTCGGGTTTATTATTAAAACAGCTTTTGCATCGGGATGTTCTCTTAACGCTCTTTCTACTGTTTCTGGGGTGACATTTAATGCAACACCGATATTTTTATCAATTTCTGGTTGCATATAAACAGGTATAGCACCACTTAATATAATTCCTGACGTTACAGATTTATGAATATTTCGAGGAACGATAATTTTTTCTTCTTCTCCCATTACACTTAAAATCATTGCTTGAATTGCACCAGATGTTCCGTGTATAGAGAAAAAGGTAGCGTCAGCACCAAACGCTTCTGCTGCTAATTCTTGGGCATACTTAATTGGCCCAGTAGGTTTGTGCAAGCTGTCTACTTGCTTAAACACTGTTACATCCATTGACAATACATTTTTGCCCACAAAGTCTAAGAACTTTTTTGCCATTCCCACACCTTTTTTATGGCCTGGCACGTGAAAAGGGATAGTATTGTTATTTACATATTCCATTAAGGCATCAAATAAAGGAGTTTGGGTTTGATCTAACTTTTTCAACGCATATAACACCTTCTTTCATAAGTTTTGGCTCAGAATAAAAGCCTAAAACCTTGATAATAAGTAATTCAAAGGTATAGGCTTTGCAGAGCTTAGCTTTCCTTAAAAATAATTTCAATTCATTATAAGACATATTGTTGTAAATTTCAATAATAAGTTTGCTTTAATTTAAAAAATTTTTTAGAGAAATTTTAAACTGCTAATCTATTTTTAATTACACTATACTATATAGTATGAGAAAAACCCCGAAATGTCAAATGCATTTTGTGATGAGTAGAGGTTTTTGATATAAATTTTTATTTGCGATTTTTACTATAGAAATTTATAATAATAAACAAAACGATATGACAATATGGGATTTAATGAGGTGTGGAAATGTTTAGTAAAGATGTTGTGCAGAAAGTAAAAGACTTGTCATTAGAAAAATTAAAAAACATGAATTTTGATGTGGATCAATATTTAATTGAGGAAGCAACTGGCGAAGTAGAAAGTTTAATAGATTACAAAATGATTCACCAAGTATGTGATAATTTTCATATTGATGAGAGAGAAAATAAAATAATCTTTAAAACTGGAGATTATTTGTTTGGGGATTATATAGTAAAAAATTTAAAAGAAGCGGAATATATAATTTTGGCAATCATTACACTAGGATATAGAATAGATAAAAGGGTAAATGATTATTTCTCGGAAAGTAATTACACAAAAGGAATGATTTTAGATGTTATTGCAGGCGTGTTCCTTGAAATATTGACGAATAATTTTTGGGAAGAGGTAAGAGAAAACGCGCAAAAGTATGGCAAAGAAGTTACAGATATTTTTTACCCAAGAAATAAGTGGGACATAAAAAATCAGGCTGTGATTTGTAAACTTGTGGACAGTTCAAAAATCGGTGTAAATATTAATCAGAGTTTTATCATAACACCCCAAAAAACAGTGTCTTTTGTATGTGGAGTAGGGGAAAATGTCAAAAGACCTGTAAAAGAATCAGTCTGTGACGATTGTGAAGCCAAAGATTGTATTTATAGAAATGTTCCTGGTGAATCTAAATATAAAGTGACTGTACGTTTTAGTAGTAATACAAAAGTTATTGAAGCAAGTGAAGGAGAAAATTTGTTTCACATTCTTGTAAGAAATGGAATAAGACTTAACAATTTTTGTGGTGGTAGTCGGATTTGTGGTCAATGTAAAGTTATATTAAATGAGGAACTTGATATCTCTGATGATGAAAAATACTTTTTGACAGATAAAGAAATAAAAAACAATGTTCGGCTTGCGTGTTTTGTTGAGATAGATAGGGATTTAGAGGTCAAAGTACTTTCTGAAGAGCAAAAAGCAAAAATATTGACGAAAGAAAATAATTTGTTAAGTATTGAGTCACACCCTCGCATAAAAACTTCTACAGTAGATATTAAAAGACCAACTTTAAACGACCAAGGAGACTATGTTAAAAGAATTAAAGAGGCTGTTGGTGGAGAAATGGAAATTCCTTTAGGGCTTTTAAGTAATCTTCCTGAAGTTTTAGAAGAAAATGATTATAAGGTAAATATTACTATTAGAAAAAATGAAATAATTTCTATTAAAAAAGCTGCTTCAAAACAATACAACTATGGTATAGCATTAGATATAGGAACTACTACTATTGCTGCTTATTTGTATGACTTAGATGAAGGTAAAGAAGTAGATGTGTATTCATGTTTAAATCCACAGAGAACTTTTGGAGCTGATGTTATAACGAGAATAACTTATAGTATTTCTAATTCTCAAGGATTATATCAGTTGCATTCAGCCCTAATAAATAAAATAAATGAGATTGTAGAAGAGTTTTGTGTAAAAAATTCTATAGACAAAAGCAATATACATGAAATTGTGGCAGTAGGTAATCCTACAATGATACATTTTCTTTTAAATGTATCTTCCAAGAATATAGCAATATCTCCGTATGTGCCGACTTTTACGTCAAAGATAGAAGTAAAAGCAAAAGAAATTGGCATAAACATAAACAAGGAAGGATACGTAATAACATTACCGCTTATATCTTCTTATGTAGGAGCAGATACTGTGGCAGCGGTTTTGGCAAACAAAATTGACCAATCTGACGAACCATGTTTGCTTGTAGACATAGGAACCAACGGCGAAATGGTATTGGGGAATAAAGATAACCTTATTGCTTCTTCGGCAGCAGCAGGCCCTGCTTTTGAAGGAGCAGGAATAACTTTTGGACTAAATGGCGCAGAAGGAGCTATAGACCATGTAGATTTTAGTAAAAGACCTTTTTATACTACAATAGGAAATAAAAAAGCTAAAGGAATATGTGGTTCCGGTATTGTAGATATTATTTCTGAACTTTTGAAGTACGGCATTGTTGATAGTACTGGCAGATTTTTGTCTAAAGAAGAAGTTAAAAATGTACCTGTTGATATTGCAGAAAGGATAACTCTTTACAGAGATGAACCGGCATTTTTAATAGAAAATGGAATATATGTGACACAAAAAGATATAAGGCAAATACAACTAGCAAAAAGTGCCATACTTGCTGGCATTAACATCATGATAAAAGAAAGGGGCATTGATGTAAATGAAATAAAAAAAGTTTTTTTGGCAGGAGGATTTGGAAATTATATTCTTCCTGCGAGTGCAATAGCAATTGGGCTTTTACCAAAGGAACTTCAAGGCAAAATCCTTCAAGTAGGCAATAGTGCTGGAGTTGGTGCGATAATGGCATTGCTTTCTGATAAAGAATTGGAAAGAGCTATACATCTACAAAGTAAAATAAGTTATATAGAACTATCAGCACATGAAGATTTTCAAAATGAATTTGTAAAAGGAATGTATTTTTAATAAAAGTGGAAATTAGAATAAAAAATCAGAAATTATAACAAAGGTGAGGAGAGATAATGGGGATGGAAATACCCGAAGGAGTTACGCTTATTGCGGGCGGCGGTTATCACGGCAAGTCTATAGCTGCTGCAAGAGTATGAACTTGAAACATTAAACAAACTTTAGAATGAAGACAAATTTCATTTTATAGTAATGTATGGGAGAAGACGTGTGGGAAAGACTACATTATTGACCGAATTTTGCAAAGATAAACCGTCAATATTTTTTGTTGCCGAAGAATACAAGCGCATTCAGAAAAATATCCACCACAACTATTGACAAAGAGCCTATTTTTTATGTTTGCAATGTGATATAAAAACTAAAAGCCGTTAGCAAAGTGCTAACGGCTGTGGGAGGTGACAAAATGCTTCCAATATATCTGGCGATGATTGACGGCGAAGAGGATAAAAATAAATTTGAATTGCTTTATGTTACATACAGGAAGCTTATGTTCTATGTCGCCAACCGCATCCTAAATGATGAACGGCTCGCCGAGGACGCTGTACATCAGACGTTTTTGAAAATTCTTGAGAATTTCGATAAAGTGGGGGAAATTTCCTGTCACAAAACTAAGAGCTACATTGTTACTATGGTTAGAAACACCGCCATCAATTTATATAACCAAAGAAAAAGGCATACAACAATTCCCCTTGAGGATGTGGAATACTGTATAACGACCGAACCAATAAGCGTTGCGGAGGATTTGGATCATCTTGCAAGGGCGGTATTGAAGTTGCCTGTTATATATAAAGATGTGCTGATACTGAAATATGTTCAAGAATTTTCAAATGAAGAAATAGCAAAGATGTTGGATATATCTGAGGCGACGGTTAGGAAGCGGTTTGAGCGTGCAAAACGCAGGCTCGAGGAAATTCTGGAAATGGAGGAGAGTGCCGATGACAATTAATTTTACAGACGACATGCTGAAGAAAGCCGTCATTAAAGCGGACATATATGAGATAGAAACCCTGCCTACAGACGATGAAATAGAGTATGAGTTCTCAAATCAGTTTAAACGAAAGATGAAAAAGCTTATACGCCAAAGCAAAACAAGAAGCCCGGTTGGAGCAATGGCTTTTTTGCGTAGGCGTGCGGGCGCTTTTGTTGCTGCAATCATTATCCTGTTTGCGTTCGCAATGAGCGTATCGGCTGTGCGTGCCGCGGTATTTGAATTCATAACCGAGGTGTACGAAAAATTCACTCATATATTCTTTAATGAAAGCCAGTCATCTCAGGATGCGGCCGATGGATTTGCCATATATGAACCAGCCTATATACCGGAAGGCTTTAAACTGGTCAACAAAAACACCGACGGCCTTGTTCTGCTTGAATATGAAAAGGAAAATGATTTTATATCCTACAGCCAACAGTGCCTTGAAAACGTCTCAATCAACATAAATACAGAAGGTGTAAAACTGGAAGAACTTGAGTTCAAAGGTTTACCGGCCAAGTATTATTCCAATCAGGGCGTTCAAAACCTGCTCTGGTACGATGATAAGTATATGTATATGGTGTCATCAACACTGGATAGAGACATCGTGTTTAAGATTGCGGAAAGCGTTGAAATTACAGGCACGGACTTAAGTCCATAAAGTTCAGAAAAATTTTCTAAAAAATTTTTCAGTTTGTTGACAAAGTTAAAAAATATTCAAAGGAGATATTTTGCATCGTCGCTCCGATGTTCCAAAGCGACAAAACTAAACTCGACTTTCGGGTTCCGGCAGGTACCGTCGGGCATCTGTCTCAGGTGCCGCCTGCCCTCATGGCTTCAAGCCTGCCTCCACCCTCAGTCTCGCTAAGTTTGTTACCGCTTTGTCACAAGTCGCTCCTTATGCAAAATATCTCCTTTACGAAAGTATGTCTACAGTCTGAAAAATTTTCTAAAAAATTTTTTATTTCCTGTCACAAAAGCCTCTTTTGATTTGTCTTATTTTATGAAGACAAAAAACAAAGGAGGTTTTTCAATGAGCAAAAAGAGGTTTTTATCTTTTGCATTAAGTATCCTGCTTATTTTGTCTGTATTAACATCGACAGCATTGGCCACAGGAGAAACAAGTGCAACGCCGGAGTCAGTGGTGTCCATTCAGTATGTTTACATCAACCAGGCAAGCACCTCGCTCACTATTTCAGCAAGCGGAACGGCCACTGTGTATGGGTATGTGCAAAAAACACCGGCCGGAAAAAACATTTATCTCACGTCTACTTTGCAGCGTTATTCTAACGGATCATGGACAGATGTGAAAAGCTGGTCTAAATCTTCAACATCTTCGTCAGCATCCATACTGGAAACATATCAGGTATCCAGTGGGACTTACAGGGTTGAGACATATTACTATGTATCTGGTGATGGCGGCTATGAATCAGATACGATTTACAGTAAAACTGTAACTTATTAAATATTGTATTGTATTTTGAAACATCCAAATCAATAAGGAATAGTGTCACAAGTTTTATGAAAGAATTTGTTTGGGTGAATATTATTTTCATTCTATGACAGAACTAATCTGCGTTCCCAGATTTAAGTTATGCAGCAAAACACACTTTATAGTAATAACTTTTGAGGTTAGGGAGGCTACTATGATGAAGTATATAAAAAAAATAGCCATTGTAGGGTTTTTTATAATTGTAATTATACTTGTGAGCTTTTATCTTAAATCCCTTAGTGACGAATATGTGATAGATATTAAAGATGCAAACACATTTTATGAAATATCTGATGGATATGTTTACTTTGGCAGACCTACATGTCCTAGTTGTGAACTTTTTAAACCTTTACTTACAGAAGTGGCAAACAAGGAAAAAGTTCAAGTTTATTATTTTAATACTGATTATTTTAGGGATAATTCTCTTCTTACCGAAGAAGAATTGCGAGAAATTTTTGAAAAATATAAGATTGAACAAGTACCTATATTGATAAAATTAGTAAACGGCTCGCTTGATAGTAGTTTTGGAGCTAATTTTGTTGAAAATGAAGCAGAAAAAATAAAAAAGGAAATAAGAGATTTTATTACATTTAAAGAATTCCCCGTGGAGTATATACCTCATTATTCGATAGTTATAGTTTTATTTATTATTTCAACATTAATAATTCTAATGCTATTCTTGCTGAGATATAAAATTAAATCAATAAATGCTGTTTTTACTACATCAATGGCTAATATATCCATAATTACTATACTAATACTATCCATAAAACCAATTTTGGATTATATAGAAAATAATCATCTTTCTGGAGACCCTAGGATAGTTGCGCTGTTCTTGATGGCAATAGTTTTTAACCTTGTTTCACTTATAAATCTAATAGTAATGTACAATAAATTTAAAAATAAGAACAAACCTGGAAGTCTAGAGTCAGATTCTATTAGCGAGATTGATAGGATTTGACTCAACTATAATTAGTATGTAACGAGACGAAAGGAGGATGTGTTATGCATTAAACTAAATAAACGGTCCGGTGGAAACCAATAATGAAATATCAAAATTTGAAAGGAGTCTTTGGAATGAAAAAAATTAAGAAAGTATTTTCACTGTTGCTTGTGGCTATAATGGCTATAACCTCCACATCAACCGCATTCGCTATAAGTGATTCAAGTGAGAATGAACCGCTTAGCGAGCATGATCAACTTCAAGCAGACATAGCAGTAATTGAGAGCGTTGGTCTTGATAATTTGCAAGAGTTTTATAATCAAAATAAGGACTGGATTGAAGATGTAAACAATAGGCTTGAAGCATACCTAGCAAACATTCCTGTAGATCAAAGAGACGCTGTATTGAAAGAATTACGAGATGGTGAATTTTCTGCACGAGCTGCTTCTGATTATTTTACTTCGTATACATATCATTATAGGAGCGGCTGGTGGACATACAGTATGACCCCCAAACTCTCTACTCGTTTATTAAGACCTTATGCTCAGGCTGGTTGGGATGAGTTGGCAGCAATTTATTCTGGCATACGTAATGATAACGGAAGTCTAAGTAATCAATATTGGTGCCATTTTGATTTGTTTGTTGAAGCAGATTGGGATATAGAAGTAGGGAGACCACTTGTAAGTTATGCCGATACTCTTTTAGCTTTATGTAATCCCGGCGGAGGTGGTGATTAAATTTATTTTGATAAAGTGAACTGAAGCGTACTAAAGTATTATAACATGTTATGAGTTGTTGCGCTTGGTAGCATGATCAATTTCTGTATGACGCTACCAATAAGCGCGAACAGATAGCGCCAGCGAGGATATTAATCTTGTTGGCGCTATACATTAACTATAAATTTTGGATTTGACGATAAATGAATTAATATTTGATAACGTCCTAGGCCATACAAACTATGACTTGCTATCGTTACAATTTACCATATAATTACTATTGAAATAAATTTAATTAGGAGGGATATAAATGCCTACACTACTTATTATGGGATTAATATTAATGGTATTATGCATTTGTTTTGTTGTGTTCTACATAAAAAAGACAGGGAAAGACGTCGAACTTGAAAAAAAGGGCCTTGGCCTTAATATAGTAATCTTTACCTTGAGCTTAATCTCTTTAATCATTTCTTTGAAGCTGTTTTGGAATCTGGGTGAGTATGCAGATGAATATGGCTCATCCCCTGTCCTTGTGTCTGGCGGGGAGTTTTGGCTTTGCATGGATTGGATCAGGCAGGGGTTACTTTTCATTCTCTGTGTAATTTCCGGATTAAAATTATTTAAGCGGTAAAATTAAGTATATACAGGGTAAGCGAAGGATTAATGTAATATCTGAACAAATGCAATTTTTCAAAGCATAGCAAAACATACCAGCTATGATGGATAAAGAACTGGGCGGCAACAGTTGACATAATATTTAATCTTGCAAAACAAGCACAGCAGTAATAAACACAGTCATTGTAATTTTCACTAATTATAACAGTAAATATATGCAGTAGTACTTTAGGACAAGGAAGTACCGCTGCTTTTTATTTTGTATTGATACCGTATTAATTGCAAGGAAAAGCCTGAGGCATTGTAATAAGTGTGTTAATTGTCACAAAATAGCCCTCCATATTGTTTTTATTGATAATTGTTTTTATTGATAGAGAGAAATATCTGGTTGTTAGCTTATGGAAAAGCCTCAAGGTTTTTTCTTCCGAATATTTTAATAAAACGCGACAATGCCAGTTAAATCGAAGGGCGGTAATCAAGTTGCACTACATAAAGGCGGGAGTGTTCTTGATAAAAAACAAAATAAACAACCAAAAGAAAAATTCGGCATGACAACACCTGCCGAACTTAAATAGAAGCTGAGCGTATGGCGGGTGCTGACGTGTAGGTTGGAGCTGACGAGGTTGATATTGTATGGTCCGGACTTCATACAATATCAAGCGGTTCTCTGCCAATATACATAAGGCAAAAGCCCGGAAAAGATACCATCACCGTATAAAAAAGCAATACAGCGCAAAAAGCGATGACGACCCTACTGGCAGGGCGCTGCTTGATAGAATAGTTTTTGCGGCCGAGTTTACGAATTTCAGTAAACTCGGCCGCTTTTGTCTTTGCGCTTTTTTGCCTTGGTGCCGCGGTCCTCCATTCCCTCCTTTCCCATGAGTTTTCGGGAAAGGAGGTGAAATTGGATGGATGGACAAGGAGTATAACATCAAGCTCAACGGAAAGTTGATCCCCGTTACTGAAGAGGTCTACTATGCCTTCAAGCGCCCTGCTTGGAAAGAACGCAAGCGCAGGCAGGTTCGCTCGGAAAAGGAGCTGTCGCTTGAGGCGTTTGCGGACGCAGGGTTTGAGATTCCTTCCAGTCAGGCGCTTGTTGACGAGATCGTCGAGGACAAGCTGTTATTGGACATGCTGTTCAGGGCACTTTCGGAGCTGACCGAGGATGAGCGTTTTTTGATTAACGAGCTATTCTTTAACGATAAGTCAGAGCGTGAAGTCGCTAAAGAAATTGGCCGGTCAAAAACAGGCATTCACAAGCAAAAAGAAAAAATTCTATCCAAGTTAAGGAATTTATTAAAAATATGGTGACCACCTGTCCCTTAACTTTCCTTTGGATTGTGAGGGGGTTTTTCTTTTCCCCCGGTAGTGAGGTGCTTATAGATGAAAAACGAATTTGTGTTAAAGAAGCTAAAATAGCAGAAATAAAGGATTATAGAAGCTATATCTATGCTGATATTGATTTCTCCAAAATGGATATTTATGCTCCATCCTTTTGTGATAAATTACGTCCTCCAATTATCCCTCAATCCAATACGTGCCAAATAATCCGGAAAACCGCAATTTGTAAAAAGCAAATTGCGGTTTTCTTATTGACAAAAAAACTATATTTTCGACTGATATGTCGAAAAATCTATTTCTTTTATAAGCAACTTTTTGAATTGGATAAGCCCGGCTTTTTTACATATTTGAGATATACATCAGGGTGCCGATCCCCTCCCTCTGTTTTGGTTTTTTCACAAAAAATCAAAACAGAGGTTCATATATGGTAAGGATCAATTTGCGGGATTACTACCCGTTCTATAAATCTGACTTTTTCGTTGAAGTGACAAATGAAATTTTAGAACTATTTAAACAGCTTAGCCGAAAGGAACATGCAGACTTTGAGCGCAGACGTGTCTACAAAACATACTATTCCCTTGTACTATTCCCTTGACGCTGACGACGGTATTGAAAAGGATGTCATCTTGTTGGTTTTATCCCCGGAAGAAATCTATGAGTGCAAAATGAGTAAGCAGGAGTTGTATGCCGCTATCAACAGCATGCCGGAAAAACAGGCGAAGCGCATCTATGCCCATTTCTTCCTTGATATGAGCAAAGCAGAAATAGCCAGGATTGAAGGCGTGAGTAAATCTGCTGTTACACATTCCATTGAACAAGGCTTAAAAAGCATAGAAAAATTTTTAAAAAATAATTCCTGGTAGGGTTAACTTTTGCCCAAAAAATCTGCTGATTAATAGAGGGACATGCTCTACCCCCCTCAACAGAACCTTGACAATTGAATAGGTGTTTTATCCGGTACGTTCCCCGTATGTCCTGTGAAGGAAAGCCAGATTGCAGGTACGCCAGGACCACCTGTTCGGCATTATGCCGGATTGTAAGCGAAGGATCAATGCTATCTACGGATTGAATAAAGTAAAGGTGCGAGCGATCGATACCCGTGCAATAAATAAATGCTGGTTGCAATTAAGGCGATGACACATACGGAGGGATAATGATACTTGCGCATAGTCGAGGTTAGGTCCCAGAGTGCGCCCCGGTCGCTGACGGGGAGGTGAAATTCCTATGAGGACGGTCAACCGCTGCCCGCCGGATAAACCCATAATTATATATAAAAACCAAAACAGAGATGCAGACTAAGGGTGCGCCACATTGTACAAGCGTATATGCGCACCCAAATAATGGCGTACCCTTAATTATGCATGTTTAACATTGCGTGGAAAGGGGCTGATACTTTGTTAAAGAGTAATGAGGCATATAAACTGGTCTTTCGGGAATATCCGGATGTTGTGAACGTAGAACAGATGTGCGAAATGCTTGGAGGTATCAGCACAAAAACCGGATACCGTCTTTTGAAACAAAATAAAATCAAGCATTTTAAGATAGGCAGATCCTATAAAATTCCGAAGCTCCATATTTTTGAATACTTAGACGTCGTACAGGAATCTAATGCGTAAAATTTTGTTTGCACATTTGAACTATATTATAAAGCCTGCTACACTCTAATCGTCAGTGGTAGGTGAATTTAAACTGTTACTTTTCAAGGAGGTTAATTATTATGGTAGCAGGACATCTACGGGAAAAAAACTGGTATTTCCATATTATCCTCAACTATAAAGATATTTATGGAAAACGCCAAACAAAGTCCATCAGCATAGGACTTCCCATAAAGGGTAACAAAAAACGTGCGGAAGCGATGCTTTTGAAAATCAGGAAAGAGTTTAACCCCGATACTGCAATGAGTGACAAAAACGCTTTGTTTGCAGACTTCCTATCAAAGTGGCTGAAAGATGTTATAAACAAAGTGGATGCTGAAACATATGCACTCTACTCATACGATGTTAAAAACTGTATCATCCCTTACTTTAAGAATACCTCCATTAGGCTATCAGAAATGAAGCCAAGGGATATAGAAAGCTACTATCAGTATGAGAAAACAGAAAACAGTGTATCAAACAGTACCCTTCTCCAATATCACGAAGCCATCAAAGAAGCCTTGCAATACGCTGTGGAGCTTGAATTGATTCGGGATAATCCGGCGGATAGAGTGAACCCGACCTCTGGTGAAGTACAGATATTGTTTACCGACTTCCTGCTGGAATGGCTGGAGATGATGAAAAACAGTGTTGAGATGACTACATTTGCGTCTTATTCCTACTGTATTAAGAGCAGCATTATTCCTTATTTTGAAGGGAAAAAGATAAAACTAAAAGACCTGACCCCAAAGCACATACAGGATTATTACCGGTATGAGCTTAATGAAAAAGGATTGAGCGCCAACACAGTTATTCATCGTCATGCAAACATCCGCAAGGCTTTGCAGTACGCTTTCAAGATTGGACTGATTAATTTCAATCCTGCCGACAGGATTGAGCGGCCCAGAAAGGAAAAATTCGTAGGCAGTGTTTACGATGCAAGCGAACTGGAAACCTTATTCGCTATCGTAAAAAATAAACGGATTGAACTGGCCGTGATTTTAGGCGCGTTTTATGGACTGCGCCGGAGTGAGATCGTAGGGCTAAAGTGGGACGCTATTGATTTTGAAAAAAAGACATTGACGATTAAACATACGGTAACTGAGGTAACACTGGATGGGAAAATTACTACCATAGCAAAAGACCGTACAAAGACAAAATCAAGCTACCGTACACTGCCGCTGGTTGCGCCCTTTGAAGAATTACTCCACAGGCTGAAAGCAGAACAGAAGCTAAATCAAAAGGTTTGCGGAAAAGCATATTGCAAAGATTACATGGATTACATTTATGTGAATGAAATCGGAGAAAGAATCAAGCCAGGTTACATTACACAGCACTTTGCAATTGTCATTAAAAACAACGGATTGAAGAAAATCCGTTTCCATGATCTGCGCCACAGTTGCGCCAGCTTATTATACGCCAATGGGGTCAGTCTTAAGGAAATTCAGGAATGGCTTGGGCACAGTGATATTTCAACAACGTCGAATATTTACACCCACCTGGATTTTAGCTCGAAGGTCGCTTCGGCCAATGCAATTATCGGCGTATATCCCACTTAAGCGGGAGGTACGCCAATACGGCAAGGAGGCGAAAGGCAAGTATGAATGAAACTAAAGAAAAAAGCTCTCAAATCGGCCTGGACAGCGTTTTAAGAGCTATTGGTTTCTATGGTGCCGAAGGCGGGAGTCGAACCCGCACGGGGTGTGAGCCCCACTGGATTTTGAGTCCAGCGCGTCTGCCAATTCCACCACTTCGGCAAGTTATTACATTTTATATGTTATCACAGGTGAATAAAAATTTCAATACCCTTTTTATAAAAGATAGCGTCAAGAACCTGTAGGTGAAAATGTCAGATATATTTTTTACCTACTGAAATTTTACACATACTTATAAAAAGTGCTATTAATTTACCTATTTCATTATTTATAAATTCCTTTATTTGTGATATATTTATATTTACAGCACATTTTTCAAGGTTGGTGATGTTATGGAAGAGTTAAACAAAAATAAGAAAATAGAACGAGCTATTTTAGTAGGAATTATTTCTACACCTGAAGATGAAGAAAGCATGGAAGAATTAAAAGAACTTGCTTTAACAGCTGGAGCTGAAGTAGTAGGAGTAATGACACAAAAGCGCAATACAATTGACAAAGCTCACTATATTGGTAAAGGAAAGCTGGAAGAATTAAAATTCTTTGCTGAAAATCAAGAAGTTGACCTTGTCATTGTCAATGATGAACTTACTGGTACACAAATTAAAAATATGGAAGACTTTTTAAATGTAAAAGTTATTGATAGAACAAATCTTATTCTTGATATATTTGCAAAAAGAGCAAAGTCAAAAGAAGGAATGTTACAAGTAGAATTAGCCCAATTGAAGTATCGGCTGCCACGTCTTGCAGGTCTTGGTGGACAACTTTCAAGATTAGGTGGAGGAATAGGTACAAGGGGCCCTGGTGAGACAAAATTAGAGACAGATAGAAGGCATATAAAAAATAGAATAAAAGCGATAGAAAAGAAGTTAGAAGAAATAGAAAGGCACAGAAGCTTACAAAGGGAAAGGCGTAAGAAAAACCGTATTCCTGTGATAGCTATAGTAGGGTATACAAATGCAGGAAAATCCACGCTGCTTAATGCTTTAACTAATGCAGAAGTATACGTTGAAGATAAATTATTTGCAACACTTGATCCTACTGCGCGGAAACTTGTTTTTTCTTCAGGGAGAGAAGTAATTTTGATTGATACTGTAGGTTTTATTAGAAAGTTGCCTCACGACCTCGTGGAGGCTTTTAAATCTACGCTAGAAGAGGTTAAATATGCAGATTTATTGCTTCATGTAATTGATGTGACTTCACCAGATATGGAGGAAAAGATAAAGGTTGTAGAAAAGGTTCTTTCAGATTTAGGGGCTATTAATACCCCTAAGATAAATGTTTTTAATAAAATTGACCTTTTGGAAGTTGTACCTAAAGGAAATGGAAGAGAAGTTTATATTTCTGCAAAAAATAAAATTGGATTTGATAAGTTATTGCAAGCAATAGAAAGAGAAATTTTTAAAGATGTGGAAGTAGTGAATTTTCTATTGCCTTATGATAAGACTAAAGAATACAATTATTTAAAAGAAAAAACAAAAATAATTGGAGAAAATTATAGTGAGAAAGGGATAATGATAAAAGCCGAAGTTCAAAAAGAAATAAAGGAAAGACTTAAAGATTTTATCATCGTTTAATAGCGTTGTACTCTGCTTTTTCTTGAGCCTTTACGTTTTTAACTATTTGAACAATTTTTTTATAAGCTTTTTGCGTACCATAAATGACTAAAGGTCTTCCTATAACAGGAAATTTTAAAGCAATAGAAGTAAATCCTCCAATTTTCATAATCCAGTTTGTAGCACCAGTCGTGTCAATCAAAAGCAGTCCTTCGTTTGTATTGAATATATGATAGTATAAATCTTTAAGAGCTGGCTCAATTAACTTTTTAGCATTTTTTACTCCCATAGAATACACGTTGTTGCCATATTCATCAGTGCCAATAGGAACGATGTGTCCCGGGTCATTTTGGCCATTTAGTTTATCAAATAAAGGTATACTTTCTATTTCTTCTTTAGAAGGAATTCTGTCCATTGGCAGTCTTCCAGTATGTATATAAGCTGCTATTACAGAAGTATGGGTCCCGCCATAACAGTGATAAATTATATGCATTTAAAACTCTCCTTCCTTGCTTTGTACATTAGATATTTTTTATAATTTAAAGATTTTTATACTGGTAAATTAATTTTCTTGTGGAAAATTTAAATTTTGATGTATAATTGTGGAGATTTGCGAAAAAATAAAAATAAAATTAAAAATTTAAGAAGGAATTTAAGAGTTTTTAAAGAATATTATATTAGGAGAAAAAATAAAAATTTTAGGGGGCTTGGAAATGTTAATAAGAGATTGCGCTGGAGGAGTTGTATTCAAAGGAGACAGTGTATTTATCCTCAAAAATGATAAAGGGGAGTGGGTGTTACCCAAAGGGGTTATTAGAAATAATGAATTGCCTATTGATGTGGCTATAAGGAGAGTCTGTGCTGAAACAGGTCTTAAATCTGTTGAAGTCCTTTCTACTGCTGGCGAAACCAGCTACGAATTCTATTCTGTCACCCGTCAACGTCCTGTCTTTAATAAAATCACTTGGTATCTCATGATTACCGCCGATGAGGAATTTAATATTAGTAAGGAAGATGGTTTTGTTGATGGAGGATTTTATCCTATAGACAAAGCTTTGGAGATGATTACCTATAGTCAGGACAAATCACTTGTAAACGTTTCTTATTTTAAATATAAGACGTTGATGAAGGCTCTGGCGTAAAGCGAAAAAGCTTTAATAAAGCCTTATAAAGCCGGCAACGGCTTTATTTTTTGATTATAATTTGGTATAATGACAAAAGGGGTGCTATTTTGGTTAAAAGTTATAAAACACTATACTCTTACGGAGTTGCTGAAATCGAAATAAAGCGTTCCATATTTATCGGACATGCTAAACCAGTTTCTTCAGAGGAAGAGGCACTAAAATTTATAGAGGAAATTAGGGCAAGTCACAGAATGGCAACCCATAACGTTTATGCTTATGTTATTGGAGAAAATGATGAAATTCAGCGTTTTAGTGATGATGGAGAGCCTTCTGGTACGGCTGGCATACCTGTATTAAATGTAATAAAAAAAGAAGGATTAAAAAATGTTGCTGTTGTAGTTACAAGGTATTTTGGCGGGATATTGTTAGGAGCAGGAGGATTAGTGAGAGCTTATACAAAAGGGGCAAAAGTTGGTATTGATGCTGCTGGAATAATAGAAAAAATACCTGCGAAAAAAGTTATACTCACTTTTGATTATACTTTCCTGGGAAAGATTCAAAACGAGTTTTTAAAAAAAGGTTATTACATTAAGGATACTATATATTCAGATAAAGTTTCTATAGTATTACATATTGAAGAAAACCATCTATTAGAATTTCAAACTTTTATAAACGATTTGACAAGTAAAAAATGTGATATAAAAATTGAAGAAGGTGTGTACATTTTAAAAAAAGGCGATGAATATTATGGAACGTAAATTTTATCTCTTATAAATGGTGAGAGAAAAGTAAATGGGGTGCATTAATTTAAGCCCCTATTGAATTAGGAGGTAAAAACAGTTGAAATTAGTAGTAAAAAATGATGTAATTTCAATTAGGTGATGACAAATGTTAGTAACTATAAAAAAGGTTAAAGAGCTGTATGATATGGTGAGAATTACATTAATAACCTGGGAAAATGAAGGATTAATAACATCAGTTAGAACACCAAAAGGAAGAAAAATGGCAGTATGAAGTCATACATGAGATAGCAAGTGAAGTAAATGGACTAAAGAGCTAGCAGAGGACTTAATATCAATAATAACATCTTTCGCAGCAAGAATTTACGGGCAAAGGGGCAAAAAGCATGATAGTAATACAGGCTAAAAATCTAGGATTAAAGGTTATACACAATACTTGCGTGATGTTAGAAGCAGCAAGAATAAGAGGAGAGCCATTTCCTCTTATTTGACTATTTGCGAGGTTTAGAGGAAAATTCGTATATTCCCATACAGAATAAAAAAACAGCGAATATTTTTTTTAATATAAAGGCTTTTGTAATTGCTGCTATAATAGCTCCAACAAAACTTCCTATCATTCCACCTATTATTATAAGCAATATGATTTTATACTTTATGTTTTTACTTTTAAAATGGTATATTAATGCAATAATTGCTGTAGGAATAAAAGAAAAAAGATTAACGCTTTGAGCAATGTGCTGCTCGGTTCCAGTAAAGATTGTCAAGGCAGGGATGAGAATTGTCCCTCCTCCAATTCCCATTCCTCCTACAATTCCTGAAAAAAGTCCTATTAGAAATAGTTTCATGATATCCACATCCTGATGGAAGCTATAAGCATTATTATGCCAAAAATTTTTCGTAATAAAGGAATGGAAATTTTATTAAGAAAATATGCACCAATAATTCCTCCCATCGTACTTCCTAGAGCTATGTTAATAGTTAAAGGAATGTCGATTATTTTATTTTGCAAATACACTAAACTACTGACTAGAGTGATAGGAAGTATAATTGAAATTGCCGTAGCATGTGCCTTATGGTCTTCTATACCAAGTAAAAATACCAACGCCGGGACTATTAAAGTGCCTCCTCCTGTCCCTAAAAGACCGTTTACGATACCGGTTATAAAGCCTATAGAGAAAAGTTTTAGCTTATCAGTCATTTTTATCACCTTTTGCAGATTGATATTATTATTTTTTCTCTAAAATCTTTTGATATTCTAATTTCCATTTGACATGTCTAGCGCAGAAAGTTTAAAATTTTTATAGTAATGTACAAATGGAGGTAAATTTTATGATTGCCAACAGTGTTTTTGAGCTGATTGGAAAAACGCCAGTAGTTAAGTTAAATAAAATTGTACAGAAAGAATGGGCGGAAATTTATTTAAAATTAGAATTTTTTAATCCTGGAGGCAGCGTTAAAGATAGGGTAGCTTTTTCCATGATAGAAAAGGCAGAAAAAGAAGGAAAATTAAAAAAAGGAAGTGTAATTATTGAACCTACCAGCGGAAATACAGGTATAGGGTTGGCGATGGTAGGGGCAGCAAAAGGGTATAAAGTAATAATAGTCATGCCTGATACTATGAGTATGGAAAGAAGAATGCTTTTAGCGGCATATGGGGCAGAAATAGTTCTTACCCCTGGCAAATTGGGGATGGAAGGCGCTATAAAAAAAGCAGAAGAATTAGTGAGGCAGAATAAAAACTATTTTATGCCACAACAGTTTGAAAATTTTGCAAATCCTTTAATCCATGAAGAGACTACTGCTAAAGAGATAATTGAAGATTTTAATGAGGGGCTTGATGCTTTTGTTGCAGGTATAGGTACGGGGGGAACTATTACAGGAGTAGGAAAAATATTAAAAAATAAATTTTCTAATATAAAGATTATTGCGGCAGAACCTTATTCAGCAGCAGTGCTTTCTGGTAAAGAGCCTGGACCTCATAAGATTCAAGGGATTGGCGCAGGCTTCATCCCTAAAGTGTTAGATAGAAATGTCATAGATGAAGTAATTGCTGTAAAAGATGAAGATGCCTTTGAGGTGACTCGCCTTTTGGCAAAAAAAGAAGGCTTACTTGGAGGAATTTCTACAGGTGCTTCCTTATGGGCAGCAATTGAAGTTGCTAAGAAGTTAGGCAAAGGTAAAAGGGTTTTAGCAATAGCTCCTGACAGTGGAGAGAGGTATTTAAGTACGCAACTTTTTAGAGGAGATTAGATTTACAAGCCCTAAATTATCGTGTTAAAATATTTTAGACACAGTAAAGGAGGTTTTTTTATGTCAGGGCATTCAAAATGGGCTAATATAAAACACAAAAAAGAGAAAATGGACGCTAAAAAAGGAAGAATTTTTACAAAGCTTACCAAAGATATTATAAAAGCGGCTAAAGAAGGCGGTGGAGACCCTAACACTAACAGTAAATTAAGAGATGCTATAGAAAAGGCAAAAGCTAATAATTTGCCAAATGAAAATATACAAAGAGCTATTAAAAAAGGTACCGGTGAATTAGGAGGAGCTAATTTAGAAGAAGTAATATATGAAGGATACGGTCCTTCTGGTACTGCCATAATTGTTGAAGCTTTGACTGACAATAAAAACAGAACTGCTGGTGAAATAAGGCATATTTTTGATAGGCATGGTGGTAGTTTAGGAGCAGCTGGTTCTGTTACATGGATGTTTGACAAAGTCGGAATTATAATTGTTGAAAAAAATGATTCTATTGATGAAGATGAATTAGCGATGGTTGCAATAGATGCAGGTGCGCAAGACTTTTCTGCAGAAGATGAAGAATTCGAAATAATTACTGAACCTTCAAATTTTCAAGAAGTAAAAGAAACGATTGAAAAAGCAGGCTATAAAATTTCTGAAGCGGAAGTTACTATGCTTCCTAAAAATACTATACAACTAAGTCCTGAAGACTACGAAAAATTTGAAAAGTTAATTGACAAATTAGAAGAAAATGACGATGTACAAAACGTTTATCACAATGTGGAAATAGAAGACGGAGATGAGGAATAAAAGAAAGAGAGAGAAGAGGCTAAATTTCTTCTATCTCTTTCTTTTCTTTTTCTGTTAAAACTTTATGTAAGTCTAAGTTGATGATCAATCTGTCGTTTAAATTGATAATAGATGTTATGTACTCTTTCCCAATTCCTTTTATTATGTCTGGAGCTTCTTGTATGGAACTATCGTCTACATGTAAAACTTCTGTTACTGAGTCTACGATAAAACCTACTGGTCTGTTAGTGACATTTACTACGATAATCCGATTATTATCATTTTTTTCTGATAAAGGAAAATTGAAGCGCTTTTTTAAATCTACAATAGGAATAACTGTTCCTCTTAGATTAGTTATGCCTTCTACAAAAGTGGGGGCATCAGGTACTTTAATAATCGTTTGAAGCCGTATAATTTCTATTACCTGATTAATGTCTACGCAAAAGTCTTCATTGTTTAATTTAAAAACTACAATTTGATATACCACTTTAACATCTCCTCCCTTATAGATATTATTCGATATTTTTTGACAAAATCCTGCAAAGGGAATAAATTTTTTAAAATTGGTTATAATTACATAAAACAGGAGGAGATGTTATGAAAAAGCTAATTTCCTATAAAATGGTTGCCATATATTTGTTAGCTATATTTATAGGAGCGATGATTGGATATTTAATTAATGTTAAAGACAGTGAAAAGCAAAGAACAGAAAAAAATATAACTTATGAACAGAAGATTTCTTCTCAACAAGAAGCTCTTGCTAAAAAATTAATTTCTCAAAGTAAACTCATATTTGAAACTAAATATATTGAAAATGGAGAAATAGTGCGTGAAGTTCAAAATTTAACTCCTTCTCTTTATGGAAAAAGCAAGGAAGAAATTGCGAGGATATATAGTGATTGGGAAATTAAAAGTTTTGATGAAGACGAAATAGTTCTCTATAGGGAAAAAGAAGGATTGCCTCCAGATTATTATATAATTTCTAGTATGAATGGATATGTGGTTTTGTTAAAAAGTGATGGAAATGGCAATAAAGAAATTGTAGAAAAAACAGACATACCTTTGGACAGTTTAACACCTTTTGACAGAGAAAGGGTAATGAAAAATATAATTATAAAAGACAAAGATGAAGCATACCAAATATTAGCAAATTTGAGCTCTTAAGTTCTCCTATGTTTTTAGGAGAACTTAAGTTTGTTGACAAAGTTAAAAAATATTCAAAGGAGATATTTTGCATCGTCGCTGATGTTCCAAAGCGACAAAACTAAACTCGACTTTCGGGTTCCGGCAGGGTACCGGGCACAATCGACGTCCTGTCTCAGGTGCCCGCCTCCGCCCTCCTTGGCTTCGGCCCTGCCTCCACCCTCAGTCTCGCTAAGTTTTGTTGCCGCTTTGCACAAGTCGCACCGATTGCAAAATATCTCCTTTACGAAAGTTTGTCTACAGTCTTAAGTTCTCCTATGTTTTTAGGAGAACTTTTTCTTGTTTATAAAGTCCATTGATGTTAAAATAAATAAAAGGAGAGGAGATATAATGAGGGTATTAGGGATAGATCCTGGAATTGCCATAATGGGCTATGGTATAATAGATTACAAATCCAATAAGTTTACTGTTATAGACTACGGTGCAGTTACTACAAAAGCTGGTATTGACAAGGCTTTGCGCCTACACGATATATATAATGGAATTATATCGCTTATAAAATCTTACAGTCCTGATGTAGTAGCTATAGAAGAGCTTTTTTATAATAAAAACGCAAAGACTGTCATAACTATTGGGGAGTCCAGAGGAGTTTCTATTTTAGCTGCTGTCAATTCGGGAATAAAAGTTTTTGAATATACTCCTTTGCAAGTTAAACAAGCAGTGGTAGGGTACGGAAGAGCAGATAAATATCAAGTCCAACAAATGGTGAAGGTTTTATTAAATCTTGTGGAAATTCCTAAACCTGACGATGTAGCTGATGCATTGGCGGTTGCTATATGCCATTGTCACAGTAGCAATATGATTGAAAAGCTGGGGTATTCAAGATGATTGAGTATATTAGAGGGATGATTGAAGATATTGGACAAGATTATGTAGTGATTGACTTTATGGGTATAGGTATAAAGGTTTTTGTTCCATTTTCTACTTTAAAAGTTTTACCTTCTAAAGGAAATATAACCAAGCTTTATACATATTTACATATAAGAGAAGATGGTTTCCAAATTTTTGGCTTTAAAACAAAAGAAGAGTTAGATTTATTTGAGAAATTATTGACTGTTAGTGGTGTAGGGCCTAAAGGAGCTTTGTCTATTTTGTCCGTGGTTTCTATTGATAATTTTGTAAAAGCAGTTAACGCAGGCGATTATAAAGCTCTTACGATAGCTCCGGGAATAGGCAAGAAGACTGCTGAGAGAATTATTTTGGAATTAAAAGATAAGCTTCCAAAAGAAATAATTTTTGAAGGTGATAATAATTATTCAAATGAGGCTTTAGAAGCTTTATTAGCTTTGGGTTATACCAAAAGTGAAGCTATTTATGCTTTGGCAGATATCACCTGTGATAGTGTAGAAGAAGCTGTAAAGCAAGCTTTGAAAAAATTAATGAAATAGGGTGAATTGAATGGAGGAGAGAATACTAACTCAAAGTTTTACACAGGAAGATGCCTCTGAATACAGTTTGCGTCCTAGATGGCTTTCTGAGTATATAGGTCAGCAAAAGATAAAAGAGGAATTAAAAATTTACATAGAAGCCGCTAAGATGAGAAAAGAGCCTCTTGACCATGTCCTACTATATGGTCCTCCTGGCCTTGGAAAAACGACTTTAGCCACAGTAATTTCTAATGAAATGGGAGTGGGAATAAAAATAACCTCAGGTCCTGCTATAGAAAAGTCGGGAGATTTGGCAGCAATTTTGACTAATCTACAGGAAAATGACATACTTTTTATAGATGAGATTCACAGGCTTAATAGAAGTGTAGAAGAGATTCTATATCCTGCAATGGAAGACTTTGAATTAGATATAGTAATAGGAAAAGGCCCAAGTGCCAGGTCTATAAGGCTTAGTCTTCCACACTTTACTTTAATTGGGGCTACGACGAGGGCAGCTCTTATGACTTCTCCTTTGAGAGACAGATTTGGGGTTATAAACCGTTTGGATTACTATTCAGTGGAGGAATTAAAAGAAATAATTAAAAGGTCAGCGAATATTTTAAACATTGGAATTGATGAAGATGCAGCTTTGGAGATTGCTAAAAGGTCACGGGGGACTCCGAGAATTGCCAATAGACTTCTAAAACGGGTGAGAGATTTTGCACAAGTAAGAGGAAATGGATACATTGATTTTAAAACTTCTAAAGAAGCGTTGGACGTATTAGGTGTAGATGAGATGGGATTAGAATACATTGATAGGAAGATTTTGGCTTCTATTATAGAAAAGTTTGGCGGTGGTCCTGTAGGAATCGATGCTATTGCTGCATCAATAGGAGAAGATGGGGATACAATAGAGGATGTTTATGAACCTTATCTTTTACAAATAGGTTTTTTAAACAGGACTCCGCGAGGAAGAGTTGTTACAAAATTAGCTTATGATTACCTTAAATATCCTTATATAGAACAGGGGAGGATAGAAGGTGTTTGATAGTTTTGGTAAAATGTTGATATTTACAGGAGCTATATTAATTTTGATAGGGGTGCTTTTTTCTGTAGGTTCAAAAATTGGTTTAGGACGTTTGCCGGGAGATATAGTTTATCAAAAAGGGAATTTCACTTTTTATTTTCCTATCATGACAAGCCTTTTATTGAGCCTGTTTTTAACATTAATTTTTTGGCTTTTTAGAAGATAACATATGAAAAGGGGTTGTATTTTGTGAGGTTGAAAAAATTTATAATAGGGAGTATAATTAGTGCCATGATTTTAATTCTCTCACCTTATCCTACTGTGAATGCTGATATCAGCATTCCGAAGGTTATAAAAGTAGGGCTTTTTTATGGACAAACTGCGAAATCTTCTTATCAGCTTTCTTCTCCCGGAGGTTTTAATTTTGCTTATCAAGACAATACAGGAAATTTGATTAACATTTTTAGCACCAGCATACAAAACATACAAGTTGCAAAAGATGATAATTTCTATTTAATGGTGGGAAACTATGATAATCTGGACATGGTGAATGCTGAATACGCTAAAATAGCAAACCAAATTCCGAATGCTTTTATAGGATTTGATGGCAAATATCATGTATACATAGGACCTTATTTGGCTCTTCCGGATTTGCAATCTGCCTATGAAATTTTTTCCCAAAATTATACCAATATATCCAAAGTGTTGCCGGATAAAAATATTTTAATAAGCAATGGGACAAAAAACCTGTTTTTATTTAATATGAAGGATGATTTATATGTAAGTAAACTCAATCCTGATGGCATGTCCCTTGCGATAGAATCAAAACGTTACAGAGGCATGTTTGAATTTAGAAGGCAACAAGACAGTGACATGACTGCTATAAATGTTGTGCCATTGGAAGAATATTTATATGGTGTTGTGCCGGCCGAGATGCCACCATCCTGGAATATAGAGGCTTTAAAGGCTCAAGCAGTGGCAGCGCGAACTTATGCAGCGAAAAATATAGGGAGATATGGAAAATATGGATTTGATTTAACAGATGATGATAAAACACAAGTTTACAAAGGATATGATGGAGAATCTTTTTCTACAAACAAAGCGGTGGATGAAACAAAAGGTGTAGTCGCTATATATCAAGGAAGTCTTATAGATGCCCTTTATCATTCCCACAGTGGGGGATATACCGAAGACAATAATAATTATTTTTCTGCTGATGTTCCTTACTTAAAAGGTGTAGAAGATAAATACGTTTTTGGCTATAGCAGTGCTAATGACAGTTGGACAGTCACTTACACAAAAGGCCAGATAAAAAACCTGCTGTTAAGTAAAGGACAGGATATAGGAGATATAGTAGATGTAAAGGTTACTGAGAAAAGCTGGACAGGAAGAGCGATTACTGTCACTATTTATGGTACAAAAGGGACTTTCGCATTGAAAAAAGGAGATATACGATCTTTTTTTGGACTAAAAAGCACTATGATTGATATAAAGGGCGATGGTAGCAGTGAATTTGAAGTGTACGTAACTTCTTCTTACAGTGATTCGCAAAAAGTTTCTTTAAATGAGATAAATATTCAAAATAATGGAGGTATAACGAGGGTTTCTAAAGATACTCTTTACGTTGTAGGAGCAAATGGTATTAAAGAATTAAAAAAGACAGACAAACCCAGTGAAGTTTATACTATAAAAGGCAGTGGTTATGGACATGGCGTAGGGTTAAGCCAGTATGGGGCAAGAGGACTGGCGGACCATGGGTATAATTACATTTATATTTTAAAATACTATTACAAAGGTATTGAGGTATACGATACTATAAACAATAAAACTCTATAAAAGGATGGCGCAAAAAATGAAACGCAGCGAGTTTTACTTTGAATTACCAGAAGAATTAATTGCACAAGAACCTTTAGAAGATAGGTCTAGTTCTCGTTTAATGGTTTTAAATAGAAAAACTGGTGAGGTTCAACACGATATTTTTAAAAATATAATAAAATATTTAAAAGCGGGAGATTGTCTTGTTTTAAATGATACAAAAGTTATTCCTGCGCGCCTTATAGGACGAAGACAAGACTCAGGAGGAAAGATAGAATTTGTTCTTTTGAAAAGATTATCAGCAAATGAGTGGGAAACGTTAGTAAAGCCTGGCAGAAGAGCTAAAGTAGGGACAAGAGTTGTTTTTGGAAATGGAGAATTGGTTGCGGAAATTTTGGACAATACAGAAGTTGGAGGAAGAGTAGTAAGATTTTCTTATGAAGGTTTATTTGAAGAAGTATTAGATAAATTAGGAGAAATGCCTGTGCCGCCTTATATCAAAAAGAAACTAAAAGACAAAGAGAGATATCAAACGGTCTATGCAAAATATGAAGGTTCTGCAGCTGCTCCTACCGCAGGGCTACATTTTACAGAAGAGTTATTAGAAAAAATAAGGCAAATGGGAGTAAAAACTGTTTTTATTACCCTTCATGTAGGGTTGGGTACTTTCAGACCAGTAAAGGAAGAAATAATAGAAAATCATAAAATGCATGAAGAGTTTTATATTGTTACAAAAGAAGCATCTGAAGAAATAAATGCTACAAGAGAAAAAGGTGGTAGAGTAATAGCTGTTGGAACTACTTCTACTCGTACTCTCGAAACTGTAGCTGATGAAAATGGCTATATAAGAGAGAAAAGTGGATGGACTGATATTTTCATATATCCTGGATATAAATTTAAAGCGATTGATGGTATGATAACAAATTTTCACTTACCTGAGTCCACTTTAATTATGATGGTGTCGGCTTTTGCTGGTAAAGAAAACATAATGAGGGCTTATCAAGTAGCTATTGAAGAGAGATATAGATTTTTTAGCTTTGGGGATGCAATGCTTATAATTTGAGCAGTTGATTACAAGTCAAAAGGTAGAATAGGAGGATATAATGACAGCAATTAAGTATCATCTTATAAAAAAAGATAGTAAGACTAAGGCGAGAGTAGGAATATTAGAGACTCCACATGGAATTATAGAAACGCCTGTATTTATGCCAGTAGGAACACAAGCAACTGTAAAATCTATGACTCCTGAAGAATTAAAGGAAATTGGAGCGACGATTATTTTAAGCAATACTTATCACCTTTATCTAAGGCCGGGGCATAAGATTATAGAAAAAGCTGGTGGCCTTCATAAATTTATGAATTGGGATAGAGCAATTTTAACAGACAGTGGGGGATTTCAAGTTTTTAGCTTGAATTCTTTAAGAAAAATTACAGAAGACGGTGTAGAATTTAGGTCTCATATAGATGGCTCTAGGCATTTTTTTACTCCCGAAAAAGTAATAGAAATCCAAAATGCTTTAGGTTCGGATATAATGATGTCTTTTGACGAGTGTGCACCTTATCCTGCAGATTACGATTATGTAAAAAAATCTATGGAACTTACTATTAAATGGGCTGAAAGGGGAAAAAGAGCCCACAAAAATACTGAAAAACAAGCTCTTTTTGGAATTGTCCAAGGAGGGACCTATGAAGATTTAAGAAAAGAGTGCGCTCGAATATTAGTAGATATGGATTTTCCTGGATACTCTATAGGTGGATTAAGTGTAGGAGAACCAAAGAATGTAATGTACGAAATTATAGATTTAACTACAGAATATTTACCTGAAGACAAACCGAGATATCTTATGGGGGTGGGAAGTCCTGATGACCTTATAGAGGGAGTAATACGAGGAGTTGATATGTTTGACTGCGTGCTTCCGACGAGAATTGCTAGAAATGGGACAGTTTTTACCAGCAAGGGCAAATTAATAGTAAGAGATGCTCCTTATGCGGAGGACTTTTCTCCTTTAGACGAAGAATGTGATTGTTATACTTGTAGAAATTATTCAAGAGCCTATATAAGACATTTATTTAAGGCTAACGAAATTTTAGCAGCAAGGCTTGCTACTTTACATAATCTTTATTTTCTAATTAAGTTGATGGGAAAAATAAGAGAAGCTATAAGGCAAGACCGGCTGCTTGAATTTAAAAAAAGTTTTTTAAAAAAATATTATAGGAATAAGGAGGAGTGTTGATGGATCCACAAACGACTTATGTAATTGTTCAAATACTTATTTTTATTGCAATCTTTTACTTTTTGTTGATTTTGCCCCAACAAAGGCGCCAAAAGAAAGAGAGAGAAATGCTTGATTCTTTAAAACCTGGCGATGAGATTATTACAAAAAGCGGCTTTTATGGTAAGATCTTAAACATCAAAGACGATGTGATAACTTTAGAAATGGGAGCAGATAAGGTAAGACTAAAGATTGCAAAATGGGCAGTTGGAGGAGTTATAAGCTCAGCCAGTGACAAAAACGGAAAAGAAGAAAAGTGATAAGATGCGGTTTGCCGCGTCTTTTTTATGTACTATGTTTAAAATTAAAAGCATACATATTAGTAAGAAAACTGTGGGGGTGAGACTTTGAAAGGAAGGTTTGGAATGGAAAGGGGAACTGGCATAAATATTACTGGAATTTTTACAGGAGTTTTAATATCTTACATTATCACTCTTAGTTTTTTCATAATTTACGCTTTGCTTTTGACCTTTACAGCTGTATCTGAATTAACTTTACCTACCCTTACTTTATTAATAACCATAATAGGTATAGTTTTATCAGGAGCCTTATCTGCAAGGCATACCACCAACAAGGGTTGGCTAAATGGAGGAATTGCTGGTATTTTATATGTAACCATTATGTTAATTTTAGGAGCATTTTTTGTAAAAGAATTAGGGCCTACTTTTTCTTGGGCAGTAAAATACGCTTGGGGAGCTGTTTTAGGAGCTTTAGGTGGTATGATAGGTATCAATTTATAGCTTCAATTCCTTCTCTTTATGTGTTATAATAAATCAGGAAGAGGAGGGAAGAAAAATGAAGCATGTTATAACAATCAACAGGCCAACGTTAAAAAATAGCTTAAAAAAGCCAGGCTGTGGCGAATGCCAGGCATCTTGTCAATCAGCTTGTAAAACATCTTGCACTGTAGCAAACCAAGAATGTCAATACTAATACATAATACTCAAAATGGCAGTAAAATAGTTACTGCCATTTAAACTTGCAATGGAGGTTAAAAAATGTCAGAGTTAATGCATAAATTTAAAAGACTGGGAATGAATATTGTAGTAGATCCGGTAAGTGGCTCTATCCATGTGGTAGACGATATTATTTATGATATTTTGGACTTTTATGAAAATCACTCAAAAGAAGAAATTGTAAATTTACTTCAACATAAATACAAAAAAGAAGATATGCTGGAAGCTATTGCAGAAATTGACGAATTAAAAGAAAAAGGGCTATTATTTTCAGAAGATATATATAAAGATATTGCAGTGTCGAGAAATGATTCTGTTATAAAAGCGATGTGTTTAAATGTTGCTCACGACTGCAATTTAAGGTGCAAATATTGTTTTGCTTCTACTGGGGATTTTAAAGGTAGTCGAAAATTGATGGATTTTGAGACGGGCAAAAAAGCAATCGATTTTTTAATAAAGAGTTCTGGGAAAAGGCAAAACATTGAAGTCGATTTTTTTGGAGGTGAACCCCTTTTAAATTTTGAAGTAGTCAAGCAATTGGTGGAATATGGAAAACAGAAGGCAAAAGAAAACAAAAAGACTATCAAATTTACTATAACAACTAACGCAATACTTTTGGATGACGAAAAGATAAAATATTTTAATGAAAACTTTTCTAATGTGGTACTTAGTTTAGATGGAAGGAAAGAAGTAAATGACAACATGAGGATTCGTGTAAACGGCAGTGGAACCTATGATACAATAGTTACAAAAATAAAAAAATTCGTTGAATCAAGAGGGGAAAAGGAATACTATGTGAGAGGGACTTTTACAGCAAAAAATTTAGATTTTACCAATGATGTGTTGCACATTGCTGATTTAGGAGTTTATGAAATATCTGTAGAGCCGGTAGTTGAAAAAGAAGATAAAGAATATACCTTAAGGGAAGAGCATTTAGAGAGAATTTTAAATGAATATGACAGATTAGCAGAAGAATATATAGAGAGATACGAAGAAGGAAGGCCTTTTTCTTTTTATCATTTTAAAATAGATTTAGAAGGAGGACCTTGCGTTAAAAAAAGACTTCAAGGCTGTGGTGCTGGTTTTGAGTATATAGCAGTGACTCCCGATGGGGATATTTATCCTTGCCATCAATTTGTGGGTATTGAGGAATTTAAATTAGGAAATCTTGAAGAAGGTATAACTAATAAAGAATTGCAGCAAAAATTTATAGAAAGCGATATTTACAAAAGAGAAGAATGTACAAAATGTTGGGCAAGGTTCTATTGTAGTGGAGGTTGCTTTGCAAATAACTACAACATAAATGGAGATATTAATAAACCTTATGAGCTGGCTTGTGAAATGCAAAAAAGGCGGTTTGAAAATGCGATTGCCATAAAAGCATATCAAATGCTAAAGGGTGAGGAAAATGGTTATAAAGGAATATAAGGGTATGAAACCCAAAATTGATGATGAGGCGTATATAGCGGAAACAGCAGAGATTATTGGAGGTGTAGAAATAAAAAAAGATGCAAATATATGGTATGGGGCTGTGCTAAGAGGAGATATAGATAAAATAGTTGTTGGAGAAGGAACTAATATACAAGATAATTGTATTGTACATGTTACAGAGGGACATCCCTGCTATATAGGAAATTACTGCACAATAGGACATGGGGCGATAGTCCATGCTTGCAAGATAGGAAATAGTGTGCTAATAGGTATGGGAGCAATTATATTAGATGATGCAGAAATAGGAGATAATTGTATAATAGGAGCAGGATCACTAGTGACAGGAGGTAAAAAGATTCCTGAGGGCAGTCTTGCTTTTGGGAATCCTGCAAAAGTTATAAGGAAACTTACTCAAGAGGAAATTGAAAATATTCATCGCTCCTATGAACATTATGTAGAATTAGCAAAATTGCATTTTTCTAACTTTAGGCAATTGACCGTTTACAATAAAAGTAATATAATAGAAAATAGTTAAACTACGAAGGAGGATTCGAATGAGAAGTAGAGGTTTTATCAAATTTTTTTCTGTAATCATTGTTACAGCAATAGTTGCATATATAGCCTTTTTTGGAATAAAGGCAGGCAATTATTCTATAAGCCCAGTACAGGATCACATGAGATTGGGACTAGACTTAAGAGGGGGCGTTTATGTATTAGAAGAAGCACAAGGTAATGTTACACAAGATGCGATAAATAAAGCTATTGCAGTCATAAGGAACAGGATAGATGCTCTTGGCGTGACACAGCCTGTAATAACTCAACAGGGGTCAAATAGAATTCGTGTGGAGTTGCCTGGCATGAATGACCCTGATAGGGCAATAGAGATAATAGGTAAAACTGCTCAATTGAAGTTTGTTGGTCCAGATGGTCAGGTTATTTTAACAGGTGCTAATGTAAAAGATTCAAAAGCAGTATATGCTCAAACTCAAACAGGAATCCAGCAGCCAGAAGTTACGTTAGTACTTGATGCTGAAGGAACAAAGAAATTTGCAGAAGCAACTCAAAAATTTTTAGGACAACCTATTGCGATACTTTTAGATGATAAGGTAATTTCTGCTCCTAAAGTAAATGACGTAATAACTACTGGAAATGCAGTCATTACAGGCTTGAAGGATTTCCAAGAAGCATCTGAATTAGCTACACTTATAAGAGCTGGTTCTTTGCCTGTCACATTAAAACCCATAGCTTATAGTTCTGTAGGTGCAACGTTAGGTCCGAGTGCTTTGAATGCTAGCTTAAAAGCTGGTATATACGGTACTTTACTGGTCATGTTGTTTATGATAGCTTTTTATAGATTACCAGGTTTTGTAGCAGACATAGCCTTATTAATATATATATTAATAAACTTCATCGTTTATGCATTATTTAATATAACATTAGATTTGCCAGGTATTGCAGGTTTCTTATTGTCAATAGGTATGGCTGTAGATACTAATATTTTAATTTTTGAAAGATTTAAAGAGGAATTGTGGGCAGGTAAAAGCATAAGACCTGCTTTAGATGCCGGCTTTGCGAAAGCTTTTAGAGCAGTATTTGATGCTAATATAACCACTATAATTGGAGCTATTATCCTTTTCTACTTGGGTTCAGGAAATATTAAAGGATTTGCTTTAACACTTATAATAGGTGTGACATCCAGTTTATTCACAGCTATAACTGTAACGAGATTTTTGTTGCATGCGCTTCTTGATATGGATTTGACAAAGAACATAAAACTTTATGGAGCATAGGAGGGGAATTGAGTGAACCAACATAGATTTCATATAGATGTCATTGGCAAAACGAAAATTTGGTTTGCGATATCAGGGATTATGATTTTAATTGGCGTAATAGCTATGCTTGTAAATGGGTTTAATTGGGGAATAGATTTTACTGGCGGAACAATAATGGAGTTTAAAATTGGCAAATCTTTTGATACGAATGATATAATTAAAATTTTAAACGAATATAAGGTTAAAGACTATCAAATACAAAAAATAGGGACAAAAGGTGATCATGTTTCAATAAAGACAAGTCCTATTTCCAATGAAACGCGGCTTTCAATAATAAAAGATATCGAAGAAAAATACAACTTAACAGAAAATGACTTAATAATGTCACAGCAAGTTGGGCCTTCTTTAGGAGCAGAGATAAAATTTGGGATGGTATTGGCACTGGTAGTAGCTTCTCTAGTAATGCTTACCTATTTAGGTTTTAGATTTAATTTTGAAATGAGCTTGGCAGCAGTTATTGGATTATTGCATAATGTGATAATATTAATTTCAATTTACGCTATTTTCAAAATAACAGTAGACTCGCCTTTTATAGCAGCTCTTTTGACAGTATTTAGTTATTCTCTTCACGATACTATTGTAATTTTTGACAGAATAAGAGATAATTTAAAAAGTATGAGAAGATCTGATTATGCAGAAATTGCGAATGTGAGTATAAACCAGACTCTTACACGATCGATAAACGTAGTTTTGACAGTATTGATCATGCTTGTCTTGATGTATTTCTTAGGGCCGAAGGCATTAAAAGATTTTGCATTGCCCCTACTTATTGGTATAACTTGGGGAGCGTATTCTTCAATATTTATTTCTACTCCTCTTTGGGTATTGATTAAAAATAGAGAAAAGAGGAAAAAAATCTCTAATAAACCTGCAAAAGCTTAAGTTTAATTAATATAAAAAATATAGTGGCATAATATCTCTTTTTTTGAGAGATAATGCTACTATATTTTTATTGAGGTGAAACGATGAATTTGCCTTTTATTTTTAGAAACAAAAAAATTGCCAAAAGGTATAGAGAAATATTAAAAATTCTAGCAAAAAATGGCTTTGGTTTTATTTCTGATATTTTGTCGAAAGGTAGACACATACCTTTTTATATACTGAAAAGTCATGATTATATGGAAGTTGGTAAGAGGATTAGGGAAACATTAGAGGAATTAGGTCCTACATTTATAAAACTAGGGCAACTTTTAAGTACAAGAGGGGACCTTATTCCGCATGATATTTTGTTGGAACTTGCTAAACTTCAAGATGATGTAGAACCAGAAGACTTTGTATCTATAAAGAATATTTTAGAAAGTGAATTAAAAGGTAAGATATCAGATTTTTTCATTTATTTTGATGAAACTCCTATTGCTTCAGCTTCTATTGGACAAGTTTATAGGGCAAAAATTAAAGAAGGGAAAAATGTTGTTGTTAAAGTACAGCGTCCAGAAGTATCTCAAAAGATAAATGCTGATATAATAATTCTAAAGAATGTTGCTAAAATTTTGAATGAGCGTATAATTGATGCTCCTTTGGATTTTGTAGAAATTGTTGATGAGTTAGCTGAATCTCTTCTTAACGAATTGGATTATGCCCAAGAAGGAAACAATGCCGAACGCTTTAGAGAAAATTTTGAGAAGGAAAGTTACATATATATACCTAAAATATATTGGAAATACACCACAAAGCGCGTTCTTACAATGGAATACGTAGAAGGCATAAGTGTGAAAAATAGGGATTTACTTGTAAAAAAGGGGTTCGATTTAAAGAAAATTGCAAGAGAGGGAGCATGGGCTATATTTTTACAAGTTTATGAATTTGGCTTTTTCCATGGAGATCCTCATCCTGGTAATATATTAATCACGAATGATGGCAAAATTTCTTATATTGATTTTGGAATTGTAGGTTACCTTGATAAATCCTCAAGAGAAATGATAATTGACCTTTTTAAAGCCTTTGCCGAGAATGATATTGAGGAAGTAATAGAAGTTTTATCGGATGTAGGGGCTATAAGGCCTGATACTAACCTTAGAACTCTTAAGTCTGATTTGAGCCATATAATAAATTATTTTTACAACACTCCACTAAAAAATATCAGTGTGAACGATTCAATGAGGAAAATAATGTCAACTGTTTATAAGCACAAGCTGATCTTGCCTCCAGAGTTTACTTTACTCCTCAAGTCTTTAGCTACAGTAGAAGGTGTGGGCAGAAGCTTAGATCCCGATTTTAGCATTTCTAGTGTAGCAAAAGATTTTATAAAGCAGGTATATTTGAGAAATATTAGTTTAACTAAAATATTAAAAGAAAACTCCAAAGATTTACATAAAGCAATAATAGTATTGAGAAAACTTCCTTATAAAATTCAAAGTATAATGACAAAGCTTATAAAAGACGATATAAAAGTGAGAATAAACATTGATGAAAGTAAAAGTCTGCGTTACGATTTAAATATCATGGTAAATAAAGTTATTGTAAGTATCATAGCATCAGCATTGATTGTAGCTTCTTCATTGGTTTTGACTTTTCAAGGGGGATATAAAGTTTTCGGCTACAATGTATTGGGGCTTTTTGGTTATGTAGTTGCTTTATTTCTATGTTTTTGGGTTTTCTACCGAATCTTTATAGTTGAGAGGAGAAAAAAATAGGAGAATTTGTGGGTGATTTGATGTCCAAAATTTACAGGTGGATTTTGAAGGAAAATCCAAATTTTCAACTTACTCAAGAAATACAAAGAGAATACGGGTTACATAAAATAATTGCTGATATACTTTCATCAAAATTAAATGCCCAAGAAGTTAAGAATTTTTTAAATCCTGATTTAAAAGATTTGTATTCTCCTTATCTCCTGAGAGGGATAAAAGAGGCAAAAGAATTGATACAACAACATATCGCCTTGAAGGACCTAATCACCATTTATGGTGATTACGATGTAGATGGGATTACTGCCACCTCTGTTTTATATTTAACCTTAAAAAAATTAGGAGCAAAAGTGGATTATTATATACCGGAAAGATTGGTTGAAGGATATGGTATAAATGAAGAAGCTATAGACAAAATTGCACAGAGAGGAACAAAACTTATAATTAGCGTAGATTGCGGTATAACCTCTGTTAAGGAAGTGGAAAAAGCACAATTTTTAGGAATAGACGTGATAATAACTGACCACCACAGTATCCCTAAGGAGATACCACAAGCAGATGTGGTGATAAATCCCCATTTGCCTGATATTGAATATCCTTTTTGTGACCTTTCAGGGGTAGGGGTTGCTTTTAAACTGTCACAAGCTCTTATTGGAGAAAAAGCATATGAACTTTTGGATATTGTTTCAATAGGAACTATTGCAGATATTGTCCCTTTATTAGGAGAAAATAGAATAATTGTAAAAGAAGGACTAAAAAGACTAAATGAAACACAAAATATAGGTTTAAAAGCCCTCATAAAAGCTTCTGGATTGCAAAATATTGAAATTGATGAATATCATGTGGGATTTATATTAGCTCCTCGCCTCAATGCTGCAGGGCGATTAAGAAGTGCAGAAGCGGCTGTGAGGTTATTGATAAGCCAAGATGAAAAAGAAGTAGAAGAGATAGCAGAATATTTAAATCAAGAAAATTTAAATAGGCAACAAATAGAAAATCAAATACTTCAGGAAGCAATCAAAAAAATAAAAGAGACGGTTGATTTAAATAAGGAAAAAGTAATTGTACTGTGGGATAAAAACTGGCACCCAGGTGTTATTGGAATTGTGGCATCCCGGATAACAGAAAGGTTTCATAGACCTTCTATACTTATAAGTTTAGGAGAAAGGGAAGGAAAAGGTTCAGGGCGAAGCATAGAAGGCTTTAATTTGTATAAAGCATTAGAATACTGTAAAGATTATTTGATAAAATATGGCGGCCATGAAATGGCTGCTGGAATAAATATTGAAAAAAACAATTTGAAGATTTTTAAAACTAAGATAAATGAATACGCTGATACGGTGCTTAGTGATCTTGATTTAATTCCAAGTTTAAGAATAGATGCAAAGGTTAAAAATGAAAAGATAGATATAGAAATAGCTAAACAAGTTCAAAGGTTTAAACCTTTTGGCAGCAATAATCCTAGGCCTAATTTTTTATTTGAGGGTTTGACAGTTACAAAAGTATTTGACTTAAATAGTGGGAAATACAAAAAAATCATCGCACAAAAAGACAAGTTTGGGTATGAGCTTATGTTATTTGATGTATCAGACCAGGGAAACGATGTAAAAATAGGAGATATAATAGATGTTGTGGGAAGCATTGAAATAAACAGCTGGAATGGTATAGAGTCAGTAATGATAAATGTAAAAGATTTAAGAATTAAGTTACCTTTGTTTTCCTATTATAAAAACTTGAGCAAAATCATGGTAGAGTATCAGCCCGAGAAAAAAGAGATAGACAAAAAAGTTGATTATATAATTGACCAAAGAGGAATTAATAACAAGTGGGAATATGTGCTAAAACTTTTTAAAAGAGAAGGCAAAACGGTTGTCATAGTAAATACAGTTGTAGAACTTAAGTCATTACTTAGATATCTCAGAAAAGAAAAGTTTTTGGATTTTTCATTATGTAATGGAGATTGTGAAAAGGAAAATAGTATACTATTTTTCCCAAATTCTTTAAAACCATTGAAGTACTATGATGATATAATTATTTACGATATACCATTTAAAAAAGAAATCTTTTACCGCATCCTTTCTCATTCACAAGGAAAGAGGATTCATTTAGTTTTTAAAGAAGCAGATATATATTATAACTTAAAATCCTTTGAGGAAATTTTTCCTCAAAGAAAGGACTTTATTAAACTTTACAAATTTATAGAAGAAGGAAACAACATTTTATTTAAAGATCATTTGCATCCACAACTGAATTTGAATCCAATAAAATTTTCGTTTTGCATAAAAGCAATGAAAGAAATAGGATTGATAAATGTAAAAGAACGTGATAATATTTTTATGTTAAGTAAAAATTCTGTGTCACAAAAGGTTAATATTGAACAAACTCAAATAATGCAACAGATATTTTCAGCTAAAAAAGAGTTTATTGAATTTGCCAAGTTCATTGTCAGTCAGAAAATTTAAGGAGGTTTTTGTAATGACGCTGGAAGAAATTAAAACGATGATTAGAGAAATACCTGATTTTCCTAAAAAAGGAATAAAATTTAAAGATATTACACCTGTTTTAAAAGATGCGAAAGCTTTTAATTATTCTATAGAAATGCTGGCTAAGGCATTGGAAGGGAGAAAATTTGATCTCATTGCTGCTCCGGAAGCAAGAGGCTTTTTGTTTGGAGCGCCACTAGCTTACAGATTAGGAGTAGGATTTGTTCCTGTAAGAAAACCGGGTAAATTGCCGGCAGAGACTTTAAGCTATGAATATGAACTGGAATATGGGATAGATTCTCTTGAAATACACAAAGATGCTGTTTTAGAGGGACAAAGAGTAGTGATAGTCGACGATTTATTGGCGACAGGAGGCACAATTTACGCTTCTGCAAAATTGGTGGAAAGCTTAGGGGGAATTGTAGATTCTATTATTTTCTTGACTGAATTGACTTTTTTGGATGGTAGAAAAAAGCTTGACGGATATGATATAATTTCATTAATAAAGTTTTAATCAAAAGTGGCTTTGAGCCACTTTAATTATAAGGTGTGATAACTATGTTGGACAAAGTGATAAATAGGATAAAAAAATACATGGGTAATGATGCAAATTTAGAGTTAATATACAAAGCTTGTGACTTTGCTGTAAATGCCCATGAGGGCCAAATGAGAAACTCAGGAGAGCCATATATTGTTCATCCCATAGAAGTTGCATATATTTTGGCAGACCTGGAATTAGATATTACCACTATTGCAGCAGGGCTTTTACATGATGTAATAGAAGACACAGATGTGACTTATGACCAATTAATGGAAAATTTTGGAAAAGAAATTGCTGATTTGGTTGATGGAGTTACAAAACTTGGTAAAATAGAATACAAGAGCAAAGTAGAGCAACAGGCAGAAAATATGAGAAAAATGCTTATAGCAATGGCAAAAGACATTAGAGTGATACTCATAAAACTGGCTGACAGGCTTCACAACATGAGAACTCTCAAATATTTACCTCTTGACAAACAAAAAGAAAAGGCGGAAGAGACTTTAGAGATTTATGCCCCTATTGCTCATCGCTTAGGAATATCTAAGATAAAATGGGAATTAGAAGACTTGTGTTTGAGATATTTGCATCCGGAGGAGTATTATGACCTCGTAGAAAAGGTTGCTGCTAAAAGAAAAGAAAGAGAAGAGTTTATACAAAATATCATAGCTACAATTAAAGAGAAATTAAAAGAAATGGGAATACAAGCAGAAATAGATGGGCGACCTAAACATTTTTACAGTATCTACAAAAAGATGAAAACGCAAAATAAAACTTTCGAGCAAATTTACGATTTGTTAGCAGTGAGGATAATTGTTAACACCGTAAAAGACTGTTACGGTGTATTGGGAATTGTGCATACTTTATGGAAGCCAATTCCTGGAAGATTTAAAGATTATATCGCTATGCCAAAACCTAATATGTATCAATCCCTTCATACTACAGTAATAGGTCCTAAAGGAGAACCTTTTGAAATACAAATAAGAACATGGGAGATGCATAAAACTGCTGAATACGGTATTGCAGCCCATTGGAAATATAAAGAGGGTAAGACTACAGAGGACGAATTCGACCAAAAGCTTTCTTGGCTTAGGCAGCTTTTAGAATGGCAGAAAGAGTTAAAAGATGCAAAAGAGTTTATGGAAACATTAAAAATTGATCTTTTTATAGATGAGGTTTTTGTCTTTACTCCTAAAGGGGATGTCATAAATCTTCCAGCGGGGTCTACTCCTATTGACTTTGCGTACAGCATACACACTGAAATAGGTCATCGATTAAATGGTGCTAAAGTAAACGGTAAAATAGTCCCTATAAATTATCAATTAAAAAACGGTGATATTGTTGAGATATTAGTAAGTCCAAATAAAGACAGAGGTCCAAGTAGAGACTGGCTCCAGATTGTCAAAAGTTCTCAAGCGAGAAACAAAATCAGACAGTGGTTTAAAAAAGAAAAAAGAGAAGAAAATATCGCTCGCGGCGAGGAAATGTTAGAAAGAGACCTCAGGCGTCATGGAATACAACCTGCTATGATAAAAAGTGAGATATGGGAGGAAGTGCTTAAAAAACTCAACATTCACACAATAGAGGATTTATATGCAACAATTGGTTATGGAGGGTTAACTTTAAATCAGGTAATACCGAGAATTAAGGAAGAAATCAAAAAATCTCAGAAAGAAATAGGTTTAAAGTCCGTTTCAATTGATAAGGCTGGAAAGAAAAAAGAGAAAACAGGCGGAACGGGGGTCATTGTAAAAGGTGTAAACAATGTAATGGTGAGGTTTGCAAAATGTTGTTCTCCTGTTCCGGGAGATGAAATAATAGGTTATGTGACTAAAGGAAGGGGTATTTCTATTCACAGAAAAGATTGTCCCAATATAAAAGAATACCTTTTTGATAGGAACAAGATTGTAGAAGTAGAGTGGGATCAAGGCAAGAACATCGCTTATCAAGCTGATATACAGATTATGGCCAATGATAGATTTGGGCTTTTAACAGAAGTTACAAGTGTTCTTGCAGATGTAAAAATTGCTGTAAAAGCTGTCAATGCGAGAACAACGAGAGACAACATTGCAATTATAAACTTAACTTTAGAGATTACTTCAAAAGAGCAACTAGAAAAAGTTATGAATAAATTAAAAGCTTTAGAGGGAGTAATGGATGTTTACCGATTAAGTGCATAGAGGTGATTTTGTTGAGAGCAGTTGTTCAACGGGTGACTCGGGGAGAAGTTAGTGTAGATGGCCAAGTGACAGGTTCAATAGGGAAAGGATTTGTTGTTTTAGTAGGTATTTCTGTTGATGATACAGAAGAAGACGTAGCCTATATGGCAGATAAAATAGTAAATTTGCGTGTTTTTGAAGATGAAGATGGAAAGATGAATTTATCTCTTTTGGATGTAGGAGGGGAAATACTCCTCGTTTCTCAATTTACTTTGTTGGGGGATGTGAGAAAAGGGAGAAGGCCTAATTTCATGATGGCTCAGAAGCCGGAAGAGGCTTTAAAAAATTTTAATTTATTAGTAAATGAGATTGAAAAAAGAGGTGTGAGTGTCAAAACAGGTAAATTTCAGGCCATGATGAAAGTATTAATTGAAAATGACGGGCCTGTTACTATACTTATTGATTCTAAAAAAATATTTTAGGAGTGAGTTTATGAAAATACAAAGGTATGTGGTAGGACTTTATGGAGCCAATTGCTATATTGTTTCTGACGAAGAAGAGAGAGAAGCAATTGTAATAGACCCAGGGGGATATTCATCTGAAATACATGATTATATTATTACTAACAATTTAAATGTAAAATATATTTTACTAACACATGGTCATTTTGATCACATAGGTGGAGTAGAAGAGTTGAAAAAACTAACTCAAGCAAGCGTTGCCATTTCAAATGAAGACGCTCCTATGCTTTTAGACCCTAGTTTAAACTTATCTGAAATGGTCTATAGAAAAATACTTTGCAATCCTGCAGATATTTTATTAAGTGACGGTGATACTTTAACTTTTGGGAAATACAGCGTGGAAGTTATATACACCCCAGGGCACACAAAAGGAGGAGTGTGTTTTAAAATTAATAATGTATGTTTTACCGGCGATATCCTATTTAAAGGCTCTATAGGAAGATACGATTTTCCAGGAGGAGATTTTTCTACTTTAATGGACTCTATAAAAAATAAACTTTTAGTTTTAGGAAATGATGTTACAATATACCCTGGTCATGGGGACTCTTCAACTATTGGCAAGGAAAAGAGACTTAATATGTTTTTAAGGGATTTGATGGAGTGAAAAAGCAAGAGGAGGTTATTCCTCTTGCTTTTATTCATATCGTAATGCTACAATTGGGTCTAATTTGGCGGCTTTTTGTGCGGGATAGATTCCAAAGAATATTCCTACTGCTGTTGAGAAGAGAAAAGCGATTAATATTGTATTTATTGAAAAGACTGGAGTTATATCAATAAAGGGCCCGACTATATTTGCTAAAATATATCCTAAGAAAACACCTATTGCTCCACCTATAAGAGAAATTGTAACTGCTTCAATCAAAAACTGTGTCAATATGTCCTTTTGTCTTGCTCCTATTGCTTTTCTTATTCCTATTTCTCTTGTGCGCTCTGTTACAGATACAAGCATTATATTCATAATCCCTATTCCACCGACTAAAAGAGAAATACCAGCAATGGCACCTATGACAGCTGTAAATATTCCAAGGATTCTGTTAAATTCCTCTAAAAAACTTATGAGATTTTCTGTCTTGTATTTGTCTTTGTTGTGGTGTAATGATTCTATTAAACGCACGGCTTGGGAGGAGGTTTCATCTAATTGGTTTTGGTTATAGGTCATTACGTAAATTTGCGAGATATTAACGTCTGGGAAAATTTTTTGTGCGTAAGTTATAGGAATTGCAGCTATTACAGGTATTTGATCAGCTATTGACCCGCCTAAGCTTTTTAAATTTCCACTGTCAATGACGCCAATTATCTTTGCTGTGTCAAAGGAGGAATAGCTGCCTATTTTGATGCTTTTTCCTACGCAATCTTCATAGCCAAAAAGTTCTTTAGCTGATTCTTTATCGATAAGTATTACGTTTCTTCCTAAAAGAATATCTTTTTCATTTAAAAATCGTCCATAGATTACTTTTAAGTTAGAAACATTTCCATAATCAAAATCTGTAGCTATAAAAAGGGCTCTTTTAGTAACTTTGTCTGTTTTGGCAAGTCCCATTTTTTCTGCAATTGGCGCAGCGTATTTTACAGAAGACAATCTTTTTCTAATCATTTCTACATCTCTAATGGTCAATCTATCGCTATCTCTAATTTCTACGTCATTCCTTGTTTTAATAGAAAACACATTTACACCGATTTTTTCAAATTCGCCCAATATAGCCTTTTGGCCACCTGCTCCTAAAGAGACAATTGTTATAACTGAAGCAATGCCTATTATAATTCCCAACATTGTTAAAAAAGCTCTCAATTTGTTACTCAATATGCTGTCAATTGCCACCTTTACTGCTTCCCAAATATACATATTTATCACCTGCTAATAAGTTATTCTGTTTGGAACAAGCGTATCTTGTATAATATTTCCATCTCTTAAGCGGACTATCCTTTTTGCATGATTTGCAATGTCTTGCTCATGTGTAACCATTACTATTGTAGTACCCGATTCATTGAGTTGATAAAAGATTTTCATTATTTCAACGCTAGAAGCTGTGTCAAGATTTCCTGTTGGTTCGTCTGCTAGCAAAAAAGAAGGATTCATCACAATAGCACGAGCAATAGCAACTCTTTGCTGCTGCCCTCCTGATAGCTCATTAGGTTTGTGGTGTATTCTTTCACTTAATCCCACTATTTCTAAAGCTCTTAGGGCTCTTTGCCTTCGTTCTTTTGATGGTATTTTGGCGTACAACATTGGCAGTTCTACATTTGCCAGTGCGTTCAATTTGCTCAAAAGGTTAAAAGATTGAAAGACAAATCCTATCTGACGATTTCTCAAATAAGCTAACTGGTCATCGCTTAGGGTGGATACTTCAGTTCCATTGAGTTTATAACTTCCAGATGTAGGTTTATCTAAAAGGCCTATAATGTTCATTAAAGTGGATTTACCAGAGCCTGAAGGACCGACAATTGCTACATATTCACCTTTATCTATTTTTAAAGATACGTCTTTTAATGCATCAACTTGTGTCTTTCCAAGATTGTACACCTTTTTTACCTTGCTTAGCTCAATCATCAGTCCTTCCCACCCTTTACGCTGACTTTTGTGCCATCTTCGATAGAACTGGTAGGGTTTAATATGACTTTTTCACCAATATTTACTCCACTTATGACTTCTGTCTCTAGTTCAGAAACGAGACCGGTTTTTACTTTTTTTTGTTTAGCTATGCCATTTTCTACTACATACACAAATTCATTGCCATTTTTATCGCTTACGATCGCCTCTGATGGAACTTTTATTGTATCTTTCTTTTCGCCAATTTTTATATCAACATCTACGTTAAAACCAGGCTTTATTGTGCCATCATTGTTTAAAAGGTCAACATAGACTTTTACTACATTATCTCCTCCTGTTTGAGTAATTACTTTTGTTGCAGTAGGACTCACTTTGCTGACTACTCCTTCAAAAGTTTTATCTGCAAAAAGTATGTAGGCTTTTTGCCCTTCTTTTAAATTTACCGCATCATAAGGGTTTATATCAAGTGCAATTTGCAAGTTGTTTAAGTCTTCTACTGCAATTGCAGGAAATTGAGAGGAGGTAAAATAGCTATTATCTTTGGCATTTACTATGGTTACTGTCCCATCAAATTCAGCAATAACATATTTTTGCTGTTTATACATATTTTGTTTTATATTTTTGAGGTTTAATTCTGCAATTTCTACTTGTTTTTGTTGGAGCTTTATTTGGTCGTCAAGGCTAAGAGAAGAAGTTTGTATCTGAGAAGTAGAGGGTTGTTGTACTGTACTTTCTCCCGAAGGGAGTTGTTGTGGCAAAGAGGTATTTGGAATTTGAGCTGCGAATTGGGATTGTTGTGACTGTTTTTCTTTTAAATTTTTTAATGCATCCAGTTGCATTTGCGCTATTTCCAGTTGTTTTTGTGCAATTTGATATTGTGTAGATAAATCTTGTGTTTCTAACTCTAGAAGTTTATCTCCTTTTTTTACATTATCTCCAACAGATACATAGACTTTTAAAACTTTAGTGGGAGATAATATGTAATATTCTTGTTTGGACTTTGATTCTACTACTCCTGTGGTAGAGAATAAAGAAACTATATCACCTTTTTCAACTTTAGCAGCATTTACCTCTACAGTGGAAGCAGAGTTTTTGTTTTTCATAGAGATTGCATAAACGGTAGAAGCCACAATTGCTAAGATGACTAAGACTATTAAAAACGTTTTTACACTGTTTTTCATAAAGCACCACCTTCAAAATTATAGTTCTTCTTTAATTTTTTGCAATATGCTTTTTAATGTTTCTATTTCTTGGGGAGAGAGTTTTTCAAAAATTGGCTGTAAAACTTTTATTCTAAAGTCTACTAAATGTTTATATATATCTTCTCCTTTTTTTGTTAAAGAAATTTGTATTTTTCTTCTATCTTCTAAATCGAAGCCCCTTTGAACTAAACCTTTTTCTACAAGTTTATCTACTATACTTGTAAGGGTACTGGGAGAAATATCTAGTTCTGAGGCAATATCTTTCATGTATATTGGAGTATTTTTATTCTCACTTAAAACCATTATTACTTGTTGTTCTCCAATTGTGAGGTCTTTTTGAAATTCAGACAGATTGTTTACTCTCAATTGGTTGTTGAGTTTTTGTCTAATTGTACGCAATAAATCATATAAAAGCTTACTATCGAAATCCTTGTTCATAAAGTTTCACCCCAAAAATTTTCAATATAAAATATTTTGTATATAAAAATATTAACTCACTAAAATTTTTTTGTCAATAGCTGGTTGATATTATAAAAGTATAAAAAAAACATTGTAGCAAACCAAATTTCGTTTTGCCAATGACATCTATATGAGTGTCTATGTTGGTTCGCTCGGTGGCGGATGTTCCAAAGCGACAAAACTAAACTCGACTTTCGGGTTCCGGCAGGGTACCGGGCACAATCGACGTCCTGTCTCAGGTGCCCGCCTCCGCCCTCCTTGGCTTCGGCCCTGCCTCCACCCTCAGTCTCGCTAAGTTTTGTTACCGCTTTGTCACAAGTCGCTCCGATTGCAAAATATCTCCTTTGCGAAAGTTTGTCTACAGTCTGAAACATAAACATTGTAGCACAATGTCCAATTAACGATTATTTTATTGATATATGTTGGTAAAATTTGATTAATTTTGTGAGGGTAACACCTGACTTTTGCAGCAAAAAAGGATAAAAAATGCCCTCAACTCCTTTAAAATAAAGGGTTTAGGGCATTTTAATTTTGTCACAAAGCTGTAGTGAAAATTAACTTTTTTTCGTTTCTCCTAAAATTTTTTTAATCTCTCCAAGCCTCATAAATTTTTTACTAAAATCAATACTTAACTCTTTCCCTATATCCTCAAGAACATCATTATAAAAATCAAAAAGATAATAATTCTCCTTAATATGACTACAAGATGCTCTTCTTAAGCTTTCAAGTATCTCTGTTACAGAATATTCGATAAAAATATAAAAAGATAATTGTGATTGACAGCTAATAATAGTATAATGTATAATATCAAATAAAATAAGGAAAATGCGATGAACAGGAGAGTAGCAATAGCAGGTATACAGGGAGAAGATACCGCGACTGAGAGTATCTTTATACTCATGCTATTGCGAAGGACACCTGGGAGCTGACTGGCCGACAATGTAGGCCAGGTCCGTGAACCTGCGTTAAGGGAATGAGTACCAATCAGGGTGGCACCACGGGATTTAACCTCTCGTCCCTGCAAATTGTTGCAGACGAGGGGTTTTTAAATGTATAAAGTTTTTAAAAATGTAAAAGGAGTTGATAAAATGCTCACAAAAGCACCAAGAGGGACAAAGGACATTCTCCCTTCAGAATCATATAAATGGCAATATATAGAAGGACTCATAAGGGAGATATGTGATGTTTACGGTTTTAAAGAGATAAGAACGCCTGGCTTTGAGCATACTGAGTTGTTTTTAAGGGGAGTAGGGGAATCAACCGACATTGTGAGAAAAGAGATGTACACTTTTAATGATAGGTCTGGAAGGAGCATTACTCTAAAAGCAGAAGGAACTTCTCCTGCAGTTAGAGCTTTTATAGAGTATGGACTTTACGCAGAGACGCAGCCTACCAAACTTTACTACATAACACCTGTGTACAGGTATGAAAAGCCTCAAGCAGGAAGGCTAAGAGAGCACCATCAGTTTGGAGTGGAGATTTTCGGGGCAAAAAGCGCTTCTGCCGATGCCGAGGTTATAAGCATTGCTATGACGCTTTTGAAAAAATTGGGTCTTAATAACCTGGAACTTAGAATAAATAGCGTGGGATGTCCTGTTTGCAGGAAGAATTACAACAGGGCATTAAAGGAATTTCTGGGACAGCATTTAGATGAGCTCTGCGATGACTGCAAGGTCAGATATGAAGTAAACCCTATGAGGGTATTAGACTGTAAAGTAGAAAGCTGTAAAAGAGTGACAAAAGAGGCGCCGTTAATTACTGATTACCTGTGTGACGATTGCAGAAACCATTTTGAGGAACTGAAGAAGTACCTCGATGCTTTGGGATATGAATATATAGTGGATCCCAGAATAGTGAGAGGGCTTGACTATTACACAAAAACAGCTTTTGAGATAATTTCAAAGGATATAGGAGCACAGGGTACAGTATGCGGAGGAGGAAGGTATGACGGCTTGATAGAGGAGATTGGCGGACCTTCAATGCCTGGGGTAGGCTTTGGCATGGGAATAGAGAGGCTTCTTTTGACTCTGGAGCAGAATGGCATTGAAATTCCTAAGCCAGAGGGACCAGACCTTTTTATAGCTTACATTGGCGATGAAGCGAAGCTTTTTACTTTTACCTTTGCGAATAAACTCAGGTTTAATGGTTTAAAGGTAGAAATAGACCATATGGAAAGAAGTTTAAAGGCGCAAATGAAATATGCCAATAAATTAAATGCCAAATTTGCTGTGGTGATAGGTGAAGAAGAACTCGAGAGCAAAAAAGTGAAATTGAAGAATATGGCTACAGGAGAAGAGACAGAAATTTTAATTGATGAAATAGAAAAAGCGATAAAAAATTGAATGGAGGGAGTTCAATGGGAGAACAACTTGGCGGTCTTAAAAGAACCTATATGTGCGGAGAGCTCACTGTTGAATATGTGGGAAAGTCTGTCGTAGTGATGGGATGGGTCAACAGCAGGAGAGACCACGGAGGATTAGTTTTTATAGATTTGAGGGACAGAACAGGAATTGTGCAGATAGTATTCAGTGAACAGGTTTCTAAAGAGGCTTTTGAAAAGGTGCAAAGCGTGAGAAGTGAATATGTATTGGCAGTGGAAGGGGAAGTAGTAAAAAGGCTTCCTGAGAATGTAAATTCCAAAATACCCACAGGAGAAATAGAAATTTACGCCAAAAATTTGAAGATTTTGAGCAAGTCTGAAACACCTCCTTTTCCAATAGAGGATAGGAGCAATATATCGGAAGCGGTAAGGCTCAAATACAGGTACCTGGACTTGAGAAGACCTTCAATGCAGAAGAATTTAATCACTCGCTTTAAGCTTACGCAAGCCGTGAGGGAGTTTCTCAATGACAATGGCTTTATTGAAATAGAAACTCCCATGCTTATAAAAAGTACACCGGAAGGCGCCAGGGATTATCTTGTGCCAAGCAGAATTTATCCTGGCAAGTTTTACGCACTGCCTCAGTCTCCGCAGATATTCAAGCAGCTTTTGATGATTGCAGGATTTGACAGGTATTATCAAATTGCCAGGTGCTTAAGAGATGAAGACTTGAGAGCTGACAGGCAGCCAGAGTTTACGCAGATAGATATTGAAATGTCCTTTGTAGAGGTGGAAGATGTCCTTGATATAAATGAGAGAATGATAAAGCATGTATTCAAAAAGGTTTTGGATGTAGACCTTGATATTCCTTTTAGAAGGTTGAGTTATCAGGAAGCAATGGAGAGGTTTGGAACTGATAAGCCTGACTTGAGGTTTGGAATGGAGCTTAAAGATTTGTCTGACATATTAAGAGAGTCAGAGTTTAATGTGTTTAAAAATGCTTTGAAAAATGGCGGTTCAATAAGGGGTATAAATGTAAAAGGAGCTGCTTTGATGACAAGAAAGCAGCTGGATGAACTAGTGGAATTCGCTAAAAACTTTGGAGCAAAAGGCCTCTTGTGGATGCAAGTTTTGGAAGGGGAAGTAAAGTCACCTGCCACTAAATTTTTGACTGAAGGAGAATTGAATAAAATTTTGGAAAGACTTGAAGCAGAAGTGGAAGATTTACTCTTGATAGTTGCGGATAAAGATGAAGTGGTTTTTGACACTTTAGGGCATTTGAGAGTTGAAATGGCAAAAAGATTTAACCTCATTGATGAGAGTAAATACGAGTTTGTATGGGTTGTCGATTTCCCACTTTTAGAGTATGACGAAGAAGAAAAAAGGTATGTTGCAAAGCACCATCCTTTTACATCACCTAAAGATGAAGATATAGACCTTTTAGAAAAAGAGCCTCTAAAAGTTAGAGCGAAAGCCTACGATGTAGTAGTAAACGGCACAGAAATAGGCGGCGGAAGCATAAGAATACATGATACTGAATTGCAGAAGAGAATGTTTAAAGTGTTGGGTTTCAGCGAAGAAGAGGCTTGGAAGAAATTCGGATTTTTGATGGAGGCTTTCAAATACGGTGCTCCTCCCCATGGAGGTATAGCTTATGGGTTGGATAGGCTTGCAATGATTATAACGGGAAGCGACACCATAAGGGATGTAATTGCATTTCCCAAGACTCAAAATGCAGTGTGCTTGATGACAGATGCTCCTTCTGAGGTTTCAGAAGAGCAGTTAAAGGAATTGCACATAAAGGTAGACCTATAAACGTTTACCAGTTGAAAAATAGAGGCTTTTGTGCTATTATTTATTATAGAAAGATGATGAAGAAAAAAGCCCTGTGGTGTACGTGAGGTCCGGTGAAAGTTTGAGCCAACACCAATAATAAGGGAGCCTGGGCTTTGGCAGTGGAATATAGGCCGTCTTCGAACGGAAATATGAAGCTGCCAAGAGGGCACCCACCTTTGTGAGTCCGGGTTCAAAAACTACCGGGAGGCACGGCACTATGGGGTTTTTTTATGGAGGGAAGAGTGTGGACATTTTTCGGAAACAGAGCTTTTAATAGGGAAAGAAGGGCTTTTAAACTTAAAAACAGTACTGTTGCTGTTTTTGGAATAGGAAAAATTAGCAGGCTTAATTTTAGATAGGTAGTGAAGGATTTATTAAAAAATGACAAAAGGCTATTGACATATCTGTGAAAAACTTTTATACTATTCATTGGATACCCCAATGGGGTTGGGAGGTATAATATGTACCAAGATAGCAAAGAGGATTTGTTGAGAAGATTAAGAAAAATTGAAGGACAAGTAAAAGGCATACAAAGAATGATTGAAAATGACGCCTATTGTGTAGACGTACTGGTACAAGTGGCTGCTGTTAGGTCTGCGATAAACAGCGTTGGCAAAATTCTTCTTAAAAGTTATACTACTAGCTGTCTAAAGGGAGCAATGTGTACTGAAAAGCAAGATGACATGATAGACGAACTAGTTGAGACATTTATAAAATTTATGAAGTGATTTTAAAAGTTAGGTTTTGTGAGCAATTTGTTTTATAATAAATGTATAAAGCAATTGCTTTGTATAAAAATAAAATTGAAATAAAAGTATAGGAGTGGTTTTATGGCAGAATTAGTTATTACACTTGAAAATTTTGAACAAGAAGTTGTGAATTCAGATGTACCAGTCTTAATAGACTTTTGGGCTGAGTGGTGTATGCCTTGTAGAATGGTATCTCCAATAATTGACGAATTGGCGAAAGAATATGAAGGAAAAATCAAAGTAGGTAAAATTAATGTTGATGAAGAAAATGAATTAGCGATGAAATTTAGAATAATGAGCATACCAACAATAGGGCTTTTCAAAAATGGCAAGATGGTAGATAAGATAATAGGAGCAAGACCTAAAGCAGACTTTGTAAAGTTTATAGAAAGACATCTCAATGGTGGTGCTACACAATCGGAAGAATCTGACGAGGTAGAAATTAGATACGATAATTTCGAAGAAGAAGTTGTAAACTCCGATGTACCAGTATTGATAGACTTTTGGGCTGAATGGTGTGCACCTTGTAGATTAGTTGCTCCCATAATAGATGAACTAGCAAAAGAGTATAAAGGGAAGATTAAAGTAGGGAAAGTTAATGTAGACGAAGAAAATGAGTTGGCAATGCAATTTAGAATAATGAGCATACCAACAATAGGGCTTTTCAAAAATGGCAAGATGGTAGATAAATTAATAGGAGCAAGACCTAAAGCAGACTTTGTAAAGTTTATAGAAAAGCATTTAAACAATTAAAAATCCTGCATTATGCAGGATTTTTAATTTTATTCCTTGAATAAATATAAAAAGAATTGTTTAATTTTCCAAAAAATTAAGAAAATCGAAACATACTAAGGCATACTCTCGCAAACCGAAGAAAACCCAATATTAAATTGGGTTTTCTTCGGTTTTTAAGGAATGGTAAAGCTTTTATTTAAGTTAAGTAAATGTATACAATATAGATATAGAGAAAATTTTTAGAGGTGATAGAATGGAAAACATAAAAGTGGTTGTATGGGGACTTGGTGCAATGGGAAGTGGTATTGCTAAGATGATACTTTTTAAAAAAGGAATGGAAATAGTTGGAGCAATTGATACAGATCCAAATAAAAGAGGAAAGGATTTGAATGAAATTTTAGGGACAAATTCTAAACCTGTTTACATCACTTCTGAGCCTCAAGATATTATAAAAAAAGGAAGTGCTGATATAGCAGTTATTGCTACCTCCTCCTATGTAGAAAATGTTTTCCCACTCATTAAATTGGCGGTACAAAATGGCATCAATGTCATTACAACTGCTGAAGAAATGGCGTATCCTTCTGCACAACATCTAGAATTAGCCAAAGAAATTGACAGACTAGCAAGAGAAAATGGCGTATCTGTCTTAGGTACAGGAATAAATCCGGGATTTGTATTAGACTATTTAATCATTGCACTGACGGGAGTTTGCGTAGATGTTGATTCCATTAAAGCAGCAAGAATTAATGACTTATCTCCTTTTGGAAAAGCTGTTATGGAAGAACAAGGGGTGGGCCTAACTCCTGAGGAATTTGAAGAAGGCGTAAAAAACGGGACTGTTGCAGGGCATATAGGATTTCCTGAGTCTATTTCGATGATTTGTGATGCCTTAGGGTGGAAACTTTCAGGTATTGAGCAGACAAGAGAGCCTATAGTTTCTAAAACTTATAGAGAGACCCCTTATGCAAGAGTTGAGCCGGGTTACGTTGCTGGATGTCGCCAAATAGGGTATGGAAAGGTAGATGGAGAGGTAAAAATAGAATTGGAACATCCTCAACAGATATTACCTCAAAAAGAAGGAGTAGAAACTGGAGACTATATTGAGATTAAAGGAACTCCAAATATAAAGTTGTCTATAAAGCCTGAGATACCTGGAGGTATAGGTACTATTGCTCTTTGTGTCAATATGATACCTCATGTCATAAATGCAGAGCCGGGGCTTGTTACAATGCTAGATTTGCCGGTACCTAGAGCTATTATGGGTGATGCAAGAGATATGATCAGGAGGAGATAAAATGTCAAAAAAAGGTGATTGGGTAAAAATTAAACAGGTAATTTTAGAACCAGAGGAAAGAGCCGAAAATATACCTCAAGATACAAAAGAGACTCCCTTGACAATGTGGGTTAAAGGTTTACTTTTACAAGATGGAGAGATTGGCGACACAGTCAAAATTAAGACTTTTACAGGCCGAATAGTGGAAGGAGTTTTAGTAGAAGTAAATCCCCGGTATATTCACGATTTTGGCAATCCAATTCCTGAGCTTATAAAATCAGGTATAAAAGCAAGAGAGATATTGTATGGCGGTGAAGAGAATGAGTAGGTATAGGGAAATAATGGCAAGGAAAAACGAAATAATGAAAAAATCTTTAGGAATAGATTATGAGGGATTTGAATCAGGTGGAATTGCTTTTGACTATGAAAGAATGATGAAGGAAACAGGCTATACATTAGAAGAAATTATTAAAATACAAAGAGAAGCAAATGTAGGGTATACTCCACTTATAGAGCTTAAAAATTTGACAGAATTAGCGAGAAAAGTTTCACCAACAGGAAAAGCTGCCAGAATTTTTATTAAAGATGAAGCATGTAACCCTTCAGGAAGCTTTAAAGAAAGGCGGGCTAGTGTTTCTATATATCACGCAAAACAAAAGGGATATAAGGGAGTCATAGCTGCTACTAGTGGCAATTACGGAGCAGCAGTGGCTTCACAAGCTGCCATGAAAGGTTTAAAATGCATTGTCATCCAAGAAGCTTATGATAGCAGAGGTATAGGGCAGCCAGAAATATTGGAAAAAGGAAGAAAATGTGAAACATTTGGTGCAGAAGTGATACAATTAACTGTTGGACCGGAATTATTTTATGTAAACTTGATGCTATTAGAAGAAACGGGATATTTTAATGCTTCTTTGTACACTCCTTTTGGAGTTGCTGGTATTGAAACATTGGGATATGAAATAGCTCATCAAGTAAAAGAGAGGACTGGCAAATTTCCTGATGTTGTTGTGGCCACCCATGCCGGTGGAGGCAATTTGACAGGTACTGCGAGAGGACTTATAAAAGCAGGAGCTACTCATACAAAGGTGTACGGAGCAAGTGTTGATTTGACAGGACTTCACATGGCCTCAGATAAAGATTTTAATAGAAAGTCTTTTACGACGGGACATACAGGATTTGGAATTCCTTTTGCGACTTGGCCGGATAGAGCAGATGTGCCTCGAAATGCTGCAAGGCCTTTAAGGTACATGGATGGGTATTACCTTGTCAAGCAAGGGGAAGTCTTTTACATGACAGAGCTTTTAGCTCAATTAGAAGGTTTAGAAAGAGGACCAGCGGGAAATACCTCTTTAGCGGCAGCTTTCAGTTTGGCACAGCAAATGGAAAATGACCAGATAATAGTGGTGCAGGAGACAGAATATACAGGGGCAGGTAAAAACCCAACGGCTCAGCTTACTTTTGCTATGCAAAACGGCATAAGAATTCTAGTAGGAAATCCTGATGATGAGATACCAGGACAAAATATAATTTTGCCTGAACATCCTTCTATGATAAAGGCAAGAGAAGTCAATCTTTCAAATTTGAAAAAATCCTATATTAAAAACTGTGTCCAACATTTTGGAATAATGCCTAAAGAGGAGGACATCAAGTTTTTAGCAGAAGATACTAAGTCCAGTGAAGAATTTGTGAAAGAAGTAATTTCAGAATTACAGAATGGAGGGTTAGTATGAGACGAGAAGATGATTTTGAAACAAGAAGCAAACACTTAAAGCACATGACAGATGAAGAATTAGACGCATATTTCTGGAAATTGGCAGAAAAAATTGTAGATCCTTTGATAGAGTTGGCATATTATCACACATCTCCATCTATTGAGCGTTCTGTGCTTTTACGAATGGGTTTTTCTAGTATTGAGGCAAAGGAGATTGTAAACAGAATTGAGGAAAGAGGGCTTTTGCCAAAAGGAGCAGGAAATATTGTGTTGAAAGTTGCAGAAAGGGTTAAAAAGGATTACCTCACTGCCGGAAAATCCATAGCTAATGGAGAGTACCTGGAGGTGCTTGATGATATAGCAAGGGAGGTTAGTAAAAATGAAGCTTGAAAAGGATAAAAAAATAGATATTGAAGAAATTTTAAAGGATTTGGACAAATATGTGCCTAGGAGAAGAGGATGGCACTGGAGAGAGGATGTAGGTAAACACAAAATTGGCGATTTTGAGTATTATCAGGTTTCAAAACCACTTAAAAACAGTATTCCTTTACCTGCTGCAAAACACTTTGGAAACATTGACCCTCAGCCAGATTGTGTGATAACCACAGAAATAGCTTCAGGAAGGTTTGAAGATGATATAAGGCGCATGAGAATGGCAGCATGGCATGGAGCAGACCACATAATGGTTATTAGAACGTTAGGACAAAGCCATTTTGATGGACTCATTGAAGGAACACCTGAAGGTGTAGGAGGAGTTCCTATTTCGAGAAAACAAATAAGAGCGACGAGAAAAGCATTGGATTTAATTGAAGATGAGGTCGGTAGGCCTATAAACTTTCACTCTTATGTAAGTGGGATAGCCGGTCCTGAAGTAGCTGTTATGTTCGCTGAAGAAGGGGTAAATGGTGCCCATCAAGACCCTCAGTACAATGTCCTTTATAGAAATATAAACATGGTAAGGTCTTTTGTAGATGCAGCAGTTGCTAAGAAAATAATGGCAGATGCTAATATACTTCAAATTGATGGTGCTCACAATGCCAATGCAACAGCAAAATATGGATGGAAAGTTATGCCTGAACTTTTAGTTCAGCACGCTATAAATACACTTTATTCGAGAAAAATAGGAATGAAACCAGAAAACATAGCCTTATCTACAGTGCCACCAAATGCTCCACCAACTCCTTCCATACGTTTGGATTTGCCGTATGCAGTAGCTTTGAGGCAGCTTTTTAAAGATTATAAAATGAGAGCGCAAATGAACACAAAGTATATCGAACACGATACGAGAGAAGCAACTGTAACACATGTGCTTAACCTTTTAATATCTCGATTGACCTCAGCAGATATACAAAGTACTATTACTCCTGATGAGGGAAGAAATGTCCCATGGCATTACAACAATATCAACGCGATAAACACTGCTAAACAAGCCCTTATCGGCATGGACGGTCTAAAAGAGATGGTAAAACTCAATTTTGATGGGGAGTTAGGGGAAAAAGTCAGAGAATTAAAAATGAGAGCTATTCTCTTTATGGAGGAAATTTTAGAAGTTGGAGGATACTTTAAGGCAGTAGAAGAAGGTTTCTTTGTGGACTCAGGCTATTATCCAGAGAGAAATGGAGATGGCATTGTAAGAACTATAAATGGCGGTATTGGCGCCGGTACTGTTTACAAAAGAGATAAAGACTATATTGCACCGGTGTGCTCTCACTTTGGATATAACAATTTGCCAGAAGGGCTTAATAAACCTTGCGATTTAATAGATGGATGTACTCTTTGCAAGCATGAGAAAATCCATTATATAGACGAATTAGATGAGAATGACAATGTAGAAAATAGATTGAAAGAAACTGTTGAGTACAGAAAAGGAGATAAAATAAAGCCAGAAGTTGAATGGGCAGGAGACGGCATAATAAGCATGAACCTATTCTTGCCTGTAGATGAAAGGACTGCTGAATATGCGGCTATTAAATACGCAGAAAAGCTGGGGCTTGCTGATGTAGTCGTTTTAGGTAAACTTCCAATGCATCCTGCAGAGGGAACGTACGTGGAAGTAAGAGGGCGTGTTCAATTTTCTATTGACAAAAATGAATTAGAAATACCGCCGCAAGAGGAAATACTTTCAGATGAGGAAATAGAAAAAGATATTAAGAGAAAGCCTATGAAGGTGGTTGCTGCAACTGTAGGAAATGATGAACATTCTGTGGGCTTAAGAGAGATTTTGGACATAAAACACGGTGGAATTGAAAAATACGGCATAAAATTTACTTACCTTGGTACTTCTTGTCCTGTAGAAAAGTTAGTTGATGCAGCTATAGAGGAAAATGCTGATGCTATTTTAGTCAGCACTATAATAACCCATGATGATGTCCATATAAAGAATATGAAAAAAATTCACGACCTCTGTGTAGAAAAGGGAATAAGGGATAAAGTAATTTTAGTAGGTGGAGGTACGCAAATTACAAACGACCTTGCTAAAAGTGTCGGCTTTGATGCAGGATTTGGAAGAGGTACAAAAGGAAATCAAGTGGCAAGTTTTTTAGTTAAAAAAAGAAGGGAAAAGGAAAATGAGGAAAATAATTGACATACTTGTAGCCGAGATTGGAAGTACTACGACAACTGTAAATGCTTTTGTTCTGGGCAGTGATCCTGTTTTTATAGGTCAGGGGTTGGCTCCTACCACAGTATTAGATGGGGATGTGAATATTGGTCTTGTTGGGGCTATTGAGAATTTAAAAGCTAAAATTGGAGATTTTGTATATAGTGAGATGCTTGCTTGTAGCAGTGCTGCTGGTGGCCTTAAAATGACTGTACATGGCTTAGTCTACGACATGACTGTAAGGGCAGCTAAAGAGGCTGCCCTTGGGGCAGGAGCCAATATAAAACTTATAACAGCAGGAAAACTGAGAAGAACTGATTTAGAAAAAATAAAACAAATAAAACCAAACATAATACTTTTAGCAGGTGGAGTGGATTACGGAGATAGAGAAACTGCTCTTTATAATGGAGAAAAATTGGCAGAATTAAAATTAAATGTGCCAGTAATTTATGCAGGAAATATAGAAAACAGAGAAGAAATTTCCTACATTTTTCAAGAAGCCGGTCAGGAGGTATACATTGTAGACAATGTTTATCCATCAATTGACAATTTAAATGTAGAACCGACAAGAAAAATGATTCAGAAAGTTTTTGAAAAGCATATTGTAACAGCGCCAGGTATGAGTAAAGTAAAAGAATTGGTGACAGGAAATATAATCCCAACGCCAGGTGCTGTCATGGAATGTGCTATACTTCTTTACAATGACATAGGCGATTTGATGGCAGTCGATATAGGTGGAGCTACTACAGATGTTCATTCTGTTACTGAAGGAAGCGATGAAATACAAAAAATAACTGTAAATCCAGAGCCTTTGGCTAAACGCACAGTAGAGGGGGATTTAGGGGTTTTTGTTAATTCAAAAAATTTATTTGATTTGTGCGGAGAGGATATATATAAAAAATTCAGCAATGCAGATGAACTAATAAACAATATAAAGCCAATACCCCAAAAAGAAGAAGAAAAGGAATTTGTGTTGTATCTTGCAAGCAAGGCATTAGAATTGGCAGTAAAGCGTCACGCAGGTAAATTAAGCAGTTATTTTGGACCTACAGGAAGAACCTTTTATGTGGAAGGAAGAGATTTGACAAATGTTAAATGGATAATAGGTACCGGTGGAATATTTTCAAGACTTGAAGGAGGAGAAAAATTATTAGAAAATATAAATGATGGAGGAAGTGGAAAAGAGCTTTATCCTCCTTCATCGGCAAAAGTTTTAATTGACAGAGATTATATCATGGCAACTTGTGGTGTTTTGTCTAAGAAATATCCTGGCGAAGCTTTGAAATTAATCAAAAATAGTTTATGTATTTAGAAATGGGGGAGATTAAGTGTATCCCTTGTTGAGAATAAACTTAGAAAAACTTCGAAAAAATACGCAAACTATCGTTAATTTGTGTGAAAAGAGAAATATAAAGGTAGTGGGTGTTACAAAAGTTTTTTGTGCTATTCCAGAAGTAGCACAGACGATGGTAAAGGGTGGAGTAGAAATCTTAGGAGATTCTCGAATCAAAAATTTAAAAAAATTACAACACATACCGGTACCTAAAATGCTTCTTCGAATTCCCATGAAAAGTGAAGTGGAAGAAGTTATAAAATATGCAGATATAAGCCTAAACTCAGAAATAGATATAATAAAAAGCCTATCAGAAGAGGCAAAAAAACAAAGGGAAATTCATGAAATAATCCTAATGGTAGACTTAGGGGATTTGAGAGAGGGCGTATTGAAAGAGGATGTTATTCCAATAGTAGAACAAATAGTAAAACTAGAAGGTATAAAACTTCGAGGAATAGGTACTAATTTAACTTGTTATGGTTCGGTTATTCCTACGCCAGATATATTAGAAGAACTTGTGGAAATAAAAAATTCTATCAACAAAAAATTCAACTTGAATTTAGATATAGTCTCAGGAGGAAACTCAAGCAGTCTGTACTTAGTTCAAAATGGTCTTATACCAAGAGGAATAACGCAACTTAGAATAGGAGAAGCTATTGTCTTAGGTAGGGAAACGGCTTTTGGAGACAGAATTCCCCATACTTATGACGATGTATTTACTTTAGAAGCACAGATAGTCGAATTAAAAGAAAAACCTTCTTATCCACGAGGTATATTGGGAATGGACGCTTTTGGAGAAAGACAAGTATATGTGGATAGAGGGATAATGAAAAGGGCAATTTTGGCTGTAGGAAAACAGGATGTCAATATGAATGACCTAATTCCTGTAGACAGCTTTATTGAATTAATAGGTTCAAGCAGTGACCATTTAATTGTCAATATTACAAATTCTCAATATCCGTATAAGGTAGGAGATATAATAAAGTTCAAGCTGAGATATGGTGGGATTTTATCCTGCTCTACATCTGAATATGTAGAAAAAGTCATTGAAGAGGCGTAAAAAATACGCTTCTTCAGACTGTAGACAAACTTTCGTAAAGGAGATATTTTGCAATCGGTGCGACTTGTGCAAAGCGGTAACAAAACTTAGCGAGACTGAGGGTGGAGGCAGGGCCGAAGCCAAGGAGGGCGGAGGCGGGCACTAAGACAAGGATGTCGAATGTGCCCGGTACCCTGCCGGAGCCCGAAGGTCGAGCTTTAGTTTTGTCGCTTTGGAACATCGGAGCGACGATGCAAAATATCTCCTTTGAATATTTTTTAACTTTGTCAACAAACTGAAGAGGCGTAAAAAATACGCCTCTTTTTGTATTATGAAAAACATTAATTTACTGTTATAATAAAAATAAAAGGGAATAATATTTTTGGGAGGTTTTAGTGTGATAATAGGGTTAGGCCATGTAGCCTACAAAGTTAAAGACCTTGATGAAAGTTTAGAATTTTACTGTGGCTAATTGGGACTAAGATGAAAGGATAGGGTTTAAACATTTGTGTCTACGTGTAGATGATATTTTTGCTACATTAGAAGAACTAAGAAAGAGGGGCTTGGAAATAAAGGGGCAGCCTATGATGGGGGCAGATGGAAATTATCAATATTGGATAGAAGACCCTGATGGAAATAGAATAGAACTAATGCAAATAATGCCGGGTTCTTTGCAAGATAAAGCAAAAGAATTATAGAAAATTAAGTGTTGACAACCACTTTTTTAAGTGGTATTCTTTTTGTTGAAATCCGGGTAAAATAGTAGGGATTCAGAGGTGGATAATCGTGAAACTATCTACAAAAGGTCGATATGGGATACAAGCTATGTTTGAATTAGCCCTTTACTATGGGGAGGGCCCGATTTCTTTAAAAACTATAGCAGAAAATGAGGGACTTTCTGAGCATTATTTAGAACAGCTTATAGCAATCCTTAGAAAAGCTGACCTTGTGAAAAGTGTCAGAGGAGCACAGGGAGGATATATGCTAGCAGCTCCTCCTGATAAGATAACCGTTGGAGATGTGATAAGAACATTGGAAGGATCACTGGCTCCTGCAGATTGCGTTTTGGAAGATACTCCTTTTGAGTGCAGCAGAGCAGGAGGTTGTCCGACGAAGTTGGTGATGGAAAGAATAAGAGACAGTATAAATAAAGTGATAGACTCTATTACTTTACAGGATATGGTGGAGGATTACAGGCGATTAAATCAAAAAAGTGCTTTTATGTATTACATTTAGGGAAAAAATAATTTTAGGCCTTTTAATAGAGGATTTTATATATAATATGGAGATAAACAATATAGTAGCAATTGGAATGAGTGGAGGAGTAGAGAGCTCTGTAGCTGCATATCTTTTAAAGTGGATATAGATGTGAAAAACAATGTGGTTGTTGTTGGACAAGGATAAAATATTAGTAAAATTTTTAAAACCTCAAAGAGCTATAACTCCAGGACAATCAGTTGTCTTTTACGATAAAGAGTAGTAGGAGGAATAATTGAAAAAATGTGAGATAGTGCACACAAAAAGTGTGCATTTTTTATTTTAAAGAGGGAAATCTATAAAAAGCAGAAACTTTTTTAGATTTCAAAGGAGGGCTTTTATGAATAGAGACAAATATATAAAGGGATTTTTGGCAGGAATAGTAACTGCTGCATATATAATTCCCAAAATAGATATGAGAAAATATAGACGTTATAAAAATATGATAGAAAAAAATATGACAAAAATATGGCGTGCAATGAACAAAATAAAAATTAGATAGATTTTTCAGGTGATAAAATGCAAGTTAAAAAAGTGTATCTACTTTTTTTAATCATTGGTGCCATAGGCTTATTGTATTTTTTTATAAAGAATTGGGTGAGTATTAAAAATATACTTTCCCCTTTTTTTGTTTCCGCTTTAATAGCCTATTTATTAAATCCAATGGTAAAATTTTTTAATTCAAAGGGCTTTTCTACTTTTTTGTCCGTTCTTCTAATATTTTTAATTGTTGCATTGGTAATACTATTTTTTTCTTTTTACATTCTCCCCTTGTTGATAAATGAAATAGTTATTTTTGTGAAAATGATACCTTTCTATACTGAAGAACTACAAAAAATTTTGATTCAACTAAAATTTAACTATTTTTCTTATTTGCCACCTCAATTTGAAAAAGTTTTAGATAAAAATTTGAATGTCCTAAATAATCTTTTTGTCTCTCGTGTCGATTTGGTTTTTAAATCTACTGCTGCAATATTAAAAGATCTTGTAGACGTGATAATTGTACCGATTATTACTTTTTATCTTTTAAAAGATAAAAATGTATTTGAAAAAGAAATTGAAAGAATGATTCCTTCCAAATATCATGATAGTTTTTTTGCTCTTTTAAAAAAAATAGACAAAATTTTAAGTAAATACATAAGAGCACAAATATATCTTTCTATTTTTGTTGCTATTTTTACAAGTATAGGCCTTTCTCTAATTAAAGTTAAATATGCTTTTTTAATAGGAATATTGGCAGGAATATTAAATATAATTCCCTACATAGGGCCTATTTTATCAATTATTCCTGCTGTTTTAATAGGGCTCCTTGATTCTTTATCTAAAGGCTTTTGGGCTTTACTTGTGTGTCTTTTAGTGCAACAGATAGAAAATGCCTTTATAACACCTAAAATAATTAGCGACAGTGTAGGGCTTCATCCTATTACAGTGATTTTTTCACTGATTGCAGGAGAGGAACTTTTTGGCCTCTGGGGGCTTTTATTATCTGTGCCTGTTGTAGCAATAGGGAAAGTTATTGTAACAGAAATTTTTATTGAGAAATAAACCAGTTATTGACTTGTTATATTCAATCTTGTATAATATACTCAAAAAAGAGCGGGTAAAAGCCCGTCCCCAATTTGGGACGGTTTTTATTGTATCAAAAAGGAGGATTTTTATGGAAAAACTCGGGATGAACGAAATTAGAGAAAAATTTTTAAGCTTTTTTGAAAGCAAAGGGCATCTCAGACTACCAAGTTTTTCTCTAATTCCTAAAAATGATAAAAGTTTATTATTAATTAATTCTGGAATGGCTCCTTTAAAACCCTATTTTACAGGAAAAGAAATCCCCCCCAGTAAACGAGTAACTACTTGCCAAAGATGTATAAGGACACCGGATATTGAAAGAGTGGGTAAAACAGCACGTCACGGTACTTTTTTTGAAATGTTGGGTAACTTTTCTTTTGGTGATTATTTCAAAAAAGAAGCTATTCCATGGGCCTGGGAATTTGTAACAGAAATTTTGAAGTTGCCAGTTGACAGGTTATGGGTATCAATTTATGAGGAAGACGATGAAGCATTTGAGATTTGGAATAAAATAGTTGGGTTACCTCCTGAAAGAATTGTAAGGATGGGAAAAGAAGATAATTTCTGGGAGATTGGCACAGGACCTTGTGGTCCCTCTTCAGAGATTTATTTTGACAGAGGTGAAGAAAAAGGCTGTGGGAAGCCTACATGTGGAGTTGGCTGTGATTGCGATAGATTTATTGAATTCTGGAATTTAGTTTTTACCCAGTTTAATAAAGACGAACGAGGAAATTATCACAGATTGCCAAATCCAAATATTGATACAGGCATGGGACTTGAGAGGATAGCGACAATAATGCAGGGAGTCGACAGTATATTTGATGTAGATGTAATAATGGGCATAACTAATATGGTATCTAAGATTGCGGAAGTAGAGTATGGAAAAGATGCAGAAAAGGATGTGTCTTTGAGAGTTATCACTGACCATATAAGAGGGATAACTTTCATGATATCAGATGGAATTCTGCCTTCTAATGAAGGAAGAGGATATGTTCTGAGAAGGCTTTTAAGAAGGGCTGCAAGGCACGGCAAATTGCTGGGGATAAACGATACCTTCTTGTATAAAGTGGTTGATTCAGTCATAGAAAATTATGGAGAGGCATATCCTGAAATAATTGAGAGAAAGGACTATATAAAGCAAATAATCAAACTGGAAGAAGAAAGATTTAAGGAGACAATAGACCAAGGACTTACAATTTTACAAGATTATATAAGCGAACTAAAAGTAAAAGGAAAAACCGCATTAGAAGGTTCTAAAGCTTTTAAACTATACGATACCTATGGGTTCCCATTGGATTTAACAAAAGAAATTTTGCAAGAAGCTGGCATTACTGTTGATGAAGAAGGATATACAAAGGAGTTAGAGAAACAAAGGATAAGAGCGAGAAGCAGCAGAAAAGAAGATAATAGTTTGTGGGAACAAGACATATATTCTACTTTAGGAGATATTAAAACAAAATTTGTGGGATATGATACTTATGAAAGCGATTCAAAAGTTTTAGCTATTGTAAAAGATGAAGAGCTTGTTGAGGAAGCAGAAGCTGGAGATGATGTGAGTATCATATTAGATGTTACTCCTTTTTATGCTGAAAGTGGTGGGCAGATAGGAGACAAAGGAATTTTAGAGAATGAAAATGCTTTGATAAAAGTAAATGACTGTAAAAAAATAGGAGATAAGTTTATACACACTGGGACAATTGAAAGAGGCTTAATTTCAGTAGGAGATGAAGTAAAAGCTCAAATTGATGTGGTAAGTCGAAGGAATGCTGCAAGAAACCACACTGCAACTCATCTTCTTCATAAAGCTCTAAAGGAGATTTTAGGCGACCATGTTCATCAAGCTGGTTCCCTTGTGGCTGATGACCGATTAAGATTTGATTTTTCACATTATCAAGCGGTGACTAAAGAAGAGCTGAAGCAAATAGAATATAGGGTTAATGAAAAGATATACCAAAGTTTAAATGTTCATATTGAAGAAAAAACTTATGATGAAGCAGTGAAAGAAGGGGCTGTTGCGTTATTTACAGAAAAGTATGGTGATAAAGTAAGGGTTGTAAAAATTGATGATTACAGCATGGAACTTTGTGGTGGAACTCATGTTAAAAATACTAACGAAATAGGGATTTTTAAGATTGTATCTGAGAATGCAGTTGGTGCAGGTTTAAGAAGAATTGAAGCTTTAACAGGACTTGCTGCAATAGAATATTTAGGAGAGAAAGAAGAAATATTAGAAGAGGCCTCTGATTTATTAAAAGTCCAAGATAGAGAGATAATTTCAAAAGTTGAGAATTTACAGCAAGTTTTAAAAACAAAAGATAAAGAGATAGAACAATTAAAAATAAAAATGGCGTCTGTTTTGGCTGATAGTTTAATCAATTCTGCTATTTTATTAGATGGTATAAAAGTAGTGGTTTCAAAGGTTGAAGATTATGATATTGAGGCTTTGAAGGCATTGGGAGATATTTTAAAAGATAAATTAAAAACTGCTGCAGTAGTATTAGCATCTTCTACCCCAGAAAAAGCTATATTTGTCGGTATGACTACTAAAGATGTTGTTCAAAAAGGGATAGACATGGGAGCTATTATTAAAGAGGTGTGCAAAGTATCCGAAGGAAATGGCGGTGGAAGACCAGACATGGCTCAAGGAACAGGCAAAAATCTCTCTAAGGTAGATGAAGCGTTAAACAAAGCGATAGATATTGTAAAAGAACAGTTAAAAAATTGAGAAAAGCTTGACTAGCCAAGTAAATATAGGTTATTATAAAGTTGATGGTAGTTAAATGTATCTAGAGGTGATATATGATGGTAAATAAAAACGAACAGACTTTGAGGTATCACGTTACAACTGATAGAAAAACTGTTAAAGAGATATTGACAGCAGTGTATGAAGCACTTTCTGAAAAAGGTTATAATCCAATTAATCAAATAGTAGGTTATATATTGTCTGGGGACCCTACTTATATAACCAGCCATAAAAATGCGAGAAATTTGATAAGAAAGATTGAAAGAGATGAATTAGTAGAAGAACTTTTGAGAGAGTATTTGTCTTCCCAAAAATAAGAAAAATGAAATTGCCTCACTTTGTGTGAGGCAATCAGTTTGTTGACAAAGTTAAAAAATATTTAAAGGAGATATTTTGCATCGTCGCTCCGATGTTCCAAAGCGACAAAACTAAGCTCGACCTTCAGGTTCCGGCAGGGTACCGGGCACAATCGGCCTCCTTGCCTCAGGTGCCCGCCTCCGCCCTCCTTGGCTTCGGCCCTGCCTCCACCCTCGGTCTTGCTAAGTTTTGTTACCGCTTTGTCACAAGTCGCACCGATTGCAAAATATCTCCTTTACGAAAGTTTGTCTACAGTCTGATTGCCTCACTTTGTGTGAGGCAATTTTAGAATGGAGAGGTTTCTTTGAGGATTATGGGTTTAGATGTGGGGGATAAAACAATCGGGGTGGCTATAAGTGACTTATCAGGTACAATTGCACAGGGACTTACTACTATTAAAAGAAGTAGTAACAAAAAAGACTTTGAGAGAATAAAACAAATAATAAATGAATATGAAGTGGGTATGATAATTGTAGGATTACCTAAGAATATGAGTGGGACTTTGGGACCACAAGGACAAAAAGTTGTGAGATTTGTTGAACACTTGAAGGAAGCTATTAATATACCAATAATTTTGTGGGATGAAAGGCTTACTACAGTAGAAGCGGAGAGAGTTTTAATAGAAAAGGCTGATATAAGTAGGGCAAAGAGAAAAGAAGTAATTGATAAGCTGGCTGCAGTTCTTATACTTCAGAACTACTTAGATTCACAAAAAAATAAATAAATTTTTATTAAAAACTTGACAGTCTTTTTGGTATGTTATACAATTACATTATCTTGAAGTAGAATTGAGGTGAAATAGTATGGAACCAGAAATCATTCAGCTAATCGACGAGCACGGCCATGAAATAGACTTCGAACTTGTAGCATCATTTGACCTTGACGATACCAGGTATGCAGTTGTGGTCCCTGTCGATGGTGATGGAGGAGATGCTTACATCCTGAGAGTGGAACAAGATGAAAATGGCAACGATATTTTTGTAGGGATCGAAGATGAAGATGAGTTCAATGATGCTGTCGAAGCATACAATGAGCTGATGGAAGAGTATGAGGAATATTATGATGATGAAGATTTTGACGATAAAAAGTAAATTAAAATTAGAATGAAATTAATTAAGATATACCGTTTTGGTATATCTTAATTTTATATACCCACAAAATTTAATTTCTATGTAAAAGAGAAATTGGATTCTCAATTGAAATATCTCTGTCCACTAAAATTTAATATTTGCTAAAAATCGAAAAGAATATTTGACAATTGAAAATGAATATCATAAACTAGTATTAGTTGATATTATTTGGCGGTGATTTAGATGAATGAAATTGAAAAATTTAAAGAAAAATTAAAAGATAAAGGATACAAGTTGACAACTCAAAGGCGCGTGATATTGGACGTCATTACGGAAAATAGGGATAAACATCTTTCCTCTGAGGAAATATATGACCTTGTAAGGCTAAAATATCCTGAAATAGGGCTTGCTACAGTATATAGGACCCTTCAGTTATTTGAGGAATTAGGTATTGTTTATAAATTAAATTTTGACGATGGTAGAAATAGATACGAGCTATATCATAATGAAAACCATCAGCATCATCATTTGATTTGTTTAAAATGCGGAGCAGTTATAGAAATGGAAGGAGACCTTTTGGAGAATTTAGAAGAGGCAATAGAAGAGACTAAAGATTTTGAAATAATAGATCATAATGTGAAATTTTTTGGTTATTGTAGCAAATGTAGGAGCAGGTATAATTAAACTCATAGTGAGATTTTGGATTTTGTTTAAGAAATAATTTACATTAATAGGGTTGAAGTATTTTTTCAAATAAAGTATAATTTATATTAACTGGTGTAAGGTACGGGTAAGTTTTTTGGGTTTTTGTGGGAAAATAAAAGCTAAAAATATCTAATGAAAGGAGATAAGTATTTGGCACACAAGGCAAAACTTAAAATCATTCCTTTGGGCGGGTTAAATGAGATCGGCAAAAACATGACTGTTTTTGAATTCGGAAACGACATTATAGTTGTGGATTGCGGTCTCGCTTTTCCAGATGATGAAATGTTGGGAATAGATTTGGTCATTCCCGACATTACTTATTTATTGAAAAATAGGGAAAAGGTTAAGGCAATTGTTTTAACACATGGTCATGAAGACCATATTGGAGCTTTACCATATGTTTTAAAGCAACTTAATGTTCCCGTATACGGGACTCGTCTGACTATAGGCTTAGTAGAATATAAGTTAAAAGAGCATGGTATTTTAAAAGATAGTAAATTGATAACGGTGAAGACAAGAGAGATTGTCGAAATTGGTCAGTTTAAAGTGGAGTTTATAAGAACCTCTCATAGCATTGCAGATTCTGCGGCTTTAGCTATTCATACTCCTGTTGGGACGGTTTTCCACTCGGGAGATTTCAAAGTAGACTTTACCCCTATAGGGGGAGAAATACCAGACTTACACCGCTTTGCCCAGTTAGGGGAAAAAGGGGTACTAGTAATGCTATGTGATAGTACCAATATTGAAAGACCGGGTTATACCATGTCAGAAAGGACAGTGGGAGAGACTTTTGACAGTATATTTAGAAAAGCAGAACAACGAATCATAGTGGCAACTTTTGCTTCTAACATCCACAGAGTTCAACAAATTATAGATTCTGCGCACAAGTATGGAAGAAAGGTTGCTATTTCAGGCAGAAGCATGTTAAATGTAGTTAATGTAGCGATGGAATTAGGCTATTTAATTGTTCCTGATGGCCTTTTGATTGACATTGATGAAGCCAATAAATTGCCTCATGATAAAGTTGTCATTATAACGACAGGCAGCCAAGGGGAACCCATGTCAGCTCTTACTAGAATGGCTTCTTCTGAGCATAAAAAAGTAGAGATTGTACCGGGAGATACAGTAATAATTTCTGCTTCTGCTATTCCAGGAAATGAAAAACTTATTTCTCGCGTCATCAACCAATTATTTAAAAAAGGTGCCAATGTAATTTATGAAGCATTGGCAGATATTCACGTATCGGGTCACGCCTGTCAAGAAGAGATTAAGTTACTTCATACACTAATAAAACCTAAATTCTTCATTCCTGTTCATGGAGAATACAGACATTTAGTTCAGCATGCTAAGCTTGCAGAGACTTTAGGAATGCCTCCACAAAATATCTTTGTGGTAGATAATGGGACAGTATTAGAGTTTACAAAAAATTCCGGAAGGATTGCAGGAACAGTAACAGCAGGGAAAGTGTTGGTAGATGGCTTGGGAGTTGGAGATGTAGGTAATATCGTTTTAAGAGATAGAAAACATTTGGCTCAAGATGGCTTGTTAGTAGTGGTGGTTACTATTTCTAAAGAGACTGGAGGAATTATAGCTGGCCCCGACATAATTTCCAGAGGATTTGTATATGTGAGAGAATCAGAGGATTTAATGGAGGAATCCAAAAATATTGTCAGAGATGTATTATCAAAGTGTGAGAAAGAGGAAGTTAGTGAATGGGCTACTATAAAATCAATGATAAAAGACAATTTAAGCAGTTTCTTATATGAAAAAACTAAGAGAAATCCTATGATATTGCCAATCATAATGGAAATTTAACCAGGAGGTTCTTAATGATGAACGTATATGACAAAGCTTATGAACTGGCTAATGCCATAAGACAGTTGCCAGAATACAAAGCTTTTAAAGAGGCGTATCAAAAAATAAATGAAAATGAGCAAAATAAGAAAATGTTAGAGGATTTTAGAAAAAAGCAATTAGAGATTAAAGCTAAAGAGTTGTCAGGTGAAAAAGTGGATCCTAAAGAAAAAGAAATATTAGAAAAGCTATGGGAGATATTAAATCTTAATCCAGAGTTAAGTTCGTACTTGTCTTTAGAATACACCCTTGGCAAGATAATGGATGATATACTAAAAATAATCATGGAACCGATGGAGGTGAATAGATGAAAAGAATAAATACTAAGTACATTGTAAAAGCAGGAGCCATTGCAGCTATTTACTTTGTTGTTACTATTCTTTTGGGCAGTGTTTCTTATGGCCCTATTCAATTTAGAATATCCGAAGCTTTAGTTGTATTACCCATGGTAGAGCCGGCAGCAATATGGGGGGTTTTTATAGGATGTTTATTAGCCAATATAGGAAGTCCTTTTGGACTTATCGATATTTTAGGTGGAAGTTTAGTGACATTACTTGCTGCGTACCTTACATCAAAAACCAAAACTTTTTACAAAGGCATATTGCCTCCTATAATACTAAATGCTCTTATTGTTTCAATATGGGTAAGTTATTTTACGAAAATGCCCTATTATCTTGTAGCTTTGTATATCGCTTTAAGTGAAGCTATTGTGACAGGTGTATTTGGGTATGTAGTGATTGCAGCATACAAAAGATTAAAAGATAAGTATTCTTTATAAAAACAGGTAAGCTGAAGGCTTACTTTAGACTGTAGGCAAGCCTTTTATATAACATGTTGGCATTTTGCATAAGTGTAGCGACTTGATAGTTTAGTCTGCGATATCACCGGAGCAAACGATGCAAAATGCCAACAACGATAATACTTTGTCTACAGTCTGAGGTAAACGGAAGGCTTACTTGTTTTTATTTTTAATTAATTATATAATTTAGGTATACCTACCCAAGGGAGAGAAATGTAATGAATAATGTCGAATACAAAAGAAAAAGTAGATTTGCTGTGGTAATGGCGACTATAATTTTTTTGTTTTTCTCTGTTTTTGTATACTATCAAAGTCTTTTTCAACCAGTAACTACAAAAAGTGATGCGCCTCAAAAGATTATAAATATTCCAAAAGGGTATTCTACCGTGCAAATAGCTAAGGCGCTAAAGGAGAATAATTTAATTAAGAATGAGTGGTTTTTTATATGGAGAGCAAAAGTTTTAGGTGCTGATGGAAAATTACAAGCAGGAAAATACCTTTTAAGCCCTAACATGAGTACTGATCAAATAATAGAAAAAATATTTGCAGGTAAAGTACAAATGGAGACAATAAAAGTGACGATTCCGGAAGGATATACTGTTAAAGATATAGCCGATAAGTTATCGCAATTAGGCTTAGTAAATAAAGATAAATTTTTAGAAGTTGCACAAAAAGATACTTTTAACTACGATTTTTTAAAAGACATACCTAAAGATAGACCAAGTAGATTAGAAGGGTATCTTTTTCCCGATACTTATCAAATACCTATAGAGGCTGGCGAAAAAGAAATAATAAATATTATGCTTAAAAGGTTTCAACAAGTTTATAATAGTACTATAAAGGATAATGCAAAATATATAGGAATGACACCTGATCAAATTGTGATAATAGCTTCTATGATAGAAAAAGAGGCTGTGGTAGATAAGGACAGGCCTTTAATTGCAGGTGTTATATACAACCGTTTGAAAAAAAATATGAAATTACAAGTAGATGCTACTGTACAATACGCGTTAGGAGAACACAAGGATAAGCTTTTGTACAAAGATTTGGAGGTAGACTCTCCTTACAATACCTACCAACACTATGGACTTCCTATAGGTCCCATTTGTAATCCTGGACTTAAATCTATTAAAGCAGCTCTTTTTCCAACTAAGCATGACTTTTACTATTATGTTGCAAAGCAAGATGGGTCTCACATTTTCAGTATAACTTATGAAGACCATTTAAAAGCTCAGAAAGAAATTGAATCAAATGAAAATAATAATACAAAATGAAAGGGTTGAGTTATGGGAATAACTCCAAATGATATAAAATTTATAAGATGGATAGCTCATAAATTTGGATATCCTTTAGATGAGATGGAGAAATATGCCTACGAAAATTATATCCCTATTGTAAAACCGGAGGTTGCTGATTTTTTAAGTTTTATTGTGAAGCTAAAAAAGCCTAACAATATTTTAGAGATAGGTACTGCTATTGGCTATTCTACTATAATAATGGCAAAAGCTTATTCAGAAGTTAGTGTAGTCACTATTGAAAGGGATATAAATTTGGCTGAAATAGCTAAAGAAAATTTTAAGAAAGCAAAAATAGAAGATAGAATCGAGGTCATTTGTGGAGAAGCACAGCAAGTTCTTCCAAATTTAACCAAGATGTACGATTTGATTTTTGTAGATGCGGCGAAAGGGCAATATATAGAATTTTACAAAGAACTGAAAAGGCTTTTAAGCAAAGAGGGCGTCATCTTGTGGGACAATATTTTGTATAAGGGATATGTTGTAAATGAGAAAAATGTAAAACATAAGAGAAGAACTATTGTGTACAGAATGAGAGAATTTATAGAAATATTATATCAAGATAAAACTTTGTACACGGTAATTTTGCCTTTAGGAGACGGATTAGCGGTAAGCTTTAAGGAGGAATAATGATGTTAGAGCTTTTGGTACCAGTTGGAGATTTGGAAAGATTAAAAATAGCTATAAATTACGGAGCAGATGCGGTATATTTTGGAGGGAAACATTATAGTTTAAGGGCTTCTGTTGGTTTGACTCTTGAAGAGATAAAAGAAGCAATAAAATATGTGAGGAAAAGTGGGAAAAAAGCATATATTACTATAAATATCTTTCCCCACAATGAGGATTTGGAAGGATTGCCTGAATACATTAAATCAGTTGTTGACCTTGGCATAGATGCAATTATTCTTTCTGACCCAGGGATTTTTTCTATTGTAAAAGAAGTAGCTCCTGAAGTAGATGTTCATATAAGTACGCAAGCAAATAATGTGAATTATAAAAGTGCTCTGTTTTGGCATAATTTAGGTGCAAAAAGAATAATTTTGGCAAGGGAACTATCTTTAAAAGAGATAAAAGAGATAAGAGAGAAGACACCAAAAACTTTAGAATTAGAGGCATTTGTCCACGGATCTATGTGCATTTCTTACTCAGGAAGGTGCCTTTTAAGCAATTACCTTACAGGAAGAGATTCTAATAAAGGTGAATGTGCACAACCTTGCCGGTGGAAATATTATCTTGTAGAAGAAAAAAGGCCAGGAGAGTATATGCCCATTTTCGAAGATGAAAAGGGCACATATATTATGAATTCTAAAGACCTATGCATGATAGAGTACATTCCAGAACTTGTTGAGGCTGGAGTTACAAGTTTTAAAATTGAGGGAAGAAACAAAAGTGCCTATTATGTTGCTGTAGTAACACGGGCTTACAGAAAGGCGATTGACGATTACCTTGAAAAAGGAAAAGATTATGTTTTTGACAAAAAACTTCTTGAAGATGTTTCTAAAGCAAGTCACAGAGGATTTACCACAGGCTTTTATTTTGGCAAACCAGGTCCTGATGCTCAAAATTATGAGTCTTCAAAATATATACGGACTCATGATTTTATAGGAATAGTTAAGGATTATGACCCAAATACAGGAATTGCTATTGTAGAGCAAAGAAATAGGATGTTTGTGGGAGATAAAATTGAGATTGTGGGTCCTAAAGTAGAGTTTGAGCAGCAAATTGAAAAAATGTGGGATGAAGAAGGAAATGAGATTGAGGTAGCTCCCCATCCTCAAATGATAGTAAAAATTCCTGTAAAGTATCCTGTAGAAGAATTTTTTATATTGCGTCGAGAAATTAAAAATTAGGTTAAAACTTGCTCCTTTTGGGAATACTTTTTCCTGAAAGGAGCAAAGTTTTATGGAAAATAGAAATTATAGGATTGTTTTTTTGAGGGTAGTTTTGTCAATTTTAACGTTAACATTGATTTTTAGGCTTTTTTACATTCAGGTAATCAAAGGAGATTTTTATTCTCAAAAAGCAGTGGAACAAAAAATTAGAAGCTTTAAAATTTTGGAGAGAAGAGGAGAAATATACGACAGGAATATGATTCCTTTTACAGATAGAGAATCTAAAGAATATATATTTGCGATACCTAAAATGTTAACTGACAAAGAAAAAGCCGCTAAGGTTATAAGTGAAATTGCCGCAGTAAACTGTGAGGATGTGTTAAAATCCTTAAAAAGTGCAAAAGATTATGTGGAATATGAAGTTAAATTCGACTCAAACAACAAATTACCTATAGGCATTTTTAAATTAGCTTTGCCTCAGAGGTATTCTCAAAATTCTTTAGCAAGACATGTAATAGGGTATGTAGGAGAGGAAAAGATGGGTTTAGAAGATACTTTTAATGAAATTTTAAATAGCAAAAGGGAAGATAGCATTGCAGTGTTTACTGATGGGAATAATACTGAATATATAAAAGGGTTAGGAGTAAGATTAAAAACTTCTGGAAAAGAAGTTTTGGGAGTAAAAACTACACTTGATTATCACATACAAAAGGCAGTAGAAGATGCTCTTGACAAGAATATGGTAGATGGAGCAGCAGTGGTATTAGATATAAAAACAGGTGATATACTTGCAATGGCAAGTAGGCCTAATTTTGACCAAAATAATATTCAAGCTTATTTAAATAGCTCTAATGAAGAATTTATAAACAAAGCTGTCTCAATGTATCCACCTGGCTCTATTTTTAAAATTGTAATAGCTGCTGCAGCGTTAGAATATAATAAAGTAAATCTACAGAATACTTTTTATTGCAGTGGTAGTTATGATATAAATGGAATAGTATTTCACGATTACAAAGGAGAAAGTCATGGAGTAATAAACATGGTAAAAGGTTTTGCAGTTTCCTGCAATACTACTTTTATAAAGATTGGGCAAATAACAGGGGCCAAAAATATTTTGGAGATGGCGAGAAAATTTGGAATAGAAAGTGATGATGGTCTACCAATACCTGAGCAAATAGGGAGATTGCCTAAATTGTCGGATACTTATGGGGCAGGTATTGGGAATTTGTCAATAGGGCAAGGAGATGTGTTGATGACGCCTCTTCAAGCAGCTGATATCGCAGCTACAATTGCTAATAACGGTGTTAGAAATGTTCCACGTTTAGTGACTGCAATAGTTGATGAAGAAGGGAAAGAAATTGAAAAATTGTCTTGGAAAAAGTCTTACAGAGTGATAAGCGAAAAAACAGCCAAAATTTTAAAAGAAATGATGAGAGAAGTGGTTATTGACCAAGAAGGGACAGGAAAAAGGGCGGAGACTACCTATGGCAGTGCTGGTAAAACAGGTTCTGCTGAAGTCAGTAAAGAGCTAAATATATATCATGCTTGGTTTACAGGTTTTGTTCCTTTTGATAAGCCTAAATATGCAATTTCGATTTTTGTAAAAAATGGAGATACTGGAGGAACTAAAGCTGCCCCTCTTTTTAAAGAAATAGCGGAGGAAATAATGAAATATTGATGTACGTGCACCATTTTAAATAAAACACATATAATAGATGTGTAATGCTAAAAAAAAGGGGTGGCGGAAATGTGGGAAGTTGTTGTTGCAATTTTGGCATCAATTGTAAAGGAAATCTTAAATCTTGGTTACTTGACAAACACCAACTCTTTTCCCAATCCACTTACTCCAGAAGAGGAAAAAAAATATTTAGAAGCTTATAGAAACGGTGAAGAGGAAGCGAGGAATATTTTAATAGAGAGGAACTTGAGATTGGTAGCCCATGTAGTAAAAAAATACAGTGGAACTGGTAAAGATATAGACGACTTGATATCTATTGGAACAATAGGGCTTATAAAAGCAATTTCTACTTTTGATTCTTCAAAAGGTACTCATCTTGCCACATACGCAGCAAGATGTATAGAAAATGAGATACTTATGTCTATAAGAGCAGAAAAAAAGATGAAAGGGGAGGTTTTTTTACAGGATCCTATTGGAGTAGATAAAGAAGGCAATGAGATATCTTTGATGGATGTACTTGGCACAGAGGAGGATGAAATATCAGAGCAAGTGGAGAAAAAACTTCAAATTAAAAAGTTGTACAGCAAAATGAACAGCGTTTTAAAAAATAGAGAACGGTTAATTATAGAAATGAGGTATGGTCTGTACAATGGGAAAGTGAGGACTCAAAGAGAAATAGCAAAGATGCTTGGTATATCTCGTTCCTATGTCTCAAGGATTGAAAAGAAGGCTTTAAATAAGCTTTTTAAAGAGCTTTCCATGTAAAACTGTTTGTATTGACAGTTTATTTTTTTTTATTATATAATTTTAACAAAATGAGGTGAACATATGTATGAAAAGTTGATTCCGGATATGATAGTGGAAAATATTTATCAAATTGATTTGGATTTTTTAAAAGAAAAAGGAATTACTAGTCTTGTCTTAGATATTGACAACACATTGGTGCCTCAAAAATCAAAATTCCCTGATAAACAAACTATCGAATGGTTGGAAAAAATAAAAGAAGAAGGATTTAAAATCTGCCTTATTTCAAATAACACTAAAAGGCGAGTGAGTGAATTTAAAGAAAAAGTTGGTGTACCTGGAATAGCTTGGGCTATTAAACCGAGAAAAGGAGCCTTTAAAAAAGCTTTAAAGATTTTAGATGCTAAGCCTAATGAGACTGCTTTGATAGGAGACCAAATATTTACTGATATTTTTGGGGGAAAAAGAGCAGGCTTATATACTATTTTAGTAAAGCCTTTATCAAAAGAGGAATTAGGATGGACTAAGCTTATGAGAAAGGCGGAAAAACATGTACTTAAAAGGATTGAGAAATATGGAAATTAATTCAAGTACTAAATTGTATGGTCTTATAGGTCATCCTGTAGAACATAGTTTATCCCCTTTAATACATAACTACGCTTTTTATTCTTTAGATTTAAATTGTGTCTACACTGTTTTTGATGTTTTGCCGGGAAAGCTTGAAGAAGCGGTAAAAGGAGTAAAAGCTTTAGGAATAAGAGGAGTTAATGTGACTGTACCTCATAAAGAGAAAATAATTAAATACCTAGATGTGGTCTCAGAAGAAGCATTAAAAATTGGCGCAGTTAATACTGTAGTCAATGAAGGAGGAATATTAAAAGGATATAATACGGATGTCTATGGATTTATAGACTCATTAACAGAAGTAGGAGAAAAAATTGAAGGGAGGAAAGCTGTTGTTTTAGGAGCTGGTGGGGCTTCTAAGGCAGTTTGTGTCGCTCTTGCTCTAAAAGGGATAGATTGGATAATAATTGCCAATAGAAGTGTTGAAAGAGCAAAAGATTTGTCAGAATATATTAAAAGGGAATTTAAGATTCGGTGCGATTACTGCAGTATAAATGAAGTAAAAGAACTACCAGAAATAGATATACTTGTTAATACTACAAGCGTAGGAATGTATCCAAATATGGAAGATTCACCTGTTAGCGAAAGTGTGGTTTCAAAAGCTAAATTTGTATATGACCTTATTTACAACCCTTTTGAAACTGCTCTTTTAAAACATGCGAAAAAGAATGGAATAAAGTATTCTAATGGACTTTTTATGCTACTTAATCAAGCTAATTATTCTTTCAAGTTGTGGACAGGTAAATTTTTCGACAAAAATTTGGTATACATGTATTTAAAAAAAGGAATTACGCATAATTTGTAGAATATTTTATAAAGAGTAGATGAAGTGAGGCTATATGTGGGCACTTTATGCCTCACGGATACAATGGTGCAACCGGCTTATGTCGGCTTTATTATTTTCGGAGGTATATTTTATGGCCAAAAAAAAGCTAGGAGAGCTTTTAGTTGAGGTAGGGCTTATAACAGAAGAACAACTAAAACACGCAATAGAAGTTCAGAATAAAACAGGAGAAAAGTTAGGAAAAGTTCTCATTAAATTGGGGTATGTTACAGAAAGCCAAATACTAGAGGCTTTAGAATTTCAATTAGGTATTCCACATGTAGATTTGCAAAAATACTATATTGACCCGGATGTGGCAAAATTAATTCCCGAAGCTGTTGCTAAAAGACATACTATTATTCCTATAAAAAAAGATAAAGATGGTATATTGGTAGCAATGGCAGACCCTCTGAATATTTTTGCACTAGATGATGTGAGAATCATTACAAAACAAAATGTAAAGCCTTTAATTGCTTCTGAAGGAAGCATCTTAAAAGCCATAGATAGAATTTACGGAAGAGAACAGGCAGAAAAAGCAGTACAGGATTTTAAAAAGGAGTTTCAAAGTGAAAGTCAAGAAGAGCTGCCAGATGAGATTCTTGAAGAAGTACAAAACGCGCCTGCTGTACGCTTTGTAAATTCTATAATTGAGCAGGCAATAAAAAATAGGGCTTCAGATATTCACATTGAACCTACTGAAAAAGACCTTAGAATTCGATTTAGGATAGATGGACAATTAACAGAAGCTATGAGGACTATAAAAAGTACCCATGCCCCTGTTGTGACAAGAATAAAAATTATGGCTAATATGAACATTGCTGAAAGAAGACTTCCTCAAGATGGCAGATTTGATTTTACTACAGGTGGTAAAAATATTGACATAAGAGTTTCTTCGTTGCCCACTGTTTTTGGAGAGAAATTGGTATTGAGGCTTTTAGACAAGGAAAATTTTATAATGACAAAGGAGCAATTAGGTTTTGAAGAAGAGGATCTGGTGTTCTTTGATAAACTTATCAAAAGGCCTAATGGCATTGTGCTTTTGACTGGTCCTACAGGTAGTGGGAAAACCACCACTCTTTATGCAATGCTGAGAGAGCTTAACAAACCCAATGTTAATATAATAACTGTTGAGGACCCTGTTGAGTATTCCCTTGAGGGAATAAATCAGGTACAAGTTAATGAAAAGGCAGGCCTTACCTTTGCGACTGCTCTTAGGTCAATTTTGAGGCAAGACCCTGATATAATTATGATTGGAGAAATTAGAGATACTGAAACTGCTGAGATAGCTATTCGCTCTGCCATAACAGGGCACTTAGTCCTTTCCACTTTGCATACAAATGATGCGGCGGGAGCGGTGACTAGGCTTGTAGATATGGGGATAGAGCCTTATCTTGTGTCTTCTTCTGTAATAGGGGTTATTGCTCAGAGATTAGCGAGGAAAATATGTGATAACTGTAGAATTTCTTATAAAGCTTCCAAAGGCGAAAAAGAACTATTGGGAATTTCAGAAAATGAAGACATTACTTTATACAAGGGGAGAGGGTGCCCTGTTTGTAATAAAACAGGATATAGGGGAAGAATTCCTATATATGAGATAATGACTGTTACTTCTGATATCAGAGAGCTTATAAATACTAAGGTTTCCTCTGATGTTATTGGAGCTCAGGCTGTAAAAAATGGCATGAAAACTCTACGAGAAAGTGCTAAAAGACTTGTGTTACAAGGGAAAACTACAATTGATGAAATGATAAGACTAACTTATGAGGAATGATGAATATGGATACAAAGGAACTTTTAAAATTAGTAGTTGAAAGGAAAGCTTCAGACTTGCATGTAACGGTTGGAGTACCTCCAGTTCTTAGAATTAATGGCTATTTAGAAAAATTAGAAGGGGAGCCTTTTACCCCTGGAAAGACTGAAGAAATAGTTAAGGATTTATTGACAAGTGAGCAATTGAAAAAGTTAGAACAAAATGGAGATATTGATTTGTCCTATTCAGTTACAGGATTAGGACGGTTTAGAATAAATGTATACAAACAAAGGGGAAGTTATAGCCTTGCAATAAGGTCTGTAGCTTTGAGAATACCTACAATAGAGGAATTGGGACTTCCTCCAATACTTAAAGACTTAGCTTTAAAGGCAAGAGGGCTTATATTGGTAACAGGACCTACTGGCAGTGGTAAATCTACTACACTGGCTGCGATGGTGGATTGGATAAACTCTAAAAGGACTTGTCATATTCTCACATTGGAAGACCCTATAGAATATTTACACAAACACAACAAAAGCATAGTAAATCAAAGGGAGATTGGGCATGATGCGGCATCTTACGCTTCAGCTTTAAGGGCTGCTTTAAGGGAGGACCCGGATGTTATATTAGTGGGAGAGATGAGGGATTTAGAAACCATCCAAATTGCTATAACTGCTGCTGAGACAGGCCATCTTGTTTTGTCCACTCTTCACACAATAGGAGCCGTTAAGACGATCGATAGGATTATTGATGTTTTTCCTCCCCATCAGCAGCAGCAGATAAAAATTCAGCTTTCAAATGTTTTAGAGGGAATTATTTCTCAACAGCTTATACCTAAGAAGGACAACAGCGGTAGAGTAGTTGCGACAGAAGTGATGATTGCTACTCCTGCTATAAGAAATCTCATAAGAGAAGGAAAGACTTTCCAGATACAGTCGGCAGTTCAAACAGGTAGCAAGTTTGGAATGATGACAATGGATATGTCTATTTTGCATCTGTTAAAAAGAGGAGTTATTTCTTTGGAGAATGCATTGACCTATTGTGTGGACCAAGAGAATTTTTCGCGCATGATATAGAGGTGATTATATGCCGTTGTATGCATATAGGGCAAGGGATATGGGAGGAAATCTCGTTACAGGGACTTTGGAAGTTGATTCAAAGGCGCAGTGCATTGATGTTTTAAAGCAGAAAAATTATTATATAATTGACATCAAAGAAGAAGTTGTAAAGCAGGACATATTAGATTTTGGCTCTTTTAAAAAGGTAAAGATAAAAGATATTGCTGTTTTTTGTAGACAATTTGCTACTTTAATAAATGCAGGTATACCCATCGTGACGGCTTTGGCCACTATTAAGGAGCAAGTTGAGAATAAAAGGCTAAAAAGAACTATAAACGAAGTTTATGAGGAAGTTCAAAAAGGAAGGACTTTGTCTGATGCAATGAAAAAATACGGAGATGTTTTCCCTATGCTTCTTTATAACATGGTGGAAGTAGGGGAAGTGAGTGGAACTCTTGATAAAGTAATGAATGAAATGGCGGACCACTATGAGAAGGAAAATGAATTGAATCAAAAAGTAAAGTCTGCTTTGACTTATCCTCTTATTGTATCTGTTGTAGCTGTATTAGTTGTTATTTTTCTTTTGACAAATGTTTTACCTATTTTTGTAAGTATGTTTAAAAATGCTGGAGTCCAGTTGCCTCTTCCCACTCGAATACTTATTGCTATAAGCAGTTCAATATCTCAATATTGGTACTTTTACACAGGAGTAATTTTGGTGATTTCTTATTCGATTTCGAGTTTTTTGAAGACACCTGAAGGAAGGCTCATTTATGACAGAATGCTTTTAAACATGCCAATCTTTGGTCCTTTAAACAAAAAGATTTTAATTTCTAGGTTTACAAGGACTTTAGGAATATTGATAAGTGCTGGTGTACCGCTTATAAAGGCAATGGAAGTAGTAGAAAAAGTTGTGGGCAATACAGTAGTAGCAGAAGGGGTTAAAAAAGCTCAAGAGGATATAAAAAAAGGCTTACCCCTTTCAGAACCTTTAAAAAGAATTGGCATTTTCCCGCCAATGGTGATTCAGATGATAAGTATTGGTGAAAGTTCAGGTTCGTTGGACAGCATATTAAATAAAACTGCGGATTTTTATGACGGAGAAGTGGATACAGCCGTGTCACAAATGACAACTCTTCTAGAGCCATTAATAATTGTTATGCTGGCGACAGTAGTAGGATTTATAGTTATTTCAATTGTCATGCCGCTGTTTGAGTTATACAATTTCATAGGCCAGTGATATTGGGAAAGGGGGTGAAGAGGATGGAATGGTTTGTAAAAGCATTAAACAAGGATGAAAGAGGTTTTACACTAATTGAATTGATTGTTGTAATTGCAATTTTAGGTGTACTGGCAGCCATTGCAGTGCCGAGAGTGACAACGTCATTGGCAAATGCTAAGACTAATGCCGATATAGCAAATGCACAAATTATTGGGCAAGCGGCTGAAAGATACTATATAGAAACAGGTAATACAACCAATAAGATAGAAGATCTAGTCGATGCAGGGTATTTGAATAAAGAACCACAGGATCAATATAAAAAATCATTTACTCTTGAAATGACATCTGATGGCAAAGCAACAGTTAAAGATTCTAGTGGTAAACAGCTTTATCCATAAGCAATATAGTTTTTGCTAAATAATACATTTTGGGCACATTTTTGTGCCCTCCTTAATATTTTTTAGGAGGGTCATTATGGAGATACTACTTTATATACTGATATTTTTATTCGGCACAATTATAGGAAGTTTTTTAAATGTGGTCATACACAGAGTGCCAAGAAAAGAATCAATAGTCTATCCTCCTTCTCACTGCCCTAAATGTGGGCATGATTTAAAAACTATTGATTTAATACCTATATTGAGTTATATTCTACTTAAAGGAAGATGTAGGTATTGTGGAGAAAAGATTTCAGCAAGGTATCCTGTTGTTGAAGTATTGACTGGAACTTTGTTTTTGATAATTTACTATAAATTTGGTTTAGATTTTAAAGCTTTTTCCTACATGTTTTTAGCTTCTATATTGATTTCAATAAGTTTTATTGATATGGAACACAAAATAGTGCCAAATAAAATAATTATTGCAGGATTTGTAGGTGCTATAATCTTTCGACTGTTAATGTCCAATTATGGATTTTTGGATTATGTGTTGGGTTTAGTCTTAGGTGGAGGAATTCTCCTTCTCATCTCTTTAATTTCAGGAGGAGAGATGGGAGGAGGAGACATAAAACTGATGGCGTTAATTGGTTTTTTTATAGGGTGGAAGCTTACAATTTTAGTGCTTTTCCTTTCTGTAATCATTGGAGCATTGGGAGGAGCTATATTAGTAGCTTTGAAAATTAAAGGGAGAAAAGATTACATTCCTTTTGCACCCTATATTTCCATTGCATGGTTTATTTCAATTTTGTATGGTTATGAGATTCTTAACTATTACATAAAATTCATAAGAGGTTAAGCTTATGAAAAGAGAGGGAGGATTAACTTTAATAGAGCTTGTAACGGTTTTGGCAATTTTCACAGTTATAGTTCTTATAGTTATTCCTTCGACTGACTTTTTTGATGCGACAAGGTCAAATGTAAGACTTACTCTTATAGCTCATGAAGTTGTAAAGGATTTAAGATATATTCAGCACAAAAGTATTTTCGAAAGAGAAAATTTATATTTTGAAATCAAACCCGATAAAACTGGTTATTACATAAATAGATATGAGGACGATAAAAATATTAAGACAAAGGACTTGCCTAAAGGAATTATAATAGAGAAAAATATACAAAAAGAAATAAGGTTTAATCAGATGGGGGTTCCATCTACTGGAGGCTGTACAATAACTTTAAAAAATAACAAAAAAGAAATTTATATAACTGTGCTTCCTGCAACAGGGCGTATTATGATAAAGGGGAATTATTAGGAGTGATTTTATGAAGATTTTAAAGGATAATAAAGGCATGACTTTAATAGAAGTACTTGTCTCAATAGCTATATTTGCAATAGTGGCAATACCTCTTTTGGGCATTTTTAGTCAATCCGCTGTAACTTCTGCTAATTCTAAGATAAACACAAAAGAAGCTACAATTGCGCAGACAATTGCAGAAAACATAAAGGCAGGAATTGTAAAAGACAATGCGGACCTTGCCAAAGTAGTAACTGATTTTGAAAAAGAAGGCTTTATAGCCTATGTAGAACAGCAAACATCTACAGGGGAAGTTTCTCAGTATCAAATAAAAGTAGGGAAAATTGGTTCAAACGCTCCTATTTATACCCTTTATATTATGGCGCCTGCAACGGAAATTACTTCTTATGTTCCTGTAGAAATACCTTCTGAGCAAAACCCAAGTGGAGGCGATAGCAGTAGTAATGATGTAATAAAGCATTTAGTGGACCTGATAACAATAGTGATAATTGCTACATGGACTGCTTTATTTTTAGTTTTTGTGGTAATCACATTGGGTTGGAATGAGGTTACCAAAACAAAAATTTTCACTATAGCAGACACTATTGTTAACATGATAAAACAGGGAGTTACTAGTTTAAAAGCTATAGGAACAAAAGCTTCAGAAATTGCCGGCGTTAAGGTTCCATGGTGGTTAAAATGGTGGTGAGAAAAGAAGAAGGATTTACCCTCATCGAACTTATTGTAACATTGGCAATAGTCGGAGTGGTAATAGGGGTTTACTCTTCTTTATATTATTCGGGCTTTAAATCCTTCACAAGCACTGAAAACAGTGTAGATGTAGAGCAAAATGTCAGGTTTGCTATGAATTATATCGTATCTTTATTAGAAAAAGGCCCTTCTGAAGTTATTATTATTGATAATGGCCATGGCTTATTGATTAAAGATGTGAATAATCGTGATGAGATTACAATAAAGCTAGACAACAAAAAACATGCTTTGTATATTAATGACAATGTAGGTCACGAATTAGCTGTAAAGATTTACGGATTTAATATAATTCAAAAAAATGGCAACATGATAAATATTGAAATAATTGGACAAAGTGATGATAACGGCTCAAACAAATTTTCTCTTTCTACAGACGTTTTTTTAAGAAAGAGTGGTATAAATGTTCAATGAGAGAGGTTCTGCTTTAATTTTTACTTTAATGGTAATTTTGATTCTCACAGTTTTAGCTGTAGCGATTTTAGAAGTAACTGTTACTAATTACAAAATTTCTCATGCTTATGCAAACTCTATCTCAGCTACTTATGCAGCAGAAGCTGGCCTTGAACGAGTAAAAAATGAATTTAACATAGCTTTGTTAGATGCTTATCAAGGAAAAGGTAAAGGAAAAGGGAAAGGTGAATTTTGGATAAATGTAGTTGAAAATAAAAATACAACTAAAATTCAGTATAAACAAGATGCCAAAAATTTATTAAAGGAGTCATTTGGACTTGACATCCCAGTAGGGGAGTGGATTTCACTGGGTGATTCAGGACAAGAGTATAAAATTGACAGTATAGAAATGGTTCCTCCTTCAATTAAAGCTTTTGAAAATGAAGGAACTCAAGTTTTAAACTATAAAGTACGTGCATGGACGGAAGGTAGGATAAACAAAATCGTACGTTACGGTTATGCGGAGATTACATTTAATATTAATGTAAATATTACGAAGATGGGTTCTGATAAGAGTGCGAATTATAAGGTGATTCTTAGTGGTAATGCATCACAGTCTCCACCTATAGTAGATAAGTGGATAATTGATTCAATTCCACAAACACAATAAAAATAAGGAGAGGGTTTTTATGCATCTTAAAAATTACATGGAAGACGCTGTTGACCAAATGATGGATAAGGTTTTGAAAGATCTAGACGTTTGTAAATGCGAAAGGTGCAGGATGGACATAAAAGCTTTAACACTTAACAATTTACCTCCAAAATATATTGTATCAGAAGAAGGAGAACTATATGTAAAGACAAATGAGTTAGTCAGGCAATTTGAGGTAGACATAATAAAAGCTATAACAATGGCTGCTATTAAAGTGAATAGTAATAAGCGCCATTAGGAGGTAAAAAATGCTTGGAATTGAAATAGGGAATTTTAATACAAAATTATTAGTTGGAGAAAAAAAGAATAAATTCTTTGGTAAAAGGTTAATGATAAATACGCCTTCTAATGTGATAACTAATGGCAAAATTATTGATATAAATTCATTGGCAGATGTAATTAATGAGACTTTGAAAAGGAACAATATCAAAGAAAAACAAGTGTGTTTTACTATTTCCAGCTCAAATAATATAATAAGGGATTTAGAATTGCCACTAATGAAAGAAGAGGAAGTCGAAAAGGCCTTATACTATGAGATTGAGCAATACATTCCTGACACTGAAAATTATGTAATAGATTATAGATATTTACCTAATATTGCGGAGAAAGATAAAATGGTTAGAGTACTGATTGCCTCTTCTCCTAAGGATATAATAGAAAAATATGTTAAATTAGCAGAGATGTTAAAATTAAAATTAGAAGCCATTGATATTTATAGCAATTCAATTTATAAAGCTTGTAAAAAGGTGAATTTAGCTGAAGGAATAGTGTCAGTTGTAGATATAGGGGCAGTTGTTACCAATGTGACGGTGATTGATAATGGAAATTACATTTTTAGTAGGAGCATAGAGTTTGGTGGAAATAAAATTACACAAATAATTGCGAATTCCTTTAATATAGATTTTCAAGCAGCAGAAGAATATAAAAGGGCAAAAAAATTTATTGGAGAAGAAAACTATAAGGATATAGAAGATACTATACTTTTATCCTTTTCGGAAGTGTTTCAACAGCTAAGTAGAATATTTGACTTTTATTATGCCACATATCATAAAAATATACAAAAAATTATCATGTTAGGTGGTACTTCTAAACTTTTGGGATTGAGAGAATACGTGGAAGATTATTTTAGGATACCTACTTTTGTTATAGAAACAGAAGATTATTTATACTTTTTACCTGTTTATGGATGTCTTTTAAGGGGGGAATAGGTTGAAGGATATAAACCTCATACCAGCTGAACTAAAGGAACAAAAAATGCAAAGAAAAAAACAAATATCCCGTCTTTTTTTTGTGTTTGTTTTAACTACCATTATTTTTGCCTTAATAGCTTTTCCACTGGTATATATCAATAAATTGTATCAAGACTTAAAATACGCAGATAATGAATTAGGTAAATTTAAAGACATTTCTCAGTTGCAGCAAAATGTAAAAGATTTATCCGCTTATATAGAAAAGAAAAAAAGCTTAATAGAAAAATTGAAAAAGCAAAAAGTGGATGCGGTAGGTATATTGCAAAATTTAGCCTCAAATATACCTGAAAAAGTATCTATTGATTCTTTGAAATATGAGAAAAATATTTTGGAAATAGATGGACAAGCACTTTCAGAATCTGATATAGCAGCTTTTATGCTTAACCTAAGAAGTATAAGTTATGTAGAAGATGTGAAAGTGATATCAGTGGATTTGACAGATAAAGGCCTTCTAAAATATGTTTTACAAGTAAAAATCAAGGTGGTATCATAGATGAAGCTTACAACAAGAGAAAGAGTATTAATTTATTTTGCTGTCATACTCGGATTCTTTGCACTTTATTATCAATATTATTTAACTCCCAAAATCTTAGAAATACAAAATTTATCTATTGAATTAAAAAATAAAAGACAAATTTTAGAACAAGTAACTGCTTTAAACAATAAAAATTTAAGAGAAGGTTTAGACAAGCAGCAAACTCAATTAAAAGAATTAAGCATGATTTTACCAGAAGAAAGGGATATAGAAATTTTTCTTTTTAATTTACAACAAATGGTCAATGATACAGGTGTAAAGACAAAAAGCTTAACTTTTGAAAACCAAGATCAAAGTCAAAAAGAAACTAGTAATGTGAAAAAAGAAGATTTTGTGACAATACCCGTAAATATTACTGTTTCAGGTAATTACGATGAGATTATAGCTTTTCTAAATGAAATACAAAATTCTAAGAGACTTTGTAACATTCAAAGTTTCTCTATTGAAAAAGACCAAAATCAGCACAACCTTCTTTTGACTCTACAGGTCTTTATTTATTCAATGAAAGACAGCGGTGGTACTTCAATATCGACAGATTTTTTAAAAGGTAAAAGTGACCCTTTCAAGTCTCTGTATGATGATACCATAAGTGAACAATCAAATAATGTAGAACAGCCTTCTGCTCCTCAATCTCCTCAAAACATAGATGTGAATAAGGTAATAACTGATACTATAGAAAAAGTTTTAAAAGAGAAAATACCTTCATTGCCTTAAGGGGGAAATATTCATGAAAAACATCGTTTTAACGGGTTTTATGGCTACCGGGAAAACTACTGTTGGCACAAAAGTAGCTACCACCATGTCCTTCGGTTTTATAGATACGGATAAAATGATTGAAAAAATGGCAAATATGACTGTTTCAGATATTTTTGAAAAATATGGAGAAGACTATTTTAGGAGATTGGAAAAATCAGCGGTTATAAAAGCAGCTCGATTGAAAAATTTTGTGATTGCTACAGGAGGGGGTGTTGTATTAAACCCTTCAAATATTGTACAATTAAGAAAAAATGGAGTTGTAATTTGCTTTACAGCGAAGCCAGAAATTATATTGAGAAATATAGGAAAGAATAAAGAAAGGCCTCTTCTTATGGTGGATAATCCAGAAGAAAAAATAAAACAGCTTCTAAGAGAAAGAGAGCCTTTTTATAGGTTTGCTGACTACACTATTGATGTATCCGATATGACAATAGATGAAGTAGCAGAGGAAGTTATAAAAGCTTACATTAGACTTAAGAAAGGATGAGGGGATTGACGATAAAATTTGGACCTTCTGGGAATTCTGACAGTTTTTATGAAGAAGGGCATAAATCTTCTCTAGAGATGCCTGAATGGCTTTATAACATGGGGCTTGATGCGTATGAATATTCTTTTTCAAGGGGAATAAAAATTAGCGAAAAGATGGCGAAAGAGCTTAAGGAAAACGCACAAAAATTCAACATAACTATTACTGTTCATGCTCCTTATTACATAAACTTAGCTACTACTGATAAAACCAAAATGGAGAATTCTAAAAGATACTTAATAGATAGTTTAATTTCGGGGAAATGGATGGGGGCAAAAAGGGTAAATTTTCATCCTGGCTCTGCGACTGAAGGGACGAGAAAAGAGGCTTTAGAGAGAGCAAAAAAAGTTTTAAATGAAATTTTAAAAGAGATGGAGGACAAAGGACTTACTGACGTAACCATATGTCCAGAGACAATGGGAAAGAAAAACCAATTGGGTACTTTAGAAGAAGTATTGGAGCTGTGCAATGTGGATAGTAGAATTATTCCTACTATAGACTTTGCTCATTTACATGCAAGAGATAATGGAAGGTTTAAGTCAATAGAAGATTATGCAGAGGTCTTGGATATAATTGAAAGGTACTTGGGAAAAGAAAGGGCGAAAAAGATACACGTCCATTTTAGCAGAATTGAATACACAGAGCAGGGAGAAAAAAGGCATTGGACACTGAAAGACACTCAATATGGGCCAGAATTTGAGCCTTTGGCACAGCTTTTCTATGAAAGAAAGATGGAGCCTATTGTCATATGTGAATCAAGGGGAACTATGGCAGAAGATGCTTTAAAACTAAAAGAGATATATCTTAATGTTGTAAAAAGGATGTCGAAAGTATGAGAATTGTAGTAAAAGTTGGTACAAGCACTTTGACATATGAAAATGGTAAATTGAACTTAGAAATAATGGAGAAGTTAGTAAGGCAAATTGCTAATTTATTAAACAGAGGAGAGGAAGTAGTATTAGTAACCTCTGGGGCAATTGGAGCTGGAATGGGAAAATTAAATTTAAAGGAAAAACCTAAAACCATTCCAGAAAAGCAATCCCTAGCGGCTATAGGGCAAGGGCTTTTAATTGAGATTTATGAAAAGTTTTTTAATGAATATGGCAAAATTACTGCGCAAGTTCTTTTGACTAAGGAAGACTTTAGCGATAGAAGAAGGTATTTAAATGTCAGTTATACCTTGTCAAACCTGCTAAAATGGGGCGTTGTGCCAATAATAAATGAGAATGATACAGTAACTGTTGATGAAATTAAAATTGGAGACAATGACACATTAGCGGCACTGCTTGCTAGTTTAGTTGAGGCTGACCTTTTGGTAATTTTGACTGACATTGATGGGCTTTATAATAAAGACCCACGTATTTATAAAGAGGCAAAAATTATAGAAATCGTAGAAGAGTTTTCAGATGAATTGTTTAAAATTGCGGGTAATGCTGGGACAAAAAGAGGAACTGGGGGAATGTATACAAAGATTCAGGCAGCAAAAATATGTTGGAATTCAGGAGTTAAGATGATTATAGCAAATGGGAAAATTGACAATGTATTAAATAGGATAGCAAATGGCGAAAAAATTGGCACTACATTTTTGCCTATGAAAAACCCGATAAATAGCAGGAAAATTTGGATTGCTTTTAATGCGAAAGTGAACGGATTTCTTTTTATTGATGAAGGAGCAGCGAAAGCCATTATAAAGCATGGGAAAAGTCTATTACCAAGTGGAGTTTTTAAAACTGAAGGGGATTATGATGTAGGAGACTGTGTTGCAGTGGTTGACCATCAAGAAAAAGAGATTGCCAGAGGACTTATTAATTATTCTTCAGAAGAAGTTAAAAAGATAAAAGGTTGTAAAACGCATGAAATAGAAAAGGTATTAGGTTATAAATATTATGATGAAGTAATCCATAGGAACAATCTTGTAATACTTGAAAGAGGTGAGAAGTATGGAAGTTGAAGTAAAGGCGAAACAGGCAAAAGCTGCGGCAAGAAGAATGGCTGTGTTGGATGAAAATACAAAGAATTTAGCTTTGAATCACATGGCGGATGCTTTAATAAAAGATATTGGAAAAATACTTGAGGCTAATAAAAATGATGTTGTGGAGGCTGAAAAAAGGAATATAAAAGCTTCTCTTATAGATAGACTAAAACTTGATGAAAAAAGAGTCGAAGCTATGGCAAAGGGATTAAGAGAGATTTCTGCTCTTCCTGACCCTGTAGGAAGTATAGAAAAGATGTGGAAGAGGCCAAATGGACTTCAAATTGGGAAAATGAGAGTGCCAATTGGAGTAATAGGTATAATTTATGAATCTCGCCCGAATGTGACAGCTGATGCGGCAGGCCTATGTTTAAAGTCGGGGAATGCGGTGATTTTAAGGGGAGGAAGCGATGCGATCAATTCCAATATAGCAATTTCTTCTATTCTTGCTGAAGCTGCCTATGAGGCTGGTATTCCTGAAGGGGCAATCCAGCTTATAGAAAATACCGATAGAGAAGAAGTAAACCGTATGATGAAGTTAAATGGTCTAATTGACCTCATTATTCCTCGAGGGGGAGCAAGTCTTATAAAAAATGTCATTGAAAATTCTACAGTGCCTGTGATAGAGACAGGAGTAGGCAATTGCCATATTTTTGTAGATGAGACTGCCAAGTTTAATATGGCAAAAGACATCATTGTGAATGCAAAAGTACAAAGGCCAGGGGTATGTAATGCAGTAGAGACAGTTTTGGTTCACAAATCTATTGCAAAAGAATTTTTGCCTTTAATGGTAGAAGAATTGATTTCTTTGGGAGTAGAAATAAGAGGGTGTCAAATTACAAAAGAAATATGTCCTCAAGTTAAAGATGCTACAGATAAGGATTGGGAAACGGAATATTTAGACCTTATACTGGCTGTAAAAGTTGTAGATAGCATAGAAGAAGCCTTAGATCATATTTCAAAGTATTCGACAGGCCATTCGGAAAGCATTATTACAGAAAATTATGAAAATGCCATGATGTTTTTAAAATCAGTAGATTCGGCTGCTGTATATGTAAATGCTTCTACTCGCTTTACAGATGGAGGAGAATTTGGTTTTGGGGCAGAGATAGGAATAAGTACACAAAAAATGCATGCGAGAGGGCCAATGGGACTTAAAGAACTTACCACCTACAAATATGTGATTTTAGGTAGTGGACAAATAAGGAAATAAGGTGTATTATAGTAAAGTGAGGTGAGATTATGAAAAGAGTTTTGATAATTCATGGCCCTAATGTAAATCTGACAGGTAAAAGAGAAAAAGAGGTATATGGAGATATAAATTACGAGGAAATAAATAATCTGATAAAAAGAGAGGCTGCAAAATTAGATATAGCTGTCAAGATTCAGCAATCTAATAGTGAAGGAGAAATAATTAACCTTATCCATTCTGCAGAAAACAATTTCGATGCTATAATTATAAATCCGGCAGCTTACACTCATTACAGTTTAGCTATTATGGATGCTATTGCAGCTGTGTCAGTTCCAGTAATAGAAGTTCATATTTCAAATATTTTTGGAAGGGAGGATTACAGAAAGACCTCTGTTACTGCATCTAAGTGTAAAGGTGTGATAACGGGACTTGGACCTTATAGTTATGTCCTTGCCCTCAATGCTGTTAAGTTTTTAGAGGATTCAATTGGAGGGTAAAATCATGAATAAAAGGTTACAAAATTTGAGAGAATTGATGAAAGAAAAAGATATAGAAGCGTTTGTTATTTATAAATTTGTCAATGTCACATATATTACTGGCTTTACTGGAGATGACAGCGTAGCTCTTGTGACCCACGATAAATCTATTTTTATTACAGATGGAAGATATACTGAGCAAGCACAAAAAGAAGTTAAAGATTTTGAAGTTATCGAGCACAAAACTGGCATAAAAGAAGTTTTAAAAGAATACATTAAAACATTGGAGATAAAGAAACTAGCCTTTGAAGAAAATATTTCTTATGGACAGTATAGGGAATTAAAAGAGCTCTTAGAGATTGAGCTAATACCACAGGCTAATTTGGTAGAGACTTTGAGAATGGTAAAAGATGAGGAGGAAATAGTAAACATAAAAAAAGCACAAAATATTACTGATAGGGCTTTTGAGCATCTGTTAAAATTCATTAAAGTAGGAATGACAGAAAAAGAAGTTGCATTAGAATTAGAGTATTTTATGAAGAAACAAGGAGCAGAAGACCTATCTTTTGATACGATTGTAGCGTCAGGTAAAAGGTCTTCTCTTCCTCATGGAAAAGCCTCTGAAAAAGTGATAGAAAAGGGTGATTTTGTCACAATAGATTTTGGATGTAAAGTAGGTGGCTATTGTTCTGATATGACAAGAACAATAGTGATGGGGAAAGCCAGTGAAAAGCAAAAAGAGATATATAACATAGTTTTAGAAGCCCAGCAAAAAGCGATAGATAATATAAGAGCAGGTATCACTTCTAAAGAGGCGGATTTGTTAGCAAGGTCTGTTATTGAAGAAAAAGGTTATGGACAGTATTTTAGTCACTCTTTAGGACATGGAGTAGGACTTGAAGTTCATGAAACGCCTATCTTGTCTTTCAAAAAAGAAGAAATTTTAAAAGAAGGGGCAATTGTTACAGTAGAACCAGGTATATATATTCCCGATTTTGGTGGCGTAAGAATCGAAGATATGGTATTATTAAAAGAAGATGGTGTTATAAATTTAACTAAATCACCGAAATATTTAATTGAATTAAACTAAAGCGATGGAGGGGTTTTTTTGATAGCAGCGGGTGATTTCAGAAAAGGAGTAACTATTGAGGTTGACGGACAGGTTTTTACAGTTGTGGATTTTATGCATGTTAAACCAGGAAAAGGTGCAGCTTTCGTGAGGACAAAACTTAAAAATGTCATGACAGGAGCTGTAATAGAGAAAACTTTCAGCCCAACAGAAAAGTTTGAAGAAGCAGTTATAGAAAGAAGAGAAATGCAGTATTTGTACAATGATGGAGAACTTTATTATTTTATGGACACAGAAACTTATGAGCAAATTCCTTTAAATTATGATAAAGTTGAGGACGCAATTAAATACATAAAAGAAAATATGATTGTTACAGTAAAGTTCTATAAAGGCGAAGCCTTTTCCGTTGAGCCCCCTACTTTTGTTGAACTGGAAGTTGTAGAAACGGAGCCTGGATTTAGAGGAGATACTGCAACAGGGGGTTCTAAGCCGGCAACTGTAGAAACTGGTGCTGTCATCCAAGTCCCATTGTTTATAAACGTTGGAGACAAAATAAGAATTGACACTCGAACTGGAGAATATTTAGAGAGGGTATAAACGCAGCAATTTGTCAAATACTATTTTGTAAAGGAGGGTATGTGGAATATGGAATACTTAAATGAAAGGGTTTCCTACTTAAGAGGATTAGCGGACGGCTTAGGGATAGATGACAGCACAAAAGAAGGTAAAATAATTTTGGCAATTTTAGATACTTTAGAGGACTTTGCAGATGCTATAAATGAGCTGGAGGCTTCCCATTCCGAATTAGATGATTATGTGGGAGAAATAGATGAAGACCTTTCTGAAATTGAAAACCACATATATGGCGATGAGGACTATGAGGATGAGGATGACGACTATGACTATGATTATGACGATGATGAGGAATATGAGGATGAAGACGAGGATTATGAAGAGTATGTAGAGGTAGAATGTCCTAATTGCCATATGTTGATGAGTGTGGAAGAAGAGCTTCTAGAAGATGAAGATGCTGAGTTGGTATGTCCTCATTGCAATGAAACTCTAAAAGTAAAAAATTTGAAAATTATAGATGATGATGAAGATGAATAAAAAAATGCCCACTAACGAAAAGTTAGTGGGCATTTTTTTATTCATAAATATTTAGCCTTATAAATATAATTTTACAAGGGGAGGGACAGGTATATGAACACAAGAAAAAATTTTGAGGAAGTACTTTATGCTCTTCCTCCGTCAGTAAGAGAGGTAATTATAAAAATTCCTGATGACCTGTTGCAAGAAGTAGAAGAAATACGTCTTAGAGTAAATAGACCTCTCACAGTTTATTTAAAAAATGAAGAAAAGTTTGTGTCAAAAGAAGGGACTATTTCTTTTTCACCTTCATTGGCCTATATTGTTACTTCTGAAGATTGTGAAAAAGCTCTTCAATTAATATCTAAATCTTCTCTTTATGCTTTTGAAGAAGAAATAAGAAATGGATATATTACTTTAAAAGGTGGTTACAGAGTAGGTATAGTTGGAAAATGTGTGTTAGAAAATGGTTATATAAAGACTTTAAAGAATATTTCTGGATATAATTATCGAATATCAAAAGAGATAATAGGAGTGGCAGAGGAAATATTAAAATATTTAATTACTCCTTCTAAGGGCGTATATAACATTTTAATAATATCACCTCCTCAATGTGGCAAAACAACTCTCTTAAGAGATATTACAAGATGGATAAGTAATGGAATAGATTTTTTGGGATTTAAAGGTAAAAAAGTAGGCGCTGTAGATGAGAGGTCAGAAATTGCCGGCTGTTACAATGGCATACCCCAAATGGATGTGGGAATTAGGACTGATGTGTTAGATGGATGTCCTAAGGCTTATGGCATGATAATGCTTATAAGGTCCATGTCTCCAGAAGTAGTAGTGACAGATGAGATAGGTAAAAAAGAGGATATAGAAGCGATTCATGAAGTGCTGAATACTGGTGTTAAGATTATAACTACAGTTCATGCAAATGACATTGAAGACCTTATGAAAAAACCTGTTTTAAAAGACGTTATTTCTTTAAGATATTTTGAACGTTATGTAATTTTAAGCAATCGTTTAGGGGCAGGTACAGTAGAAAAAATATTAGATGAGAATTTTAACACTTTGTTTAAAGGGCCCTATAGGAGAGGAAGGACTGAAAAATGAAATTACTTGGAATAGTTTTAGTTATTTTTTCTACCAGTAGTTTAGGGTATTTGTTTGCTTTAAAATATAAAATGAGGAGTTGGATACTTAAAAGCATGATATCTTCATTAAATCTTTTTAAAATAGAAGTCACATATTCAAAAGCTCCTTTAGGAGAAATACTCATGGCAATTTCTCGCTCTTCAGATAAAAGTATAAAATTTGTTTTTTCTAAGACAGGAATGATATTATCACAAAATGAGGGTCATACTGCAGGAGAAGCTTGGGAGATAGCTTTAAATGAATGGGACAATGGCTATCTTAAAAAAGAAGATGTAGAAATTTTGAGGTCTTTTGGGTATGGACTTGGCAATTCTGACGTATACAATCAAGAAAAAAATTTTGATTTAGCCATTGAGCTTTTAAAAAGGCAACTTAGTGACGCAGAAGAAGAGAGTAAAAAGAACGAAAAGCTGTACAAAAATATTGGAGTTTTGGCAGGACTGGCGACAAGTATATTGTTTTTATAGAGGAGGATTATAATGAACATAGATATAATTTTTAAAATTGCGGCAATTGGCATTCTGGTAACAGTATTAAATCAAGTATTAATCCGTTCAGGGCGAGAAGAACAAGCAATGATGGTTACATTGGCAGGAATAGTAGTGGTTTTGATGATAGTGATAAATATGATAAACAATTTGTTTAATACAGTAAAAACAATATTTCAGCTTTATTAGGTGATAGAATGGAAATATTTCAAATTGTTATTTTAGGAATTGTGGTTTTGCTTATTTTGACAGTTTTAAAAGAAACAAACCCTGAAATGGCAATAATTTTAAGTTTGGTGGCTGGAGTCATCATCTTTATGATGATTCTTCCAAAACTCAGCGCAATTGTAGAAGTGTTGAATACTCTTGCTAGAAAAAGTGGACTTGACAATATTTATTTTATGACAACATTAAAAATCATTGCTATAGCTTATATAACAGAATTTGGAGTTCAGCTATGTCTCGACGCAAATGAGAAAAATTTGGCTTCTAAAATAGAGATAGCAGGCAAGATAATCATAATTTTTTTATCAATACCTATAATTGTCGCATTGATGGAGACAATTCTTTCAATAATGCCGTGAGGTGTAAAAGATTGAAAAAGGTACTTTTTATAATTTTAATGATTATGATTTTATTAACAACTGCCAGAGCGGATACGGGACAACAAGATATAGAAAGCCAATTGAAAGGTATTGACACTTATCAGATTGACCGCTTTGTAAAGGAAGCTAATCAAAAAAATGGCAATATACTTCCCTATGTTGATATAAAGACTTATATACAAGATGTGATATCAGGAAAACAACCTTTTAATATAAAGGAACTCTTTGAAAATTTATTAAAATTGTTTTTCAAAGAATTATATTCTTCTGTAAGACTTTTAACACAACTTTTAATTTTGGCTGTAATTGGCGGCATATTAATGAATTTGCACAGTTCCTTTGAAAATGAAAATATAAGTGAGATTGCTTTTTTAGCGGTCTATATGGTTTTTATAGTAATAGCGGTTAAAAGCTTCACAGAAGCTTTAGGAATTGGCAAAGAGGCAATTGACAGCATGGTTGATTTTATGCAATCGATGCTGCCTGTGCTTATAACTTTACTTGTTTCAGTAGGCGCTTTTACCTCTGCAGCGTTTTTTCACCCTGTTGTCATTGTGACAGTTGAGTTTGTAGCCCATCTGATGAGGGATTTTGTGTTGCCTATTATTTTGCTCATGACAGCTGTAAAAATTGTAGGAAATATTTCTGAAAAATTTAGCTTGAATAAAATGGGGGATTTTCTTAAGACTTTGTCTACAGCTTCTATTTCAATTTTATTGAGTATTTTTTTAGGAGTAGTATCTATACAAGGTTTATCTTCTTCAATGGCAGATGGTGTCATATCGAGAACGGCGAAGTATACAGTTGGTGCTTTTTTGCCAGTAGTAGGAGGACTTTTATCTGATAGTGTCGATGCAGTTATAGGGGCATCATTATTGATAAAAGGAGCAGTAGGCACTTATGGGCTTATAGTAATTGTGATAATTTCTGCAGTACCTTTAATAAAGCTTTTTTCTCTCATAATCATTTATCGCTTTGCAGCAGCCGTGATTGAACCAATCTCCGATAAAAGAATAGTAAATTGCCTTTCAGAGGTGGCAACTTCTTTAACTTATGTTTTTGGGGTATTGGCTTCTGTTACTGTGATGATGTTCTTTACAATAACAGCTATTATAGGAACAGCTAATATTACCACTATGCTGAGGTAGGTGAAACAATGGAGTTTTTAAAAGACTGGATAACACAGATAATTTATATTTCAATCCTTTTGATTGTTTTAGAACTTTTAGTTCCTTCCTCCAGTTTAAAAAAATATGCTAAAGTTGCGATAGGGTTTGTAATCATGATTACTATCTTAAATCCTTTGATAAATTTTTTAAAAGGAGGAGCAAATATAGAAGCCTCCATATTTAAAAATGATTACTTTTTAAAAAGCATAAATATTGAGCAAATCTCAAAAGAAGCAGAAAAGCAGAGGGATAATCTAATTGTGGCAGAATATAAAAAAAGGCTGATTGAACAGATTAAGGAAAAGCTTTTAAATCTGTATGAAATTGATGGAGTGGAAGTAGAAGTTTCTTTTGTAGAAGATTTAAATGACAAAGAATTTGGAAAAATCAAAGAAATAACCTTATTTTTTAGAAATGCGAGAAGAGTTTATGAAAATTCAGAAAAAATAGCAAAACCGACAGAAAATAAAAAATTTAACTATGAAGAGATTAAAAAAACAATAAGTGCATTCTATAATGTACCATTAAAGAATATATCTATAAATGAGGAATAAATTGAAAGGAGGTACTTGAGTGGATTTTGATAAACTTAAAGATAAGCTTTTAAAAGATAATAAAAAGTTGGTTGAGAATTTGACTGTTATCTTTTTAATAGGTTTAATTTTGTTAATAGGTGCGAGTGCTCTTTCAAAACCTCGCCCTTCAAATAGCAACGATAACAAAGAATTGGTATTAGCTCAAAAAGAAAGTAGTAGTGAAGATTATGTTCAAAAATTAGAAAAGGATTTAAAAAATATATTGTCAAAAATTGAAGGGGTGGGAAATGTTGAGGTCCTCATAACACTAAATTCAGATGAAGAGGTAGTAGCGGCAATGGATGTAGTAGAATCCAGTACTACTACAAATGAAAAAGATAGTAGTGGAGGAATACGAGAAACCATTCAAACAGAATCAAACAACAGAGTAGTTACCTCTCAAGATACCTCTGGGCAAAATGCTCCTATTGTATTAAAAAGAATAATGCCAGAAATAAGGGGAGTGATTGTAGTTGCTGATGGAGCAAAAGATCCAAGATTAAGATACGAACTTTCTTCGGCAGTTCAAACTGCTTTAGGGATTCCTGCCTATAAAGTAAAGGTAATATCTTCAAAATAAGAGTGGGGAGGAGTTTTTATGGTCTATATGAGAAAAAAGCTTATAGCGATTATATCCCTTGTCTTGCTAATTGCTATTGCTTTTGTTTTAAACTATGGGTATACCAATAAAAAAGAAGAAGCAGCTAGAAATGAGTACAATCAGAATTCACAAGTTATTCAAACAAGTACTTTTTCTGGAAAGGAAACTAGTACAGAAAAAGATAAAGTTTTCACTGGAATATTTACTACTTACAGAGAAGAAAGAGAAATAAATAGGAGTAGAAGTATTGATGCTCTAAAAGAAATAGTAGAAAATAAAAATACTAGTGAAGCGACAAGAGACGAAGCTCAAAGGCAAATAATAAAACTTACAGAAATAACAAATCAAGAGATGATAATAGAAAATTTGATAAAAGCTAAGGGGTTTCAAGATGCAGTTGTGATGATAGATAATGGCATAGTAAATGTAATTGTACAGGCAGATAAACTGTCAGAAGAGGAAGTGGCACAAATTGTAGAAATTGTCTCAAGGCAGACAGGAGTTTCATTTGATAATATAAAAATTATGACGAGACTGGAATAAGAAAACTTAATTGTTTTTGTAACTACAATTATGATATAATTTATTTGACAAATATTTATTTTCTCTAAAAATTTTTGCTTTTTAAGGGGGTGAAATTTGTGGAAGAAAATGTAAATGCAAATGAAAATCAAGAGTTAGGAACTATTAAAATTTCTGAAGAAGTAGTTAGTGTAATTGCAGGCTTGGCGGCAACGGAAGTACCTGGAGTGGCTGGAATGAGCGGGGGAGTCGTTAATGGACTTTCTGAAATGTTAGGAAGAAAGAACCTAGGCAAAGGTGTAAAAGTAGAGGTGGGAGAAAAAGAAGTATCAATAGATTTGTACTTAATTGTAGATTATGGTGTTAGAATTCCTGAAGTAGCTTGGAATGTACAAGAAAATGTTAAAAATGCTGTGGAAAATATGACAGGATTAAAAGTTGTTGAAGTCAATATTCACGTTCAAGGGGTAAATATGGATAAGGAAAATAAAAAACAACAGCAAGTTAAAGAGGAGGAAAATTAAAATATCTACTTAAACTAACCCTCTGCTAGACAGAGGGTTAGTTTAAGTAGAATTATGGTACAATTATATGTAAGAAGTAAAATTCAAGGAGTTGGGACAATGAACAGAACAGAAGCCAGGGAATGGGTTGTAAAAATGCTTTATCAATACGACGTTTCAAGGTTACCTATAAGCAAAATATTTGAGAATTTTTATAAGGAAAAAGACCCAGGCGAGCAAAAAGAGTACATAGAAAATACCGTAATAGGGGCTATTGAAAATTTAGAGGAAATTGATAAGGAAATAGAAAGATACTCTCAAAATTGGGCTCTTAACCGCATGCCAAAAATAGATTTGGCTATTTTAAGGTGCAGCATTTATGAGATGCAATACGGGAATATTCCTGTAAATATTTCTATAAACGAAGCAGTAGAAATAGCTAAAAAATACAGTACAGAAGATTCTCATGTGTTTATAAACGGTTTGTTGGGAGCGTTTGTAAGGGATAAAGGATTGGAGGAAGGTAAATCAAATGATAATTGATGGTAAGGAGATTTCTAAAAAGATAAGAGAAGAGGTAAAAAGAGAGATAATGGAGTTTGGTTACAAGCCCAGATTAGCGATTTTGATGGCGGGAGATGACGAGTCTTCAAAAGTTTATGCAAATTCTAAAGTCAAAGCTTGTGAAAATGTTGGGATTGAGGCTGAAGTTTATTATTTTTCAGAAGATGAAGAGTCGAAGTTTTATGACACCTTAAAGTTTTTAAATGAAGATAAAAATACCCACGGCATAATGATAGAAATGCCTCTTCCTAAAAACTTTAATGCTGGATTGGTATACGATACGCTAAATCCTTATAAAGACGTTGATTGCATATCTAATTATAATATGGGAAGGCTTTTTGCTGGAAAACCTCTTTTTGTTCCTTGTACTCCCAAAGCAATTTTACATATTCTTGAAAGTATTGATACTCAATTTGAGGGAAAACACGCAGTTATAATAGGCAGAAGCAATATTTTAGGAAAACCTGTAGCTAAGCTTTTATTGGATAAAAATTGTACAGTTACGGTATGCCATTCAAAGACAAAAGATTTGGCTTATTATACTAAACAAGCAGACATTTTGGTGTTGGCGGCCGGAAAAATGAATTTGGTAAAGGGAGATATGATTAAAGAAGGGGCAATTCTTATAGATGCAGGTATAAACGTTTACGATGGAAATATATATGGAGACGCGGATTTTGAATCTGTAAAAGACTTGTGTTCTTATGTAACACCAGTTCCGGGAGGAGTTGGGCCTGTGACGACAGCTATGATACTTAAAAACACCTTGGAGGCTTTTAAATATGCAATTAAAAGCACTTAACGTCAGTGAGATAACGGACTATATCAAGAGAATGATGGACAATGATATAATTTTGAGAAATGTCCGAGTAAGAGGAGAAATCTCTAATTTAAAATATCACAGCACTGGAATATATTTTACTTTAAAGGATGAAGTAGCTTCTTTGAAGTGTGTGATGTTTAATGAATATAGTAGACTTTTAAATTTTACTTTGCAGGACGGTATGTCGGTGATTGCTACAGGAAGAATAACAGTTTATGAAAAAAGCGGTACTTATCAGCTTTATGTGCAGTCTATTCAATCGGAGGGTATTGGGGCTTTATACCTTGCTTTTAATAAGCTTAAAGAGAAACTGGAAAAAGAAGGACTTTTCGATTCTGATAAAAAGGAACCTATCCCTAAACATCCTAAAAAAATTGCTGTGGTGACTTCTCCAACAGGGGCTGTAATACGAGATATAATAACAATTTCGAGAAGGAGAAATCCAACAGTAGACATTTTAGTGGTCCCTGTTTTGGTACAAGGAAGCTCAGCCGCCGATGAAATATGTAATGCTCTTCGAATTTTGAACAAAAGGGAAGACATTGATGTAATTATTTTAGCAAGGGGTGGAGGTTCATTAGAAGAAATTTGGCCTTTCAATGAAGAAAAAGTGGCAAGATGTATTTATGCATCTCGCATACCAGTTGTTTCTGCTGTAGGCCATGAGACAGACTTTACTATTTCTGATTTTGTGGCGGATTTGAGAGCTCCTACCCCTTCTGCAGCTGCTGAAATTGTAGTACCAGACATAAAAGTTTACCAAAGGGAATTGTTTTTATTAAAAACGAAATTATTAACATTGATGACTGCTGAATTAAATCGCAAAAAAAAAGAATTTGAAGGGCTTAAAAGGGCTTTGTATCTTAATAGTCCCGCTAAGAAAAGTGAAATTTTAAGGCATAAAGTTGAAAATTTAACTGCCTCTTTATACAATGAAATGCTTTCTATATACCAACATAAAAGAAATGATTTTTTAATTTTAGCAGAAAAGTTGAATTCTTTAAGTCCTTTAAAAGTACTTACAAGAGGTTATACAATTGTTTTAGATAAGCAAGAAAAAGTTATTTCTTCTGTGGAAGATATAAAACCTTATGATGAAATAAAAATTTTATTTAAAGATGGCAAAGCTAAAGCGGTTGTACAAGAGGTGAAAGAGAATGAATGAGGAATTGAATTTTGAAGAAGAAATGATGAGATTAGAAGAAATTGTAAATACACTAGAAAAAGGAAATTTAAGGTTAGAAGAGTCTTTTAACTTGTTTAAAGAAGGTGTTGAAATTTCTAAGAGATTAGAAAAAAGGTTAAATGAGGTTGAAGGAAAGATAACCCTTCTCATCAACGAAAATGAAGAAATTGATTTTAAAGAGGAGGAAAAGGATGTTTAAAGAAAAGTTAAGAGAAAAACAACAGCTTGTTGAGAAAGAACTACACAGAATACTTGATATAGATGAAAAACCAGAGATAATTTATGAAGCAATGAGATATAGTGTGTTTGCGGGAGGGAAAAGGTTAAGACCAGTTTTATGCCTTTCTTCTTGTGAGCTTTTAGGAGGAGATATAAAAAAAGCTCTTCCTGTAGCTTGTGCGATTGAACTTATTCATACTTATTCTCTGATTCACGATGACCTTCCAGCAATGGATAATGATAATTTAAGAAGAGGAAAGCCCACGAATCACAAAGTTTATGGGGAAGCTATAGCAATTTTAGCTGGCGATGGGCTTTTAAATTTAGGGTATGAAGTGTTAGTAAGACATGCTTTAGAACATCCCGAAGATTATGAAAGAATATTGAAAGCTACCAATGAAATTGCAACAGCCTCAGGATGTAAAGGAATAATTGGTGGGCAAGTTGTTGATATACTATCCCAGAATACGGAGCTTACTTATGAAGAATTAAAATTTATGCATGAACACAAGACAGGAGCTTTGATAGAAGCTTCTGTTTGCGCAGGAGCTTACATCGCTGGTGCTACAGAAGAAGAGATTCATGCCTTAAGGGATTATGCACGCTTAATAGGTCTTGCTTTTCAAATAAAAGATGATATATTAGATGTAATAGGAGAAGAGGAAAAATTGGGTAAAAAAGTAGGTAGTGATAAAGAAAAGGGCAAGTTTACTTTTGTCAATATTTTTGGATTAGAAAAATCTCAAAAGATGGTTGTAGAGCTTACACAGAATGCTATAAAGATTTTAGATAGGTTTGGAGGAAAAGCGGAGTTTTTAAAAGAGCTTTCCAATTATTTGATTGAAAGAGTAAACTAAAGCTTAAGGGAGTATTGACAATGCTATTTGAAAGAAATGAGTTTTTTGACAGTTAGATGACTGTAGCAACCTTCTACAGACTTTGTAGAGGTTTGAAATTGTTATTTTTATTATGTTATAATTATAATATACCTTGAAAAGAAAGGCAAAGTGGTGCAGTATCCTAGTCAGAGGCGCTAATCCCGAAGACGGGCCTAAAAATCCGTCAAGGGCACATCGATGAAGTTCCTGGTGCTGGCTTTCAACGCCCAGTTGGGGGCTGGTGCTGGGAGTTAAGGAGGGGGGGCGATCCACAATGGCATGTGGGCGTTGACCCTTCCTCCGCGGAGACCTACTTGCGTGGCTTTTACAGGCTACGGGGTAGGATGAACCTGTCTCGCGGCCATAAAGCTGCGGACAGTGTAGCCTGCCTTGAGTGATTCGGGTGGATATCAGTTGTAAGCCATAATTCAAAGAGCTCTTGAATTACTGGCTATTGCTGATGAAACCCGAATTGCAAAAGAGGATAGGGGTTAGCCCCTCTGTTGAGGAAAACTCCTAGGCTGCGCCTTCCCGGGCGGCATATTGGGGATTACGGTGCGGACTAAGTGGTAGTCCAGTCTTACCCTTGGCGACAAGGTAAAAGCGGGCTTAAAGGGGAACCGCTGAACGGCGACGTTCAGTGCCCGCTTGGGAAATCCTACTGGACCTAAGCCGCAAAGTTTACCTAATATGCTACCACTTTGCCTTTATACATGTAGGAGGTCTTTTTTTTATTATGAAAAATAAAAACATAAATACGAATTATAAGTGGATTTTACATATAACTATTATAACTTTTTTTCTTGCCACTATATTAAATTTTTTTTCTGATGTTGCATTAAAAGAGAGCAATATCCTTGTAGCCTTTTGTATTCTTGGTCTTATAGTGTTAATTGGTATAATTTTTGATATAATAGGTACAGCAGTAATTTCAGGAAGAGAAGAACCTTTTCATGCAATGGCGGCTAAAAAAGTATTTGGAGCAAAGGAAGCCATAAAACTTCTTAGAAATGCTAATATTGTGGCTAATTTTTGCAATGACGTAGTGGGAGATATTGCTGGAATTGTTTCTGGCGCTGCTTTGATGGCAATAATTGTAAAATTGGCTTTTGAGGGACCCAAAGGTTCTATTTATACTGCGATTTTAGGAGGTTTATTATCTGCCATTACAATTGGAGGAAAAGCTATCGGTAAAAATATAGGTATAGCTAAAAGCCAGTCTATTGTTTATACAGTTGCTGTAATTTTTGCTTGGATAGAAAAAAACATGGGTATAAAGATTTTGCCAGATTATAAAAATAATAAAAGAAGAAAAAGAAAGTGAGGGTTTTAAATGCTTGAACAAATTAACAGCCCTTATGATTTAAAAAAAATTGACAAAAAAGACTTTCCACTGCTTTGTGAAGAAATACGCCGGTTTTTAATAGAAAAGGTGTCTAAAACAGGTGGGCATTTAGCTTCAAACCTTGGAATTGTTGAACTTACAGTTGCACTTCACTATGTTTTTAATTCACCTGTAGACAAAATAATTTGGGATGTTGGGCATCAATGTTATGTACATAAGATAATTACAGGTAGGAAAGACCAGTTTGGTACTTTAAGGAAATTCAATGGCCTTTCTGGTTATACTAAAAGAACGGAAAGTGTGCATGATATATTTGGAGCAGGTCACAGTAGCACCTCTATATCTGCAGCATTGGGTATTGCCAAGGCAAGAGATTTAAGGGGTGAAAAACATTCTGTTGTAGCGGTAATCGGTGATGGAGCTTTGACAGGTGGCATGGCTTTTGAAGCATTAAATAATGCAGGAAGGTCTAAAACAGATTTGATTGTCGTGCTAAATCACAATGAGATGTCTATTTCGGAAAACGTAGGTAGTTTATCTTTGTATTTAAGTAAACTTAGGACTGACCCTACTTACAACAAATTAAAACAAGAGGTTGATAATTTACTCAATATTGTACCTCCAATTGGAAAAAGCCTTCATAAATACATTGAAAGAATTAAGGATTCTGTAAAACAGTTAGTAGTACCCGGAATGTTTTTTGAAGAGATGGGCATTAGATATTTAGGACCTATTGATGGACATGACGTTGATAGCCTAATAGAGGTTTTAGAAAGGGCAAAGAAAATAAAAGGACCTATTTTAGTACATGTTATCACAAAAAAAGGCAAAGGCTATAAATTTGCAGAAAAATTTCCTGATAAATTTCATTCTGCAGCTCCTTTTGACATACAAACAGGTAAGTTTGTAAATGAGGGGCAGGCGACTTATTCTGATGTATTTGGAAAGACTCTTACTGAAATGGCATTAAAAGATGACAAAATTGTTGCAATAACTGCTGCCATGCCAGAGGGAACAGGGCTTATTCATTTTGCAAAATTGATTCCTGAAAGATTTTTTGATGTAGGAATAGCAGAGCAGCATGCTACTACCTTTGCAGCAGGAATGGCAGTGCAAGGATATAAACCTTATTTTGCAGTGTATTCTACCTTTTTACAAAGAGCTTATGACCAGCTTTTACACGATGTATGTATACAAAAATTACCTGTTGTTTTTGCAATTGATAGAGCGGGAATTGTAGGTGAGGACGGGGAAACCCATCAAGGAGTTTTTGACCTATCCTATTTGAGGCCTATACCTAATATAGCGATTATGTCTCCTAAGGATGCCAATGAATTAGTTGAAATGGTTAAATTATCAAGAAATCTTGACTTCCCTGTTGCTATAAGGTATCCAAGGGGAAAAGCAGGAGAATTCGATATTACAAGAGAATGCAGTATAGAGTTTGGAAAGGCAGAGTTAATTTCTGAAGGAACAGAAATAGCAATTTTTGCATTAGGAAGAATGGTAGGAAAGGTGTTAGAAGCAAAAGAAATTTTAAAAGCTTCTGATTTGCAACCCTTTATTGTCAATTTGAGATTTGTTAAACCTTTAGATGAAGAGCTGATTTTGGATATCTCAAACAAAGTTAAATTTATTGTTACAGTGGAAGACAATGTCATAGCTGGTGGTGTTGGAAGTGCTATACTCGAGCTTTTAAATTCTAATGGAATATATAAGCCAGTTTTGCGTTTGGGGTTTCCTGATAAATTTATTGAACACGGAGATGTGGAAAACTTGTTTAAAAAATACAATTTAGATGCCGAGTCTATCGCAAATACTATACTACAAAAATATGAGGAAATGAGGTAAATATGGCTTCAAAAAAAGAAAGATTGGATGTTTTGCTTGTTCAAAAAGGTTTTTTCTCCTCAAGAGAAAAAGCAAAAGCTTCTATTATGGCAGGAGAAGTATATGTTGATGGCAAGAGAATTGAAAAAGCTGGAGAGTTTGTCAACATAGAATCTTCAATTGAAGTAAAAACTAATTCTTTACCTTATGTAAGTAGAGGTGGGCTAAAGTTACAAAAAGCGATAGAAACTTTTAATATTAATGTGGCTGGCAAGATTGCCTTAGACATTGGAGCTTCCACAGGAGGTTTTACTGACTGCCTTTTAAAACACGGTGCTTTGAAAGTATATGCTGTAGATGTAGGATACGGGCAATTGGATTGGAGTTTAAGAAATGACCCTAGGGTCATAAATATGGAAAAGACTAATATAAGATTTTTAGAGACATTGCCTGAAATAGTGGACATGACCACAATAGACGTTTCTTTTATCTCCCTTGAACTTGTTATACCTTCTGCAGATAAATTTTTAAAACCAGAGGGAGATTTGATAGCTTTAATAAAACCTCAATTTGAAGCAGGGAGAGAAAAAGTAGGTAAAAAAGGCGTCGTGAGAGACCCGGCCGTTCATAGGGGAGTGATTGAAAAAATTGTGACTTTGTTTCAAAAGTTTAACTACGGTATAATAGGTATTACCTATTCTCCTATAAAAGGGGCAGAAGGCAATATAGAATATTTAATTTATGGCAAAAAGGGAATTGAAAAGCAACACAATTTTGACATTACGAAAATTGTAAAAGAGGCATTTAAAAATTTGTAGCAGGAAAATTTGTTTTTTTGTAGAATATGATAAATGTGGTGATATTATAATGAAAAAAGTCGGTGTAATTCCAAATATTAATAAAGATAAAGACTTAGAAGTGACAAAATCTGTAGTAAAATGGCTATTGGAGCATGGTTCTGAACCATATCTTAACGAAATAGTTGCGTCTAAAATGGGTTATGATGAATACGGTAGAAAATCTACAGATATATATAGTAAATGCGATTTTATAATTGCTTTAGGTGGAGATGGTACTATTTTAAATGTTGCAAGGCTTTGTGCGCCTTTTGACACGCCTATTTTTGCCGTGAATTTAGGTCATCTTGGATTTCTTACGGAAGTAGATGTAAATGAGGTATTTGTTTCTTTAGATAAAATATATAAAGGAGAATATACAGTAGAAAAAAGGATGATGCTAGAGGCAAATGTAGTTAAAAATGATATGGAGATTATAAATTTTAGAGCTTTGAATGATATTGTCATCACAAGAGGAGCTTTTTCAAGAATGGCTCGTATAAATACCTATGTCAATAATAACTATGTAGATACTTATTTAGCAGATGGAGTAATAATTGCAACTCCTACTGGTTCAACTGCTTATTCACTTTCAGCAGGAGGTCCTATTGTATATCCTACATTAGAAGTTATAATAATAACACCTATATGTCCCCATACTTTATATTCAAGGTCTATAATAGTTTCACCAGAGGATATCATCAGGTTGGAAATAAGCGAAGAGAATCAAGATTTAATGATAACAACTGACGGACAACAGGGATATAAACTTGATTATAGAGATATAATTTACATTAAAAAAAGCAATGAATATACCAATCTTATAAAAGTAAAAAATACCAATTTTTTTGACTTATTGAGGGACAAACTTACAGAAAGATAAAAAGTAAAAGAGGTGAAGATTACTATGATGAAAATAGCTCGACACGCTAAAATTCTTGAAATAATATCTGAAAAAGAAATTGAGACGCAGGAAGAGTTAGCAGCTGAACTTCAAAAACAAGGTATTGATGTAACTCAAGCGACTGTGTCAAGAGATATAAAAGAATTGAGACTGATAAAAGTTTTAACAGAGGATGGGAAAAGATATAAATACGCCCCGATGGGAAAAGTAGATAGCCATATTACAGATAGACTAATGACTTTATTATCTGAGTCTATAGTAAGCGTAGATTATGCTGGAAATATCATAGCTATAAAAACGTTATCAGGCACAGCTTCCGCAGCAGCAGAGGCGATTGATACATTAAATTGGAAAGATATAGTTGGAACTTTAGCAGGCGACAATACCATTTTTGTTTTAGTGAGAAATGAAAAAGCTATTCAAGAGCTATTGGAGAAATTCAGAAAGTTAGTTAAGTGATTTTTGGGGGTTTTGCTATGCTTTTAGCACTTAGCATCCAAAACGTTGCACTTATTGACAAGGCAGAAATACAATTTGAAGAAGGATTCAATGCATTAACTGGAGAAACAGGAGCAGGGAAATCTATAGTTATAGACTCGGTTTTGCTGCTTTTAGGTAGTCGAGCCAGTAGAGATATAATACGTACTGGTGAAGAAAAAGCTATCGTAGAAGGAATATTTTTTGTGGATTCTAACAAGGATAAAATTGTAGAAATTTTAGAAGAAGTAGGTTTGAGCTTAGAAGAGGATGATACTTTGATAATAAATAGAGAAATTACAAGCAGTGGAAGAAGTTATTGTAGGATAAATGGCAGAATAGTGCCTCTTTCTTTTTTGAGTAAAATAGGTGCTTTCTTGGTAGATATTTTAGGTCAACATGAGCATCAGTTTCTTTTAGACAATACAAAACATCTTTCTATTTTAGATAATTTTGGTGACCAAAAGTTTAAAAGTTTAAAAGAAAAATTTAAAGAGCTGTTAGAAGAATATAGAAAGATACAAAATGAGATTTCAAGTTTTTTTAAAGATGAAAAAGAAAAGAATGAAACAATTGATCTTTTGAAGTATCAAATTGAAGAAATTGAAAAGGCGAATTTGAGCGTAGAAGAGGAAACACAGTTGTTAGAAAAAAGAAATTTGCTTATGAATTTCGAAAAATTATTTACTGCTATGAATTCTAGTTACAAAATTTTGTACGAAGGTAGTGGGAGCTTTTCTGTTTTAGATAATTTACATGTTGTAATAAAAAATTTAGAAACAGCCTTTTCTATAGATGAAAAGCTTAAAGGTTTAAAAGATAAGCTGGAGAATATTCTCTATGAATTAGAGGATTGTGCTTTACAGGTACGGGATTACTTGAATGGCTTAGATTTTAACCAGCAAAGTTTAGAGGAAATAGAAATACGATTAGATCAAATAAATTCCTTGAAAAGAAAATATGGACCTACAATACAGCATATTTTAGAATTTAAAGAAAATAAAAAAAGAGAATTAGAGAATATATTAAATTTTGAAGAAAAGCAAGAAGAATTGAAGCTTAAGCAGCAAAAGTTATGGGAAAAAATTTTAGAAGTTGGTGAAGCATTACATCTCAAAAGGAAGCAAATAGCAGATAACATAGAAAAAAATATAAACCAAATTTTAGTTGAACTTAATATGCCAAATGCTTATTTTAAAGTGAATATAGAAAAAATGGAAGAACCTACTGAAACAGGATTTGATAAAATTGAATTTTTAATTTCTACAAATATAGGAGAGCCTTTAAAACCCTTATCTAAAATTGCTTCTGGTGGCGAGCTTTCAAGAATTATGCTGGCATTAAAAACTATTCTCGCTTCCTCAGATGGAATTTCCACTTTGATTTTCGACGAAGTTGATACAGGAATAAGCGGGAAAACTGCCCAATTAGTAGCTGAAAAAATGGCATATCTTTCTAAAAAACATCAATTGATTTGTGTGACTCATTTACCTCAAATCGCTTCTATGGCAGATACACATTATCGAATTTCCAAAATTACAAAAAATGAAAGAACTTATATAAATGTGGAAAAACTTGACTATCAAGGCAAAATAAATGAATTAGCTCGTATTATGGGAGGATCACATGTTACTCAGACTACTTTAGAACATTCAAAAGAATTATTAAATATTGCATCTCAATTTAAAAGCAAAATTTAATATTTTAGTTTAATCTCACTTCCTTTTACTATCGGATAATATATTGACAGTATATAAAGCTTTAAAAAAGGTTAAGTTAATTTTAGATTAAAATAAGCTGCAAAAAAGGAAGTGAGAGCATGACAAAAAATACTGTAAAATTGCTACTTTTTATATCTTTGAGCTTTTTTTTAGTATTTGCAAATTATTTTACTCCTATACAAGATATAGCGAAAACTCCCTCAAGTTTTAAATTTTTTCAAGGTGAAAAAGTCAATTATAACTTTAATATACCAATAAAAGTAAGTTTTCAAGCCGATAAAAAAGGCTTTTTAAAAATTAATGAGACAGAAGATAAAAATGTTTTAAATTTGAAAGAACCTATTATTATAGAAGCGGTAAACACTGGCACAGTAAATTTGGATTTTAAGCTTTTTGGAATATTTCCTATAAAGCATATCAGTGTTGACATCGTTCCGACAATAAAAGTAGTACCGGGCGGCCAAGCGATAGGGGTCAAGTTAAATACAAAGGGAGTATTAGTAGTAGGTTATTCAGATATAATGGGGGAGGACGGTAAAATTTATAGTCCTTATAAGCAAGGGAAAATACAAATGGGAGATATAATATTAGAAGTCAACGGCATAGAAATAAAGCAAGCAGAAGACATTACACAAATTGCAAATGGATTACAGGGAAAAGCATTAAAGTTAAAAATAAACAGAAAAAATAATATCTTTTATACTACGATTTATCCTATAAAGTCAAAAGAGGATAGACAATACAGAATAGGTCTTTGGGTGAGAGACCACACTGCTGGTATAGGTACTTTAACCTTTTATTATCCTATTAGCAAGATGTATGGAGCTTTAGGTCATGCTATAACTGATATAGATACTGGTCACATGTTATCAGTAGAAAATGGAGAGATTATGAATTCTAGAATTACTTCTATTGACCAAGGGAGAAGAAGTAAACCTGGGGAGTTAAAAGGGATTTTTTTAGAAGAAGTTGATACAATAGGGAATATATTAAAAAACACTGAATTTGGAATTTACGGGAATATGTATGAAGACTTTAATAACAATTTGTATGGCGAGATTCCTATAGCATATCAAAGCCAAATAAAAGAAGGGCCAGCTAAAATATTGGCTACCATTGATAATACAGGTATACAGCAATTTGATATTGAAATTATCAAAAAAGCGTATCAAGAAACTCCTAGTCCTAAAAGTATGATAATTAAAATTATTGACAAGAATTTATTAAAAAAGACTGGAGGCATAATACAGGGTATGAGTGGTAGTCCTATTATACAAGATGGGAAACTGGTAGGAGCAGTTACTCACGTTTTTGTGAATGACCCTACAAAAGGATATGCGGTTTATGCAGAATGGATGATTAATGAAATGAATACTCTACTCAATAATAAGCAGGTTTTTACAAATAATTAAAAATTTTTAAGGGAAAAAGAAGGAAATTCAATTATTATGTAGAATAAATATTATATACTAATATTAGCAATGGGAGGTTAAATAATTGGTTAAGAAGATTAGAGTGGGGATAGCAGATGATAACAAAGAATTTGCTACTATTTTAGCTGAGTATTTATCTGCTCAAGAAAATATTGAAGTGGTTGGTGTTGCTAATGACGGAAACCAAGCGATTGAACTCATTAAAAATCAATCGCCAGATTTGTTAATTTTAGATATTATAATGCCATATTTAGATGGCATTGGTGTTTTGGAAAAGATAAATGAAGAGCAATTAAAAAAGCCTAAAATTTTAGTCTTATCTGCAGTAGGCCAAGAAAAAATAACTCAACGGGCTATTGCATTAGGGGCAGATTATTATATTTTAAAACCTTTTGACTTAGCTATGTTGTCAAAAAGGATTTCTGAGCTTATGGAGCCTGAATTAGATGTAGTATCAAAGACTGTGTTTCCTGTGGTAAAAGCGAAGAAAAATTATGACCTTGAAGCAATGATTACAGAAATTATTCATGAAGTAGGAGTACCAGCTCATATAAAAGGCTATATGTATCTAAGAGATGCTATTTCTCTTGTTATTAGCAATATGGAGTATTTAAATTCTGTAACTAAAATGTTATATCCTAAAATTGCGGAAAAGTACAATACTACTCCTAGCAGAGTAGAAAGAGCTATAAGGCATGCAATAGAAGTTGCTTGGAGCAGGGGCAAAACAGAAGTCTTAAATGACCTTTTTGGATATACTATAAATGACGAAAAAGGCAAGCCGACAAATTCAGAATTCATCGCACTTATTGCTGATAAATTGAGATTGGGAATGAAAGCGGGGTAAAAGGGGTTAACCTCCCATTTCAAAAGGGCAACAAACATAAAATAGGGCGATAAATATCGAATTTTCACGGCGACAAATAAGTTATGTCCTCTGTTTGTTAAAAAAAACAAATAGAGGGCATATTTTATGTAATTGACATGTTGACTTTTTATTTCATGTAGAAATTTTTTATGCTATAATAATAAACAATGGGATGTTACTTTATGGAGGAAGCTTGTATGCAAATAACAGGTACAATTAAAATGGATAAAAGAACCAAAAATTTAGTAAAAAGGCTAAATTTTGGAGAAATAGCTATAATTGACCATAGAGATATAGATGAAGTGGCTGCTGAATCCTTGGTTGAAAAAAAAGTTTTGGCAATCATAAATGCTGATAAGTCTATAAGTGGCAGATATCCTAACATGGGGCCTTCTATTTTATGTGAGGCTGGAATTCCAATTATTGACGATGTCGGGAAGGATATTTTTGATTTGTTGAAAGAAAATGACAAAATCACTATAATAGATAATGAAATATATAAAGATGGTGTGTTTATAAAAAGCGGAAAACTTCTTACAAAGGACGTTATAAACTATAAATTGCAGGAAAGTCGCGAAAACATAGGTGTTGAATTAGATAAATTTATTGAAAATACATTGGAATATGCAAAAAAAGAAAAATATTTTATCTTGGGTGGTGTTGAATTACCTAATACTAAAACTCGTTTTAAAAATAGACATGCTCTTGTGGTTGTTAGAGGAAAGGATTACAAAGAAGATTTGTTTACAATAAAACAGTATATTAACGATGTAAAACCGATTTTAATAGGTGTAGATGGAGGTGCAGATGCTCTTTTAGAGTTTGGCCTTGTTCCTGACATAGTCATTGGAGATATGGACAGTGTAAGCGATGAGGCTTTAAAAAAGGCTAATGAAATTATTGTTCATGCCTATCCCGACGGAAGAGCGCCGGGCTTGGAAAGAGTAACGGCATTAGGCCTTAAAGCAGAAATTTTTAAAGCTCCAGGTACAAGTGAAGATATAGCTATGCTTTTGGCTTTTGAAAAAGGTGCTGACTTAATTGTGGCTGTAGGGACCCATTCCAGCATGATTGATTTTCTGGAAAAAGGGAGAAAAGGAATGTCCAGCACTTTTTTAGTGCGTTTAAAAGTAGGTGAAAAATTAATCGATGCCAAAGGTGTAAATAAGCTGTACAGAGAAACTTTTAAAATTTCTTATATATTTAGCATTATACTGGCAGCATTGATTCCTCTTGGAGTGATAGCGTATTTTTCACCACCTATGCAGCAGCTATTGAAACTATTACAGCTTAGAATTCGCCTTTTAATCGGATTTTGAGGAGGACTTTCTATGAATATAAATATTAAATACTATGTTTTGACAATTGCTTCTATTTTTATTGCTTTAGGAATTGGAATTTTTATAGGTTTTATGTTAGATGGCCAAAAAGTTTTTTCAGAGCAACAAACTGCAATTATAAACGAGTTAGAACAAAAGTTTAAGGATTTGCAAACAGAAAATAATAATTTAAAAAATACTGTTCAAGAGTTAAATAAACAGATAGGATATTACAATCAATATCATCAAATTATTTTTCCTGAGTTAGTAGCGGATAGATTAACGGGAGTGAAAGTAGCGATTATTGAAACTACAAATGAGTTTATATATTCTGGCATGAGAAATGCTCTTTTAAAAGCAGGAGCTACTATTGAGTCGATTACTGTTATAAAAGACAGTTTTGATACTGGTGATGAATTGGAAGTGCAAAATTTAATAAACTTCCTTTCTAATAAATATGGAGTTACAGTAGACGAAAAGCATTTGAATGAATTTGTAGTTTCAAAATTAGCTAATGCTATTGTAACAGGTCAGGATGTGGACCTTATTAATTATTTAAAGGCAAATGGTTATATAGATTTTACAGGGATTCCAGGTAATACAGATTTTGTAATTATAGCTGGAGGAAGTAATGATAAAGATAATAATGTATCTTCTATAGATATTCCCATTATAAAACAAGTGAAGCTACTTAATGTTCCTATTGTAGGTGTTGAACAAAGTGATACTAAATATTCCTATATTGATGCGTATAAAAAACAGCATATTTCCACAATAGATAATGTGGAAGATATAATAGGGCAGACGTCGCTTATAATGGTAATGGAGGGTAAAGAAGGAAATTATGGAATTAAGCAAAGTGCAATGAGCTTAATGCCAGATTCTTTTATGAATACTGACAATTCTACACATAATTCCTCTGCTAATTCTAAAAAGTGAGGGTAGATAAATGAATAAAAAAGTTAGCGTATTGATACCTGCTTACAATGAAGAAGAAAGAATAATTGATACCATAAAGGGATTAAAAGATGTTGAAGAAGTCGATGAAGTCATCGTAATAAATGATGGCTCAACTGATAGTACTGCTGAAAAGGCAAGAAAAGCAGGAGCTAAAATAGTCAATATGAAGAGAAATGTTGGCAAAGGGACAGCTTTAAAAGAAGGTTTGAAATATGCAAAAAATGATGTGATAGTTTTTTTAGATGCAGATGTAGGTCTTTCGTCACGAGAAGTCAAAAAACTTATATTGCCTGTTCTTGAGGGAGAAGCAGATGTTACAATTGCTAAATTTCCAAAGACAAATATAAAAGCTGGATTTGGCTTTGTTAAAACTTTAGCCAGAAAAGGAGTAAAATACTTTACAGGATATGAAATTGAATCTGTCTTGTCAGGTCAAAGGGCTTTTAGAAAAGAGGTTTTAGAGAGTTTAAAAACTTTTTATAAAGGTTTTGGAATAGAAGTTGGTATGACAATAGATATATTAAAGAAAGGGTATCAAATAAAAGAAGTAGAAGTGAATATGACGCACTCTGTTACAGGGAGGAACTTGAAAGGCTTCCTGCACAGAGGTAAGCAGTTTTGGGATATACTAAAAGTATTAGTGTATAAGTTGTTTTCAAAGAATATTAAAGAATAGCAGGTGAGATAGTGTTTTTGACTAAAATATTAATTCCTTTAATAATGACAGTTATAACAAAAAAACTTTTTTATAGCATTATTAACAAGCCTTTGTGTTTGAAGGAAAACTATAAAAAAGTTATGATACCTGTTTGTGGTGGTATTGTATTTGTTCCTGCTTTATTTGTGTCAATTGTACTTCTCAATTTATTTGGAGTTAGAATAGAATATCAAGAGGTAATTTTATTGAGCTTATCACTGATTTCTTTTGTCGGTTTTATAGATGATGTATTAGGAGACAGAAGTGTAAGAGGGCTAAAGGGTCATATAACTATGCTTTTAAAAGGAAAGCCTACTACAGGAAGTTTAAAGGCTTTATCAGGAATTTTAATTGCGTTTTATGTGAGTTTTAATGTTGGAAAAAAAAATATAGAGGAATTGATAATAAATACCTTGATAATTGCACTTTTTACGAATTTTTTAAACCTTGTAGACTTGCGACCTGGAAGATGCGGAAAAACTTTTTTGATTATTTCTTTAATTTTTCTAATAATCGGGAAAACCTATCCCCATTTCTTAGTCTTGCTGACCATGATTCTTTTAGTGTATTTTCCAGAAGATTTAAAAGCAAATGTGATGATGGGAGACACTGGATCAAATGTTTTAGGAATGTCATTGGGAATAAGCAGTATTCTTATTTTTGATTTATATGGCAGGTTGGTAATATTGGCGCTGCTAATTTTATTACATATTTTTACAGAAAAATATTCTTTAACTGCTTTAATCGAAAAAAATAAAATCTTAAATTACCTCGATATGTTAGGAAGAAAAGGAGAAAGATAATGTGATTAGCGTTTATTTAGCTAAAGTAAGTAAAATTGTTGCACAAAGAGAAGGTATAACTGTTGTGGAAGTTGAGTCAGAGGGAGAAAAGGCGTTAGCTTTAAATTATAACGATATAACTGGTAAAATAGAAGTAGGAGATAAAGTTTATGTAAACCGAACTGCTCGCCTTTTAAATCTTGGAACAGGTGGCTATGACTTTATAGTTGTAAATCTCAAATACTCTGAATACGATGCTGTGGGAAATGGGCATATTATGAAATTGAGATATACACCTTTTCAGATAAATGTGTTGACTATGGAGGAGCAAAACAGTCCTTATCACACTGCCTTTAAAGAGTTTAAAAGTTTAGAAGATTTACCTGTAATAGTTGGAGAACTTCACAGTATGGTAGCGCCTGTAGCCTTAGTGCTAAAAAGTACAAATCCTAACCTTAAAATTACATATGTGATGACAGATGGAGGATGTCTGCCTATTAGTTTCAGCAATACAGTTTTTGAGCTTAAAAAGAGGGGAATAATAGATAAAACAGTTACAATTGGACATGCTTTTGGAGGAGATTATGAATGTGTAAATATTTATACTGCTTTGATAGGTGCAAAGGAAGTATTAAAAACAGATGTTGTTATAGTAACGATGGGTCCGGGAATAGTAGGCACAGGAACCAAATATGGGTTTTCAGGGGTAGAACAAGCCCATATAATAGATGCTACAAATAAATTAGGAGGTAAGCCTGTACTTATCCCAAGAATTGGGTTTACTGATAAAAGGCAGAGACATCAAGGGATTAGCCACCATACTATAACTGTTTTAGAGCTGTGTAACAGTCCCTGTGTTTTGACTTTTCCTACAATGGAAAGAGAAAAAGAGAAGATAATAAAAGAACAAATAATTTCGAATACAGTATTTTCGCGATTTACAATAGAATTTGTGGAGTCTTCCATTACTAAAAGATATATAGAAGAATCTGGGCTTAAATTGACAACAATGGGAAGAAATTATGAAAGTGAGCCAGACTTTTTTAATGCTTGTGGAGCTGCAGCCCTTTATGTGTCTTCTAAATTAGTGCGAAACTGATTTGATTACTTCTCCTAAAGTTTTGTATTTTTTATTTAATTCCTTTAATAAAAATAATAGGGTGGAAAATTTTCCAGCATAATAAAGAGTGTTTCCAACTATAATCATTTTTCTCACCTCATTTCTATAGTATGTATTTATTGCTAAAATCATACACGGAAAGGAAGATGAATTTTGGAACAAAAGGAAGTTACAGTTAATACCAACAAGATTTTTGAAGGGAAAATAATAAATTTAAGAGTAGATGAGGTAAAACTGCCTAATGGAAAAGTTACTACGCGAGAAATAGTTGAGCATCCTGGCGGTGTATCCATAGTAGCAGTTAATGAAGAAGGAAAGATTTTATTAGTCAAACAGTATAGAAAACCTGCAGAGGAATCTTTATTAGAAATACCGGCAGGAAAATTAGAAAAGGGTGAAGACCCTTTGATTTGTGCTAAAAGAGAGTTATTAGAAGAGACAGGTTATGAAGCAAGTTTTATTAAGCATTTGATTACTTTTTACACTACTCCCGGTTTTTCTAATGAAAAAATGTACTTGTATTTTGCAAAAGATTTGAAAAAATACACTGCTCAACCTGATGAGGACGAATTTTTAGAATTGTATGAATATACTCCAGAGGAATTGTGGGAAATGATTTTACAAAATCAAATAAAAGATTCTAAAACGATAATTGGAATTTTATATTATTTAAAAATGAGGAGTAGCTTATGAGATTTTACGGAGATTTGCATGTTCATGTGGCAAGGAGTATAAAAGGAGTTCCTGTAAAAATTGCGGCCTCAAAAAATTTAACTGTTTTAAATATATTAGAAAAAAGTATATTAAAGGGAATCGATATAGTTGGCATTGTAGATGGCGCTTCTCCGCTTATTTTGGAGGAGCTAAAAGAATATATACAAGAAGGAATATTATTTTCCCTTGAAGAAGGAGGGCTTAGGTATAAAAATAAAGTTACTTTGATTTTAGGCAGTGAAATAGAAATTGGCAAAGAGGAAAAAGGTTCTCCTCATTTAACTTGTTATTTTAGAGATATTGAGAGCATTTCTTTGTTTTCTCAAGAAATTTCCAAATACATTAAAAATATAAATCTAAGCTCTCAACGAGTAAATCTTACAAGTGTGCAAGTTGTTGAAATCGCAGAAAAATACAGCGGGGTTGTGATTCCCGCCCATGTTTTTACTCCCTTTAAAAGTTATTATGGCAGTTCGACTGATAGGCTTAAATATGTCTTTAAAGATTTTTATCAATATATTTATGGAGTAGAGTTAGGCCTTAGTGCGGACTCTGATATGGCTGATCAGATTGAGGAGTTACAAAATAAAACTTTTCTTTCCAATTCAGATGCCCATTCTTTAGAAAAAATAGGCAGAGAGTTTAATGTTTTTGATATAAAAGAGGCAAATTTTGAGGAGATTTTGTTGGCTATAAAAAGAGAAAAGGGAAGAGAAATTGTAAAAAATTATGGCTTAAATCCTAAATTAGGGAAATACCACAGATCTTTTTGCATGGATTGTGGCTATATTGCGAAAGAAAGACCTCCTGTAAAAAAATGCTTAAAATGTGGAAGTTCAAATATAGTTTTAGGTGTAAAGGACAGAATAGAGGAAATTAAAGATTATGATACAAAACATCCTCCTTTTAGACCTTTATATGTCTATCAAATTCCCTTAGAATTTATTCCTAATATTGGGGGTAAGACTATCGAAAAATTGGTGAATTACTTCGGAAGTGAATTGTATGCTTTGCATCATGTACCTTATGAAGAATTAGAGAAAGTAATAGGAACTTCAAAAGCATTAAATATTTTGAGAGGAAGAGAAGGGAAATTGGATGTTTCAGCTGGAGGAGGAGGAATATACGGCAAAGTTACTATAACTTAAAAGGAATATTGTCCCCTTTTGAATCATAAATTTAAATTAGCTTTATAAAAAATAGGGGGCAATATTCTTGAAGTTTTTAAAAGGAAATCTTTATTTGCATATTAAAAATAATTTTTTATTGTATGTGTTGGCTGTAATGTCTTTAATGATAGGAATAGCAGCAGGATCTTTTACTGTTAATAACCTCACTGACATACAGATGGAGCAAATAATAGGATATATTTCGAAATTTTATCAAATTGCAAAATCTGTAGACTTGAATTCTGCCCAAATTTTTAAACAATCCCTTCTAAATAATTTTGTCACTGTTTTTGTTTTATGGATTTTAGGGGCTACAATTATAGGGATTCCTTTTATATTTTTGCTTGTGGGGATAAGAGGGTTTATTTTAGGATTTTCTATTGGAGTTTTGATAAAAGAATTTCAAACAAAAGGGATACTACTCGTATTGATGGGAATTTTGCCTCAAAATATTTTTATCTTATTAGGAATCTTGTTTATATCTGTAACGGCTATTAATTTTTCTTTATATCTTTTGAAAAATCGCAAATTTTATTTAGAAGAATTAGTATCACAATTCGTATCTTATACTTTTATGGTATATGTAGGGTTTTTAGTTATATTAATAGGCTGCTTGATAGAATCTTATCTTTCACCTTATATATTACTTTTACCGATTTTTTCACCATAAAAGAAGGAAAATGACGATTTATGTTGAATATTTATAATTAATGGATTTATTATAAAAATTCAAGAATTGTAGGGGTAAAGAATATGTTAAATAATGTGGTTGGGGAGTTTTTGGATTTTTTAACAAAGAACAAAAAACTGTCAAAAAACACTCTTGAATCTTATAATAGAGATATAAAGCAATTTTTAAATTATCTTGAAGAAATCGAATTTGAATATTATAATGTCAAAAAATCAACAATATTAAATTATCTTTATTACTTGAAGAAAAAAGGCAAATCACAAGCAACTGTTTCTCGGAATCTTTCTTCTCTTAAAGCCTTTTATCATTATTTATTTATGAAAAAGAAAATAGAAGAAGACCCAACGTACATGATCAATACCCCGAAAGTAGAAAAAAAGCCGCCTACTACTTTAACAGTTGAACAGGTAGATACGTTACTTTCACTAGATTTTGGTGATGATGAAAAAGGACTTAGAGATAAAGCTCTCATTGAACTTATGTATGCTACAGGACTTAAAGTCTCCGAAGTTATTTCTTTAAAATTAGAAGATGTGAATCTCTCTTATGGCTATGTAATTATTCGCTCTAATAAAGAAAGAGTTATTCCAATAGGCTCTCATGCAATTGAGGCCTTAAAAAATTACATTGAAAAAGGAAGAAAAGCAAAAAATGGAGAAAATACTCTTTTTTTAAATTTGCGAGGGCAAAAACTTACAAGACAAGGATGTTGGAAAATAATAAGAGAATATACTGATAAAATTAATCCTGGCTTTCCTGTTACTCCAAATACGCTAAGACAATCTTTTGCGCAGCATATGCTTCAAAATGGTGCAGATATTCGAGCTGTTCAAGAAATGTTAGGTTATCAAACAGATTTAAATACAAATTTACTTTCTTTAATTTCAAAATCAAAAATAAAAGAAGTTTATAATAAATTTCACCCTCGTGCTTAAAAATATAAAAAGTATAATATTCACCCTCCAGCGCAAAATAAATAGTGATGAGGAGGGTGATTTTATGTTTAAAAGGCTTTTAACATTATTAGTGAGTGTGATACTAGTTATTTCTTTTGTCTTAAATGGTACAGTATATGCTGATACTTTAAATTTAAAGTCAAAATCTGCTATTTTGATAGAGGCTAATACTGGACAAATTCTTTATGAAAAAGATAGCCATAAGCCTTTGCCGCCTGCCAGTGTTACCAAAGTAATGACTCTTTTGCTGGCGATTGAAGCAATAGATTCTGGTAAAATTAAAATAACAGATAAAGTTGTCACAAGTAAACATGCCTTTGATATGGGAGGTACACAAATATATTTAGAAGTAGGAGAGGAAATGACAGTAGATGATTTAATGAAGGCTATAGCGATGAATTCGGCAAATGATGCTTCTGTTGCTTTAGCTGAGTATATTGCGGGTACAGAGGAAAATTTTGTTGAAATGATGAATAAAAGGGCTAAGGAATTGGGAGCAAAAAATACTACTTTTAAAAATGCAACTGGACTACCTGAGGAGGGGCACTTGACAAGCGTATATGATATCGCAATGATTTCAAGGGAATTAGCAAAGCACGAGAGCATATTTAAATATCTAACCAATAAATTAGATTCTTTAAGAAATGGGAAATTTAGTCTCATAAATACTAATAAATTATTATGGCGCTATAAAGGAGCAGATGGTATTAAAACTGGATCTACTTCGGAAGCACTTTATTGTATGGCAGCAACAGCTAAAAGGGGGGACACAAGGCTAATAGCAGTTGTATTTGGAGCACCTGATTCTGAGACGAGGTTTAGTGAAGCTACTAAGTTATTAGATTATGGATTTGCTAATTATGAAAGTGTAAAAGTAGCTTCAAAGGGGCAAAGTTTTGGCAATGTAAAAATTTTTAAAGGAAAAAAGCAGGCTGTTAGTGTTGTGTGCCGCGATGATGAGTATATACTGATTAAAAAAGGAGAAGGTAAAAATATAAAAACAGAGGTGGAGCTCAAGAATGCTGTATTAGCTCCTTTGGCCAAAGAGGTCCCAATAGGCACTGTAAAAATAACACAGGATGGCAAGATTATAAAGACATTTAACATATATCCTCAGGAAGTAGTAGAAAAAGCTAACTTTTTTGAAAATCTCAATAAAGTTTTTATTGGATGGCTAAGATATCAGTAGTTTACTGAAGCACTAAACATTTGTTTAGTGCTTTGTGATATTTTTAGAAAAATATCACAAAAAAGGAGGAATTTTAAAATTTATATCGAATATAATAGGGGGAGGTTGATAAAATGGGAGTAAAATTTGCAAAAAAAGAGGATACCTTGATAGTAAAAGTTGAAGGTGAGTTAGACCATCATGTGGCGGAGAGTATAAAAAGTGTTATTGATGACGAGTATGAAAAAAGGTCGTGTAAAAATTTAATTTTTGATTTTAAAACTGTAAATTTTATGGATAGTTCAGGAATTGGCGTTATAATAGGGAGATATAAAAAAATCAAAGAGAATAATGGTAAGGTAGCTATAGTAAATGCCAATAATCAATTACATAAAATTATTGAAGTTTCTGGATTGTTGCGTATAATTAAATGTTATAATGACATTGAAGAAGCCTTAAAGGAAATATAGAAGGGGGATTATCATGGAATACACAAACATGATGGAGTTAAAATTTTTAAGTAAGTCGCAAAATGAGTCTTTTGCAAGGACTGTTGTTGCAGCTTTTGCTGCTCAACTAGATCCGACAATTGAGGAAATTGCAGATATAAAAACTGCTGTTTCAGAAGCAGTTACTAACTGCATAATTCACGGATATGAGAATAAAATCGGCATCATTACTATTAAAGCTTTTATTTCAGGTTACAAAATAACAATTGAAGTCATAGATGAGGGAAAAGGGATTGACGATATTGAGAAAGCTATGCAACCTCTTTTTACTACTCGCTTGGAAGAAGAGCGAGCAGGAATGGGTTTTACTGTCATGCAGACCTTTATGGATGAATTAGAAGTTGAATCAACTCCAGGAAAGGGAACTCTTGTCCGAATGACAAAGTATATAAGGTCTGATAAATGAGGTGACTTTATGAAAGAAGGAAATTTTGAAAAAAGTGACGAGAATTTGAAATTGATAAGAGCGGCACAAAAAAATGATAAAGAAAGCTTGGAAAAATTAATTTTAGAAAATAGCGGCCTTATTTGGAGTATTGTTAAAAAGTTTTCTAATAGAGGGTATGAATTGGAGGATTTGTATCAAATAGGTTGTATAGGGTTTGTAAAGGCAATTCAAAAATTTGATGAATCTTACAATGTAAAATTGTCAACCTATGCAGTACCTATAATAATGGGAGAAATTAAGAGATTTCTAAGAGATGATGGATTAATAAAAGTGAGTCGTTCTTTAAAGGAGCTTTCTACAAAAGCTTTTTATGTTAAAGAGATTTTAAGCAATGAATTAAATAGAGAGCCAACTGTTAATGAAATTGCTGAAAGATTAAATGTAACCCCTGAAGAAATTGCTATGGCTTTTGAATCGGCTGCTACTGCTGAGTCATTATATGACAACGCAACTCATGACGAAGATGACAGGCTTTTAATTGAAATGGTGAGTGAAGAGGAAAAAGAAGTTGATATAGACGATAAATTGGCTTTACAGATGGTTATAAATAAACTTAAACCACGAGAAAAAAAAATAATATTTTTGAGATATTTCAAGGATATGACGCAGATGGAGGTGGCAAGTGTTTTAGGAATTTCCCAAGTACAAGTATCTAGAATTGAGAAAAAAGTTTTGCAAAAACTAAGAAAAGAATTGGAAGAAGTGTAGTATTTTAACACAAATATTATACTTTTTTTTGAATTAATTTTGCTTATCTTCACATACTAATAATGGCTGGTGAAATGAAAATGAAAAAGATGTTAATCATAATCGTGGCAATATTGCTAATTTTTGCTGTTAGCTATTTTTATATGCATAAAACCAATAAAAAAATACCTGACAGTGCTGATTTGGTATATAAGGGAGGAGGAAATTGTATGGCAGTTGTGAAAGTATTAAATGTTGTAGGGGATTCAACAGTGAGCTGGGAAGATGCAATACACAAAGCTGTAGAAGAAGCAGCTAAGTCTATTGACAATATATCAGGAATTGAAGTTGTTAATCAAACAGCAAATGTAAAAAATGGTAAAATAGTAGAATATAAAGCTAATATACAAATAGCTTATAGAGCAGATAAAGAATTAGGTTGAAAATAAAAGAGCACCGTCTATGGTGCTCTTGTCATAAGGAAGGGTGAAATTAATGGAGAGAGATGTAAAAAAAGAGCAAGAATATAAAAACATAGCACAGAAATATGAGCCTAAACCTGCTTTGCTCAAAAACATAGTAATGGCTTTTGTAGTAGGAGGATTGATAAGCGACATAGGGCAGTTCTTTTTAAATTTTTACCTATCAAGAGGTTATTCTATGCAAGATGCCAATACTCTTGTATCAATTACTATGGTATTTCTTGGTGCTTTTTTAACGGGAATTGGGGTCTATGACGATATAGGGAAGTTTGCAGGGGCAGGTTCTATAGTGCCAATAACAGGTTTTGCAAATTCGATTGTGTCACCGGCTATGGAGTTTAAAAGGGAAGGTTTTGTTTTTGGGGCGGCAGCAAAGATGTTTACAATTGCAGGACCTGTTATTGTATATGGGGTCAGTACTTCAATTATTATAGGTTTGATATATTATTTTTTAAAGTAAAAGGAGAAGTAGATATGGCGAAAAAAAAATTGGGCACACAAACTGTTGAGTTTAAAAATCCTCCTTCTATAATAGCTGGAGGCACTATTGTAGGACCTAAAGAAGGAGAAGGACCTTTAAGAGATTATTTTGATATGATTTTAGTAGACGATACTTATGGAGAAAAAAGTTGGGAAAAAGCAGAGTCAAAAATGTTTCAAGATGCTGTAAATTTAGCATTAAAAAAGGCCAATCTCAAAATTTCAGAAATTGATTACCTATTAGGTGGCGATTTGTTAAATCAAATTATAAGTGCAAATTTTGCTGCGCGACAACTTAATGTGCCACATTTCGGATTGTATGGTGCTTGTTCTACTACGACAGAGGGATTGACTTTAGGGGCTATGCTTATTGATGGAGGCTATGCTGACTATATAATAACGGCAACTTCCAGCCATTTTTCTACTGCAGAAAGACAGTTTAGATATCCTTTAGAACAAGGCATTCAAAGGCCTTTTACTTCACAGTGGACGGTGACAGGTGCAGGAGCTACAATTTTAGCCTCTACAGGAGAAGGCCCTTATATTACCCATGCTACTACTGGCAAAGTTGTAGATTTGGGGATGAAGGATGCCAATAACATGGGAGCGGCAATGGCACCTGCTGCAGCAGATACAATTATCACTCATTTTAAAGATACAGGTTTTACAATAGAAGACTATGACCTTATTATGACGGGAGACATGGGAAGAGTAGGGAGAGACATACTTTTAGAGTTATTGTATAAAGAGGGCTATGACATAGAGAGTAAGTATAAAGATTGTGGAATAGAAATTTTTGATGAATCCCAAGACGTTCACTCTGGTGGCAGCGGTGCGGCTTGTTCTGCAGTGGTTTTGAATGGGTGGCTGTTATCTCAAATACAAAATGGGGTCTATAAAAAAGTTTTATTTATGGCGACGGGGGCTCTTTTATCTCCTACCAGTAGCCAGCAAGGGGAATCTATTCCTGGGATTGCCCATGCTATTACAATATCGACAACATTATAAGGAGGTCAATATGGATTATATAAAAGCGTTTTTAATGGGAGGTTTGATTTGTGCTATTGCACAAATTTTGATTGATAAGACTAAATTGACTCCTGCAAGAATATTAGTAACATATGTGACATTAGGAGCGATACTTGGAGGCCTTGGAGTTTATAAAAAATTGATAGATATAGGTGGTGCAGGAGCTACAATACCCCTTTTGGGTTTTGGAAATTCCCTTGCCCAAGGTGTAATAAAAGCTGTTGAGAAAGATGGATTGATTGGAGTTTTTACAGGAGGATTGACAGCTACTGCCGGAGGAATTTCTGCTGCAGTATTTTTTGGGTATATTTTTTCTTTAATCTTTAATCCAAGGACTAAGAAATAAGTATAGGTTAATGAAATTTAACTTATACTTATTTTTTTATCTTTCCCTATGGTATAATATAAAAAGCAAGGAATTATTTTATTGGTAAAAGGGTGATTTTTTGCGTATAGAGGTTAATGAAATAGATTTAATTAAACTGCTGAAAGAAATTTCCTTAAAAACAAAAATTAAATCTTATATTGTAGGTGGAGTTGTAAGAGACTTTTTATTAGGGGTTAAAAACCTTGATATTGATGTAGTAGTGGAAGGAGACGGTATTGAGTTTGCTTATATATTGCTTTCTTATTTAAAAGGTGATATTGTAGTGTATGAAGCTTTTAGGACTGCTACCTTAAGTTATGACGGTATTTCTATTGATGTTATATCTGCTCGTAAAGAGTATTATGAGCGTCCTGCTGCACTGCCAACAATCGAATTTTCAAATATATACGATGACATGGCAAGAAGAGATTTTACTATAAACACTTTGGCTTATGATGTAATAGAAGAGAAGATTTTGGATTATTTTAATGGATTAGAGGACTTAAAAAAGGGTTTAATTAGAGTCCTTCATCCTAAAAGTTTTATTGATGACCCTACCAGAATATTTAGAGCTATAAGATATGCTACTAGATATTCTTTTGAGATCGAAGAAAAGACGCATAATTTGATGAAGGAATCGATAGAAAATATCAGACTTTTGTCTGCTGATAGAATAAGAAATGAAATCTTTTTAATTTTAAAAGAAAGTAAAGCCAAAGAGATGATCGATAAGCTTATTTATTACGGTATTGATAAAGTTATTTTTGATGGAATCACACTTAACACTCAACATCTCGATACAGTATATGTAAATTTAGAAATTGAATTATACAGATTTTTAGTGCTTTTTTACTATCTAAAAGAAAAAGATATTAATAAAATTGAAAAGAGGTTGCGAATAAATAAAATTTATCTCAAGGCTTTAAAAGACTTGGTTTTTTTGAGAGAGCAACTCAATTGCCAAAATAAAAATATCAGAAAAATAAGAGAAACTATAGAAGAAACAAAAGAAGAAGTTTTAAAAGCTATTGAAGTAATGGAAGGAGAAAAAGCCGAAAAAATTATAAAGGGGAAATTGACTGTAAAGGGAAAAGACATAGAAAATTTAGGACTTCCTCCCGGTTCTTTATATGGGGAATTAATGGATAATGTGTTTGAGGCGAAAATTAATGGAATTATTGCTACAAGAGATGAAGAAATTGCATTTTTGAAAAAACTGATAGAAAAATTAAAGAAAGGAGAATAAATTTGATAGATTTTATAGATTTTTTATATAGAATACCTGCACTTCTTATTGCGATGAGTTTCCACGAATTTAGCCATGGTTATGTAGCAGATAAATTGGGGGACCCTACTCCAAGGCAAAGTGGTAGGCTTACATTAAATCCGTTAGCTCATATTGACCCCCTTGGTCTTTTAATGCTTTGGCTTTTAAGGTTTGGGTGGGCGAAACCTGTCCCCATTAATCCTTTATATTTTAGAGATAGAAAAAAAGGAGTATTGCTTGTATCCTTAGCAGGCCCTCTTTCCAACGTCTTATTGGCTATCGTTTCTCGAATATTGATGATAGCATTTAAAGATGTTCCAATACTGTATCCACTTTTATATCTATTGTACATTTACAATTTAATTTTTGCTGTTTTCAATATAATACCTGTGCCGCCTTTGGATGGTTCAAAAGTACTGTGGAGTTTGTTACCTCCAAGAGAAGCTTATATGATTTCTCAATATGAAATGTATGGACAGGTTATTTTGCTCCTTCTTGTTTTCACTGGGGTTATAGGACAAATCATGGGGCCTGTTATGAATGCTTTGGACTTTTTTATAACTCTTATTTTAAAGCCTTTTGGGGTGTGAAGATGTACAACGTAAAATTAGAAGTGTTTGAAGGACCTTTTGATTTGCTTTTTCACCTTATAGAAAAAAATGAAATTGATTTGATGGATATCCCGATTTCAGTTATTTTAGAGCAATATATGGAATATATTAAAACTTTGCAGGAAATGGATTTAGATGTAGCATCAGAATTTATTGTAATGGCAGCTACTTTATTAGAAATTAAATCTAAAATGTTGCTTCCCAAACAGCGGTTTGAGGGACAACAATTAGAAATGGAAGAAGTAGACCCAAGAGAAGAATTAGTAACTAAATTGATTGAGTACAAGAAATATAAAATTATTGCCCAGACTTTTAGAGAAATGTGCAAAATTGGTTCTCGTTTTTTTAGAGAAGAGTCTGAAGTAAAATATATAGATAAAAAAATCGCTTTAAACTACTCCAGTGAAGATATATATAAAGCATATCTTAAAGTTATTTCAAAAATTAACGCCAGAGAAAATGAAATAGAAATAAAAAAAGATGAATATACTGTTGAGAATAAGATTAAAGAGTTATTAGTAAAATTAGTAAAAAAGCCTTTCCTTTGGTTTAGTGAACTTATAAAGAAAAGTCGAGCAAAAGGAGAAATTATTGTTTCTTTTATCGCTGTTTTAGAGTTAGTGAGATTAAATAGAATTATAGCGGAACAAAAGACTACTTATGGGGATATACTTATTAAATCCTTTAGGAGAGGAGAAAAAAATGAGCAATGAAGGAAAAATAGAAGCTATATTGTTCGCAGCAGGAGGACCAGTAAAATTAAAAACCTTATCCGAAGTAATAGGACTTTCTCAAGAGGAAATAGTAGATGTTGCAAACAAATTAAAAGAATATTACGACCGAGAAAATCGCGGTTTAGATATTATATTTTTTGAAGATAAAGTTCAAATGTGTACAAATGATAATTATGGAGAAATAGTTAGACAAGCTTTGGGATTGGAAATAAAACAAGGACTTTCTCAAGCAGCATTAGAGGTTTTGGCTATAATAGCTTATAATCAACCTATTACAAGGGCAGAAATTGAAAGAATAAGGGGTGTAAAAAGCGATAAAGCTATAAATACTTTGCTGGAGTATAATTTGATCAAAGAAAGTGGAAGGGCTTTATCTCCTGGTAGGCCAATACTGTATACTACTACAGAAGATTTTTTAAAGTATTTTGGAATTAAATCTTTAAAAGAGCTACCGCAAATTGAAATCACACCTTAAGGAAGGATTAATAATAAAGACCCAAATATTGTTTAGAAAAGGCTTATAAACAGCGTAATATGGGGTGAAATGATGAAATATTTGTCTGTTTTTTTTATAATCCTTATTTTTTTGATTTTACTGTATTTTTTGCCTCTTAAAATTAAAGTAAAAGCGAATAAAGAGGAGAAAAATATTTCCCTGGAAATAGCAGCTAATATATTTTTTGTAAATTTTTTGACCTTTAAATTACAGAAAGAGTCTGAAAAAGAGAAATTGTATTTCAAAATTTTTGGCATCCAGATACCTAAAAGTGCAGGAACAAAAAAATTAAAGAGAACTAAAAAAAAGAGAAAATTTTCGACTTTAGATATAGGATATAAAGATTTTTTTAAGATTATAGAATTTTTAAAAGATGTGCTAAAAGATACTATTGTTTATAAATTTTATTTAAATTTAAAAATTGGGTTAGAAGATGCAGCTCGGACTGCTATCTTGAACGGCACTTTATGGGGAATAATATATACAGCTCTTATGCCAATATATAATAATGCTACTTTTATTAATGCACCGGAGGTTTATATCACACCATACTATGGCCAGAAGAAGTTAGAAGGAAATTTAATTTGCATATTTAAAATAACCTGTGGTAATATTATTATTAATGGAATAAAGTTTTTGGGTAGTTTAAATGGGAGGTGAAAATAAATGAGTGACCACCCAATCGATGCTTTGATGAAAACGACCATGGAAAGCTTAAAAGACATGATAGATGTCAATACGATAGTAGGAGATGCAGTAGAAACTCCTGATGGAACGATAGTAATCCCTATCTCTCGTGTGACCTTTGGCTTTGCTACTGGAGGCGGTGAAATTAACTTGCCAAAGAATGATAAAAAAGGTACAGAACAAGATTCATCTCAAAACATGCCCTTTGCCGGTGGCAGTGGCGCAGGGGTTTCTGTACAACCCGTTGCTTTTATGGTGGTTGGCCAAGGGCAAATCAGGCTCTTGCCAGTTACTCAAAGTGGTATGCTGGAGAGAATAATAGATTTGACGCCTAAATTGATAGAAGAAATACAAAACTTGTTCAACAAAGGTAAGTCGACAAAAAAGGTACAAAATCCAACAATAAATAACAATGCTGATATTTAAAAAGTGGGGAATCCCACTTTTTTGTATATAAAGGAGGCATAAAATGAAAAAATTTATACTTTATCTTTTTATTCTGTTGTATTTTATGTCTTCTGTAAAAGTGTATGCTGAGAGCTATCCTTCTATCTCTGCTAAAGCAGCAATTGTAATGGACCAAGAGACAGGAAGAGTGCTATATGAAAAAAATTCTCATGAAAAGCTGCCAATGGCAAGCACTACAAAAATAATGACTTTGTTGGTAGCTTTAGAAAAAGGTAATTTAAATGATATTGTAACTGTCAGCAAAAGGGCTGCAAGCGTTGGAGGTTCATCTATTTGGCTTTCGCCAGGAGAAAAAATTGATATGGAAAGCTTACTTTATGGACTTATGTTAAACTCAGGGAACGATGCCGCCACAGTTATTGCGGAACATATAGGTGGTAGTGTAGAAAGTTTTGTCGAAATTATGAACCAAAAAGCAAAAGAAATAGGGGCATATAACACTCATTTTGTAACACCTTCTGGTTTAGACATTGGCATTGATGACCATTATACTACTGCTTATGATTTAGCTTTAATAACAAGGTATGCTTTTAGATATCCTAAATTTGCCGAGATTGTATCAACAAAAGAAAAGACAATTCCTTGGGAAGGGAAAGAATGGGATAGATATTTGAGGAATAAAAATAAGCTCTTATGGATATACGAAGGAGCAGATGGAGTAAAAACTGGATTTACTAATAAAGCAGGTAGGTGTCTTGTATCTTCTGCTACAAGAGATGGAAGGAGATTTATTGCAGTTGTTTTAAATAGTCCCCCTATGTGGGAAGATTCCATGAAAATATTAGATTTTGCTTTTTCAAAGTACAAACCCCATAAAGTTTTTGAAAAAGGGGAGTTAATTAAGAATGTAAAAGTAGAAGGTGGGAAAGAAAATACTGTATCAGTTGTAAGTGAGAAAGCATGTGTTATTCCAGCATTAGAAGAGGAGAAGCAGAATGTGAATTTAGAATTTTATCTTCCCAAAAGTGTTAAAGCTCCTGTTGAAAAAGGCGAAAAAATAGGTTATGTGACAGTAAAGATAGGAGAAGAAAAAGTTTGTGATGTCAATTGTGTAGCATTAAAGAAAGTAGAACAAGAAGATTTTGGTTACAATTTTCAAAAGATAATAAAAAATTGGTTAAAGGTGCTGAATCCCTCTTGAATATGACTCAAGAGGGATCAGACTGTAGACAAACTTTCGCAAAGGAGATATTTTGCAATCGGTGCGACTTGTTACAAAGCGGTAACAAAACTTAGCGAGACTGAGGGTGGAGGCAGGGCCGAAGCCATGGATGGCGAAGGCGGGCACCTGAGGCAAGGAGGCCGATTGTGCCCGGTACCCTGCCGGAGCCCGAAGGTCGAGCTTTAGTTTTGTCGCTTTGGAACATCGGAGCGACGATGCAAAATATCTCCTTTGAATATTTTTTAACTTTGTCAACAAACTGCGAGAGTATTTCGTATACTCTCTTTTATTATTGTATATTTTGTGATAGAATTAACTTAAACATACCACATATAGTAATAATGCGAGGTGGTAACTTGGCAAATAGATTAGAATGCATTGACGCTGGTACTGATTATTGTCCTTGCTATTTGGCTGAATTAAATGAGTGCATAGTATGTTCACAACTTCAGGGGAAAAATTTTTGCGATTGTAATTGGCGAGGAGTTTGTATCTTTCAGGAATTTGTTTGGGCAGGATACAAGGCTAAAGCTACCCGCAGCACAATTTTTTCTAAAGTGTTAAAAAGGGAAGAAATTAACGAAGAAGTTATAATTTTGACTCTTAAAGTACCAAATAAGATGGCACGAGATTTGAATGAACCAGGTTCTTTTGTTTTTTTAAGAGGAATTTCAAGCCCACCTTTTTTTGATACTCCTATGTCAGTAATGTATGCAGACGAGCTTGAAGGAATAATCAAGATAGCTATACAAGTAAGTGGTCCAAAAACAAAATTGATCCAAAAAGCTGAGGAAGGAGAAGAGGTTTATTTAAGAGGGCCTTATTGGAATGGGCTTTTAGGTCATAGGTATATTAAAGGAACTCACAATTCTAAAGCTTTAGTTGTTTTGAGAGGAATTGCACAGGCTCCGGGGGTAATTGTTATTTCAAAACTAATTAACAACAAAAACAAAGTTATTGCTATCGTAGACAAAGGAAAAGTAGGAGTAAATTTTATAAATGACTATTTGAAAGAGTTTAATATAATGATAATTGAAACAGACCTTTTAAGCGAAGAAGGGAAAAGAATTTTAAAGGAGTTAATTAAAGATAAAGAAATAACGGTTGTATATAGTGGAGGCTCTGATGAACAGCATGTGAATATTTTAAATTATTTGGACTTATATAATCAAGAAGCCTATTTAGCAGTTTCAAACAATAATACTATATGCTGTGGTGAAGGGATATGTGGTAGTTGTGAAGTTCAGATAGGATACCAAAAAGTAAGAACCTGTAAGGTTCAAGTGGATATTAGAAAAGCTTTGGAAAGGAAGATGTTACATGGTTAAAGTTATTGTAATAGGTGGAGGTTGGGCTGGTTGTGCAGCTGCTTTAACGGCTCGAAAAGCAGGGGCGGAAGTAGTGCTTTTAGAAAAAACTGATATGCTTTTGGGATGTGGACTTGTAGGAGGTATAATGAGAAACAATGGAAGATATACTGCTGCAGAAGAACTTATATATTTGGGTGGAAATGAACTTATTGAAATAACAGATAAGGCAGCAAGACATGTAAATATCAACTTTCCTGGCCATGCTCATGCAAATCTGTATAATGTGTCAATGGTAGAACCAATGATTAGAAAAATGTTACTTGAAAAAGGGGTTACTATTAAGCTGATGACAAGAGCTACAGATGTTGTGATGGAAAGAAAAAAAAGAATAAAAGGAATAGTTTTAGCAGATGATACTATAGAGTATGGAGATGTTTTTATAGAAACTACTGGTTCTACAGGACCTATGGGCAATTGCCTAAGATATGGAAACGGATGTGCTATGTGTATTTTAAGGTGCCCTTCTTTTGGTCCTCGAATTAGCATAAGTTATAGGGCAGGGGTAGAAGACCTTTTAGGAATGAGGGCAGATGAAGTTTATGGTGCTTTTAGTGGTTCATGTAAATTAAATAAAGAATCTTTAAGCAAAGAGATAAGAGAAAAGCTGGAAAGAGATGGAGTAGTAGTATTGCCTGTGCCTAAAGAAGATATTAACATGGAAAAATTGAATTTGAAGGTGTGTCAACAATATGCATTGCCAGAATACGCAGAAAATGTTATACTATTAGATACTGGTTATGTAAAGCTCATGACTCCTTTTTATCCATTAGAAAAACTTAGAAAAATTCCTGGCTTAGAAAGAGCACGTTATGATGACCCCTATTCTGGAGGAAAAGCTAATTCTGTAAGATATTTGTCAATGGCACCGCGAGATAATACAATGAAAGTTATAGGTTTAGAGAATTTATTATGTGCAGGGGAGAAGTCTGGCTTGTTTACTGGGCATACTGAGGCAATGGTGACAGGATGTCTTGCTGGACATAACAGCGTAAGATTAGCTCTTGGCATGCCTCTTTTGGAGTTGCCAAGGAATTTAGCTTGTGGTGATTTGATAGCATATGCTAATGAAAGCATAAAGACGAAAGAAGGCTTGAAAAAGAGGTATACTTTTGCAGGGGCAGAATATTTTGAGAGGATGAAACAATTAGGCCTTTATACTACTGATACCAACTTGATAAAAGAAAGGATCATGAGAAATAATTTATTAAAAATTTATGACGAAAAACTTGTATAAACGAAAAAATGGGTGAACACAAATGGAAAGGTTGCAAAAATACTTAGCAGAATGTGGAATAGCCTCACGAAGAAAGTGCGAAGAGTATATTTTACAAGGCCGTGTAAAAGTAAATGGAAAAGTAGTAAAAGAGTTGGGAGTAAAAATCAATCCTGATGTTGACATAATTGAATTTGATGATAAAATTGTGAGAAGAGAAAAGAAAAAAGTTTATATTATGTTAAATAAGCCAACAGGATATATTACTTCCGTAAAAGACCAGTTTGGCAGGCCTACAGTGATGGACTTAGTTAAAGTTAAGGAAAGAATATATCCTGTTGGCCGCTTAGATTATGATACATCAGGGCTTATGTTATTCACAAATGATGGGGAGATAGCCAATATCTTAATGCATCCTCGGCATGAAATTGTGAAGACGTATATTGCAAAAATCAAAGGAATTCCAACACAAGAAGAGTTGGAAAGGTTTAGAAATGGACTTTTGATAGGGGATTATTTGACTTCGAAAGCAGAAATAGAGATTTTAGCAGTTAAAAATGGGACAAGTGTTGTAGAAATAAAAATTCATGAAGGGAAAAATAGACAAGTTAGAAAAATGTGTGAGGCTATTGGACATCCTGTTATTTCTCTTACAAGAACTAAAATTGGTGAGTTATCTTTAGAAGGGTTAAAACCAGGAGAGTGGAGGTATTTGACACAAAAGGAAATAGATTATTTAAAAAGCTTGAGGTGAAGTATGTTTTCAGTTAACTTTGCTAAAGCAGAGGATTTCGAAATTATTAAAAAAATTGCTAATGAGTGTAAATAACTAATTTGGCAATTTTGCCTTCCTACAGGGATAAGGGGTTTGAAAATTTAATGGTAAGAGTAGTACTTAATCATGCTCCTAGATATGGGGTTAGAAAATGCTTGTTTCTTAAAGATTTTTTTGTAAATTAGGTTTTAAAGAAAAAGGCGATTTTTAGATAGTTAAATTAAAAGAGTTTTTTGGGAAAGTGAGATATTTTTTTAAATATATTATTAAAAATCTTGGAGGTGTTTTCAATGGAATTATGGTTTACAGAAAATCAGGATGAAAATTTGAGATTTTCTTTGAAAGTTAAAGAAACATTGGTGGTGGAAAAGACTCCTTATCAACATTTAGCAATACTCGATACATATCAATTTGGAAGAGTATTAACTTTAGATGGTATACTTCAAACCACTGAAAAAGATGAATTTGTATATCATGAGATGATAGTACATGTACCCCTCTTTACTCATAAAAATCCAAAAAGCGTGTTAATTGTTGGAGGCGGAGATGGAGGCTCAGTAAGAGAGGTCTTAAAGCATCCTTCTGTAGAAAGAGTAGTTTTAGCAGAAATTGACGAGGCAGTAGTAAGAAATTCTAAAAAATATCTTCCTACAATAAGCCAGGCATTAGATGACCTAAGAGTAGAAATAATGATTGGAGATGGAATTAAATATGTTACTGAACACAAAAATGAATTTGATATAGTAATAGTGGATTCTACTGACCCAATTGGGCCAGCTGTAGGGCTTTTTACTTCTGATTTTTATAAAGCCGTATATGAATGCTTGAAAGAAGATGGTATTATTGTTGCTCAGACAGAATCACCTTTTATTTATGGGAAATTGATAAACAAACTCAGCAAAATGTTCAAAGAAATATATCCTATTGCAAAAGCATATATAGCAACAATACCTACTTATCCAGGAACTTTGTGGACTTTTACCATGGGTTCAAAAAAATATGACCCTGAAGAAGTGGACATAAATTCTATTCCAAGAATAGATACTAAATACTATACACCTGAAATTCACAAAGCAGCCTTTGTATTGCCTAAATTTGTGAAGGATATTTTTGATGAGGTGTAATATGATAGAAGGAAAATATTTTGTTAATCCGGGAAAGTTTTTAGGGGCTACTGAAGATTATGAAAAGGCAGAGGTGGTTATAGTAGGTTTGCCTATGGATTACACAGTGAGTTTCAAAGCAGGAAGCCGCTTTGGACCTGCTGCCATAAGGCAAGCCTCTTATGGTTTAGAATATTATAGTGTGTATTTAGATAGGAGACTGGAAGATAAGAAATTTTATGATTTAGGAGATTTAGTACTTCCTTATGGGAATGTGGAAAAGAGTTTAGATTTAATCTCAAAAGCTACAGAAGACATTTTGAAAAGTGGAAAAAAAGGATTGTTCTTGGGTGGAGAACATTTAGTGACTTATGGAATTTTAAAAGAGTACTTAAAAAAATATGAGGATAACCTTATAATCCTTCATTTTGATGCCCATACTGATTTAAGAGAAGAATTTTTTGGTGAAGCATATTCTCACGCTACAGTGATGAGAAAAGTATGGGATATTGGTAATGGTATTAAAATGTATAATTTTGGGATAAGGTCAGGTGAAAAAGAAGAATTTGAGTTTGCAGAAAAAAATACCCATATGTTTTTGTATGAAGTAGTTGAACCTTTGAAAGGTGTAATTGATGGTATAAAAAATTATCCAATTTATATTAGCTGGGATATAGATGTTGTAGACCCTGCTTTTGCACCAGGCACTGGTACACCAGAACCAGGGGGAATAACCACAAAAGAGGCATTAGAGGCTATTCATATTTTAAAAGATTTAAATGTCGTTGGGATGGATTTGGTGGAAGTCTCGCCTTCTCACGATATAGCTGGTATAACCTCTATTTTAGCAGCTAAACTTATAAGAGAATCTATTCTTTCCTTCTTCTAAAATTTTGAGCCTTTTGGCTCTCAGTTTGTTGACAAACTTTCGAAAATATCCTATTTTAAAATTTTTGACTTTGTCAACAAGCCGTGAGCCTTTTGGTTCTTTTTTTATTTTGTTTCTTTTGAAAAAATAGTATAATATATTATGAGGAGGTATTAATATGAGCAATAAAATTAAAATTACAGAAACTATATTAAGAGATGCCCATCAGTCACTCTTGGCTACTCGAATGTCGACGGAAGAAATGCTCCCAATTGCAGAAAAATTGGATGCAGTAGGATATTATTCTATTGAAGCGTGGGGAGGAGCTACCTTTGATGCTTGTATGAGATTTCTTGACGAAGACCCTTGGGAAAGATTAAGAAGATTAAAGAAAAGGATAAAAAATACACCTCTTCAAATGCTTTTGAGAGGGCAAAATCTATTGGGATATAGGCATTATCCTGATGATATAGTGGAAAGATTCATTGAGAAGGCTGTTTACAATGGAATAGATATAATAAGAATTTTTGATGCTTTAAATGATGTACGAAATCTTGAAGTTGCTATAAAAGCTACTAAAAAGGCGGGAGCTCACGCTCAAGGTACCCTTGTTTATACTATAAGTCCTGTTCACAACATTGACCATTATATTAAAGTAGCAAAAGAGTTGACAGAATTAGGAGTAGATTCCATATGTATAAAGGATATGTCAGGAATATTAACTCCTTATGTTGCTTATGAGTTAGTAAAAAGCCTTAAAGATACAGTAAATGTTCCTATACAGTTGCACAGCCATTATACGAGTGGAATGGCGGCCATGACTTATCTTAAAGCAATAGAGGCTGGAGTAGATATAATAGACACTGCTATTTCACCTTTGGCATTAGGAACTTCTCAACCTGCTACAGAAACAATGGTGGCAGCTTTAAAAGGCACTCAATATGACACTGGTTTGAATATGGAGTTATTATCAGAGATTGCTTCATACTTTAAAGAAGTAAAACAAAATCACAATAAAGAAATAGATTTATCTATGGTTATGGGTGTAGATACAGATGTATTAATTTATCAAGTTCCAGGAGGAATGCTATCAAATTTGATTTCCCAATTGAAACAGCAAAATGCTTTAGATAAGTACCCGGAGGTTTTAAAAGAAATTCCTAAAGTTAGAGAAGAACTAGGATACCCACCTCTTGTTACTCCTATGAGTCAGATGGTAGGGACTCAAGCCGTCTTGAATGTAATAACTGGAGAAAGGTATAAAATGGTACCAAAAGAAGTAAAAGATTATGTGAAAGGACTGTATGGTAGACCACCAGCGCCAATTTCAGAAGAAATAAAGAAAAAAATAATAGGAGATGAAGAGGTAATAGATGTTAGACCAGCAGATCTTTTAAAACCGCAATTTGAAGCGATTAAAGAAGAGATTAAAGAGTATTATGAACAAGAAGAAGATGTTTTATCTTATGCTCTTTTCCCACAAGTAGCAAAGAAATTTTTTGAATACAGAAGAGCAAAAAAGTATCAAATAGATGCAACTCTTCTTAATATGGAATATATGACATATCCAGTATGACAAGGAATAATTCTTCCTGTTTTTTAAATTTAAAAATCCCTCCTGTAACATATATTTTTATCCTTCATAACATGTAGTAGAAAGTTTAAGTTTAAAAGGAGGGAAATAATATGACAATAGATGGATCTTATTACAATCCCAACTATCCTAAGTATCCTTACCATCATCCCTATTATCCACATTATCCTTATCCGGGACATTGTAGGACTTTTTATACAGTGCAGCCTGGAGATACTATGTGGTCTATAGCGAATATGTTTGGAATAAGTCTTGACTGCTTAATAAGAGGTAATCCTCAGATATCAGATCCTAATTTGATATATCCAGGGCAACAAATTTGCATACCTTTCTACTGCCCACCAGTGTCTCCAGAGCCCTGCAAGACAATATACACAGTAAGACCAGGAGACAGTATGTGGTCTATAGCTAATATGTTTGGCGTAAGTCTCGATGCATTGATAAGAGCAAATCCACAAATACCAGATCCCAATTTGATATATCCAGGACAACAAATATGTATACCTTCTGCCTAAATATTTAATTGTTAAGGCACCTTTTAAGGTGCCTTAACAATTAATATGAAGATATATAGTATTAGGATAATTGCTTGTATATTTTATAACTTTTACAGGCCCTGGTTGAATATTTTTCCCACATTTTAAGCAAAGATAATTTTTGTTTTCTTGTAAATAAGTGTAGCCTATTTCTACATCTAATTTTCCATATTTCTTCCAGCTATTCCACCCAGTTTTGCACAATTTGGCTCTGTTTTCATAATCGGCATATACCCATCTTAGCAATCGATGAAAATGAAAAGGATATTTTGTGTATTTTAAAAACTTTTCTTGCAATCCTAAAGATAAGGCGTAAGTTTCAAAAAAATTTTCTATTATATCCTGAAGCGGATTTAATATTTGGGTACTTTCCCAATTATACTTTTCTTGTTCTAACCATTTTCTAAAAGTATCAAACATGTAACCTCTACAAACTTGTATTTTTTCAGTTTTGCTTACTTTAAGTTTTACTAAAAGTTTTTCCCCGATTTCACAGGCTTTTTTTAAATACAATTTATTTTTAAAGTTTTCTTCGTTATAATATTCTATGGGAATTATATCACAGAAAAATTCTCCGGTTTCTACTCTCATAGCCCCAATACACGTTCCACCTACTAAACTTCCACTTCCTGCGTCGTCTATTTGTATCACTGTATCACTCCTTGCCTATATATAAATTTTGTAATAAAATCAAAGTAATTATGCGTTATTAATTAGAGGAGGTAGAAAATGAAAATACTTCTTACTAATGACGATGGAGTACAGGGATTAGGAATGTTAAAATTAGCAGAACATCTTAAAGATAAGTATAAGGTAACGGTAGTAGCTCCTGAAAAAGAAAGAAGTGCTATAAGCCATGCTATAACTTTACATAAACCTTTAAGGCTTAAAAAAGTGAAGGAAGAGGATGGGTTGAAAATATATGCGGTAAATGGTACACCCTCCGATTGCGTCAAATTAGGAATTGAAGTGGTACTAGAAGAAAAACCTGATATTATAATTTCTGGCATTAATGAAGGTCTAAATTTAGGGACAGATATACTTTATTCTGGTACTGTTTCTGCGGCTATGGAAGCTGCAATTTACGGTATTCCTGCTATTGCAGTTTCCCTTGCAGAAACCGCTGATATTGAAGATAGGCGTATATATAAATTTTTGGAAAATTTAATAGAAAAAGTTTTAGAAAAAGGATTACCTAAAAACACATTATTGAATGTAAATATACCCGATTTTAAGAAGGGAATAAAGGGCGTAAAAGCTACAATACTCGGCAAGAGAATCTATATTGAGACTTTTCAAAAAAATTATGACCCAAGAGGGAAAGAGTACTATTGGATGGCAGGGAAAATTTCGGAAATAGAAAAGGATGAAGGGACAGACATTGTTTCTGTGAAAGAAGGTTATATTTCTATTACTCCAATTCATTTTGATTTAACAGAATACAACATGATAAATATTTTAAACTCCTGGGATATAAAAATAGAATAAATATTTCTAATATTCTACATGACGCAAGAATTGTATCAAAAATATTCATGAAATTTATTATTCATTTTATGGAGGATTTTTTATTTTTGTATAGAATATTATATATTGCAAATAAAATTTAATGAGGGTGATAAATTGGTAAAAAATAAAGAGCTCGTAATAATAGAAGAATGGTGCAAAGGCTGCAGCATTTGCGTAGAATTTTGTCCTGTTAAAGTATTGGAACTAAAAAATGGTAAAGTTAGACTAATAGATGCGGATAAATGCACTAAATGCGGCCTTTGCGAGCTCCGGTGTCCTGATTTTGCCATATATTTAGAGGTGAAAGAATGATGCCTACGGTATTGATGCAAGGAAATGAAGCGGTAGTGGAAGGAGCTATAAATGCTGGACTAAAATTTTATGCAGGATATCCAATAACTCCCTCTACTGAGATTGCTGAACTTTGTGCCGAAAAACTTCCTTTTGTAGGTGGGAAATTTATTCAAATGGAAGATGAAATCGCTAGCATGGCAGCAGTTATAGGAGCCTCCCTTACTGGATTAAAAGCAATGACTGCTACATCGGGTCCTGGGTTTTCTTTAAAACAAGAAAACATAGGCTTCGCCGCTATGGCAGAAATTCCATGTGTTATAGTAGATGTTCAACGAATGGGTCCGAGCACAGGAATGCCTACTTCCCCTGCACAAGGAGATGTAATGCAATCCAGATGGGGAACTCATGGAGACCATCCTATAATTGTTTTATCACCATCTTCTGTAAAGGAAGCTTACTATATTACTATTCAAGCTTTCAATCTTTCTGAAAAATACAGGACACCTGTAATTTTACTTATGGATGAAGTTATAGGTCATCTACGAGAAGCAGTTAATTTGGATGAATATAAAGATGTAGAAATTTTTGAACGACCCATGCCCCAAGACAAAGAGAACTACTTACCTTACCAGTATATAGAAAATGGAGTCGCACCTTTAGCACCCTTTGGTAAAGGTTTTAGATTTCACGTAACAGGACTTGCCCACAATGAAAAGGGATTGCCTACAAATGACCCTAAAGTAACAGAAAAATTGATAAAAAGATTGATAGGAAAAATTGAAAACAATAAAAAAGACATAGTAATGTTTGAAGAAAAAGATACTGAAGGTGGAGATATACTTCTTATCTCCTTTGGTTCTTCTGCCAGAGCTTGTGAAGCGGCGATGCAAGAACTTAAAAAAGAAGGAATAAAAGTTGGACTTTTTAAACCTATAACTATATGGCCTTTCCCTGATAAAAAATTGAGGGAAATATATCCTAGATTTAAGAAAGTGTTTGTAGTTGAAATGAATACAGGGCAACTTTACTATGAAGTGGATAGAATTATCAAAGGGAATACCTATGTAGGAAAAATTAACAAATTTAATGGAGAGTTTTTTACTCCTTTTGATATTGTAGAGAAGATAAAGGAGAGTTTTTAAAATGGCTTCTGAGTTAGTAGAAAGGTATTTTAGAAAAGAAACGTTACCAAATATTTGGTGTCCAGGTTGCAGCAATGGAATAGTAACGACAGCTATTGTAAGAGCAATTGACAACTTAGGACTTGATCAAAACAAGGTATGTATTGTATCTGGGATTGGTTGTTCTGCAAGGGCATCAGGATACTTGGATTTTAATACTTTGCATACTACCCATGGAAGAGCTATTGCTTTTGCAACAGGTATTAAATTTGCTAATCCTGATCTTACAGTAATAGTTATTACTGGAGATGGAGATAATGCGGCTATTGGAGGTAACCACTTTATTCATGCTTGCAGAAGAAATATAGACTTAACTGTAGTAATGTACAACAACCATATTTATGGAATGACAGGAGGACAGCATTCTCCAACGACTCCACGATTTGACAGAGCTACTACTGCACCTTACGGAAATATTGATAGGTATTTTGATATTTGCAAATTGGCTATTGGAGCAGGTGCTACTTATGTAGCTAGGGGTACCGCTTACCATGTTCAACAATTGACAAAACTAATTGAAAGAGGAATTTCTCATAAAGGTTTTTCCTTCATAGAAGCTTTAAGTATATGTCCTACTTACTATGGAAGAAAAAATAAAAAAGGAACACCTGCAGATATGCTAAAGTGGTTAAAAGACCATGCAGTAGACATAAAACAAGGTAGCAAAATGGACCCTGAAGAGTTTCATGACAAATTTATTATTGGAGAGCTTTTAAATATTGATGAGCCTGAATTTGTAGAAGAATATCAAAAAATATTAAATAATTTGAAGGTGAATTACAAATGAGTTCAATAGAGATAAGATTAAGTGGTTCAGGAGGGCAAGGTTTAATCCTTGCAGGAATAATTTTGGCAGAAGCTGCAATATTGGATGGTAAAAATAGTGTTCAAAGTCAGTCCTATGGTCCTGAGGCGAGAGGAGGGTCCAGCAAAGCAGAAATAATAATAAGTGATGAATATATAACGTATCCTAAGGTATTAAAGCCAGACATACTACTTACTCTTGCGCCTTCTGCCTATTTATGGTATAAAAATGACATGAAAGAAAATGGAATAATTATAATAGATGAATCAATAATTCCTAATGATGAAGATGCCCAAAAAGTTATCCGACTTCCCATAATAAAAACTGCACAAGAGGTTATTGGAAGAGCTTTTGTGGCGAATATAATATCTTTAGGTGTAATAGCAGAGTTAACTAATGTAGTAACAAAAGAATCTTTGGAAAGAGCTGTTTTAAATAGAGTACCTCCAGGCACAGAAGAGATTAACAAAAGAGCATTGACAGAGGGCTATAATCTTGTAAAAATGAGGGGTAGTGAAATATGGCAAAAGCAGATGATTTGATAAAAAGGATACAAGATAATTATACAAAATTAAGCAAAAGCCAAAAGATAATAGCAGAGTATATTATAAATCATTATGATAAGGCAGCTTTCATGACAGCCGCAAAATTGGGAACCAACATAAATGTAAGTGAATCAACCGTTGTAAGATTTGCTAATACTTTAGGCTATAATGGATATCCAGAACTTCAAAATGCACTGCAAGAGCTTATAAAAAATAAACTTACAACAGTCCAAAGGTTAGAAATGACAGAAGAGACAGATGAAATTGCTATATTGAATAATGTTCTAAAAGCCGACATAGAAAACATAAAAGAGACCATAAATGAAATAAATAAGGATGACTTTAGAAGAGTCGTTTCAGATATCATCAATGCTACAAAAATTTATATAATAGGTTCCAGAAGTTCTATTGTCATTGCAGAATATTTGGGATTTTATTTAAATTTAATACGGGAAAATGTGTCAGTCGTTAAAGCCGGCGTATCAGATGTTTTCGAGCAAATTCTCAGAGTTAGTGAAAATGATTTAGTGATAGGAATTGGTTTTCCAAGATACTCAAAAAGAACATTAGATGTGCTGAAATATGCAAAATCTCAAAATGCAAAAATCGTTACAATAACAGACAGTTTAATTTCTCCTCTTACTTCTGTTGCTGATGAGATATTAATTGCGAAAAGCAACATGGCTTCTTTTGTGGATTCATTAGTGGCACCACTAAGTCTTGTCAATGCTCTTGTTGTAGCTGTGGGGCTCAAAGAAAAAGAGAAAATAACGGATACTTTTGAAAAATTGGAAAGTATTTGGGATGAATATGGAGTATATTTCTCAAAGCCAAATTAATGATAAAATTTTTGAAGGATTATTAAAAAATTTGTAGAATATATAATTTAGAAATGGATTTATTTGCTCAAAATTTTAAAATTAGGAGGATAATAAAATGTCAAAAGAGTCATTAAATCCTTTGATTATTGCGCAAAAACAGATTAAAAATGCTTGTGATTTGTTGGGGTTAGAAGAATCTGTTTACGAACTTTTAAAGGAACCTATGCGAGTATTAGAAATTTCCATTCCTGTGCAGATGGATGATGGTACGGTAAAAGTCTTTAAAGGTTATAGGGCCCAACACAATGATGCATTAGGGCCCACAAAAGGTGGAATAAGATTTCATCCTGATGTTACATTAGATGAAGTAAAAGCCTTGTCCATGTGGATGACATTTAAATGTGGGGTAGTTGGACTGCCATACGGGGGAGCAAAAGGCGGAGTAGTGGTAAATCCAAAAGAATTGTCTAACGATGAGTTGCAGAGGTTAAGCAGGGGCTATATAAGAGCAATAGTCAGTATAATTGGTCCTAATAAAGATATACCAGCTCCAGATGTAAATACTAACATGCAAATTATGGCTTGGATGGTAGATGAGTATAACAAAATTGTAGGCTACAATAGCCCTGCGGTCATTACAGGAAAACCTTTGATATATGGTGGTTCTAAGGGAAGAACTGCTGCAACTGGATATGGAGTTGCATTGATGGCACGGGAGGCTGTAAAACGTTTACAGATGGATTTCAAAAATTGTACATCAGCTGTACAGGGCTTTGGAAATGTAGGAAGTTACACAGCTTTAAATCTTCATAGATTAGGAGCTAAAATTGTGGCAGTAAGTGATGTGTATGGAGGTATATACAATAAAGATGGAATTGATGTCGAAAACTTAGTAAAGCATGTAAATAAGACAGGAACAGTTTGCAATTTTGAGGGAACAACCAGTATAACAAATGAAGAGCTTTTAACGATGGATGTAGATATTTTAGCTTTAGCAGCTTTAGAAAACCAGATAACTTCTGCAAATGCGCCAGATGTAAAAGCTAAAATAATTTGCGAGGGAGCAAATGGTCCTACCACCCCTGAAGCAGATAAAATTTTAGCAGAAAAAGGTGTGTTTGTAGTTCCAGATATTTTAGCTAATTCAGGAGGAGTAATAGTCTCATATTTTGAATGGGTACAAAATCTCATGAATTATTATTGGACAGAAAAAGAAGTAGAAGAAAGACAGGAAATTATGATGGTAAATGCTTTTAACGCTATATATGAATTAGCACAGCAGTACAAAGTTGATATGAGGACAGCAGCTTACATGATATCGATTAAACGAGTCTATGAAGCTATGAAAATTAGAGGTTGGTTATAAAGGCCTTCAATTGAAGGTCTCTTTTTTATATGGTAAAATATTATAGAAAGTCGAGAGAGGAGGCTTCTTTATGGTAAGGAGTCTTCTAACTGTAGATTGGGATTATTTTATACCTTCTAAAAAAGAGTGGTTTTTTTCTTATATAGAAAATGATAAAAATTTGACTCAACTGTGGTATAAGAGATATATAAAAGGAAAATTAGAGGGAGAAGATTTGGAAAAGACTATAAAAGTAGGTAAAGTCATAAAAGGCTTCTGGGATAAAATAAAGACACAGTTTGAGTTTGATAAAAATATTAAAATTTTTGTCTCTGAATCCCACAAAGTTGCCTATTATTTGGCAAAAAATTTTGAGTGTTCTGAAGTAATTTCTTTTGATGCCCATTCTGATTTAGGATATGGTGGACTACCTTCACTGGATTTTGAATTAAATTGTGCTAATTGGCTAGGTAAACTTTTAAAAGAAGGTATAGTAAAAAGAGCCAATATTGTATATAGCCATTACACCTTTGAAAATCCTTCAGATTTTGAGGAGTTTAACAATCTTTACAATATACAGTATTATAAATCTGTAGAAGAATTACCAAAAGAGAATTTGATAGGGGTTATACACATTTGTAGGTCGGGTATTTGGACACCTCCTTGGCTGGATGAGCGATTTGAAAAATTTATAAATGAGTTAGGCTTGCCTTTTAAGAAAATTTCATTAAAAGAAAGAAAATGGGAGGTGTCAAAGTTTTCTTACGCAGAACAAATCTTTTACCTTAATTTTGCATAAAACTTAAGGAGGAATTGTATGACTACACGACTATATATAGCACGTCACGGGCAATCAGAGTGGAATTTACACAATAAAATGCAAGGTGTGCAAGATATTGATTTGACACCTACAGGTTTAAAACAGGCTGAACTACTGGCAAGTCGATTAAAAAATGAGAAAATAGATTGTATATATTCAAGTGATTTAAAAAGAGCTTATGTAACTGCACAAATAATTGCAAAAGAGTTGGGATTAGAAGTTCAGAAAATTCCTGAGTTTAGAGAAATGTCCTTTGGTATATGGGAAGGGCTTACATCGGAAGAAATTAATGAATTGTATAAAGAAATATATACATTATGGAAAACAAATCCTGTTAAAGCTAATATAGAAAAAGGAGAAACTTTAGAAAAAGTTCAAAAGAGAATGGTAAAAAATACTTTGAAGATAGTTGAAGAGAATAAAGGAAAAAATATATTGATTGTTTCTCATGGGACTTCTATAAAAGCACTGATTTTAGGGCTTTTAGGAATTGACTTAGGTTTTTATTCTAGATTTAGACTTGATAATACTTCTCTTAATATAATAGATGTTAAAGAAGATGGAAAAACTGTTTTAGTGCTATTTAACGATACTTGTCATCTGAGAAGAGATGAAAAATAATATGAAAAAATATTTGTAGTAGTCGGAACTTGCAAATCGCCTTTTCTACGGGATATGTGGAGGGATCAATGTGTTAATGTAAAATGCGGAAAACCGCATTTTCAGACTGTAGACAAACTTTCGTAAAGGAGATATTTTGCAATCGGAGCGACTTGTGACAAAGCGGCAACAAAACTTAGCAAGACCGAGGGTGGAGGCAGGGCCGTAGCCACGGATGGCGGAGGCGGGCACTAAGACAAGGATGTCGAATGTGCCCGGTACCCTGCCGGAACCCGAAAGTCGAGCTTAGTTTTGTCGCTTTGGAACATCGGAGCGACGATGTAAAATATCTCCTTTGAATATTTTTTAACTTTGTCAACAAACTGTAAAATGCGGGAAACCGCATTTTTTTATTTATTTTGCATAAGATATAATAAGAAAAGGAGGATAAATATGGGAAAAAGAGTCAAAAGGAAAAAATACAGATATATTGACAGTGAAAGTATTCTTGTAGTATTGATAATGTTAGGGCTTTTAAGTATAGCTATAACTCAACTTTTGATGACAAATGACGATATAAAAGTTTTTTTAAATTCTACACAAAGATTAGAGGGGGTCAATTTAAATTCTAATCTTTCGCAAGAAGGTAAAGTGACAATTGAGGTTGTAGAAAAGGATAAAGCATTGAATTCCTTTGTATTGCTAGACGGAGAGCCAGTTGCAAATTTTTCTACCAAGTCTATTATTATTACAGTAAGGCCCAATCAAATTTTGGAAATAGATAGCACCAGAGAAAAGGAACCTCTTCATTTTAAAGTAGTAGCAATTAGTGAAAATGTAATTGAGCCGCAAAATACCACTGTAGTTAAAGTAGATAAGAATATACAAAAAATATGTATGATTAGGCTGAAATGATTTATTTGTAAAGGGTAATTATGCTATAATATAAGTAATAATATAAAAAAGACAAAAGATGATAGGAGAGGAGAATGCCCTATAAAAGTCATAAGAGGTGCTATAACTTCCAAAAATACAAAAGAAGATATTTTAAAGGATACTACTATTCTCATTGAAGAAATTATTAAAGCAAATGAATTAGAAGAGAAAAACATAATTTCTATTTTTTTTAGCGCAACTTGCGATTTGGATGCGGTTTATCCCGCCGAAGCAGTTAGGAATATGGGTATGACCTCAATACCTATGATGTGCCTACAAGAAATGGTGGTAAAGGGCAGTCTCAGCCATTGCATAAGAGTTGCGATTTTTACAAATTTAAGTGAAGATACAGAGGTTAAACACGTCTATTTGAAAGAAGCAAAAAAACTGCGTCCAGACTTAGTTTGAGGTGATAGTATTGACTGTAAAAATAGCAATAGATGGGCCGGCGGGGGCTGGCAAGAGCACTGTTGCAAAAAAATTAGCTAAGCTTTTAAATTATACCTATATCGATACAGGTGCTATGTATAGAGCCATTACATATAAGACCATACAACAGGGGATAAATCTTACTGAAGAAAACAAAATAGCTGATATTGTGCAATGTGCTGATATCATCTTAGAAGGAGAAAAAATTTTTTTAGATGGAAAAGATATTTCTGAAGAAATAAGAAAATCGGAGGTTTCTGAAAAAGTATCTTTGGTATCTAAAATACCCAAAGTGAGAGAAATTTTAGTGCAAAAACAAAGGAAAATTGCTGAAGGCAAAAATGTAGTAATGGATGGAAGAGACATAGGAACAGTTGTGCTGCCTGATGCCCAGTTTAAATTTTTTTTAACTGCTTCTTTAGAAGAAAGGGCAAAACGGCGTTATAGAGAACTTAAAACTAAAAATGGAAATGTAAGTTATTACGAGGTGTTAAAAGAAATAGAAAATCGTGACACCATAGATTCACAGAGAAATACATCTCCTCTAAAAATTGCTGAAGATTCTATTGTCATTGATACTACATATCTTTCAGAAGAGGAAGTTTTAGAAAAACTGTACAATATTATAAAGGAAGGATTAAAAGGGGAAATTTAAGTATGTTTTATTATATTGCCAAAGTTATAGTATTGGTAATTATAAAAATGATGTTTAGAATAGAAGTAAGAGGACTTAAAAATATTCCTAAAAAAGGCCCAGTAATTATATGCCCTAACCATATAAGTCTTCTAGATCCTCCTGTCATAGGTGCACTTTTAAACAGGCGTATATACTTTATGGCAAAAGAGGAGCTTTTTAAAAATCCTTTTTTAAAGCTTCTTTTAAGGACAGGCTTAGGAGCTTTTCCCGTTAAAAGAGGTACTGCTGATTTATCAGCTATTAAAACTGCTTTAACTTACTTAAAAAAAGGAAGAGCAATTGGAATTTTCCCTGAAGGTACAAGAAGTAAAACCGGGAAACTTCAAAAGGCTGAACCAGGAGTTGCCTTATTAGCAATTAAGGGGAATGCTCCTGTAGTGCCTATAGGAATTAAAGGGAAATATCACCTTTTTTCTAAGATTATTATAAATATCGGTAAACCAATAACTTTTGAAAAATATGCTAATTCTAAACTTTCCTCTGAGAGACTTTCTGCTATTGGAGAGGAAATAATGCAAGAAATTGCAAAATTGCTGTAGGAGGTAAAGAATGAAAATATTGATTGCTGAGTATGCAGGTTTTTGCTTTGGAGTAAAAAGAGCTATTGAAACTGCATATAAGGAAATTGAAAAGGGTGATGGAAAGAAAATATATACTTTAGGTGAAATTATTCATAATCCACAAGTTATATCGGACTTATCGAAAAAAAGGGTAAATGTTATTGAAGAAGAAGAGCTGGATAGATTGACTGAGGGTGATAAATTAATTATCCGAAGTCATGGAGTGTCTAAAAAATTATACGACTTTCTCGCTAAAAAAGGAATTGAAGTCATAGATGTTACCTGCCCATTTGTAAAAAAGGTCCAAAATATAGTTTATAAGTATTACCACAAGGGCTACTCTATTATCATTGTAGGAGATAGAAATCATCCAGAAGTAATAGGAGTGAACGGATGGTGTGATGACACTGCCTATGTGGTAAATTCAACTGAAGAAGCTTATGAATTACCTCAATTAGAAAAGGCGTGTGCAGTTGCTCAAACTACTCTCATTGAAAAGCATTGGAAAGATATTTTAGAAGTAATAAAGCTAAAAGTTAAGGACCTTATTTTTTTTAATACTATATGTGATGCTACACAAAAAAGACAAGATGCTGCTGATGAGCTTTCAAAAAAGGTAGGTGTAATGTTTGTAATTGGAGGGAAACATAGTTCTAATACTCAAAAACTAAAAAAGATATGTGAAAAAAATTGTAAAAACACTTTTCATATTGAAGATGCAGAGGAATTGACTCTTGAGATGGTAAAAGACCATGAGATTATAGGAGTAACAGCAGGGGCTTCAACCCCCGATTATGTGATAGAAGACGTGATAGAGAAAATTAGATTTTTAAAAGGGGAAGATGGGGATGAGTGATTTTTTAGAAGGTTATACTTTTAAGACGTTGCGCCCTGGAGACATTGTCAAAGGAAAAGTGATAAAAGTTTCTGATGAGGGGATTATTGCAAATATTGGCTATAAATCGGATGCTTTTGTGCCTAAAAATGAACTTTCTTTAAATCCTAATTTTGATGTAAAAAAGACCTTCAATCTTGAGGATGAGTTAGATTTATATATAATAAGTGTGGAAAATGATGAAGGGAATGTATTAGCCTCTAAAGTTATGGCTGATGATAAGCTGAGCAGAGAAAAAATTGAAAAAGCCTATAAAAATAAAGAGATAATTGAAGGAGAAGTTATTGAGGTTGTAAAAGGCGGAGTGATTGCCTACTCATTAGGAGCCAAGGTTTTTATTCCCGTTTCTCAACTGGAATTATATTATGTCGATAAATTGAATGAATATTTAGGTAAAACTTTGCGGTTTCAAATAATTGAGTATATTCCCGGCAAAAAGATTGTTGGATCTCAAAAAGAAGTACTGAAACTAGAAAGAGAAAAAGTTAAAAAAGCGCTTTTATCTAATTTGAAAGAAGGAGACATAGTAGAAGGAAAAGTAAAAAACATAATAGATAAGGGAGCTTTTGTAGACATAGGAGGTTTTGATGGTTTTATCCCTCTAAGTGAAATTAGCTGGGAAAGAATTAAAAATCCGCGAGAAGTAATGGAAATTGGAGATAAAGTCTCGGTTTATATATTAAATGTGGATGAAAAAAAAGAAAAAATTACTTTGAGCCTGAGAAAAGTATTGCCAGATCCGTGGGAGAATGCAGAAACAAAATATCACGAAGGAGACGTGCTAAATGGAACTGTTACTAATATTACGCCTTTTGGAGTATTTGTACAGCTAGAAGCAGGGATAGAAGGATTGATTCATAAAAATAATTTAGAAAATAGTATCAAAACATACAAAATAAATGATACTATAAAAGTAGAAATATTGAATATAATCCAACAAGATAAAAAAATAAATCTTAAAGAAGTGCCTCTTGAAGAAGAAGATATTCCAGAATTAGAACCTCAAGAACTTAGAATCACCTTAGGAGAAATATTTAATAAAATTTTATAAACTGTCATGTAAAAAACCTTGACAAAAGAAAAAAATCTGCTAAAATTAAAATCATTGAATGTATACATTATTTTAGTAAAGGAGGCACGATACAAAATGAATGCTTTGGGTCGCCACATTTTGGCAGAAATTTATGGGTGCGATAGCAATATTTTAGACAACTTGGAATTAATCGAAGACATAATGGTTCAGTCTGCAATAGTGACAGGCGCAGAGATACGGGAAGTTGCTTTCCATAAATTTAATCCCCAGGGCGTAAGCGGAGTAGTGGTCATATCAGAATCTCATATAACTATCCATACTTGGCCAGAACTGGGTTATGCCGCGGTTGATGTATTTACTTGTGGTGATGATGTCAATCCGTGGGATGCCTGTAACTATATAGCGAAAATGTTAAGAGCACAAAACATGACTGCAACAGAGGTCAAACGTGGAGTCTTTGAAAAACCAGTGAAGGTGGTTAATTACTGATCAAACTTCAAAATATGATGGATCTGGCTTGTTTGTGGCTTTTAAAGCCACTTTTTCTATAATTAGGGGTGAACATAATTTATGGTAGGTTATGAGGACTTTGTTAAAAAAATACATAAATTGACTGGAATAGATTTATCTTTATACAAAGAAAAACAGATGAAAAGAAGATTAGAATCTTTAATTACTAGTCACAAATTTAGCTCTTATGAGGAATATTTTAATGAACTCTCTGTTAATAAGACATTATATGAAGAGTTTCTAAATTATATTACTATTAACGTGACAGAATTTTTTAGGAACCCTTCACAGTGGGAAATCTTAGAGAAAGACCTTTTGCCTTACATCATAAAAAAAAGTTTTAGAGTCTGGAGTGCAGCTTGTTCTACTGGAGAAGAACCTTATTCTGTAGCCATGCTTTTAACAAAGTTTATAGATTTAAAAGATGTGACAATTATTGCTACAGACATAGATGAAAGAGTATTGGAAAAAGCTAAAAAAGGTATATATTCGGCTGAGAGTGTAAAAAAAGTACCTCAAGAATATAAAAAAAAATTTTTTAGAAAAATTGATGACAAAAGTTATCAGATAAGTGAAGATATTAGAAAAAGCGTACAATTTGAAAAGCATGACTTGTTAAATGATGAATATCCTAAAAATATAGATTTATTAATTTGTAGAAATGTGTTAATATATTTTAATGACAGAGCTAAAGATAAAATATATAAAAAAATTTTTGAGTCTTTAAATGATAATGGTATATTTTTTGTGGGTAGTACAGAGCAGATAATATTGCCATATAGATACAATTTTGAACCAATTAAAACTTTTTTCTACAAAAAAATTATTCCACAGGGATAAAAGAGGTGTTAATAGTAATGCCTACCAATATTTATGTAACCGAAGAAGAATTAAAAAAACAAGAAAAAATAATGAAAGAAATTGCAGAAGAAAATAAGGGTAAAAACCTTTATTATCACATTGAAACTTACGGCTGCCAAATGAATGTCCATGATTCGGAGAAATTGGCAGGTATGCTAGAAGAGATGGGATATAAACATACTGAAAATCTGGAACAAGCTGATGTTTTACTTTTTAACACTTGTGCTGTAAGAGAACATGCTGAAATAAGAGTATTGGGAAGAGTATCACAAATGAAAGAATTGAAGGCTAGAAATCCTAATTTAATTATTGGTGTATCTGGCTGTATGATGCAAGAAAAAAATGTAGTAGAAGCTATTAAAGAAAAATATTCCTATATAGATATTGTTTTTGGCACTCATAATATATATAAATTTCCACAGCTTTTATGGGAGGCTTTGAACTCTCAAGATATAGTTATAGATATTATAGAAGATACAAAAAATGTCGTTGAAGAGTTACCTGTCAAAAGGGACAGCAATTTAAAGGCATGGGTTAATATTATTTATGGTTGCAATAATTTTTGCACCTATTGCATAGTACCCTATACAAGAGGCAGAGAAAAGAGCAGAAAGCCAGAAGATATAATAACAGAAGTAAAAGAATTAGCCCAAAAAGGGTATAAGGAAATCACTTTATTAGGGCAAAATGTAAATTCTTACGGAAAAGACCTTGATGAAGATATAACTTTTGCAAAACTACTTTACAAGCTAAATGATATTGAGGGAATTGAGAGAATAAGGTTTATGACCTCTCACCCTAAAGATATTTCCGATGAATTAATATATGCCATTAGGAATTTAGATAAAGTTTGTGAGCATTTGCATTTACCTGTACAAGCTGGTAGCAACAAGATTTTAAAAAAGATGAATAGAAAATACACTAAAGAACACTATTTAGAAATTATTGACAAAGTAAGAAGTAACATTCCAGATATTGCAATAACAACAGATATAATCGTAGGTTTTCCAGGTGAAACAGAAGAAGATTTTTTGGAGACATTGGATTTAGTAGAAAGAGTGCGATTTGATGCCGCTTATACTTTTATTTACTCTAAAAGAGCAGGGACTGTTGCGGCGAATATGCCAGACCAATTAGATGATGCTGTAAAACATGAGCGTTTAGAAAGACTAATAGAGTTGCAAAACAAAATCAGCTTAGAAAAAAGTGCAGAATTGAAAGGGAAAATTGTGGAAGTATTGATAGAAGGAATTAGTAAAAGAGACAGTAATAAATTAACCTCTCGAACTCGGACTAATAAAGTAGTCCACTTTGTGGGAGATGAAAGCCTTATCGGCAAACTTGCTAATGTTAAAATAACTGAAACAAAGGCTTGGACAATGCAGGGAGAATTAGTAGAAGTTATAAGATAAAACTGCGCCTATATGGGCGCTAATTTTTATGATATAATAAAGAGGAGCCGGAGGTGCAAAAAAATGGCTGTCACTCCAATGATGGAACAATACCTTAAAATAAAAGAAAAATATAAAGATGCAATACTCTTTTTCCGCCTAGGAGATTTTTATGAGATGTTTTACGAAGATGCGGAAATTGCTGCTAAAGAGCTTGAAATAGCTTTGACAGGGAGAGACGCAGGAACGGAAGAAAAAGCCCCAATGGCTGGTGTTCCTTACCATGCAGCAGACTTTTATATAGACAAGTTGATAAAGAAAGGATATAAAGTTGCTATTTGTGAACAATTAGAAGACCCTGCAAAAGCAAAAGGATTGGTAAAAAGAGATGTAGTAAGAATATATACTCCGGGGACAATAATAAATCCTGAATCAATGGATGAAAAAACAAATAACTACCTTGTGTCTGTTTTTAAAGGAAGGGACAATTATGGACTTTGTGCTGTTGATGTAACAACGGGAGATTTATACGCTACAGAACTTAAAAATTGTAAAGACATTAAAAGAGTTTATGATGAAATAACAAAGTATACTCCTTCGGAAATAATCGCTAATGAAGATTTTTTAAAAAATAATAAATACGTAAAAATTTTCAAGAATAATAACTGTGCTGTAAATATCTATGAAAAGCAGCTTGACTTTGAAGAAAAAATTAAATTAATAGAAACTCAATTTAATAAAGAATCCGAAGAATTAGGTATAAAAGATAAGCCTTATATGGCTAATTCGTTAGCAGCTCTTTTTAGCTATTTACAAGAATTACAAAAAACTGCTTTAAAGCATATAAACAAATTGCTTATATATGAAGATAACTCCTATATGGGATTAGACAGCAATGCAATAAAAAATTTAGAAATATTAGAGTCTAATAGAAACAAGTCTAAAAAAGGCTCTTTATTAGGAGTTTTAGATAAAACTGTAACTCCTATGGGAGGAAGGCTTTTGAAAAAATGGCTGGAAGAACCTTTGCTTAACAAAAAGCACATTGATGCTCGACTGGAGGCAGTTGAAGAACTTTTTAATGATTATAAAAATCGCCAAGATTTAAAACAATTTTTAAACAAAATATACGATTTGGAAAGATTGGCTAGCAAAATTGTCTACCAGAGTATTAATCCAAAAGATTTCATTTCTATAAAGCTATCTCTGCAAAATTTACCTTACATCAAAGAAATATTAGAAAAGTTCAATTCAAGGCTTTTAAAAGAGATATGTGAGAAATTTGATACTTTACATGATATATACGAATTAATAGATAAGTCGATAAAAGATGACCCTTCTACTCAATTAAAAGAAGGAAATATCATAAAAGACGGGTACAATGAAACAGTAGATAAGCTAAGAAAGGCTTCAATAGAAGGTAAAAATTGGATTCTAAATCTTGAGGCTGAAGAAAGAGAAAAAACAGGCATTAAGAACTTGAGAATAGGTTACAACAAAGTTTTTGGCTATTATATTGAAGTTACAAAATCTAATATACCACAGGTTCCTGAAAGATACATACGAAAACAAACTTTGGCAAATGCAGAAAGGTATGTGACACCTGAGCTTAAAGAAATAGAAGAGACTATATTAGGAGCAGAAGAAAAATTAATTGAGCTTGAATATCAGCTTTTTAACGAAATAAGAGAAAAAGTAGAACTACAAATTGTAAGAATACAAAACACAGCAAAATATATAGCCACAATAGATGTACTCATTTCCTTTGCAGAAGTTGCGGAAACAAATAGATATATAAAACCGATAGTAGATTATAGTGACAGAATAGTCATCAAGGAAGGAAGACATCCAGTAATAGAGACTATTTCTGATGAATCTTATGTAGCAAATGATATAGATATTGGTCCTGAAAATCCTATCATGATAATAACGGGACCTAATATGGCTGGTAAATCTACTTACATGAGACAGGTTGCTTTAATTGTACTGATGGCGCAGATAGGCTCTTTTGTCCCTGCTTCTTACGCTAAAATTGGAATTGTAGATAAGATCTTTACAAGAGTAGGAGCATCTGACGACATCTTTGCAGGACAGAGTACCTTTATGGTGGAAATGTCTGAAGTGGCAAATATATTAAAATCTGCCACTAGTAAAAGTTTGATAATACTAGATGAGGTAGGGAGAGGTACAAGCACTTATGATGGTATGAGTATAGCTCATGCAGTTATTGAATATATTCATGAAAAGATAAAGGCTAAAACTTTGTTCGCTACTCACTATCATGAATTGACAAAACTTGAAGGCAAGATGAAGGGAGTCAGGAATTATAATGTTTCAGTAGAAGAAAGAGAAGATGACATAATATTTTTACGGAAAATAGTACCTGGTGGCGCTGATAAAAGCTATGGAATACAAGTTTCAAAACTAGCAGGACTACCTTATAGCATTGTTGAAAGAGCAAAAGAGATATTAAACAGTTTGGAAAGTGATAAGGTCATAAAGTCCGAATTAGAAAATGCATCACAGCAACTTGCCTTTACTCAAATAGATATTTTTTCTACGGCAAAGGATTCGCTAATTGATGATATAGCCAATTGCGATGTGGACAACATGACTCCTATTCAAGCTCTAAATTATTTATATGAATTAAAGGAGAAGGCAATCTCCTTGAGGAGCGGAGTATTATGAATAAAATTCATCTTTTAGATGAAAAGACAATAAATAAAATTTCTGCAGGAGAAGTTGTTGAAAGACCTGCCTCTATAGTGAAAGAATTAATTGAAAATTCTCTTGATGCTGGAAGCAAAAATATTACAGTTGAAATTTTAGAAGGTGGCATTCCTTATATAAAGGTATCTGACGACGGTTGTGGGATGAATGAAATAGACGCTATTTTAGCTTTTGAAAGGCACGCCACCAGCAAGATAAAATCTGACAATGACCTTTATAATATAGGGACATTAGGCTTTAGAGGAGAGGCTTTAGCTAGTATTGCGGCAGTTTCCCACGTAACTTTACAGACTAAAGAAGAAGCAGCCTTATTTGGTACTAAAGTTGTTGTGGAGGGTGGAAAGATAGTAGAAAAAACCAATTGCGGTTGTGCAAAAGGATGTAGTATTGAAGTAAGAGATGTGTTTTTTAATACGCCGGCACGAAGGAAGTTTTTGAAACGTCCTTCAACAGAGACTATGTATATAACTGATGTTGTAATTAAATTGTGCCTTTCCCATCCTGAAGTTTCTTTTAAATATGTAAAAGACAAGAAATTGCAATTTATAACATCTGGCAATGGAAATATAGAAGATGTAATATTGAGGCTTTTTGGAAATGAAGTCTACTCTTCTCTTATGTCAGCTTCTTTTGAAAGTGAAGATTTGAAATTAAAGATTTTAGCAGGTAAAAATTCTTTAAATTATTCAAATAGGAATATGCAATTTTTCTATGTAAATGGAAGATACGTAAAAAATAAAACCCTTTCAGCCGCTATCGATGAAGCTTTTAAAACTTATATACCTGTAAGTCGATATCCTGCCGTTTTTTTGTACATGGAAATAGACCCAAGGCAAATTGATGTGAATATACATCCTTCAAAATTAGAGATAAAATTTTCAGATGAAAGAAGAATTTTTGAAGCTGTTTATAAAACTATAAAGAATAGCCTTCATAAATACAACTTAATACCAGAAGTAAAAATTGACGAAAAAAAGAATATCTTTAAAATTGAAACTCCAACCATTCCAGCTGAGCAGACGAAATTATACTTTACTTTTTCTGATAAAGAAGTAGAAAAGGGAATAAAGAAATTTGACAATGAATTTAAAGGTCAAAATGTATTTTTAAAAGATAATGTATTAAAAGAAAATAGTTTAGATAATCATTTGGCTGTTTATGAGGGGCATGAAAAAGAAGAAGTAAATAAAAATGACCTTGCTAAAAAAATAAGTGACATAAAAATAGTGGGCACATTGTTTTCTACTTATATAATCGTAGAAAGGGAAGATGTATTCTATATAATTGACCAACATGCTGCCCACGAAAGGATTTTATATGAAAAATTTACTTCCCAATATGAAAAAATTCAAACAAGGCAGGTAACATTTCCTATTGTAGTAGAATTACAACCAGGAGATTTAGAACTTGTTCATCAAGAAAAAGAGCTTTTAAATAAATTAGGTTATGTATTTGAGGAATTTGGGAACAATTCTATAATATTAAGAGAGGTGCCTGTAATTTTAGGGCAGCCAGAAGCAAGGCAGTTATTTATAGATATAGTGGAAAAACTTAAAGATAAGGAACTTATCAATAAAATATCCTTAAAAGAAGAAAATATTATAATGATGGCTTGTAAAGCTGCAGTAAAAGCTATGGATAATTTATCTGAAAGAGAGATTTATAAACTCTTTGAAGATTTGAAGATTACAGAAAATCCTTACACCTGTCCTCACGGAAGACCTGTTATAATCGCTATAACAAAAACTCAGTTAGAAAAGATGTTTAAAAGAATTATGTAATATAAGGGTGATGGAATGGCTATACAAATTGTGCTTATTGTTGGGCCCACAGCCTCTGGCAAGTCTAAATTAGCAGTAGACGTGGCAAAAGAATTTAATGGAGAAATCATTTCTGCTGATTCTATGCAAGTTTATAAGTACATGGATGTTGGTACAGCAAAAATTACAAAGGAAGAAATGCAAGGCATCCCTCATTATTTGATAGATATTGTAGAGCCAAATCAAGAGTTTAGTGTAGCAGAATATGAAAAAAGAGCGAAAGAGATTATAAAGGATATTTACAAAAGAGGGAAACTTCCTATAATTGTAGGGGGAACTGGTTTATATATCAATTCAATAATTTACATCATGCACTTTTCTGATTTTGAAGGAAGCAAAGAATTTAGAGAGAAAATGAAAGAATTAGCAAATACTTATGGCAGTCAATATCTTTATGAGAAGTTAAAAAGTGTGGACCCAGAGGCAGCAAAAAAAATACATTCAAATGATATTAGAAGAATCATAAGAGCTTTAGAAGTTTATGAATTTACAGGCAAACCTATTTCTTACTATCAAAAAATGAGTGGTATGCGTTTAAATCCAGAGTATCAGCCTATAATGATAGGGCTTAATTTCAAAGACAGACAAATTTTATACGATAGAATTGATCAAAGAGTAGATGAAATGATAAAAAATAATTTGGTTGAAGAAGTGGTAAACTTACTAAAAATCGGGTATAATAAAGACAGTACTGCTATGCAGGCTTTAGGATATAAAGAAATTGTAGAATATTTAAAAGGAGAGATTTCTTTAGAAAAAGCTGTTGAAAAGATTAAGAAAGGGACAAGGAGGTATGCAAAAAGACAGATCACCTGGTTTAAGGGTTATAACTTTATCAAATGGTTTTTTGTAGATGACTATAAAAACTATGAAGAACTCAAAAAAAATATTATTAAATATTTAGCAGGAAAATTAAATTTTTGATAGAATATAACTAATGATACATATTAAAGAAGGGGGATAAAGATGGCAAGTTCAAAAGCAGCTATTAATTTACAGGATATCTTTTTAAATCAAGTGAGAAAAGAACATGTACCAGTAACTGTCTACTTAATCAATGGATTCCAATTAAAGGGTTTAGTGAAAGGATTTGACAATTTTACGGTGGTGTTGGAGTCAGAGAACAAACAGCAACTTCTTATTTACAAGCATGCTATTTCGACAATTACACCCCAAAAGCCTGTAATCTTCTCTGCTTCTGATAAGGATGAGAAGAAAGAAGAGTAAAAACAAAAAAACAGTATTAGTTACCCTAATACTGTCAGTTTGTTGACAAAGTTAAAAAATATTCAAAGGAGATATTTTGCATCGTCGCTCCGATGTTCCAAAGCGACAAAACTAAACTCGACTTTTCGGGTTCCGGCAGGGTACCGGGCACAATCGACGTCCTGTCTCAGGTGCCCGCCTCCGCCCTCCTTGGCTTCGGCCCTGCCTCCACCCTCAGTCTCGCTAAGTTTTGTTGCCGCTTTGTCACAGTCGCTCCGATTGCAAAATATCTCCTTTACGAAAGTTTGTCTACAGTCTGACAGTATTAGTTACCCTAATACTGTTTTTTTGAAATAACAAAGTAAGGGAGTTTTTCAAGATGAAAATCGGTTTTATAGGAGTCGGCAATATGGGACTTGCTCTTATAAAGGGCATATTAAAGTCGGATTTTATAGACGCTGAGGATTTAATTCTTTATGACACGTTGAAAGAAAAAACAACGGGGTTAGAAAAAGAATTTGGTGTTATTGTTGCAAAAGACAATATTGACCTAACTGAAAAGTCAGATATTATTATTTTAGCAGTAAAACCTAATATTTACGATGCTGTATTAGAAGAAATAAAAGTAAAAGTAACTGATAAAAAAATAATAATTACTATAGCTCCGGGTATAACTATAAGTCATGTCAAAGATATTTTAAAAACGGGAAAAATAGTGAGGACAATACCTAATACTCCTGCTTTAATAGGAGAAGGTATTACTGCTATAAGTTATTCACAAGAGATACAGCGAGAAGATAAAGAGATTGTAGAGAAGATTTTTAAAACCTGTGGGGAAATTGTAGAAATAGAAGAAAAGTTAATTGATGCTGCAATGGCTGTCTCTAGTTGTAGTCCTGCTTTTGTGTACATGTTTATTGAAGCATTGGCAGATGGTGGTGTACTATTGGAATTACCAAGAGATGTTGCGTATAAATTAGCTTCAAAGGCTGTAGCTGGTGCAGGTAACATGGTATTAAAAACAGGTTTTCATCCTGGCCAATTAAAAGACATGGTAACATCTCCAGGTGGTACAACTATTGAAGGTATAAGAATTTTGGAAAAAAATGGTATGAGAAGTGCAGTGATTGAAGCAGTGGCTGCAGCATATCAAAAAACAAAGGGATTGAAGTAAAAATGTCAAATAATAACGAAGTTGTTGAAATATACACAGATGGAGCTTGTAGCGGTAATCCTGGTCCAGGTGGCTGGGCAGCAGTTTTACTGTACAAAGGAACAAAAAAAGAAATATCAGGATTTGAAGAAAATACTACAAACAATAGAATGGAATTAAAAGCAGTAATAGAAGCTTTGAAAGCCTTAAAAAGGCCTTGTAAAGTTAATTTATATAGTGACAGTAGTTATGTAATAAATGCCTTTAAAGAAGGCTGGCTTGAAAAGTGGCAGAAAAACAATTGGCTAAAATCAGATAAAACTCCAGTAGAAAATCAAGAGTTATGGAAGGAGCTTTTAAAGGTTTCAAAAAGACATCAAATCAATTGGATTAAAGTAAAAGGTCATGCAGATAGTGAATACAATAATTTATGTGATAGACTGGCTACAGAGCAAATAAAAAGAAATACTAAAAAGTTATAAGAGTTTTAAGCTCAAGGAATCTTAGTTTAGTAAGGTTCTTTGAGCTTTTTAATAATTTTGAACGCAGTCTCTAAAGTAGCTTGATTTAAGCATTATATGTATGGTATTATATATACAAGTAATTATACGAAATAGTTATTTCGTATAATAAGATAATTAGAATTATAGAAAGGAGTTTTGAGAATGTCTAATGAAATTTCTAATAATACTTCCAATAATGGTTCCATTAAATATCCCCCTCTTCTTGAAGAATTTTTAAACTACTTCTCAACCGTAAAAGCCCGTTCTTATAATACTGTAAAAGCTTATGCTTATGATTTAGTTTTGTTTTTGCGCTTTTTAAAGCAAAGACGCGAAAAAGTTAGTCCTAATGTAGAATTTGATGAAATAGATATTTCTGATGTAGATGTTGATTTGATAGAATCTGTTGATTTAAACGACTTATACGCCTACCTTAACTTTGTAGCTAACGAAAGGTCTAATACTCCCCCTGCTCGTGCTCGAAAAGTAGCAAGTTTAAGGTCTTTTTATAATTATCTTTACAAAAAAGCGAAAGTCATAAGTAAAAATCCTACTCAAGAATTAGAGTCCCCAAAACTTTCTGTAAGACAGCCTATTTACCTCACCCTTGATGAAAGTAAAAAACTTTTAAATTCTATAGATGGGCCTTTTAAAGAAAGAGATTACGCTATTATAACTCTTTTTCTAAACTGTGGTTTAAGGGTTTCAGAGCTTGTAAATATAAATCTTGATGATATAAAAGAAGACAAATTGACTGTCATAGGAAAAGGAAATAAACAGCGGACTATCTACCTAAATGAGGCTTGTATAAAGGCTATAAGCGATTACCTCAAAGTAAGGCCCAAAGAAGGTGTAAAGGACAAAAAGGCCCTGTTTTTGAGTAAAAGACTGAAGAGGATAAGCGTAAAAACTGTTCAATACTTGGTTAAAAAGCATTTAAAACATGCTAATTTAGAAGGCAAGAAATACTCTGCTCACAAACTTCGCCACACAGCAGCTACTTTAATGTACAGGTACGGAAACGTAGATATACGCACATTACAAAAGCTTTTGGGGCATTCTAACGTTTCAACCACGCAGATTTACACACATGTGGACGACTCACAGCTTAGAGAGGCTGTAAATAAAAACCCCTTATCTCAAGAATAAATTCTGCTGAGAGCTATGGATATGGCCAATTTAACTTGAGGATAACTCAAGCCTCCCTGTACATAGGCAGTATAAGGTTCTCTTATAGGAGCATCGGCGCTTAGCTCTATAGAAGAACCCTGAATAAATCCGCCTGCTGCCATTATCACCTTGTCCTGATAGCCTGGCATGTCCCAAGGTTCGGGAAGTACATGAGCATCAACATAAGAGCCCAACTGTATTCCTTGAATAAAGGATATGAGCTCTTTCTCTGTTCTAAATTTTACAGCCTGTACTATATCTGTCCTCTCTTCATCATATTTAGGCAGTACTTCATAACCTAAATCCGACATGACTTTTGAAAGAAGTACTGCCCCTTTTAAAGCTTCTCCAACTACTTTTGGAGCAAAAAACAGGCCTTGAAGTATCAGTCTATTAAAGCCAAGGGAGGGGCCTACTTCTTTTCCTATTCCTGGAGCGTAAAGCTTATAAGAAGCATTTTCCACAAGCTCTTTTTTACCCACCACGTATCCTCCTGTAGGTGCAATCCCTCCTCCTATGTTTTTTATGAGAGAACCAGCTACGATATCTGCCCCTACCTCCGTAGGTTCTTTTTTTTCTGTGAACTCACCATAACAATTATCTACAAAGACTATTATGTCCTCTTTTACCTTTCTTATTTCTTTAATCACTTCCCCTATTTCCGCTATAGTAAAGGACTTTCTGTAGTCATACCCTTTTGACCTTTGAATCATTATCATCTTTGTTTTTGAAGTTATAGATTTTTTTATACTTTCTACATCCATTTCCCCATTTTCAAGAAGAGGAACTTCCTTATAAATAATCCCGTACTCTCTTAAGCTTCCCCTCCCCTCCCCTTTTATACCTATAACTTCTTCCAATGTATCATAAGGCTTCCCAGAAGCCGAAATTAGCTCTTCATTTGGCTTTAAATTGCCGAAAAGTACAATTGATATGGCATGAGTTCCAGAAACGATTTGAGGCCTTACTAAGGCGTCTTCAGTCCCAAAGATGCCAGCATATATTTTTTCTATCACGTCTCTTCCAATGTCGCCATATCCATAACCTGTGGTTCCATTAAAGTGAATATCGCTCAATTTATTCTTTTGAAAATGGTATATCACTTTGTACTGGTTGTACTCGACTATTTCATCAATTTTTTTAAATATATCTAAACAGCTCTTTTCAGCGCTTTCTATCAATTCAACGACTTTTGGCGGAATGTTAAAGTTGTTTTTTAAAAATTCCTGTGATGTCATTTTATCAACCTCTCTCTAGTCCTAAGTTTACAAGCAATACTATTATAGCACTTAAAAGAGTTTGTGAAAACACGAAAAGGTGATATAATCTATCTATAAAAAGCAATTTACCAAGAAAAGAAGGTGTGCATTGTGAGAATAGATTCCCATGTACATATATTGCCTCCAGAATTTATAAAGAATATTGATAAAAACATGGAGAGGGATGAACATTTCAAACTGCTGCACTCAAGCCCTAAAGCAAAATTCGCAACAGCAGAAGGCGAAAATGCCTACAGGATCTTTTTTAAGACTTAATCTTCACGTATGTCAATGCTGTCTATTGTTATTAAATCTTCCTTTGTTATATTTACTTTATTCAAAACCCTCACAGCCTGCTTTCTTATTGCTTTTTCAATCAGGTTTCTCACCATTCTGGCATTTCCCATCTCTCTAGAGGCGTCATTTTTTATCAGTATCTTCATAAGCTTTCTTTTTGCACTTTCTGTAAGTTTGTACTGCCTATTTTTTACCATAACTTCAGCAATCTGCAGGAGTTCCTCAATTGTGTAATCTGGAAAATCTATTTGTATCGGGAATCTGGACCTTAAGCCCGGATTTGTGTTCAAAAAATATTCCATCTCATGTTTGTAACCTGCCAGAATTAAAATGAATTTGTTTCTATTGTCTTCCATTTCTTTTACCAAAGTATCTATGGCTTCTTTGCCAAAGTCTTTTTCTCCACCCCTTGCCAGAGAATAGGCTTCATCTACAAACAAAATGCCTCCCAAGGCTTTCTTCACATTTTCCCTCACCCTATGGGCTGTATGTCCTATGTACTCCCCCACAAGGTCTGCTCTTTCAACTTCTACCACATGCCCCTTCTCCAGCACACCCATGCCTTTTAAGAGTTTCCCAAGAATCCTCGCCACAGTGGTCTTCCCTGTCCCAGGATTTCCTTTGAAAATCATATGAAGCACTATGGAGTCAGTGGCAAGGCCTTCTTTTTTGCGCTTCATCTGAAGTTGAGAAAAAGCGTAAATTTCATAAATAATCTCTTTCACTTTATGAAGCCCTATGAGAGAATTTAATTCTCTTAAAGCCTCTTCCTGCAGCTTTTTCTCATCCACCTGTTCCAATTCCTTAGATATCTCTTTTTCTGCCTTCTTTTCAAATCTATACCCTTCAAAAAATACGGGCCATATTCCCATATCACACCACATCCCAATATCATTTTCAATCCTATTTTATGATATTGGGATGTGGAAAGTGAAAGTTTTTAAACTTCTACTTTGACTTCTATGTCTTCTATCCCATCAAGAAGAGGTCTTACATGGTCTTCAATAAATTCCTTTACCTGATTTGCAGATCTGCCTGTAAACTTTCTTGGATCAGTAAGGTCAAGAATTTCCTCGTTAGAAAGGCCAAATCTTTTATCCTGCTTGATATACTCAAGCAGTCTATTGTCTTCGCCATTTTTTACTTCTTCAGCAGCCTTTAAGGAATATACTCTTATGGCTTCGTGCAATTCCTGTCTATCTCCGCCCTTTTTCACAGCCGCCATTAAAATTTTTTCTGTAGCCATAAATGGAAGTTCTCTTTTTACATTTTTCACAATCACTTTTTCATTTACTTTTAATCCAGAGGCTATGTTTATATAGAGGTTTAGAATAGCATCTGTAGCCAAAAACATTTCAGGGATTACAATTCTCCTATTAGCTGAATCATCCAAGGTCCTCTCAAACCACTGGTTGGAGGCCGTGATAGAAGAGTTTAATAATGTCACAATTACATACCTAGATAAAGCTGCCATTCTTTCACTTCTCATTGGGTTTCTTTTGTACGCCATAGCAGAGGAGCCAATCTGCTTTTCTTCAAAAGGCTCTTCAATTTCTCTCAAATGTTGCAAAAGCCTTATGTCGTTGCTAAACTTGTGGGCACTTTGAGCTATCCCACTTAACACAGATAAAATCATAAAATCGTACTTTCGAGTGTAAGTCTGACCTGTTACAGGAAAGGATTTTTTATATCCCATCTTTTCTACAACCAACCTGTCAAGCTCTTTTACCTTTTCCTCATCTCCATCAAAAAGTTCCATAAAGCTAGCTTGTGTACCTGTCGTCCCTTTTACTCCTCTCAGCATCATGTTTTGACGCCTGTATCTTAAATCCTGAAGATCAAGAATCAGGTCTTGTATCCATAGACAAGCTCTTTTGCCTACAGTTGTCAGCTGAGCAGGCTGAAAGTGAGTATAACCCAATGTTGGTAAATCTTTATATTTTAGTGCAAATTCAGAGAGGACTTTTATCGCTTTTAAAAGCTTTTTCTCAATTAGCTGAAGTCCTCTATCCATTAAAATAATATCCGTATTGTCATCTACAAACGCAGAAGTTGCCCCTAAGTGAATTATAGGCTTTGCTTTTGGGCATAAAAGACCATAAGCGTGTATATGAGCCATTACATCATGTCGAAATTTTCTTTCGAATTTTTCCGCATCTTCATAGTTTATGTTGTCTATATTTTCTTCCATTTCTTTAATCTGCTCATCTGTAATATTGAGCCCTAATTCTTTTTCGCTTTTTGCCAAAGCTACCCATAATCTTCGCCAAGTTTTAAATTTTTCATCGTCAGAGAAGATTTGAGCCATTTCTTTGCTAGCGTATCTTGTTATTAACGGATTCTGATAAGTATCTCGCATATTTACCTCCTCATTATGCTTTATTTAAAAATTCTTCGATTCTATTTAAGCCTTTTTCAATATTTTCAATGGAAGTAGCATAAGAAATCCTAATGTAATTGTCCATTCCGAAGGGCAAAGCAGGAACAACTGCTACATTTGCTCCTTCAATTAAAGCATTTGCAAAATCTATGGAACCTCTAATAATTTTTCCTTTTATCTCTTTCCCAATGTATTCGTCTATATTTACCATTACATAAAAAGCCCCTTGAGGTTTATTTGATTTTAACCCCTTTATTTTATTTATCCTTTCAACCATATAAATTCTTCTTTTATTGAATTCTTCTGCCATTCTTTTAATAACAGTTTCATCTCCTGATAAAGCGGCTACACTGGCATATTGAGCGATTGAATTGGGATTTGAAGTGGTATGACTCTGAATATTTGACATAACCTTTGCAATTTCTAAAGAAGAAGCAGTATATCCAATTCTCCATCCTGTCATAGCATAAGCTTTAGACATACCGTTTACCAAAATTGTCAGTTCTTTAATTTTTTCATTTAAAGAGGCGATACTGATGTGACTGCCTTCGTAAATTAATTTTTCGTATATTTCATCTGAAATGACAAAAATATTTGCTTCTTCAATAATTTTTACAAGTTCTTCTAACTCTTCTTTAGTATACACTGAGCCAGTTGGATTGTTGGGGGTATTTAAAATTAAAGCTTTTGTCTTAGAGGTAATAGCATTTTTTAATTCTTCGGCTGTAATTTTAAAGTCATTTTCTGCTTTTGTTTTTACAAAGACAGGTTTTCCATAAGCCAGCCTTACCATCTCAGGATAGCTTAACCAATAAGGTACAGGAATTATAACTTCATCGCCAGGATTTAAAATTGCACAAAGAGCGTTATATATAGAGTGTTTAGCACCATTTGATATGACAATCTGTTCTGGTTGGTATTTAAGGCCATTATCTTTTAAAAGCTTGTCGCATACTGCTTTTTTTAATTCAGAAATGCCTGAAGAAGGGGTATATTTGGTGTAGCCTTTTTTTATAGCGTCAATTGCAGCTTCTTTTATGTAATCAGGTGTATCAAAATCTGGCTCTCCTACTCCGAAGTCTATAACGTCTATGCCTTGAGCTTTTAGCTGTTTTGCCTTTGCAGTTATTTCTAATGTCATAGAAGGGGTAATTTGTAAGGCATTTTGGGATAAATCCAATTTTTACACCTCCAGAGGGTTTTGTTATATGAATCACAATATTATTTTAACTTAATTATTTTGATATTTCTACAAAATTTTTAGTTTTACTTTTTAATATTTTTACATATTCATAGTCCAACTTTATTGTTCCCAAAAGGTCTCTGCCATCTACTTCTATACCGTGAAAATCTGAACCTCCCGTGATGATTAAATTGTATTTTTTAGCTTTGTTTAAATACTTTTTTATATCTTTGGCAGTGTGTTTTGAATGGTAAACTTCTATTCCGATTAAACCTTTTGAGGCTAATTCCTCAATAATACTATCATCTTGAAGTAACCCGGGATGAGCTAAAACAGGAACACCTCCATTTTCTAAAATAAGGTTTATTGCTTCAAAAGGAGTGATTCTGTATCTTTCTACATAAGCAGGAGCCCCCACTCCTATGTACTTCTCAAAAGCTTCTTTTACACTTTCTACATAATTCTTTTTTACCATGGCTCTTGCTATATGAGGTCTTCCTATGAATTTTTCACTTGTGAATTCCAATACGTCTTCTATAGAAATATCAATTCCTAATTCATTTAATTTTTTTAAAATCGCTTTGGCTCTGTCATTTCTAAGCTTTTTCATCTCTTTTAATTTTTCAGTAAAATTTTTATCGTGATAATTTATAAAATAACCTAAAATGTGAATTTCTTGATCTTGATAATAACAATTAAATTCAATTCCAGGGATAACTTCTATTTCATATCTTGAAGAAGCTCCTATGGCTTCCTCTAATCCATCAATCGTATCATGGTCTGTCAGAGAAATACAACTAAGTCCGTGTTCTTTCGCCAATCGAACTACTTCAGAAGGTGAATTAGTTCCATCAGAAGCTCTTGAATGCATGTGAAGGTCTGCAAGCATTATATCATCCCAACCTTTCTTCTGAATTTTACCTTTACAATTTAAAATAGCCTGCAAAATGCAGGTTACAGTTTGTTGACAAAGTTAAAAAATATTCAAAGGAGATATTTTGCATCGTCGCTCCGATGTTCCAAAGCGACAAAACTAAACTCGACTTTCGGGCTCTGGCAGGGTACCCCGTCAGGCAACGTCCTGTCTTAGTGCCCGCCTCCGCCCTCCTTGGCTTCGGCCCTGCCTCCACCCTCAGTCTCGCTAAGTTTTGTTACCGCTTTGTAACAGTCGCACCGATTGCAAAATATCTCCTTTACGAAAGTTTGTCTACAGTCTGTAACCTGCAAAATGCAGGTTATTTTTTATCGTGGCTCTACAATTAACTTTATTGCTGTCCTTTCTTCACCGTCTATTTCAATGTCTGTAAAAGCAGGAATGCAAATTAAGTCAATCCCGCTTGGTGCTACAAAACCCCTCGCAATTGCAACAGCTTTTACAGCTTGATTTATTGCACCTGCACCTATTGCTTGTACTTCTGCACCTCCACGCTCCCTTAACACCCCTGCCAACGCTCCTGCTACAGCGTTTGGATTAGATTTTGCTGAAACTTTTAACACTTCCATTGTTTTTCCCCCTTAAAAACAAATGATTTTCTCTTTGTTAATATTCTACATTTGTTTTAAAAATCCTCCTTTTTATGCATAAATTTTATTAATCCGTTCTATGCTATAGCATTTTCCTGTTATTTCATTAACAGAAATTACAATGGCATTTATTTGGGCAGGACCTTTTGCAACTTCAAAGCGTACAGGTACAGAAGATGTAAATTTTTTAATTATTAATTCTTTATCTATTCCCAATATAGAATCACTAGGACCTGTCATGCCAACATCAGTTATGTAAGCTGTCCCATTTTGTAATATTTTCTCATCTGCCGTTTGTACATGAGTATGAGTGCCAAAAACACAACTTACTTTTCCGTCTAAAAAATATCCCATTGCTATTTTTTCAGAAGTAGCTTCTGCATGAAAATCTACGAGGATTATATTCGTCTCTTTTTTTAACTTTTCTATTTCTTCTAAGGCGACAAAGAAAGGATTTCTATTGCAAGGCATAAAGGTAGTTCCCTGCAAATTTATAATACCAATTTTTGTATTTTTAAAATTAAGTGCTATAGATCCTCTGCCAGGTGTTTCCTCTAAATAATTGGCAGGTCTTACAATTCGCATTTCTTCATCAATAAATTTTAATATTTCTTTTTGATCCCACACGTGATTTCCCATTGTTAATGCAGAAATTCCTATTTCAAAAAGTTCATCAGCAACTTTGCGAGTCAGTCCATTTCCTCCGGCAGCATTTTCTCCATTCGCTATAACTATGTCAATATTGTATTCTGATATTAATTCTTGTAAATGCTCTTTTAATATGTTTCTACCTGGTCTTCCAACTATATCGCCGATGATAAGTATCTTCATTCTTAACCTCCAAAAAATAATTTTCTTAAACTTATTATTGCACAAACCTGGCTATTAAAACAATAGCTAATAAAAATTTATGATGAAACTTTTAAAGCGTGCTTATCGCACGCTTTTTTTCAATCCTTTATTTTGCATAATCTATAGCTACTGTCTCTCTTATGACAGTCACTTTGATTTGACCTGGATATTCAACTTCTTCCTCAATTTTTTTACTTATATTTCGCGCTAAAATGACAATATCATCATCATTGACAATTTCAGGTTTTACCATTATTCTGATTTCTCTTCCTGCTTGTATAGCATAAGACTTTTCTACACCTTCAAAAGAATTAGCAATTTGTTCTAACTTATCTAAACGCTTAATATAGGCTTCTAATGCTTCCCGCCTTGCGCCTGGCCTTGCAGCAGAGATAGCATCTGCCGCTTGTACTAATACTGCCTCAACAGTCTGAGGCTCTACATCATTATGATGAGCCATTATGGCATGAATGACAGAATCAGACTCATGATATCTTTTAGCTAGTTCTGCACCTATCATTACATGAGGGCCTTCCACCTCATGGTCTACGGCCTTACCTATATCGTGTAAAAGTCCTGCTCTTTTGGCAACTAGGGCATCTGCACCTAATTCATAAGCCATAAGTCCTGCCAAATGAGCTACTTCGATTGAATGCTTTAAGACATTTTGCCCGTAGCTAGTTCTAAATTTAAGTCTTCCTAATAACTTAATCAGCTCGGGATGCAAACCGTGAATCCCTACTTCAAAAGCCGCTTCTTCTCCTGCTTTGATTATCATGTTGTCTACTTCTTTTTTAGCCTTTTCCACCATTTCCTCTATTCTTGCGGGATGTATTCGTCCATCTTCAATTAATTTTTCCAGCGCAATCCGCGCAACTTCTCTTCGTATAGGGTCAAAGCCTGAAATAACAACCGCCTCAGGGGTATCATCTATTATAAGGTCAATTCCCGTCAATGTCTCTATTGTCCTTATATTTCTACCTTCCCTACCTATTATGCGACCTTTCATTTCATCATTAGGAAGGGTAACAACAGACACAGTTGTTTCTGCAGCATGGTCAGCCGCACAACGTTGAATGGCATTGCTAATTATTTCCCTTGCTTTCATTTCTGCTTCTTCTTTAGCTTTGTTTTCCATTTCTTTAATCATTACAGCCATTTCATGTTGTATATCTTTTTGAACACTTTCTAATAAAATAGTTTTTGCTTCTTCACGGCTTAGTCCCGAAATTCTTTCTAATTCTTCTATTTCTTTTTGATGGAGTAAAGAAATTTGTTCTTCCAATTGTTGAATTTCTTTTTGTTTTTCTTCTAGAAGATTTTCTCTTTGTTCTAAAGTTTCGGCTCTTTTATCCAGGGTTTCTTCTTTTTGAAGGAGTCTTTTTTCTAAACGCTGTAATTCACCTCTGCGATCCCTTATCTCTTTTTCTAAATCAGTTCGCATGCGGTGAATTTCTTCTTTAGCTTCTAATAAGAGCTCCCTTTTTTTATTTTCAGCGTCTCTTTTTGCACTTTCTAATATGGTACGTGCTAAATTTTCTGCGCTTTTTATTTTAGATTCTGCAATAATCTTTCTTGCAAAATAACCAATTAGAAAGCCGACTGCTATTGCAATAAGTGCTGTGATTATCAATTCAACATTGCTAATACTCTTACACCTCCTTAGTAGTTATTCATATTTTATTTTAGACCCTTTTCAAAATTATGTCAAGTTATAAATCCTTTTCTTTCAAGGCATCGCTAATGTTTTCAATTTGAAAACCATTGTTGTAAAGATAGTTTTTTAATTTTTTAGTTTCTTCTTGGAATTTTAATTTTTTTTCAATTATTTTTTTTATTATTTCAACTTCTTTTTCTTCAGGATAAAAATTGTTTAAACTTTTTTGGATCAATTCTTTACTAATTCCTTTTTTTACAAGTTCGTAATAAATTTTTCGCCTGCTATACAATTGGTTTATTCTTTGTTCTATAAATAATTTGGTATAAACTTCGTCATTGATATAGTTATAGCTTTTCAGCTTTTCAATAACACTTTTTATAATATTCTCTTCAAAACCTTTTATTTCAAGCTTTTGAGAGAGTTCTTTTTCTGTTAACATTTTTCTTGATAAAAGTTTAAATGCGTAGTCACTCGCTTGTCTTGTTGCAGTATAGTTTACATAATAATTATACTGTTCATTATCTAGTTCTTTCCCTTCCTCTATGCCTAAATAGGTCAAATCTTCTAAATTGCAACTAAAGGCATATTCTCCATCTATATAAACATTATATCGCGTTTTATTTTTTTTCTGCTTTTCTATTGTAGTTATTATCATGCTTATTTCTCCTTTTGCAATAAAATAACCCCACAATAAGGGGTCATTCTACCATTGTATCAGGGGAGGATTTTATTTTATTATAAGCTAGATTGAAATTTTCTCTAATTTTTCTTTCAATTTCATCTGCGATTTCTTTGTTTTCTTTTAAAAATTGCTTCGCGTTTTCTCTTCCTTGCCCTAATCGTATATCTCCATAGGAATACCAAGCACCACTTTTTTCAATTATGTCTATACTTGCGCCAATATCCAAAATACTTCCTTCTCTTGAAATACCTTCTCCATACATTATATCGAATTCTGCTTGCTTAAAAGGCGGAGCAATTTTGTTTTTTACAACTTTGACGCGCGTTCTATTGCCGATTATCTCATTTCCCTGCTTTATTGCATCTACTTTTCTCACATCTAGTCTTATTGTGGCATAAAATTTCAGTGCTCTTCCTCCAGGGGTTGTTTCAGGGTTTCCAAACATAACACCTACTTTTTCTCTAAGCTGGTTTATAAAGACCACAATGGTTTTAGACTTACTAGTAACCCCTGCTAATTTTCTCAAAGCTTGAGACATCAGTCTTGCTTGAAGCCCTACATGACTATCTCCCATTTCACCATCAATTTCCGCCTTAGGTACTAAAGCAGCAACAGAGTCTATCACAATTATGTCAACAGCACCACTTCTAACAAGGGCTTCTGCAATTTCTAAGGCTTGTTCTCCCGTATCAGGCTGCGCCACCAATAAATCCTCAATATTGACCCCAAGATTTTTTGCATATACAGGATCAAGAGCATGTTCTGCATCTATAAAAGCACCCGTTCCTCCCATCTTTTGTGCTTCTGCTATCATATGTAGCGCTAAGGTAGTTTTTCCTGAAGACTCAGGACCAAAAATTTCTATTATCCTTCCCCTTGGAATCCCTCCGACTCCTAAAGCTATATCTAATTCAAGAGAACCTGTAGGTATTACTTCTACATTCAATTTTGCAGTATCTCCCAATCTCATGATAGAGCCCTTGCCAAACTGCCTCTCTATCTGACTTATAGCCATTTCTAAAGCCTTTTGTTTTTCTATCATTTATTATTCCTCCCAAGAATACAAGGTATTGTATTAAATTAATTATATATTAACGAACATAACTAGTCAATTTTTATTCCCAGAAGATATCTTCTTACAATGTCTAAAGCATGTAGTACTGTCCTTGTCCTTATTTTACTTCTATCACCACTTAACATTAGTTTTTTTACATAGACTTTTTCATTGGTAGCAAAACCCACATACACTAATCCTACGGGCTTTTCAGGTGTCCCACCTGTAGGTCCTGCAATTCCAGTAGTAGACAAACCAAAATCAGCATTAGCCAATTTTCTTATATTTTCTGCCATTTCTTTTGCTGTCTCATGACTTACTGCTCCATAAGACTCTAAAGTAGATTTTTTAATTCCTAAAATTTTTTCTTTAGCTTCGTCGCTGTAAGAAACAACACCCAAATTAAAGACTTTTGAAGCCCCTGATACATCTGTTATCTTTTTTGCCAATAAACCACCTGTACAAGACTCAGAGACAGCAAGAGTTAATTTGTTTTTCTGCAGTAATTTTATTACAACTTCTTCCATTTCTTCCTCATCTATAGCGTATATATAGTCACCTATGATACCTCTAATCCTTGATTCCATATCCTCAATCATTTCTAAAATTTCTTTGTCATCATGTCCTTTTGCAGTTATTCTCAAAGTTACGTAACCATCACCTACTAAAGGAGCAACAGTAGGATTAGAATTAAATAAAAGAGGTTTTACCATTTCCTCTACTTTTGATTCACCTAAGCCAAATATTTTGATTACTCGAGACTTTATAGTTTCATTAGCTTTGCTTTTAAGATAAGGATATACATATTCCTCAAACATTGGAATTAGCTCAGAAGGTGGGCCAGGCAAAATTATGGTAGTTTTGTTATCTTTTTCTATTATACAGCCAGGAGCTGTTCCATTTTTATTTGGCAAGATTTTTGCACCTTCTGGGAAAAAGGCTTGTTTGAAGTTGTTCATGGTAGGGTTTTGTCCTATTTTTTCAAAAAATCTTATTATTTGTTCTTTTGCTTCTATGTTTTCTACAAGAGGAAGACCTAAAAAAGAAGCCACAGTCTCTTTTGTAATGTCATCGACAGTAGGGCCTAATCCACCTGTTGTTATTATAAGGTCAGAGCGGTTAAAAGCGATATTTAAACATTCTTTTAATCTTTCTTCGTTATCTCCAACGTTAGTATGGAAATATATATCTATACCTAAAAGAGCCAATTTTTCAGATAAATATTTGGCGTTAGTATTTAAAATTTGTCCTAATAAAAGCTCTGTGCCAACAGAAATAATTTCTCCCCTCAATTAAAACACCTCTTTAATCTTTGAATAAATTTTTAGATTTTATAATATAATCTACACCCGAATAAATTGTCAAAATTAAGGCTATATACACCATTATAGTGTCGAAAGGAAAATTTATAAGGCTAAAAGGGTAATTATTAAGCATCAGTGCAATTACTGCTATCACTTGAAAAGTAGTTTTGTATTTGCCGTAATTGCTAGCAGCAATGACAATTCCCTTATCAGCAGCAACTGTCCTAATACCTGTTATTAAAAATTCCCTTGCTAATATAACTACTACAATCCAACTTTGAATGCGTCCCATTTGCACTAAGACTATTAGAGCAGAAGAAACCATTATTTTGTCTACCAGTGGGTCCATAAATTTCCCAAAATTAGTTATTTGATTAAATTTTCTTGCCACATATCCATCAAATTTGTCGGTCAATGCTGCAAGTGAAAATATTCCTGCAGCTATAAAATCGTTGTAGGGACCTCTGACAAGCATAAAAAACATAAAAATAGGTATTAAAAAAAGTCTTAACATTGTAAGTTTGTTTGCTAAATTCATTAATATTCCCCCACCAAATCGTATTCATAGGCATCTGTTATAGTTGCTACCACAAAATCTCCAGCTTTGAGTTTTTTGTTGCTTTTTACATAAACAACACCATCAATCTCAGGGGCATCCATATAACTTCTGCCATAATATATTCCATCTTCAAAGCCTTCAATTAGTACCTCTAACTGCTTCCCCACTTTTGAAAGATTATGCTGATAAGAAATTTCTTTTTGCATCTCCATCAATTCTTGTTGTCTTTTAATTTTTACGCTCTTTTTAATTTGAGGCTTCATATAATACGCTTTAGTTCCCTCTTCTTGAGAATATGTGAAAACTCCTACTCTCTCAAATTTTTTTTCTTTTATGAACTGTTTTAAATCCTCAAATTCTTCTTCTGTCTCTCCAGGAAAGCCTACCATAAAAGTAGTGCGTATTACCATGTTTGGAATGCTACGCAATCTACTTATAACCTCTTCTATTTTTTGTTTATTAGTATTTCTATTCATTCTTTTTAGAACTTCATCATGAGAATGTTGTAACGGAATATCAATATATTTTACTATTTTTTCATTGTTTTTTATCTCTTCAACAAGTTCTTCTGTTACACTATCAGGATATGCATAAAGTAACCTAATCCACTTTAAACCATCAATCTTAGAAATTTCTTTTAAAAGTTGGGGCAGCATAAATTTTTTATAAACGTCTACTCCATATTTTGTAGTGTCTTGAGCAATGAGTATAAGTTCTTTTGCACCTTTTTTGACGAGTTCCTCGGCTTCTCTAAGTATGTCCTCCATTTTGCGACTTCTGTATCTTCCTCTAATCTTTGGAATTATGCAAAAAGAACAAGCATTGCTGCAACCTTCTGCAATTTTTAAATAGGCGTAATAATTTGGCGTAGTTAAAATGCGCTGTATTCCTTCATCATTTAGTAAATTAGCGTGTCCATATTCTAAAACAGTTTTTCCTTTTTCTATTTCTTCTATTACTTTTGCAATTTTGGGGAAATCTCCAGTGCCAATTACTGCATCTAGTTCGGGAAGTTCTTTTAATAATTCTTTATTATATCTTTCAGACAAGCAACCAGTTGCAATAAGGTATTTTAGCCTGCGGTTTTTGAGTTTTCCCATCTCAATGATACATTCTATCGACTCTCTTTTTGCATCCTCTATAAAGCCACAAGTATTTATAATGAGTATGTCAGCTTTATTTTTATCATTTACTATGTTATAACCTTTTTCTTTTAAAATTGCTAACATTTTTTCCGAATCAACTGTGTTTTTGGGACATCCAAGGGATATAATTCCTACATTTTTCATCTGCATTTCCTTTCTATTTTAAGATTCTTCTAATATTTTTTTTATTTCTTCTTTTGATAGAAGAATTTGCCTTGGCTTAGAACCATCATAACCGCTTATAATACCTTTTTGCTCTAATTGATCTATAATTCGGGCAGCTCTCGCGTACCCAATTCTTAATCTTCTTTGTAACATTGAAATAGAAGCTTGCCCTGTTTCTAAAATTACAGAAATAGCATCTTCTAATAACTCATCCTCTTGTTGTTCAAAAATTTTTCCATTTGTCTTTTCCTCAATTTCTATTTCTTCGTACTGAGGTTTAGAATGATTTTTTAAGAAATTTACTACAGCTTCTACTTCTTCTTCAGAGATAAAAGCTCCTTGAATTCGCATAGGTTTTGCTGCTCCTATTGGGTTAAAAAGCATATCGCCTTTTCCTAAAAGTTTTTCTGCACCTGTCATATCCAAGATTGTTCTTGAGTCAATTTGAGAAGATACAGCAAAAGAAATCCTTGAAGGGATGTTGGCTTTAATAACTCCCGTTATTACATCAACAGAGGGTCTTTGGGTAGCAATGACCAAATGAATGCCAGCTGCTCTTGCCATTTGAGCTAACCTAAATATATATTCTTCTACTTCTGCAGGAGAGACCATCATCAAGTCAGAAAGCTCATCAATTATGATTACAATTTTATATAAGCTGTTTTCTTTGTATTTTTCGTTATAGCTGTCTATATCTCTAACTCCATATTGGGCAAATAAATTATAACGCTTAGTCATTTCTTGTACTGCCCAATTTAAGACACCGGCTGCCTTTTTAGGGTCTGTGACAACCGGAGTCAAGAGATGAGGGATGCCATTGTAAATATTAAGTTCTACTACTTTTGGATCTATCAATATCATTTTTACCTGTTGTGGAGGGGCTTTGTATAACAAACTCACTATAAGAGAATTTATACAAACACTTTTACCAGAACCTGTCGCACCTGCAATGAGCAAATGAGGCATTTTAGATAAATCTGCTATGACAATATTACCAGCGATATCCTTTCCTAAACCAATTGCTAAGCCTGATTTAAAATTTCTAAACTTTTTGCTATCTATTACTTCTCTCAAATATACTGGAGCTATTTTATCATTTGGAACTTCTATTCCAATAGCAGATTTACCAGGAATCGGCGCTTCTATTCTCACAGAAGGCGCAGCTAGACTTAAAGCAATGTCATCTGTTAGACTCACAATTCTGCTAACTTTGACTCCTGCACTAGGTTGCAATTCAAAACGAGTAATTGCAGGCCCTTTTGTCACTTGGATGACTTTTGCATCAACTCCGAAGTTTTTAAGGGTGTCTTCTATTTTTTTTACTTTCTCCATTAACACTTCATTTTTTATTTTTGGTGGGGGAATTGCCTCTTTTAAAAGGGTTATAGGAGGAGGAAGATACTCGCTTTCTATAACCTCTTCTCTATCTTTTGTACCTTTTTCATAGATTTTTCTTTCTTCTCCTACATGTTCAATTATATCGATTGTTCTATTCTTTTCTGTCATATTTTCTTCAATTAAAGGTGTAAAATCCTCTTGAGAAGTAGAAGTGGAAATTACTTCCTTCTCATCGTCTGTTTTTTTTATCTTTTTTTTACGTTGTTTAAACTTCTGATAGGAAGATTCCATCAGGTTTACGATAGATACATTTGTAATAAGCACTATAAAAATTGCCAAAGAAGAAAACAATAATATATAGCTTCCTGTGATACCCAAAAGTTTTACTAGCAAATATACCAGTAAGGCAGCAACAACTCCTCCACCAATATTGTTTATACCATTAGTGTAAGCAGCTAAAATATAATTTTTTAATCCTTCATTAGAAGGGAAATAATACAAATGATCTAAACTTATAAGGGTTAAAAAAAGTCCAAAAAGTGCTGCAGCTTTATGTAATTTTATAAACTCTTGATTATTAAAAAGAAACATCAACGCAAATACTAAAAGTAAAGCAGATACAACATAAGAACCTATCCCAAAAGAACCCTTTAAAAAAATTCCTATGTTTTTACCTATAGCACCAGTTGTATCTGTATAAAGGCTTAAAAAAGAAATAAGTGTAAAAGCCGAAAATATAATTCCAATGATTTCGTTTTTGAGAGACTTTTGCTTTTTATCAATCATATATACCACCTGTTTATAATTTCTTCTATAAAAATTTTAGTATTAATTATGTAAAATAGCAACAAAAAAATAGATGCGCTAATTTTTTAAACACATCTATTATAACACAAAAATTTTTCTAATAAATACTTATCATGCTTCCTGGAGTATATTTTGCGTCTAGGTAATCAAAAGGATTAGTAGAATACATTCTTTGAATTATATAATTTCCATTTGAGAGTTTTTCTACTACTAACTGTTTATTCCCCATCTTTAGTTCTATGTAATTGGTGGGTATATCTTCCCTTTTTTCAAAAATTAATTCATAGGGAATTATTGTATATAACATTATTCCTCACCTTTCTTTTTTTCTCTTTCTTCTATCATATTGTGTAAACTCTTTAAAGCTTCTTTAATACCCCCTATTTCGTCAATCAAACCGTAATCTACTGCTTCTTTCCCAACTAAGATTGTTCCTATGTCATTGGCTAATTCTCCAGTTTTAAGCATAAGTTTCATAAAAGTATCTCTTTTTATTTTTGAATTTCGCACAATAAACTCTACTATTCTATCTTGCATTTTGTTGAAATAATCAAAAGTTTGGGGAACTCCTACTATTAATCCTGTCATTCTGATAGGGTGTATTGTCATAGTAGCACTTGGCACTATGTAAGAATAATTTGCTGAAACTGCTAAAGGCACCCCGATACTGTGACCTCCACCTAATACTATAGATACAGTAGGTTTAGAAAGGCTTGCTATCATTTCTGCAATAGCAAGACCTGCTTCCACATCTCCTCCTACAGTATTTAATAAAATCAAAACTCCTTTTATATTAGGGTTCTCTTCTATTGCCACCAATTGTGGTATTATATGTTCATATTTTGTGGTTTTGTTTTGTGGAGGCAGTATCATGTGGCCTTCAATTTGCCCTATTATAGTAAGACAATGAATATTGCTTTCAAAATTAGGTACGTTTGTCTGGCCTAAATTTTTTAAATTCTCCTGAACATGTGGTAAAGTCTGAGGTTGTTCTGTTTCTTCATTTTTTAAAAAATTTCTCATCTTTATCACGTTTGTCAACAAACTGAAGCGCAATAGTATGCGCTTCCCTTTTAAAGATTAAATTCGTCATGTAAAACTCTAACTGCTTCTTCAGCTTTATCTTGACTTACAAGGCAAGAAATAGTATTATGGGAGTCAGCTGTTTGATAAATTTCTATATTATGCCTTGATAATGCCTTTATTACTCTTGCCATTACTCCTGGAACGCCTCTTATTCTATTACCAATTATAGAGACTTTTGAGCAATTAGTTCTGTAGGAATATTTTATATTGTTTTCTTCAAGAAGTTTTTGTAACTTTTTAAAATCCATCTCTGATATTGTAAAAACTTGTTTTTCAGGGAAAATATTAATAAGGTCAATGCTTATTTTTTCTTCTGCAATTTTTTCGAATATACTTTCTGTATTTTCACTGTTTTCTAGCAGGATTTGAACTCTATGGTCCATATTGGCAATTCCAGTGACTAATTTGTCTATATCGTAAATATTATCGTAAGCCTCATTATATTGAGTTATAATGGTACCTGGACTGTCTGACATGGTATTTTTTATAACAAGGGGTATATTACCTCTCATTGCTATTTCTACTGCTCTAGGATGTACTACCTTTGCTCCTTGTTCTGCAAATTGGAATACTTCATTATAACTTATTTTTCTCAAAATATGCGCTTTTGAAACAATGCGCGGATCTGCTGTCATTATTCCATCTACATCTGTATATATTTCTACTGCGGAAGCTTTTAAAGCTTCACCTAAAAGAGCAGCAGTTGTATCACTGCCTCCTCGCCCTAACGTAGTTAAATCTCCTTCTTCTGTGATACCTTGAAAACCTGCTACTACAGGAATAATTCCCTCTTTTAAACTTTCTAAAAGTCTTGTTGGTTCTACTTTTATAATTTCCGCATTGCCAAAATTATCATCTGTTATAATGCCTGCTTGTCCTCCGGTAAATACTTTTGCTTTATAATCCTTCTTTGATAGGGTTGCAGCAAAAGTCACGCTGGAGATTATTTCACCACAATTCATCAATAAATCTAATTCTCGTTTTGAAATATTGCTATCTATTGATTTAACCATGTTTATTAGAGTGTCTGTAGCATAAGGGTCTCCATTTCTTCCCATTGCAGAAACTACTACTACCACGCTAAAACCGTTTTTAACTGCCTCAATTACTTTTGAGGCAGCCTTCTCTCTTATCTCAGGTGTTGATACAGAAGTTCCACCAAATTTTTGTACCAATATTTTCACGTTCTCATCCTTTCCTTTTGAAGGTATCTAAGTTGAGACATTTTATATTATTATACTTCATTAAAGTGATAAAGAAAAGTAATATTTTTAATAAAACCGTCTTTTCTTTTCTTCGAATTCCACAATAAGCATATCGTCACCAATTTTTCTTATAGAGTCCCAACTTATTTCAATATAGTTTGTCTTTCCTCTAAATAAACCTTTTGATTCATATGCTATTATTGAATGAATCCTTCCTGTTTCTTCATCAATAACTAAATCTGAATCTTCTACTAATCCCCATCTTCTGCCATCCGTTAAATTTACAATTTCCTTATTTCCAAATTCGCTTAACCGCATAGAACCCCTCCTTATATACCGGTATGGCCAAATCCTCCTTCATCTCTTTTAGTTTCTGAAAGTATTTCTGCCTCTACTATTGTTGGTCTTACTATTTGATTGATTACCATTTGAGCAATTCTTTGTCCCCTTGCGATTTTGACTGCTTCTTTTCCTAAATTGATGACTATCAATTTTATTTCTCCTCTGTAATCGGAATCAATTGTACCAGGAGTATTTAAAAGAGTTATTCCGTAGTTTAAAGCTAGGCCGCTTCTTGGCCTTATTTGGGCCTCAAAATTTGGAGGAAGTTCAATTTGTATACCTGTTGGAATTAGTTTTATTTCGCCAGGTTGTAATATGACTTCCTCTTTAACATTAGCATATAAATCCATGCCAGCGGCTCCTTCACTCATATAAGCAGGCAAAGGTAAGTCTTTAGCATCATCAGTTTTTTTAATCTTAAGTATTATGGACATTTTCTAACCACCCTTTATCTCTTTTGTTTAGTTTTCCAACCACGGCTATGCTCATGTCATCAGGATTTATAATTTTTTTAGCTAAGTCATTTATTTCCTCGTAAGTTAAGTTATCTATTGTTTGGAGTATTTCCTCTACAGTATGCACTTTATTAAATAAAAGCATGGATTTTCCTATTGTGCTCATTCTACTGCTCATACTGTCTAAATCCATTAATACATTTATGCGAAGTTGCTCTTTAAATTTATCAATCTCTTCTTTTGCTAAACCTTTTGAATACACCTCTTCTATTTCTTGCAAAATTAAGTCATATACCTTTCTAAAATTATTAGCGTTCATACTAGCAAAAATAGAAAAAACCCCAGCATGGTGATAGGTAGAAGGATAAGAATAAATCGAGTAAACTAATCCCTTATCTTCTCTTATTTTTTGAAATAGTCTTGAACTCATTCCTCCACCAAAAGCATTATTAATGACGGCTAAAGCATATACTTTCCTTAAGTCATAAGTTATTCCAGGTAAACCAATACATAAATTTACCTGTTCAAAATCTTTTTCATAAAAAGCTTTGTTTTTATGCCAAACTGGAGAAGTTAATTGAGAAATAACATTAGTTTTTTGAATTTTTGATAAATATTTTTGCAGTATTTCATGGATATCATCGTCAAAATTTCCTGCTATAGAAATGACTATGTTATCTTTGTTATAATGGGCATTATAATAATTTACAATTTGTTCTTTGCTTATCTTTTTAATAGTAGAAAAAGTACCAAGTATAGGGAAAGATAAGGGATGTCCTTTCCATATTGTTTTTGCTAAAAGATTATAAGCTACGTCTTCAGGAGAATCTAATTCTGTCAATATTTCTTCAAAGATGACTTGCCTTTCCTTTTCTATGTCTTCTTCTTTAAAGGCAGGGTTAAATACCATATCAAAAAGTATATCAAGACCTTGTTTTACGTGAGTATTTAAGACTTTTATATAAAAACAGGTACTTTCTTTTTCAGTAAAACCGTTTAACTGCCCACCAATACTATCCATTTCTTCTGCAATTTGCTTTGCATTTCTTAGCTTAGAACCTTTAAAAACCATATGTTCTATAAAATGAGATATTCCGTTTATAGCTTTATGTTCGTACATAGAACCTGCTTTAATCCATATCCCTATGTATACAGAATATGCGTGAGGAATTTTACAAGTTACAACTTTTACTCCTTCAATAATCTTTTGTTCGTACATTTTATCCTCCTTTGCAAATTTAATTATATTATAGCAAATTTAATTGTTATCTACAATTACTTCCGATACTTTAGTTATTTTATAACCTTTTTCTTTAAGTTGTTTTATTATCTGTGGCAATGCTTCCACAGTATTTTGAGTAGGGTGCATTAACACAATAGCACCGTTGTGATATTTAGTCATAACTCTATCTACAATTGTTTGAGGACTTGGATTATTCCAATCTATGGTGTCCAAACTCCATAGAATAACTTTATATCCTAATTGTTCTGCTACTTTTACTACTTCATCATTGAAATCACCATACGGTGGTGCAAAAAGGGTAGGTTTTGTTCCTGTAATTTTTTCTAAAATTTCACCGTTTTTTTTAATATCTTCTTCATATTGTTGCCGACTTAAATTTGTATACTTTACATGTGTGTATCCATGACTTCCGATTTCATGGCCTTTTTGATAAATATCTTTTATAACATCAGGATTTTTTTCTGCCCATTTTCCTTCAAAAAAAAATGTAATATGGATATTGTTATCTTTAAAAATATCTAACATTTTTGGTATGTACTCATCTCCCCATGCGACGTTGCAAGCAAAGGCAATCTTTTTTTCCTTTGTATCTCCTTTATAAATAGGTTCATTGCTGTTAAAAACAGAAACACTGCGTGTAATTATGTAAATTAAAAAGATGAGCAGTAATATTGTTAAGGAAAAAATAATCCAAAAGCTTTTTTTAGGATATTTTATATAAAATATTTTCATTATAACACCACCCGTTGATATTCTCACTTTAATTTTATTCAAACAGGCGGCGAATATATTACTAAAAAATAAAAAACATAAACCGTGGGTCGGTTTATGCCTTTAGTTTCTGTCTTCTTCCTCTTCATCAGGCAATGCGTCTTTTCTTGAAAGGCTTATTCTTCCGAGTTTGTCTATATCTGTGACTTTTACCAATATGTCATCGCCAATTTTTACTACATCTTCTACTTTTTGTACCCGTTTTTTTGATAGCTTAGAAATGTGGACAAGTCCTTCTTTACCAGGAGCAATTTCTACAAAAGCTCCAAAGGGTGTTATTCTAAGCACTTTTCCTAAATAAATTTCTCCTACTGCTATATCTTTTGTTATAGCCTCAATCATTTGCTTAGCTCTTTCGCCAGATCTCAAATCAGAAGCAGTAATATATAACCTGCCATCTTCTTCAATATCAATTTTTACTCCCGTTTCTGCAATAATTTTACTTATGGTTTTGCCACCAGGTCCGATTATTTCTCTAATTTTTTCAGGGTCAACTACCATCCTTATAACACGAGGTGCGTATACTGATAACTGTTTTCTCGGTTCTTTTATAACTTCTAACATTTTGCTGAGAATGTATAGTCTACCCCTTCGGGCCTTTTCTAGAGCCATTTTCAAAATTTCTTTGTCAATTCCAGGAATTTTTATATCCATTTGTATCGCTGTGATTCCTTTTTCTGTGCCTGCTACTTTGAAGTCCATATCCCCTAAAAAGTCTTCAATTCCTTGTATATCAGTGAGTACAGAAACTACATCTCCTTCTTTGATAAGCCCCATAGCAACTCCTGCAACTGGAGCTTTTATTGGAACTCCTGCATCCATTAAAGCTAAAGTACTGCCACAAACACTAGCTTGAGAAGTAGAACCATTGGAACTTAAAACTTCTGACACTAATCTTATAGTATAGGGAAATTCCTCTTCAGAAGGGATCACCGGTTCTAAAGCCCTTTCTGCTAAAGCTCCATGACCAATTTCCCTTCTACCAGGACCTCTTAGAGGCCTTACTTCTCCAACACTGTAGGGTGGAAAATTATAATGATGCATATATCTTTTTGCTTCTTCATCTCCTATGCCATCTAAAATCTGAATATCTCCTAATGCACCTAATGTTGCTACTGTAAGCACTTGAGTTTGTCCTCTTGTGAAAATCGCAGAACCGTGAGTTCTGGGTAGAACTCCTACTTCGCACCATATTGGTCTTATGTCGTCAAGTCCCCTGCCATCTACTCTTATTCTTTCCTCTGTTATCATTTTTCGCATTTGTTCTTTCATTATATTGTACAGTACTTCATCTATATCAGAAAGATTATCAGGATATTCTTCTTTAAAGTGCTCTAAAACTTCTTGTTCAACTTTATCTAAGTTGTCGTTTCTCTCTTTCTTTTCTGCTGTTCTTAACGCATTGTATATTTTTTCTGTTGCATAGGCTCTTACTTTTTCTTCTATGTCTTTGTCTATTTCATGTAAAATTACTTCGCTTTTCGGAACACCTACTTCTTTAACTATCCCTTCTATAAACTCTACAATCTGTTTGATATATTCGTGAGCATACATTATAGCATCTAGCATAGTTTCTTCAGGAATCTCTTTTGCTCCTGCTTCTACCATTACAATGGCATCTTTCGTTCCTGAAACCACTAAATGCATTAAGCTTTTTTCTCTTTGCTCATGGTTAGGATTAATTATAAATTGTCCATCGACTAATCCTACTGCTACCGCTCCTGTAGGACCATTAAAAGGAATATCAGAAATTGAAAGAGCAACAGACGAACCAATCATTGCGACTATTTCTGGTTGTACGTCAGGGTCAACAGATAAAACTGTAGCTATAATTTGTACATCATTTCTATAACCATGGGGAAATAAAGGCCTAATTGGTCTGTCAATTAACCGAGCAGAGAGAATTGCCTTTTCACTAGGTTTCCCTTCTCTTTTTATGAAACCACCAGGAATTTTACCGACAGAGTACAATCTTTCTTCATACTCAACAGTTAAAGGGAAAAAGTCAATTCCTTCTCGGGGTTCTTTGGAAGCACAGGCAGTAACTAGAACGACAGTGTCACCGTATTTTACCCAAGCTGCTCCATTTGCTTGTTGAGCTACTTTTCCTACCTGGACTAACAACTTTCTCCCGGCTAGTTCCATTTCAAAAGTTCGTTCTTCCATGTTATCCTCCTTTCGTAAAATTTTATAGAAAATAGAGCGAGGTATCTCGCTCTATTTTCTTAAATCTAATTTTTCGATAATGGCACGATACCTCTCCATGTCTGTTTTCATTAAATAATTTAACAGTGCCCTTCTTTGCCCAACCATTTTAAGAAGACCTCTTCTTGAATGATGGTCTTTTTTATGAACTTGCAAATGAGCATTTAAGTTATTTATTCTCTCAGTTAAAAGGGCAATTTGAACTTCTGGAGAACCTGTGTCAGTATCGTGGAGCTTGAACTTATTGATTATTTCTGCCTTTTTTTCTTTGTCCAGCACTTTTTTCACCTCCATATTTTAGAATACGCCTTATGCATAGAATACCGCCGGAGATACGGGTATCAAAGCATAAGGTAAATTTGCTATTTTATTTTATCACATAATGTTTTTGTTGTAAAATATTTTTAAAGTTTTTAGCATAATTAATATCTTTAAAAACTTGTTCTTTTAAGGCTTCTAAATTTTGAAATTTAATTTCATCTCTTATTCTTGTTATAAATTCAACTTCTAAATATTTATCATATAAATTTTCATCGAAATCTAAAATGTAAGATTCGACAGAAATGCTTTTGCCACCAAAAGTAGGCTTCGAGCCAACATTTGTGACACCTATATAAAATTTGTCTTCTATTTTTACTTGCGTCACATATACTCCTGCTTTTGGCAAAACTAAATCTTCTGATATTTGTAGATTAGCAGTAGGAAAACCTAATTTTCGCCCAATTTCTTGTCCATGAATCACCTTTCCCTGCAAGGAAAAAAAACGTCCTAATAAACTATTTGCTTCTTCAACTTTACCTGATTTTATTAATTCCCTGATATAGCTGCTACTTACTACAATACCCTCTCTTATAACTGGTTGGACAACATAAACTTTATATGAATATATTTTGGAATATTTTTTTAATGTATCTACATTTCCTAAAGCTTTGTAGCCAAATCTATAATTATGTCCCACCACTGCTATTTTAATGTTTAATAGCTCTACTAAAATTTTTTTTATAAATTCTTCAGCAGTTAATTTAGAAAAACTTTCAGTAAAGTCAAAAAATATTCCGTAATCAAGGTTAAATTGCTTTAAAATTTCTACCTTTTTTTGATAAGTAGTTATAAGCTCTGGTTGCTTGTCAGGGGTTAAAATTTTTGAAGTATGCTGTTTAAAAGTGAAAACAGCGCTCGCTAAGTTATTCTCTTTAGAAAGAGCTATTGCTTGCTTAATTAATTCCTGGTGACCTATATGAACTCCATCAAAATTGCCTAAAGCTATTGCTTTGGCCTCTTTGTATTTTGATGCATTGCTTTCATAAACAATCTGCAAATTATCATTTCCCCCTCAAAGAAGTCTTTTGGGACGGATTTTATTTCGCTCTAAAATCCCAATGCCGAGAAATTTACCATTATTATCATATAACTTCAAAAGTGAAGTTTCAATAGGATATCTATTTTGAATAAATTGGCCTTTTAAAATTTTTTCAGCTTCCATTTTGTTTAATTGTACAGAAGGTAATTCAATAAACTTATCTATTGGCTGCAATAATACTTTCTTTTCCTTTATTTCTTCAAGAGTATAAGCATCTTCTATTTTAAAAGCACCAACCTCTGTTCTTATCAACATAGACATATATCCCGGCATGTTTAATTTTTCGCATATATCTCTTACTAAAGCTCTCACATAGGTGCCTTTAGAACATTTCACATCTATTAATACCCGATAAGGTGGTTCATATTCAACTAATTCAATATCATATATGGTAACCTCAATAGGTGGAATATCTATTGTCTTTCCTTCTCTTGCATATTCGTATAGCTTTTTTCCTTTTATTTTCTTTGCAGAATACATTGGAGGAATTTGTTTTATTTTACCTTTAAATTCATTTAATACTTGCCTTAATTCTTCTTCCCTCAGAATCCTTACAGGTCCGCCTTTCACAATTTTGCCGCTTTTATCCAAAGTGTCTGTAGTAAAGCCAAAGGTTATTTCAAATCTATACCTTTTGTCGTGCTCAAGAAGATAAGAGACAAATTTAGTGGCATTCCCTACACAGACAGGCAGTATTCCTGCTGCATCTGGGTCTAAAGTTCCTGTATGCCCTACTTTTCGTATATTATAGATTTTCCTAATAAAATTTACAACATCGTGAGAAGTCATACCAGGGGGTTTTAAAATATTGAGCATTCCCTCCAATTTTTATCCCTCTAATTCTTTGAATATTGTCTGTAAAATTTTTTCTTTGGCTTCTTGAATATTTCCTTTGATGCTACATCCAGCAGCTCTTACATGGCCTCCACCGTCAAAAATATTTGCAATTTTATTTACATCTATTTTTTCTTTTGACCTTAAACTAATTTTTATCTCTCCTTCTTTTTCAACTAAAAGTACCGCTACTTCTACTCCTTCAATATTTCTAGCATAAGTGATAATATTTTCTATATGTGAAAGGTTTGTGTTTGTTTCTTGGAAGTCTTTTTTTAAAATTTCCATATAAGCAACTTTTCCATCTTTATATAATGTAAGGCTATTTAAGGCTCTTCCTAAAAGTTTTGCTTTGTTGAATTTGAGAGTATTAAAAACTTTATCTCCTATTTCTTTGAATTTAGCGCCATTGTTTATTAAGTCTCCAGCTATTTGATGAGTTATAGAAGTAGTTGATTCGTACATAAATCCACCACTATCTGTCAAAATCGCTGTATAGAAACTTGTAGCTATTTCTTCATCAAATTCTACTCCTAACAATTTAACAATTTGATAGGCTATTTCTGCTGACGCTGCTGCGTTAGTATCTACATAATTTAATTTGGCATACAAAGTATTTGAAATGTGATGGTCAATATTAATAGTTACAGCAGAAGTTTTCAAAAGTTCTTTGGCACTGCCCAATCTCTCTTCGTCAGCACAGTCAAAAATCAAAACCACGTCTGCCTCTTTATAAAATGGTCTTGATATTTTCTCTACATTAGGAACAAAGTAGTACATTTCAGGGATTTCGTCATCTATGAATACATCTACTTCTTTTCCCATTTTTTTTAATACTTTATACATTCCTGTAACAGTACCTATAGCATCTCCATCGGGTGCAATGTGAGATACTACAATTACACTTTTAGCATCTTTTATGTGATTTATTGCATCAATTAATATCAATTACCATCACCTTCTTGCTTGTTTAGTTCTTTTAATATTTCAGAAATGTGAGCTCCGTATTCTATTGATCGATCTAATTCAAAGATAATTTCAGGAGTATATCTCATTTTTATTCTTCTTCCAATTTCGTGTCTGATGTAGCCAGCTGCACTTTTTAGCCCTTCAAAAGTTTCTTGTTTATCTTCTTCACTTCCATAAATACTTACATAAACTTTAGCATATCTCAAATCTTTAGTAACTTCTATGTCAGTTATACTAACCATTGCTTTAATTCTTGGGTCTTTAATTTCTTCTAAAATCATTTTACTTATTTCTCTTTTCATTTCTTCTGAAAGTCGACTATTCCTGTACTGCATTATACTCATCCTTTCAGCGAGGAATTTCTTCCATTTGGTAAGCTTCTATTATATCCCCCTCTTTAATGTCATTGAACCTATCTATACCTATCCCACATTCAAATCCTTGTTGTACTTCTCTTACGTCGTCTTTAAACCTCTTTAAAGAAGCAATTTTACCTTCATAAACTACAATACCATCCCTTACTACACGTATATCAGAATTCCTTAAAATCTTACCACTTAACACATAGCATCCAGCTACATTTCCTACACCAGGTACTCTGAAAACAGCTCTAACTTCTGCTCTTCCTAGCTCTACTTCTTTATATTTTGGCTCCAACAGACCTTTCATAGCAGCTTTGATATCTTCAATAGCCTCATATATAATTCGATAAAGCTTTATATCTACCTTTTCTTTTTCTGCGAGATTTTTAGCATTAGTCTCTGGTCTTACATTGAAACCTATTATTATGGCATTAGAAGCTGATGCAAGCATAACATCCGTTTCAGTTATTGCACCTACTGCTCCGTGTATTACCTTTATTCTAACTTCTTCATTGCTTAAGTCTTCAATGGATTTTTTTAGTGCTTCTACTGAACCTTGAACATCCGCTTTTATGATAATATTTAACTCTTTTACACTACCTTCCTGTATTTGACTAAATAAGTCCTCTAATGAAACTTTTTGCTTGCGTTTAAGTTCCATTTCTTTTTGAAGTTCTTTACGTCTTTCTGCTAATTCTCTTGCTTTTTTCTCGTCCTCTACTGCTATGAGCTTATCTCCGGCTTCTGGTACTTCAGAAAAGCCCAAAACCTCCACTGGCATAGAAGGTCCTGCTTTTTTAATTCTTCTGCCTCTATCGTCAAACATTGCCCTTACTTTTCCATAAACAGTACCTGCTAAAATAGCATCTCCTATTTGCAAAGTTCCATTTTGCACAATGACAGTTGCAACAGGACCCTTTCCTTTTTCTAACTTTGCTTCTATTATAGTACCTCTTGCTGGCTTATTCGGATTAGCTTTTAAATCTTCCATTTCAGCTACCAACAAAATCATTTCTAAAAGATTATCTATACCTATATTTTTCTTAGCAGAAACAGGTACACAAATTGTATTTCCCCCCCATTCTTCTGGCACTAAACCTAACTCACTTAGCTCTGTCTTTACTCTATCTGGATTTGCAGTCGGCAAATCTATTTTGTTTATGGCTACAATCATGGGTACGTTGGCGGCTTTCACGTGGTTTATTGCTTCTACTGTTTGAGGCATAACACCGTCATCTGCGGCTACTACCAGCACGACAATATCTGTGATGCTGGCTCCCCTTGCTCTCATAGCAGTAAAAGCTTCGTGGCCGGGTGTATCTAAAAAGACAATTTTTTTATCTTTTATCTCAACTACAGAAGCTCCTATGTGCTGTGTAATTCCTCCCGTTTCCTTCATAGTGACATTTGTATTTCTGATGGCATCCAATAAAGAAGTTTTACCGTGGTCTACATGTCCCATTACAGTGACAATAGGAGGACGAGGTTGCAAATCTTTTTCATCATCAGGCGTTTCTTCTAATAGTATTTCTAATTCATCCTTTACTTCCTCTTTATCTACTAAAAATCCATATTCTTCAGCAATTTTAACTGCATTTTCAAAGTCAATTTGTTGATTTACTGTAACCATTATTCCTTTTGCAATTAACTTTTTAATTATCTCTGTAGGATTGACTTTCATCTTTTCTGCTAATTCTTTTACAGTCAAAAACTCAGGAATAGTGATTATTTTAATTTCGTCCTCTTTTTTTTCTTCTGTTAAAACCGCTTTTTTGTTACTCTTCTTATTTTTTTTACCACCTTTTTTAAAACTCTTTTTATAAACTCTTTCTTCTTCTATGTCTTCTAGATTGTCCTCAAGTATATCTTCTTCCTCTTTTTGATTGACTTCTTCTGTTTGTTGTGGTTTGTCTCTTAATAAATCCATTATCAGCTCTACTTCTTCATCTTCCAACGTGCTCATATGATTTTTAACTTTTATATCCAAATCGTTTAATTTAGATATAAGGTCCTTACTAGATAAGTTTAATTCTTTTGCTAATTCATAAACTCTTGTTCTAGACATATTATTCACCTCCATAATTTTCCTCCTTTGCAGCATCTAATAATACATTTGCTAGTCCTTCGTCTGTAATACCAATTACCCCGACCATTTCTCTTCCTATAGCTTTTGCCAATAACTCTTTTGTGGAATATACAATGTAGGGAACTTTATTTCGTTCACACATTGTAGCAAACCTTTTAAAAGTATTTTTTGACACATCGGTAGCCAATACGACTAAAAAGACTTTCTTAAGTTTAAGGTATTTATCCACACTATAATTGCCGGAGACAAGTTTACCCGCTTTTTTACTTATTCCGAGCATAGAATGAAATCTGTCATTCTTCATCCTCTATCTCCCTCTTTAATTGTTCGTAAATTTCATCAGAGATCGGTACTTCTAGCGCTTTCTCTAACCTTTTGTTTTTAAAAGCTTTTTCAAGACAATTTATATCTTTGCAAATATAGCAACCTCTTCCCGGCACTTTACCTGTTAAATCTACCTGTACCACTGAATCTTTCGCTCGTCTTACAATGCGTATTAATTCCTTTTTTGGTTTCATCTGCTGACAGCCTAAGCACATTCTCATTGGAACCTTTTTCGTCTTCATCTTTTCACCTCACTTAACTTTTTACCATTGATTCGCTTTTTATGTCTATTTTCCAACCGGTGAGCTTTGCCGCCAGCCTCGCATTTTGTCCTTCTTTTCCAATTGCTAAAGACAATTGATAATCAGGCACAATTACTCTTGCTACTTTTTCCTTTTCGTCTAAAATTTCTATACTCAAAGCCTTTGCTGGACTTAAAGCATTCATTATAAATTCTTGAGGTTTTGAACTCCACTTGACTATATCTATTTTTTCTCCTTTTAGTTCATTGACAACAGCTTGTACTCTTGCCCCTTTATATCCAACACAAGCTCCTACAGGGTCCACATTTTCATCCCTGCTAAAAACCGCCATTTTTGTCCGTGAACCAGCTTCTCGAGCAATACTCCGTATTTCCACTATCCCTTGTTGAATTTCTGGGGATTCTAGTTCAAACAATCTTTTTACAAGTCCTGGATGAGAACGAGAAATTAAAATCTGAGGTCCTTTAGTAGTCTTTTTTACTTCGACAATATACACCTTAACTCTGTCTCCCGGCGCAAAAGTTTCCCCCGGAATTTGTTCTGATGGGCCTAATATAGCCTCTACTCTTCCTAAATTAATTAACAAATTTTTTTTGTCAACCCTGGTTACAATACCTGTTACTACTTCTGTTTCTTTGGCTAAAAACTCTTCATAAATTACATTTCTTTCAGCTTCTCTAATCCTTTGAATTACAACTTGTTTTGCGTTTTGTGCTGCAATTCTGCCAAAGTTTTTAGGAGTTACTTCTATATCAACTATATCTCCTATCTGGTATTTTTTATTTATTTTTCTCGCTTCTTCTAAACTTATTTCTAGTAGGTCATTGTAGACCTCTTCTACTACCGTTTTTTGTGCATAAACTTTAACATCTCCTGTTTCTCTATCCATGACAATTTTAACATTTTGAGAAGTTCCATAATTTTTCTTATAAGCAGAAACTAAAGCAGCTTCTATTGCTTCAAACATTGTATCTTTTGGGATACCTTTTTCCTCACAGATAGAATTTAAAGCTTCTATGAATTCTGCGTTCATTATTATTCTCCCTCCTTAATTTTAAAACTTTATTACTGGTTTAACAAGACTTACATTCTTCATATCAAATTCCTTTCTTTCTCCATTATAGAGAATAATTATTTTATCACCAGTAAACTCTATAAGTTCACCTTCAAACTTTTTTCTCTTATCAATAGGGGCATATAGGGAGATTTCTATTTCTTTTCCGATATTTCTTTCAAAATCTCGAGGCTTCTTAAGAGGTCTATCGAGACCGGGAGAAGATACTTCTAAAATATAACTGTGTTCTATTGGGTCTACTTCATCTAATCTATCGCTTAAATACTCGCTAACCAATTGACAATCATCTAAAGTAATACCTCCTTCTTTATCTATATAGACTCTCAAATACCAGTGGCTTCCTTCCTTTTTGTATTCTACATCTACCAGTTCAAAATTATTTTTTTCTAAAACAGGCATTACTAAATCCTTTGCAATCTGTTCTATTTTAGACATATCCTTCTCCTCCTAAAACTTTTTATTTTTCATTATATAAACTAAAGAGTGGGAAAACCCACTCTTTGTGCAAAAAATCTATGTTGACATAACAATTATAGCATACACCTTTTACCAACGCAACACTAAAATAAACTTAATTGATTAGATTCCGGCAAATCGATTAAGCAGCCATACTGTTTTAATATTTCTATAACTGTTTTACTAACCTTTGTTCTGTTTCTAAAATCCTCAACAGATAGAAATTTGCCATTTTCTCTTTCTTGTGCAATTGTTTTGGCTGCTTGTATTCCTACTCCCTCTAAAGAATTTAAAGGTGGTAGCAATCCTTTTTCAGTAATCAAAAATTTGACTGCATCAGATTTATATAAGTCTACATTTATAAACTTAAATCCTCTTAGGTACATCTCTAAAGCTACTTCTAATACTGTTAAGAGGCTTTTTTCTTTAGGACTAGCATTATTTCCTTTCGCTTCTATCTCTTTTATAGCATTTTTTATGCCGTCTTTCCCTTTTAATACAATATCCAAATTAAAGTCATCTGCTCTAACGGTAAAGTAAGTAGCATAAAAGGCTTCTGGATAATGAACTTTAAAATAAGCAATTCGAAATGCCATTATTACGTATGCCACAGCATGGGCTTTAGGAAACATATATTTTATTTTTTGGCAAGACTCAATAAACCAATTTGGAACACCGTGTTTTCTCATTTCATCTATTTCTTCTTGTGTTACACCTTTGCCTTTTCTCACATTTTCCATTATTTTAAAAGACAATTTTTTGCCCATACCTTTGCTTATCAAATAAAGCATTATGTCATCTCTTGTAGATATTACTTCTTTTAATGTAGCTATTCCTTCTCTTATAATATCCTGAGCATTGTTAAGCCATACATCAGTGCCGTGAGAAAGTCCACTTATGCGTACTAGTTCTGCAAAAGTAGTAGGACGAGTGTCAATAAGCATTTGTCTTACAAACTTCGTACCAAACTCAGGTAATCCTAAAGTACCCACAGGAGTATTTAGCTCTTCAGGGTCTATTCCCAATGCTTCTACACTGGTAAATAAACTCATAGTTTTTTTATCATCTAAAGGAATTTCTCTTGCATTAATGCCGGTTAAATCCTCCAGCATTTTTATAACTGTAGGGTCATCATGCCCTAAAATATCCAGTTTTAAAAGCCTTCCACTTATTGAATGGTAGTCAAAATGAGTTGTTATAACATCGGTGTCTTCTGCATCAGCAGGATGCTGTATTGGAGTAAAGTCATAAATACTCTTGTCTTTTGGCACTACCATTATTCCACCTGGATGTTGCCCTGTGGTTCTTTTCACTCCTGTACAACCTATGGTGAGTCTTTTGATTTCTGATTTATGAACTATTAAATTGCGCTCTTCAAAATATTTTTTGACATATCCATAAGCAGTTTTATCTGCTAAAGTTCCAATAGTACCTGCTCTAAAAACATGGCCTTTTCCGAAAAGTTCTTCTGTATACTTATGAGCAATAGGTTGGTATTCTCCAGAAAAATTAAGGTCTATATCTGGTTCTTTATCCCCTTCAAAACCTAAAAAAACTTCAAAGGGTATATCAAAACCATCTTTCCTCATCAAAGTTCCACAGTGAGGACAAGTCTTATCCGGCATGTCTACACCACAACCATAGCTTCCATCAGTTATAAACTCAGAATACTTACAATTTGGACAAACATAATGAGGCGGCAAAGGATTTACTTCTGTTATTCCACTCATAGTGGCTACTAAAGAAGAGCCTACAGAACCTCTAGAACCAACCAAATACCCATCTTTTAAAGACTTAGACACTAATTTTTGAGCTATAATATACATAACTGCATATCCATTGTTAATTATAGAATTTAATTCTCTATCTAAGCGATTTTGTACTATTTCCGGCAAAGGGTCACCGTATATTTCATGGGCTTTATCTAAAGTAAGCCTTCTTAATTCTTCTTCAGCTCCCTCTATCACAGGAGGGAATGTTCCATCTGGTATAGGTTTTACTTCTTCTACAAGGTCAGCAATTTTATTAGGATTATCAATTACAATCTCTTTCGCTACTTCTTCTCCTAAATATTCGAATTCTTTTAGCATCTCATCAGTTGTTTTAAAATAAAGAGGCGGCTGCCTATCTGCATCCTTATATCCTTTTCCTGCCATTAAAATTTTTCTGTATATATCATCCCATGGATCTAAAAAGTGCACATCTCCTGTTGCCACTACTAATTTGTTGTATTTTTTACCCAAAAGATAAATTTTTTGAGTAATTTCTTTTAATTCTTCTACGCTTTTTACTTCTCCTTTTTCAATTAAAAACTCATTATTACCAACAGGTTGTACTTCTAAGTAATCGTAAAAAGAAATGATATTTTCTAGTTTCTTTTCTTCTAAGTTAGATACAATCGCCCTAAAAACTTCCCCTTGTTCGCAAGCAGAACCAATGATAAGACCTTCTCTCATACTAATAAGTAAACTTTTGGGAATACGAGGTGTTCTATGAAAATATTCCAAATTGGATTTAGAGATTATTTCGTATAAATTTCTCAATCCTTTTTGGTCTTTTACCAAAATCGTGACATGATAGACAGGAAGTTTCCGTATGTCAACTTCACTTTCTTTTAATATAGCATTTATATCTTTTACCTTTTCTACTCCTAATTTCTTTAACCTATCAATAGTTTTCATAAATATTTCAGCTGTAGCCATAGCATCGTCTACTGCTCTGTGGTGATGTTCCAATTTTACTTGTAAATGGTCAGCCAGTGTGTCTAGCTTGTAATTTTTCAAGTCCTTATATAAATGTCTACTTAGTTCTAAGGTATCTAAAACTGCATTGTTTACATTTAAATTAAATTTTTTAGCTTTAGATTTTATAAAAGACACATCAAAATTTGCATTATGAGCTACTAAAACACTGTTAGAAGCAAACTCCAAGAATTTAGGTAATATTTCTTCTAAAGAAGGAGCATCTTTAACCATAGATTCGTCAATTCCAGTAAGTTTTGTTATAAAAGAAGAAATAGGAATTTGGGGATTAACAAAGGTTTCAAAAGTATCTATTATTTTGCCTTCTTTTATTTTTACTGCACCAATTTCAATTATTTCATCATTTATATTGGAAAGACCCGTCGTCTCTATATCAAAAACAGTAAATTCATCTTCTAAAGTGGCTTCTGTATCTCCTGTTACAATAGGTACACCATCATCCACTAAATAACCTTCTACGCCGTATATGACTTTTACACCATATTTAGAAGATGCTTCCATCGCTTCAGGAAATGCCTGTACAACTGCATGGTCTGTTATAGCAATGGCTTTATGTCCCCATTTTGCTGCTCTTTTAATCACTTCTGTTGCAGAGGCTACTGCATCCATACTGCTCATTTGAGTGTGTAAGTGAAGTTCCACTCTTTTTTCTTCACTTAAATCTTTTCTTTCTCTTGGAGATATCAACTGGAGGTCTTTTAGACTTATTACTAAGTCTCCTTCATATTTGTCGTAGAAAACTTTCCCTCTTAATTTTACAAAACTGCCTTCTTGAATATTTTCTTTCAAATAATTATACTTTTCCTCAGTTAAAAAGGCTTTTACAAGTATTGATGAAGTATAATCAGTTATATCAAAAGTCATTAAAATTTTAGACTTTAATTCCTTAAATTCTAGAGAAAAGATTTCACCTTCAATTACCGCTTCTTCTGTTTCTGCAGTAATATCTTTGATAGATATCGCTTCAGCCTTTATTTCTTTTCCTAAAAGTACTTGGGAGTCTTCTTTATCCTCCATTTTTTCTGTTGTTTTGCCGGATTCTTGCTTCTGCCCGCTTTTAGTGATTTCTTCAATAACTTTTATATCTTCCTCCATTATCATTTTTCCCATTGTATCTTCAAACTCTTCTAAAAGGACTACATCTATTTCTGTTTTAAACCCATATTTATCCTTTAGAAATTTCTTAAGAACAAAATCAATTTTATTGCTTTTAATAAATTGATAGACTACTTCGTTGGGAGCTTTAATTATTATCTTTTGATTTTCTGTTACTACATCACAGGTTTTTAAAAAACTAAGAGAAGCAGGGTATTCTTCGCTTATTTTTAAGATTATTTCCTCAAAATTGTCTATTATGTCTTGAAGACTATTAAATTCTTTCTCCTGTTCTACTACGACTTCTACTTCTTTAATTAAAGGAAATTTATTAAGCAAAAAATCCTGGAATTTTCTTATCTGAGAATTTATGTTATTATTGGAAGATATGCTTACAATTAATTTTCTCTCTTTTTTTAATAGTTTTACTTTTTTTATTTTAAATTCCTGCGGAAAAGATGCTGGAATCATCAAATCCCTCTTTCTAAATCCACATTTTTAAAATATCAAAATACATTTTTAATCGCGCATAAAATCCTCTAATTAATCCCAGCTTTTCTTCTTTCATGACATGACTCATATTCTCAAGAGGCACATTTACCACTCTTAACTTATTCTTTTCAGCATGTCTATTTAAAGCGATTTCTACTCCGAATCTACTGATTTCCATCTCTTCAATGTTTTCTAAAAACTGCCTTTTTATTGCCCTTTGTCCTGACAAAAAAGGTGCTATTTTTTGCGCAAAATCTGTAGATTTTCTTCCACCAGAAAAAATTCCAATTGTCATATCTGCTTCATTTTTTAATACAGGAGATACGAGATTTACAAAATGTTTCTCAGTAAGTCCAATTAAATCGGCATCTAACATAACGATAATATCACCTTTAGAATTATCTATTCCTGCTTTTAACGCTTTTCCTTTCCCTTGATTTTTTTCTAAATCAACAAGTTTTACATTGTATTTTAGAGCTTGTTCTTTAGTGTCATCTGTAGAACCATCATTGACAACTATGATTTCATCAATCAGGTCTATTGTTTTTAAGGCTGACAAAACTCTCCCAATATTTTTTCCTTCATTAAAAGCTGGGATTACAACAGAAATCATTAAGAATCCTCCTCAAGTAATTTTTCAATTTCTTTCATCAATTCTTCTACTAACTCTTCTTCCTTAACTTTTTTATAAACTTTTCCTTTTTTAAAAATGATTCCTTCTCCATCTCCACCTGCTATTCCTATATCCGCTTCTTTTGCTTCCCCTGGTCCATTTACAACACATCCCATAACAGCAACTTTTAAAGGCTTTTTAATATGCTTCGTCCTTTTTTCTACTTCTTCTGCTAACCTTATCAAGTCAATTTTTGTTCTGCCGCAGGTAGGGCAGGAAATAATTTCGACTCCTTCTTTTAAAAGACCTAAAGAGCGTAAAATCTGTCTTCCTACCCTCACTTCATGGACTGGGTCACCTGTTAGAGAAACTCGTATTGTGTCTCCTATCCCTAAATAAAGTAATGTTCCTATTCCTATAGCAGATTTTATAGTACCAGCTTCAATAGTCCCCGCCTCCGTTATACCTACGTGCAATGGATAATTTACTTTTGAAGAAGCAAGTTTATAAGCTTCTATAGTAAGTGGTACATTTGGAGTTTTAAGCGAAATAACTATATCATAAAAGCCTAACTTTTCTAAAATTAAAACATTTTTTAAAGCGCTTTCCACAACTGCTTCGGCAGTTACTCCCTTGTATTTATGTAATATTTCTTTTTCTAAAGAACCAGAATTTACTCCTATTCTAATAGGAATGCCTCTTTCCTTTGCTATTTCTACCACTTTTTTGATATTTTCTTCTCTTCCTATATTTCCGGGATTAATTCTTATTTTGTCTGCTCCATTTTCAATTGATTTTATAGCTAATCGATAATCAAAATGAATATCTGCTACCAAAGGAATATTTATATTTTTCTTTATTTCTTTTATTGCTTCAGCCGCTTTAATATCTGGAACAGCAACTCTTATAATATCGCAGCCTTCAGCTTCTAGCCTTTTTATCTGCTCAATTGTTTTTCCAATATCGTGGGTATCAGTGTTAGTCATAGACTGAACCAAAATTGGATTATTTCCTCCAATTTTTTTATTGCCTATTTTGACCTCATAAGTAATTTTTTTCATTTTTATCACCTTTTAAAAAATACGTAAAATATCCCTATAGGTTACAAAAATCAACAAAGCAATCAACAGTAAAAAACCTAAATAATGAATATAGCCTTCTTTTTCAGGTGGCAATGGTTTACCTCTTACTGCCTCTGCTAACACAAACAAAATCCTTCCACCGTCTAAAGCTGGTAGTGGCAATAGATTAAGAAGGCCTAAATTTACGCTTATAAGAGCGGAAAAAGCTAGTAAATTTATAACACCTGTTTTAGCGACTGTTCCAACAGCTTGAACAATTCCCACAGGTCCCATAATATCATTGACAGAGGCTTTTCCGGTTACTAACATTACAAGAGACAAAATAATAAGCTTCGAGAAATATATTGTCTGATTGATGGCAGTTTTAAAGGCAAGAGAGATAGAACGCTCATAGTCTGGAACAATTCCTATCATTACCTTTGAAGCGTTTTTATCAAAAATTGGTTTTACTTGTTTTTGTAAAATTTGATTTCCCCTTTGAATTTCAATTGTCAATACTCGCTCTCTATTAGAACTTATGGCTTTCTCTAACTCCTCCCATGTATTTATCTTTGTATTATTTACCATTACAATTTTGTCCCCCGGCAAAATTCCTGCTTTTTCAGCGGGATAGCCTTCCATTACGGATTTTACCTGTGGTATCGGACTTCCTATATTAAAAAATACAATAAAAAGCAATAAAAAAGCTAATAGTATATTCATTAAAGGACCTGCAGCAAAGACAGCTAACCTTACAGGCCAAGGCTTATTTACTATAGCCCGCGGGTCATTAGATTTTTCATCTTCACCTTCTAAAGCAACATAACCACCGAATAGCAATGCTCTAAAAGAATACTCTGTTTCTCCGTATTTCTTTTTAAAAAGTCGTGGACCAAAGCCAATAGAAAATTCATTTACTCTAGCTCCAGAAAGTTTTGCAACGATAAAATGTCCAAATTCGTGAAACATTACTAAAACGCTTAAAACAATTATACTTATCAATATTGTCAAAATGTATCACCTCATATATTTTTTTGCTATTTTTTCCTTAACCTCTTTATCTACATTTATTATATCATCTAAAGTGGGATTTTGTATATTATTATGTTCTTTCATGCTCTCCTCTATGATTTCAGCTATTTGTAAAAATTCTATTTTTTTATTTAAAAACAGTGACACAGCTATTTCATCAGCCGCATTTAACACTGTAGTCATCGTGCCGCCAATTTTTAAAGCCTCATATGCCAACGACAAACATTTAAAAGTTTCTAAATCGGGTTTTTCAAAAGTTAGCTGAGTTGTAATAGAAAAATCCAAAAAATTTATTCCATTTATGTAATTGCGAGTAGGATAATTTAATGCATACTGAATAGGTATCCTCATATCGGCAGTAGCCAATTGTGCAATTACACTACCATCTATATATTCTACCATTGAGTGAATTATACTCTGTGGATGCACAATCACATCAATTTTATCTTCAGAAATGTCAAAGAGCCATTTTGCTTCTATTACTTCAAACCCTTTATTCATCAAAGTGGCAGAATCTATCGTGATTTTTTTCCCCATTTTCCAATTAGGATGATTTAGAGCCTCATTTACAGTTACTTTTTTTAAATCTTCTTTTTTCTTCCCCCTAAAAGGACCTCCAGAGGCTGTTAAAATCAATCGAGATACTTCTTTTTTGTCATTTCCTCTTAAACATTGGAGTATAGCAGAGTGCTCACTATCCACAGGTAAAAGAGTTATATCTTTCTTTTTTACCAAATCCATCACAATTTGTCCAGCTGTTACAAGTACTTCTTTATTCGCTAAAGCAATATCTTTTCCCCTCTGGATAGCTGTAACTGTTGGAACAAGGCCAGCAATTCCTTCTACGGCTATCACAACTAAATCGGCATCGTACTTCACAATTTCTTGAAGCCCTTTGCTGCCAGTTAGAATTTCGACATTTTTCTTTAGATTCTCCCTTAATTGGTTAGCTTTATCTTCATCTTTTACTGCTACAACTTTAGGATTAAATTCTCTAATTTGTTTTGATAAAAGTTCTACATTGTTATAAGCTGTAAGTCCTACTATTTCAAAATTTTCTCTAAAATTTTTTATTACGTCTAAGGTTTGTGTACCGATAGAACCAGTTGAGCCGAGAATTATTACCTTTTTCATGAAGTACATCCCTTTCTAAATTAAGTACTGAAAAATAAAGTATATAAAAGGGGAAACAAATAAAATACTATCAAATCTATCTAAAATTCCTCCATGGCCAGGAATTGTATTTCCAAAGTCTTTAATGTAACAATTTCTTTTTATAAAGGAGGCAATTAAATCTCCACATTGAGCGATTATACTTCCGAATAAACCTATAATTACAGAAAGATATATACTGACATTCGATTGAGGAAATAACCAAACAAATACAGCACAGCTTATGGTAGAACCTATGATTCCCCCAATCGCTCCTTCTATCGTCTTTTTGGGACTGATTGTAGGAGCAAGTTTGTGCTTTCCAAAAAATCTACCGGTAAAATAGGCAAAAGTATCTGTCATCCAAGAGACTATAAAAACAAACCATACTATGTACATTCCTGCAGGCATTTCTCTAAGCTTTTGTATGTACAAAAAGAAAAGAGGTATATAAATAATTCCCATTAAAGTTAGAGCGTAATCTTTGAGATTATATTTTTTATTAGTCAAAAACAGCAAAAAAAGCATCATTGTGATTATAACTAATACATCTACTTTTGCGATTTTACTTTCCCAAAAATATAAAAGGATTGCTGACAAGTATCCAAAAAATTTTACAGGCCGCACCCCAATATTTTTTGTAGCATTATAAAATTCATTAAGTCCTAATATGCTTACTAAAACTAATGTAATTTTAAGCACATTTCCCCCTTTTATTAAAATGAAAAATAAAATAGGCAAGCCTACTATCGCACTTATAACTCTTGTTTTTAGCATATTTATTTACCACTCCTTACTATACTCCCCCAAATCTTCTTTGGCGAGTTTGGTAATACAATATTGCTTCAATAAGATGTTCTTTGCTAAAATCCGGCCACAGTACCTCTGTAAACCAAAGCTCAGAATAAGCAGATTGCCATAATAAGAAATTGCTCAATCTTTTTTCTCCACTTGTTCTTATTATAAGATCTGGATCCGGCTGGTTTTTAGTATACAAATTTTCACTTATAGTTTGTTCTGTAATTTCCTCAATGGACAATTCATTATTTAAAATCTTTGTGCAAATTTTTTTCACAGCCTTTATTATTTCATCTCTTCCGCCATAATTTAACGCTATATTAAGTACAAGGCCAGAGTTGTTTTTTGTTACATTTTGCGCCCGATCTATTTCAATTTTACACTTCTGTGGTAAAACAGAAATATCCCCTATGAAGTTAATCAATACATTATTTTTATTCAATTCATCTACTTCTTTAGAGAGATATTCAACGAGTAAATCCATTAAAAAATTTACTTCTTCTTTAGGTCTTTTCCAGTTTTCAGTTGAAAAAGCGTATAAAGTTAAATATTTTATCCCTAATTCTCTAGAGGCTTTTACAACCTCTCTTACAGCATTAACACCAGCTTTATGGCCATAAAATCTCATCATTCCTCTTTTTTGAGCCCATCTTCCATTTCCATCCATGATAATACCTATGTGAATAGGCAATTTATTTTTATCAATCTTGTCACTCAAGTCTCTATTTTTTTGTCTAAAAAACACCATTTATTTTCCTCCTCATTTTATAAGGGCACCCCCTCGTCAGAGGGGGATTAAATTCTAATAACAGTAATTTCAAGAATGTTATTTTGTTCTTTTATCCTGGCAACTTTTAAACGAGAACCCTCATATTTAAAAATAGATTTTGTCTCTACAACGTTAAATTTTAAGTCCTTAGGTAATTTTTCTATTATTTTATGTAAATCCATTCCTATAAAATTATTATAATAATCTGTCAAATTTCCATTATCTCCTTTTCTTTAGCTTCCACCGCTTTGTCTATCTCTTTAATATATTTGTCAGTTAATTTTTGAATTTCTTCTTCTCTCTTTTTTCTTTCATCTTCCGAAATTTCGCCGTTTTTTTCCATCTTTTTTACAGCATCATTAGCATCTCTTCTTATTTGTCTCACTGCTACTTTTGCCTCTTCTGCTTTTTTATGAACTAACTTTACCAATTCTTTTCTTCTTTCTTCAGTCAATTCAGGAAAAACTAATCTTAACACTTTACCGTCAGAAACTGGATTAATTCCTAAATCTGATTTCTGTATTGCTTTTTCAATATCGCTTATTTTTGAAACATCCCACGGTTGTACAATTAATACTCTTGGTTCCGGAGCTGTAATGGTGGCTAATCTGTTAAGAGGAGTTGGAGTGCCATAATAATCTACCATAATTCGGTCAAGTAGTGCAGGATTTGCTCTACCTGCTCTTATAGCAGCTAATTCGTTTTTTAAAACGCTCAAAGATTTTTGCATTTTTTCTTCGCTAGCTTTTAAATAATCACTCATACTTAAACCTCCTTCACTATTGTACCAATATCTTTTCCTGTTACTGCTTTCTTTATATTTCCGTAGCTAGTAAGGTCAAAAACTATGATTGGTATTTTATTGTCCATGCATAAAGAAGTTGCTGTTGAATCCATTACGCCTAAACCTTTGTTTAAAACATCTAAATAAGACAATTCTTTAAATTTTACAGCGTCTTTGTATTTATTTGGGTCTTTGTCATAGACTCCATCTACTTTTTTAGCTAATAGTATGACCTCTGCATCTATTTCCGCTGCTCTTAATGAAGCAGCAGTATCAGTTGAAAAGAAGGGATTCCCTGTCCCAGCAGCAAATATAACAACTCGTCCTTTTTCTAAGTGTCTTATTGCTCTTCTGCGTATATAGGGTTCTGCAATTGCTCTCATCTCAATGGCAGTCTGAACTCTTGTAGGAACTCCCCGTTGCTCTAAAGCATCTTGCAGTGCAAGAGCATTAATTACAGTAGCAAGCATTCCCATGTGGTCTGCAGTAGTTCTGTCCATCCCAATACCTTCTCTTCCACGCCATATATTTCCCCCGCCAACTACAAGGCCAATTTGAACTCCCATTTCTTTCACTTCTTTTATCTCGTCTGCTATTCGATTAACGGTGTCAAAATCGATTCCAAATCCCTTATTTCCTGCCAAAGCTTCTCCTGAGATTTTCAGAACTACTCGCTTATAAACAACTGACGACACAATAACACCCCATTCTTAATAAGTTCTATAAAAATTTTAAAAATCCTTCTTAATCTTTTAAGTAATTTATAAAAATGGGACACAACCGTGTCCCTATGTGGTTGCCTATTTAATTTTATTACTCATTTGAGAAAGTTTCAATACCTTCTCCTCTTTCAAATCTGACAAATCTTCTTATTACAATGTTTTCTCCTAATTTTGCAATCGTCTCATTTAACAAATCTTTCACTGTTTTTTCTTGGTCTCTAATGTATTCTTGTTCTAACAAGCAATTCTCTTTGTAAAATTTTTCAATGCGTCCTTCAACTATTCTATCTACGACATTTTGGGGTTTCCCTTCATTTAACGCCTGTGCTTTTAAAATTTCTCTTTCTTTTTCCAAAACAGCTTGTGGCACATCTTCACGAGAAATATACCTTGGATTTGCGGCAGCAATTTGCATGCATATTTCTTTAACAAAATTTTTAAATTCATCAGTATTTGCAACAAAATCTGTCTCACAATTTACTTCTACCAAAACCCCTATTCTCCCACCACTGTGTATGTAGGCATCAACTAAGCCTTCCTTAGCAACTCTACCTGCTTTTTTAGCGGCAGCAGCTAATCCCTTCTCTCTTAAAATATCTATGGCCTTTTCCATATCTCCATTTGCTTCCATTAAAGCTTTTTTACAATCCATCATTCCAGCGCCAGTTCGTTCTCTTAATTCTTTAACAGCTTGTGCTGATATCATTAGAAAAACCTCCTTAGATAATGATAAATGATATACAATAGTGGTAAGGAGCTTTGCCTTTTTCCTTACCACTAGACCAAAATTTTCACACTTCTGAAGCAGCTAATTGTTCACCCTGATTGCCTTCAATTACTGCATCTGCAATCTTGGAAGTAATAAGCTTGACAGCTCTTATAGCATCATCATTTCCTGGAATAGGATAATCGATTAGCTCAGGATCGCAATTGGTATCTACAATAGCTACAATTGGTATTTCCAAGCTTCGAGCTTCTGCCACGGCGATAGCTTCTTTTTTGGGGTCAACTATGAATAAAGCAGAAGGCAGAGACTGCATATTCTCTATTCCGCCCAAAAATTTCTGCAATCTTTCCTTTTCTTTCCTAAGTTTTATTACCTCTTTTTTAGGAAGAACATCAAAAGTTCCATCTTCCTCCATTTTTTTGAGTTCTTTTAATCGTTGGATTCTTCCTCTAATTGTTTTAAAATTAGTTAGAGTTCCACCTAACCATCTTTGATTTACATAAAACATACCACATCTTTCTGCCTCTTCCTTAATAGAATCCTGAGCCTGTTTCTTGGTCCCAACAAAAAGAATAGTGCCCCCTTCAATAGCCAATTTTTTTACAAATTCATAAGCTTGTTCCAGTTTTTCTACCGTTTGTTGTAAATCAATGATGTAAATTCCATTTCTTTCTGTAAAAATATAAGGAGCCATTTTAGGGTTCCATCTTCTTGTTTGATGACCAAAATGTACCCCTGCCTCTAATAACTGCTTCATTGAAATTACCGACATACCTACACCTCCTGTGGTTATTCCTCCGCCTAAATCCTCTTGCAAAAAGACCTTTTCAGGCACCCTTTTTGCAATCATTAGGCGTGCGTTATTGACTGACAATGAATACTATATTATATATTTTGCTAAATGTCAATATATCATCACACTTTTATATCTAGATGGCCTATGTTTTTTTTACGTTTTTTATCCTTATTTTTTTCCTGCTTATTTTTTTGTTCAAATTTTTGGCGATCTTTTATAAGGGTTTTTTCTGTTTTCTCGAGTTCATTAGGCTTTGTCTTTTTTATTTCATTTTCTCTATTAGAAAAGGTTGTTATTTGCTGAGAATAAATGATAGGCTTTTGAAGGTCAATTTGTTTTAAATTTCCTACCTCTACAGTACGGGGTAGAATAGATTTTAAATCAATAGGAGCATTGGAGGACATAAAATTCATCTCCTTATTTTAGAGGAAAAAATTTTATTTCTTCCTCATTTTTTATAAACATGGCATTTTTAATAGGTTCTTGTATTTTTAAAGTCACGTCATCAATGACGAGTTTGGTTCCTGGAAATATCGTATCAAAAACTTTTATAATTCCAATACTAGAACTTTTTATTTCTTCCTTTAAAGCATTTAATTCCTGACTCAGACGATGATTTAAAGAAATTAAATCTTGGAAAGATTTTTTAGCTTTATGATAAATTTCTTCTTTATCAGGAGGTAAGTTTTCGATTTTTTCTATGTACTTAAGAATTTTCCCTATTTTTTCTAATTGGGCATTGTTTTGTTCTATTTGACAAGTTAATTCCGCTATTTTCAGTCTCTTTTGAGGCAATATACCTGCTTGTAATTCTGTATACGTTCCCATTTTTGAACCAATATTTGCCGCCGAAATTTCTCTTGCAGCTACAATTTTACTGCCAAGAATTTGGCTTTTATTTCCTAAAAGTTTTACACTTCCTCCTGCTTTTACATCGCAATAAATTATCGCTTCACTGTATATATCTTCTCCGGCTTCTACACTGCAGTTTTGTAAATACTTTGCTGTAATATTTCCTTCTGCGACAATTTTTGCTCTTCCAGCGCCCTGTACTCCTTTATGAATGCTTATACTCCCTTTTGCCATTATTGTGGCTGCTTCCACTACTCCAAAAATTTCTACATTACCTTCACTTTCAACAGAAAAACCCGACTTAACATTTCCAGTAATTTTTACACTTGCTACCGTTTTTATGTTTCCTATAGAAGTGTCGACTTCTTTTACTTCCAAAAGGGTATGTACTTCTATTTTGTTGTTTAAAACCACAATATGGCCATCTACAGCAGCCACAAGCTTATCCTCATCAATATAAGTATTTTTTCCAAGAGGAAGTCTTACCTCTTTGCCGCCTAAAGCATCAACTTTTTGTCCAAAAACATTAATTCCTGGTTGCCCTTCAGTAGGATTTATTTTTCGAGCTATTATTTGGCCCTTTTTAACGTTTTTAAACAAGTCCAAATTTTTATAGTCTACACTTCCGTCCTCCAAAATTTTTGGGGTTGCAGCCCTTTCTACGTCTATCTCAAAAATTATCTTTCCATCTTCTCCATTTATAGGCTTTTTGCCTTCTGCAATTAATACACCTTTTACCTTTTTTAAATCTTTACAAATATTATCTATGACATCGAATTTTATTCCATATACTATATTATGTTTTGCTATTTCTTGTAATAAAACTTCTTTATTAATATTAATGCCATTGGGGTCTTCAATTAAACTCAAATAAGCTTGTTGTTTATCTCTTGATACGTCAACAAGTACTTTATACTTTTTTTCATCCATTTTAAAGCCCCCATTTTAAAAGTATTCGCCTAACATTTCCCTTATCCTTTTAATAGCTTTTGTATGAATTTGTGATATTCTAGATTCTGTTAAATTCAAAATTTTGCTTATGTCTTTGTAGTTTAAATCTTCATAATAATACAATGTTATAACTAATCTTTCCTTATTTGGTAAACTCTCAATAGCACTCGCTAGCTTCCTTTTTAGTTCTTTGTACAATACTTCTTCTTCTGGATTTTTTAATTCTACATTATTTGAAATAGCATGTAATTTAAAATTATTTTCAATAGCTTCCTCTAAAGAGTTAATGTTAGAAACATTGATATAGCTTAAAGTCTTTAAAACATCTGTTTCGTTTAAACCGCAAGCTTCTGTTATTTCTTCAACTGTAGGTTCTCTATTATATTTTTGTTGAAGTGTTTCTACGGTTTTTTCTATTTTTTTGTACTTTTTTTTGAGGCTTCGAGGCATCCAATCTTTTCTTCGCAAATAGTCTATTATTTCTCCTCTTATTCTTAAAGTAGCGTAAGTTTCAAATTTTACACCTTTACTGGGCTGATATTTTTCAATTGCATCGATAAGGCCAATTACTCCTTGATTTATTAAGTCTTCATATTCAGATTGAGTAATATCAGAAATAATGAGTTTTTTGACAATATGTTTGACAAGTGGCATATACTTGATTATTATTTCATTTCGTAAATTTGGGTCTTTATTAGAATTATAAGTTTTCCATATATCCTCCTCCGCTAATGACATACAAAATTCCCCCAATTTTTAAATGTATTTAATTCCATAGCCAATAGTTTTAACTAACAGTCTTCCATCTTCAGAATAAAACTCAATAGTCCTTCCATAATTTCCACCTATATCTTCCGCAACGATTGGTATACCAAGTTTTCCTAGCACTTCTTTAGTAGCAATAGCATTTCTTTCCCCTATGTTCATAATGTCAGAATTTATTTTAGAAGAAAACATTTGTGCTCCTCCAGCAATTTTACTAATCAACCTTTTAGGATTAGCACCTATTTTTACCATTTCTTCAATCAAAATTTGGATTCCGGTGTCGGCAAATTTAAGTTTGTTGGAATTATCAGACATTTTGTTACTATAAGGTAACATAATATGTACTAGTCCTGATACTTTTGTAATAGGGTCATAAAGAACGATTCCGACACAAGACCCCAGCCCAATAGTTGTAAGAATTCCTGGGCTTTGTGTGACCTTCGCATCTGCCATTCCAACCCTGTAAATTTTATTTTCCATTCACTTCAACTCCAAGCGCTTTTAGTATTAAATCGAAAGAGTTAATATCTGGTATTAAGAAAAAATCACCTTTTATAAGTTTTTCACCCTCTATAAATTGGGTCTCAATAAACAAAATTTTATCAGAAATTTCTCCATATTTAATAGCCGGAACACTTAAAATTGCTCCTGCCATATCTATACTTATTGCGGGAGGTGAAATTTTCATATTTAAAGAAGTAAGAGTAGATAATGAGGCTACATAGCTACCCGCCATAATATTTCCTATTTCTTCTAAAGCGGATTTTTCTAACTCATCAAATTCTTCTTTTACTTCCAGTCCCATGAGGCTCCAAATAAGAGAAGCGGCACTTTTTATATCAAGCGCAAAAAGAATATTACCCTTTACATCTCCATCTAGATCGAAATAAATACCAACAATTATCGTATCAGCAGAGCCAAATATATCTGATACTTCTTGAAAATCTAGAATTTTTACCTTTGGCACTTGCATGTTCACTTTTTTGCCAATCATTGTTGAAAGAGCAGTTATGGCATTTCCTGCTCCAATATTTCCTAATTCTTTTAAAATGTCTAAATACATTTCATTTAATCGGTTAATATCCACATCTCTCACACCCTGATATCTAATAATTTTTTTAAATCTAGAATGAGAAACACCTTATCTTTAATTTTTCCTACTTTGCTAACGAATTTTCCAAATTCGTCAGAAGCCTCATTAAAAACCAAATTATCAATATCTTCTTCTGCAATATCAACCACTTCATTAGCATTATCTACAATCATGCCTACTAACATATCGTAAGCCTTTAAAACCACAATTCTTGTATCTTCATCGTACTCTTTTTCTGCTAAGCCCAACTTTGCTCTTAAAGAAATCACAGGAATTATTTCTCCTCTTAAATTTATAACGCCTTTTACATGACTTTCAGTCTGAGGAACTCTTGTTATAGGCATTACTTTTTCTATAGTCAGTACTTTTTCAATGTTTATTGCATATTCTTCCTCATCAATTTTAGCGATAACATATAGGCTCAAAATTCTCCCTCCCTGTTAAAACAAATTGTTGGCATCGACAATCAAGGCCACTTGGCCATCTCCCAATATTGTAGCTCCTGCAATAACTTTGACGTTAGAAAGATACTTCCCTAATGGTTTTATTACTATCTCTTGCTGACCAATTAATTCATCTACAGTACAGCATGCTAAATTCTCGCCTTTTTTGATTATTACACACATCAAATTTCCATTATTAGAAATCTTTTTAGTTTCTAATACTTCATTTAATCTTATTATTGGAATTACCTTTCCTCTAAAAAGAACTACTTCCTTTCCTTGAACATTGTGTATTTCTTCCTCTTTTTTATGAACTATTTCTGAAATTGAATTAAGGGGAATTGCAAATTTTTCATCTCCTACTTTTACTAATAAAGCTTGTATAATTGCTAAAGTAAGAGGAAGTTTAATTATAAATTTTGTTCCCTTGTTTATTTCTGATAATATTTCAATTGAGCCGTTTAAGGATTCGATTTTATTTTTTACTACATCTAATCCTATGCCTCGGCCAGAAATATCTGTAACTTTGTCAGTAGTGCTAAAACCTGGCCTAAATAAAAGGTCTAAAATTTTATCTTTGGAAAGGTCATTTACTTGCTCAGCGGTGTAAATGCCTTTCTCTACTGCTTTTGCTTTGACTTTTTCTATATCAATTCCTCTTCCATCATCACTAACTTCTATTATGACATTATTACCTTCATGATAAGCTCTCAAATTAATGGTACCTTGTTCTGGTTTTCCGTTTTGCAACCTTTCTTGCGGTATTTCGATACCATGATCAATGGAATTTCTTATCAAATGAACTAAAGGATCACCAATTTCATCTATGACAGTTCTATCTACTTCTGTATCTTGCCCATACATATTGAGAACAATTTTTTTGCCTAACTCATAGGATAAATCCCTTACCATTCTTGGAAACCTGTTGAATACTCTTTCAACTGGTACCATTCTTACCTTCATAACAGCATCATGTAAATTAGTAGTTATTCTCTCTAAATATTCAATTGCACTTACAGTTTCAGAGTTTTTATTATCTGCCTCTAAGCCTTCAAGACGGGTTTTTATGATTATAAGCTCACTTACTAAATTCATTAAATTATCCAATCTGTCTATATCTACTCTTACACTTTTTGAAGTTTTATTATTGCTTTGAGATTTTTTTATGTTCTCAAAACTTTGAGATTGTAAAGAAGATGCTTCTTTTACAAATTTCTCCTCTTCTTTATTTAAATCAATGTTTATTAGTTCCACTTCCACGTTGTTGACCTCAGCAATAGACAATAATCTTTTTTCAATACTTTCTTTATCCTCTTTTGTAATGATATGAACAGTGAAACTATCCTCAAATTTTTCATCTTCAATGTCTTCTACAGAGGGAGAAGAATTTATTATGTCACCTATTTCATCTAAACTATTAAAGATTATAAAGGCACGAGCGGATTTCATAACACACCCTTTGTCAATATGTACTGTTATTTTATAGGCTTTGTAATTATCTTTTGCTGCCTCTCTTATTATATCTTCTTCGTATACATTTAGTAGAGTATCCTTCCCAGAAGCATTATTTTCCTTTTGTACAATATTTTCTTTGTTTCCAGGTTTAGAACTAACACCCGAAAGTAAAAATATCAACTCATCAATAGGTACATTATCTTCTCCTGTTTGTGATATTGAATCCAGCATTTCACTTAAAGTATCTACACACTTAAAAAGAATATCCATGATCGCATGAGAAATATGCAATTGACCATTTTTTACCTCTTGTAATACATCCTCCATTTTATGAGATAATTTATTCATGTTTTCAAAGCCCATAGTAGCAGCCATGCCTTTTAAAGTATGGGCAGACCTAAAAATCTCATCGATTACTTGCCTATTTTCAGGGTCATTTTCTAAAAGCAATAAATTGCTATTTAAATTTTCTATATGCTCTTGTGATTCTTCAATAAATATATCGATGTATTGATTATTTCCCATAAAATTCCCTCACCTTCTCAATTATTTCTACTGGAATTTTATCCAAAGGAAGGACTTTGTCAACAAATCCTGTTTTTATAGCATTGTAAGGCATTCCTTTCGCTAAAGAAGAATTGATATCCTGACATATAATAAAACTTCCTCTCTCTTTTAAAAACTTAAGTCCTTTCGAACCATCACTTCCCATACCTGTCAAAATAACAGCTATTATGCAAGCATTTATTTGGGAAGCACTTATGAAAGTAGCATCAATGGAAGGTTTATAAACAGATTCAAAATCAGTAGAAAGTTTAATTTTTACTTTATCATTCTCTTCAATTAATAATAAATTTTTATCGCCAGGTGCAATATAAGCTACATTTTTCAAAATTTCCTCTCCATCTACTGCTTCTTTTACTTTGAGATTACAACTTTGGTCTAATCTTTCTGCCATCATTTTAGTAAACTTTTCTGGCATATGTTGTACTACAATTACTGAAGCGAAAAGGTCCTTTGGTAAATTTGTTAATATATATTGCAGTGCTTTAGGCCCCCCAGTAGAAGCCCCAATTATAACAAGACAATCATTTTTCATAAATCATTCAATCCCTTTTTGTCTACTTTTTCTCTGTTCTTCAAAGATATAGCTTATAATTTTTTCTCTTACTTTTTCATCAATGTCCACATAACAGAGACCAATTTCATATCCTTTTTCTAATAATTCTTCATATCTCACTACTTTTCCGCTTACTGTTACCTCTTGGTCTAATGTAAAAACACAATTTATGATAGTTCCTACCTCTAATTTTTTATCTACCTTACATCTTAATCCTCCACCGCTTATATCTTGAATAACGCCTTTATAAACCCTATCTTCATCTCCACCACTAATAGTATAAGTAAAAGGAATCACTTTTTCTAATCTAAAATACTGTCTCCTTTGCAATCTTTCTACGCTGCTTATAGGCATTATTTCTAAAAGAGCAAGTTTTCCAGAAAATCTATTTAAAACCTTGGCATAAAAGGTAAATAAACCTTGTTTTGTAAAATAAATTATTTGAACTATAGAACCTATTCTCACAGGAACTAAATGTCCACTGTATACTGGAGTATCAATTAATATAGTTCCATTTTTAGAAATATCCTGTACTTGAGATGAGTACATATTTTGACTATTGTTTAACCCTAACCTTAATTTCTGCCCTGGTTGTAAATTTATCTGATTCATCTAAATCCTCCTCTATTTATAAGTCTAGAAAAAATACCCCACAACCCCTTGTTTTCTATAGGAGGAGGTTGATTAGCTATTTGAGCTGCAATTTGCAATATCCTTTTTGAGGTTTTACTATTTTCATATTTAAGAACAATGGGATGTTGCTCAATTATACATTCCATCATCTTTTCGTCATTTTCCAAATAACCCAAATCAATCAAAGGAACACCTAAATAGTTTTTAACTACTGCTTCAAACCTCTCATAAATTTTTTTGTATTCATTAAAATTTTTTACCTTATTTATCAGCACATTAATCTTTTTATCTTCACCTACCAGTGAATACTTAATAAGAGTATATGCATCCATAATAGACGTGGGTTCAGGAGTTACTATGAGTAAAACTTCATCGGCCGCTTTCAAAAAATTGCTAATTACGTTATTGAGCCCTGCACCCGTATCTATAATAATAAAATCGGAATAATAGTCTAAAATTTTAATGTTGTTTAGAAAAAGGCTTAAATCTACTCCTTCATTGATAAGGTTGAAATCTCCACCAGAAGATATGTATTTTATGCCTAAAGGTCCTTCGCTTATGACTTCTGTTATCATTTTGTTGTTGTATAAAACATCTAATAAAGTATATTTAGAAGTAACTCCTAATTCAATTTCGACATTTGAAAATCCCAAATCTGCATCAATAATCGTAACATTATAGCCCAATTTTTTAAGCCCTAAAGAAAGATTTACTGAGATACATGTTTTGCCAATGCCGCCTTTTCCGCCTGTAATTGTAATAACCCTGCTTCTTTTTATTTTATTTTTTTGGGAAACCAGTTTTCTTAAACTTTCAGCCTGGTCCATCATATATTAATTCCCCTTTACTATACTTGAGGCGATAATTTCACTTCCTGCTAAAGTTATATCATCAGGAACTATTTGTCCATTTGTAAAATAAGAAATTGGCCGCCCTGAATAATAAACAGCATTTAAAATGGAACTATAATTATCGGTTTCATCTAATTTTGTAAAAATTAATTTATAATCTCCTGCAAATTCATATCTTTTTATCACTTCCTTTAAATCTTCCGATTTAGTCGTAGCACTCAAGCATAAATAAGTTTCATCACAGTTTGCATATTTAATGAAGGTTTTCAATTCATTTATTCGCTTTTCATCTTTATGGCTTCTTCCCGCTGTATCTATCAAAACAGCATCGTACTTTTCAAGCTCTGGCTGAAGTTTATGAAGGTCAAAAATATTATTTACTACTTTTACTGGCACTCCTAAAATTTCCCCATAAGTTTTCAGCTGGTCTACCGCCGCTATTCTGAAAATGTCTGCTGTAACAAGTATTATATTTTTACCTTCATTCAATATCAAATTAGAAGCAATTTTGGCAATTGTGGTAGTTTTTCCCACTCCAGTAGGTCCAATGAACAAAATTTTTTTGCTTTTTTCAGTATTCAATTTTTGAGGAGGCCCCATAAAAGCCTCTATTCGTTCTTTTAAAATTTTTATCACTTTATTATCAAGTTCATCAATTCCCTCTCCTAACAAGTGTGATACTTCCCTTTCTATCCCATAATCCATTAATCTAGAAACTAAAGTTTTTTCCTTAGGTTCTGTAAGCGCTTCATTTTTATTGACTGTTATAGTTTTTATCAAATTTTTAAGTTCATTAATATCATTTTTTGTAATACCTTCTTTAGGTATTATCGGTGGGTAATCTTCTACCGCTGCTACTACTTCCACTTTACTCTTCTTAAAAAGTCCTATAATCCCTCTTTCTTTTATTTTGTTTTGATGAAGTATTACAGCGTTACTTCCCATTTCCGCTTTTATCATTCTTAAAGCTTCTTGATAATCGTTAGCAATATATTTTTTAACTTTCATTTAACCTCACCGTCCCCACCGATGTAACTTCAATATTTGGTAAAAGTTCATTATATGACAAAACAGCAATATCGGGAGAAATTTGTTCTACTAACTTTCTGAGATAAAAACGAGTTACAGGTGCTGTCAAAATTACAGGTTGTCCACCCTTTAAAGTTACCTTTTTTACTAACTCATGGATACTCTTTAAAATCCTTTGGGCCGACGAAGGCTCCAATGCTAAATAAGAACCATGTTCTGTCTGAGTTATACTAGAGGATATTAACTGTTCAACACTCGGGTCTAACGTTATAACTTCAATTTTTCCACCTGCAGCATATTTATTGGAAATAGTGCGAGCTAAAGCCTGTCTTACATACTCTGTTAAAACATCTGTATCTCGTATAATAGGGGCATAATCAGCTAAAGTCTCTAATATGGTGACTAAATCTCTAATAGATAGCCCCTCTCTTAAAAGGTTAGAAAGCACTTTTTCTATTTCACCTATTGTTAAAAGCTTAGGAACTAATTCTTCTATTAAGGCAGGATTTGTAGTTTTTACATTGTCAATTAAACTCTGCACTTCTTGCCTTCCTAAAAGTTCATGGGCATGCTGTCTTATAATATGAGTAAGGTGAGTAGCAATGACAGAAGGAACATCTACTACGGTATATCCTCTTGCTTCAACCTTTGACCTTTCGTTTTCATCTACCCAAATTGCAGGCAATCCAAAAGCTGGTTCTCTTTCTCGAATTCCAGAAATATCTTCATCTATTTCTCCAGCAGTCATAGCCATATACCTATCAACGTATACCTTGCCTCTGGCAATTTCATTTCCTCTAATTTTTATGACGTATTCATTTGGTTTTAATTGAATATTATCTCTTAGACGAATCATTGGGACCACAATACCCAAATCAATAGCAATTTGTCTTCTTATCATGACAATTCTATCTAACAATTCTCCACTTGCAAGAGGAATCAATTCATATCCAAATTCCAGTTCAATAGGGTCAACTTGCAATAATTCATATACTTTCTTAGGATCTCTTATATTCTCTAACTCTTTTATGTTTTCTTCTTGTTCTTCTTCTTTTACTGTTACTTTTTGAGTCCCTGCAAATCCAAGATATGCAAACAATGAACCCATTAAAATAAGTGGGAGTTTAGGTAAAAGAGGTACTAATACCAATGCGAAGAGCAACCCAGCTGCTATTTTCAGAATTCGAGGCTCATTGAAAAGCTGCTTTATTACATCCTCTCCTAAATTTGATTCAGAAGCTGAACGAGTGACAATCATTCCAGTAGCAGTTGATATTAAAAGTGCTGGTATTTGATTTACCAAACCCTCGCCTACTGTTAAAACAGTATAAGTATTTAAAGCCCTATTTATATCCATCCCCTTCATTACCATTCCAATAATGAGACCTGCAACAATATTTATAATTATAACAATTATAGAAACAATTGCATCGCCTTTGACAAATTTACTAGCACCATCCATTGCCCCATAAAATTTTGCCTCTTGCTGTATTTCTTTTCTCCTCTCACGAGCTTCTTTTTCTGTTATAAGGCCTGCGTTTAAATCAGCATCTATTGCCATTTGCTTTCCCGGCATTGCATCCAAAGTAAATCTTGCTGACACTTCAGATACTCTCTCTGCTCCTCTGGTTATGACGATAAATTGTACAATTGCAATTATCAAGAAAATAATAAATCCGACAACTGGATTTCCACCTATTACAAAACTTCCAAAGGCCTGTATTACGCCACCTGCATAGGCATTGCTTAAAATAAGTCTCGTACTCGAAATGTTAAGAGCTAGTCTCAGAAGAGTAGTTATTAATAATATAGAAGGGAATATAGAAAAATCTAAAGCATCTTTTACATACATAGTAGTTAAAAGTATTATTATAGACAAAGTTATGTTAAATATTAATAAAAAGTCCATGATAACAGGTGGTACAGGAATTATTATGAGCAAGACTATTCCTACTACGAAAAGAACCACAGTAAGCTCAGAGGCTTTCAAATTATCCCTCCTATTCTCCCTTTAAGCTGTAGACATAAGCCAAAACTTCAGCTACAGCTTGATAAAGCTCTGGTGGAATCATATCTCCTATTTCAGTAGACCTATATAGTGCCTGAGCCAATGGCTTATTCTCTACTATAGGGATATTTAACTTCTTAGCTTCTTCTTTTATTCTGAGGGCGATCATATCCTGTCCTTTAGCTATCACTACAGGTGCATCATTGATATTGCTGTTATACATAAGAGCAACAGCGAGATGAGTTGGGTTTGTTATTACGACATCTGCCTTTTTTAAGTCTTGCATCATTCTTCTCATAGAAACTTGTCGCTGCTTTCTTCTTATCTCTGCTTTTATCTGTGGGTTCCCTTCTGTCTCTTTAAACTCTTCCTTTATGTCCTCTTTACTCATTTTAAGACTTGTTTCATATTCTCTCCACTGGAAGAAATAATCTAACACTCCAAGAACAATAAGTACAATCCCTATTCTAATAGTAATTCCCAAAAGTATGTTTAAAGCGTATTTTAATATATCTTGAACCGACATATCAAGAAGCATTGGTATACCTTTATATTGAGATGCTAAAAAAGAGTACATTATATAGAAAAGAACTGCCACTTTAGCAATAGATTTAACCAATTCTACTAATGCTCTTTTTGAAAAAATTCTCTTAAAGCCCTCCACAGGATTTAATCTTTCGAATTTGAAGGCAAGAGGCTCGGTTGTAAATACAAAGCCTACTTGAAGATAAGTTGATGCAAGAGAAACGACAAAAATCAATAAGATTATAGGCATAATTATTGATATTGCTTGCTGCAAGACGTATGCAAACAGATTTCGTATACCTATCACGTTAAAAACATCGTCATTAGCTCCAGAATAAGTATAAAGCAAATATTTTATTAAAGCCATCATTTTTTCTAAAGAAGGCATTGCAAGTATATTTACTGCCAAAAAACCTACTACAATTACTAAAGCAGAAGTTATTTCCCTGCTTTGGAATACTTGTCCTTTTTTTCTTGCATCTTGTCGCCTTTTAGGAGTAGCTGGTTCAGTTTTTTCTTCAGCAAACAATTGTAAATTTATTTTACTCAAAACTATCACCTTGTCATAAATTTCATCAATCTAAAAATATCAGCATTCATTCCATTAAACATAAAATCTATAATTGTCAGGTACATTGGCAACATAATAAGTAAAGTAAAGATTCCAACAAAAATCTTCGCTGGTATTCCTATCATAAAGACGTTGAGCTGAGGTATAGTGCGGGAGATTATTCCCAGTGTTAAATCTGTCAAAAGAGTTGCTAAAATTATAGGAGCACTTATTCTAAAACCTAATATAAACATATCAGAGACCATTTTTGTTAAGACATATGACATACCAGATAAATCAAAAGCAACTTTCCCAATAGGAATTATATCAACGCTTTTAGCCAACATTGTAAATAAGGTATAATGGCCATTTATAAGCATGAAGATAAGTATTGTCAAAATATATATGAAATTTCCCATTAAAGGGACTTGGGTCTCACTATGAATGTCTAAGATGTTTACTAGTCCAAAACCCAACTGATAATCAATTAGCTGACCGGCTAAATGTATAGCACTGAAGGATATCATAGATGCCAGCCCTATCACGAGTCCAACAATGAACTCAGATATGACAACAATAAAGTAATCTAAAACATTGTTTATTTGCAAATCCACTGGTCCCATGGTATCAAAAACAATTACTGCCGCAAAAAAACCTAAACCTATTTTAAAAGTAGTAGGAACATTTTTTGTACCAAAAAAAGGCGTAAGTATAAAAATGCCAAGCATTCTGACAAAAAGTAATATAAAAACCTGAACATTTTGAAGTAAATACTGAATTATATCCATTTTACATCACTTTATAAAATTATTAATATTTAAAAACAACCTTTGAGTGTAGTTGACCAAAGTAGTAAGCATCCATGGTCCAAATAAAATTAGGCTTATAAGTATAGCGACAATTTTAGGAACGAAAGATAAAGTTTGTTCCTGAATTTGTGTAGTAGCTTGAAAAATGCTAATTAAAAGTCCTACCCCTAATGCTACTGCTAATAAAGGAGTAGCAACTGTTAAGGCAATAGTTAAAGCTTCCCTTCCTATATCTATAACCATTCCCGTATTCAACTTGTTTCATCTCCTATCTAAAACCTAAAATCAAAGATTTTACAACCAGGTTCCATCCATCTACCAAAATAAAAAGTAATACTTTAAAAGGAAGAGATATCAAAACAGGTGGCAACATAAACATACCCATTGACATTAAAACACTGGCGACTACTATATCAATTATCAAAAAGGGAATATAAATTATAAAGCCAATTTCAAAAGCAGTTTTTAATTCACTGATGATAAAAGAAGGGATGACCACTCTCATGGGAAGGTCTTCTGCATTATTTACTTTAATTTTAGCTAAACTTACAAAAAGATTTAAATCACTTTGCCTTGTTTGCCTCAACATAAAATTTTTCAATGGTTTGATAGCATTTTGATACGCTTCCTCTTGAGTTATTTTTCCTTCAGTATAAGGCTTAATAGCATTATTGTTGATATCTTGCCCCACAGGAGCCATTATATACATAGTTAGAAACAGCGCCAAACCAATTAGCACTTGATTAGGAGGCATTTGTTGAAGTCCTAACGCGTTCCTCAAAAAAGACAGCACGACTACTATGCGAGTAAATGAAGTCATCATTATCAAAATAGAAGGTGCTAAAGTCAAAACTGTCAGCAGAAGAACTATTTGTAGGCTTGTAGCTATATTTGAAGGAGCTGTTACCGATGAAACCCAATCTCCTAAATTCATTTTTGCTCACCATCTTTTTTAGACAAATATCTGTTTTTTAGCTGTTTTAATCTCTCTATTGAACTATTCAAATTTGTCACAAAATCTTTATCGTTAGCTAGAACTTTTATATCTTCTTTATTTATCTCTGTAAGATAAGTTATATTGTTGTTACTCACACCTATAAGAAAAAATTTATCTCCTACCTTCACTATATACAAACCTTTATCTTTACCTAAAATAATATAGTCTATCACCTGTAAATTAGTAGAGCGAGTATATCTTAAAGTACTTTGTCCTATAAATCGGCTTATATAGAAAGCCGCTCCAATTACTAAAAGGAAGGCAATTAAATACCATATCAATTGCAAAACATATTCTGTGCCATTAGACACTTTAAGCGCCTCACTTCAACAATTTTTTAATAGCTTCCACTACTCTATCAGGTTGGAAAGGCTTTACGATAAAATCTTTTGCTCCTGCTTGAATTGCCTCGATAACCATAGCTTGTTGCCCCATAGCAGAGCACATTATTATTTTTGCATTGGGATCCTTTGCACGGATTGCCTTTACTGCTTGTATTCCATCCATTTCCGGCATAGTAATATCCATAATGACCAGATCTGGATTTTCTTGAAAATATTTTTCTACTGCTACAGCACCATTTTCGGCTTCTATTACACTCCCTAAATTGTTTTTTGAAATAATATCTTTAATCATCATCCTCATAAAAGCAGCATCGTCAACTATCATTATTTTGCTCACAAATGATTCCTCCTCATCTTTATTCTATATTGCTAATTCTTTTGCTTTGATGAACAATATCTATAATTCTAACCCCAAAATTCTCATCAATTACCACTACTTCCCCTTTAGCTATGTACTTTCCATTTGCCAAAATATCTACTGGCTCACCCGCCAATTTATCCAATTCAATAATAGAACCCTCACTTAATTCTAAAATATCTTTTATAAGTTTTTTAGTCTTGCCTAATTCGACAGTAATAGTAAGAGGAACATCTAAAATTAGATCTAAATTTTCTTTATCTTTTTTCCCTTTAGAAGAAGAATTTTCGTCAAAGTTTTGAAAAACTACAGGACTTACATTGACTTGCTGTTCTTTCTTGGTAACTTTCCCCCCTGGTGATATATTATCAGCTGTTTCGACAATCTTTTCATCATTTTCTATTATAACATTAGAATTCTCTTCTTGGAAAGTCGCTTCTGATGGTTTTTCTTCATTTTTCGACAAAACACTTTGCACGAGTTCTTTAGCAAAATCAAGAGGCAAAAGCTGCATAATTTCACTATCGATTATTTCTCCTACTTCCATTTTAAAGGCAATTTTTACTACATCGCCTTCCGGAAATGAAATATCTGTTGGCAAAGAGGCAGTAAAATCGACAATAAAAGCTTTAGGCGGTGAAATATTTATAGTTTTATTGAGAAGGGTAGAAAGGGAAGTAGCAGCAGAACCTATCATTTGGTTCATGGCTTCTCCTATCGCACTTAAATGCAGATCAGTAATTTCTCCATTTTCTACTTTTCCTTCTCCTCCCATCATCAAATCTGTCATTTTAAGTACATCTTCTTTTTTTAAAATAAGAAGGTTATGACCTTTTAGTCCATTCGTGTACTCTACTTCAACACCGACGTAAGGAATATTAAATTCCTTTTTCAACTCTTCCCAAGATAGTACTGAAACTTTTGGAGTAGTAATAGTAACTTTATTTCTCAATAAAGTATATAGAGTAGTGGCTGAAGTACCAAAACTTATATTTCCAATTTCACCTAATATATCTTTTTCTTCTTCTGTTAACTCTTTTAAATTTGCAATTTGGTTTCCAGTAGATTCCTCTGTTAATCCCTTTAATAGTGCATTTATTTCTTCTTGTGATAAAAACTCATTCACTTTCTTCATCTCCTTTGTAAATAACTTCTGTTATTCTTACACTGTATTTGTTATTTTTGATACCAGGTATACCTCTGAATTTGACTTTTTTATCGATTATTATGTCTACGGGCTCTTTGAAATGTTTATCCAACATAATTATATCTCCTATTTCAAGCTCCAAAAATTCTTTTACAGTAATGGTTGTAGAACCAAGTTGAGCAGTAAGGGGTATATAAGTTTTGCTTATTTTACTCTTTATAAGTTCCGGATTTACCTTATCTTCTTTTTTCATGCTAGAAAACCAAAATTTCGTCGTTAATTTGGGTACAATAGGTTCTAATGTCAAATGAGGCATACAAAAATTCATCATTCCTTCTGTTTCATTAATTTTTATAGATAAAGTGCACAAAGCTACAGTCTCATTAGGAGATATTATTTGAGCAAATTGCGAATTAGTTTCCACTCTTATTAAAGAGGGATTAATATCTAATATATTACTCCACGGTTCCTTGAAAAGTGGGAGTATTTGTTTTACAATTTTAGTCAAAAGGCTAATCTCGATCTCAGTGTAATCCCTATCCAAAAGCTCGCCTTTTCCCATCCCTCCCAAAATTCTATCAAGTATTGCATAAGTAGTATTATTATTAAATTCCAAGAGAAAAGGACCTTCTAAAGGAGCTGCATCAATAATAGCAATGAAAACTGGATTGTTTAAAGAATTACTAAACTCATAATAAGTCAGCTGGTCAACAGAGACTACTGTAACATTTACTATTGCTCTCAAATATCCTGATAAAAAGGAAGTTAGAGACCTTGACAAATTTTCAAAAATCATTTGAAGAGTTCGCAGTTGTTCTTTTGAAAATTTATTAGGCCTTCTAAAATCATAATTTCTTATCTTTTTACTTTTAATTTCTTCTGCTTTTTCAATTTCTTGGACATCTAACCCACCAGAACTAAAAGCTTTTAATAGTTCATCTATCTCGCTCTGCGATAATATTTCAGCCAAATGCCCCCCTCCTCCCTATTGAACAATAAATTCATCAAAATATACATTTACAATTTTTCCTTCACCTATTATTTTATTTATCTCATTTTTTATATCGTTTTTTAATTTCTCCTGTCCTTCAGGCCCTTCCACATCTTGCTCTGTTTTTCCTCTTAAAATTTGGATTATCAAATCTCGAATCTGGGGATTCCTCTCTTCTAAGGTTTTTAAAATATTTTTATCTGCAACTTGCAACTCTATTGTTGCCTTGACAAATTTTCCGCCTCCCTTTAAATTAGTTATAAATTCTCCGCCAGGAGAGTAATTATAATAGGTGATTTCTTTAGGTTTGTTAGTAAAGGCAAAATTATTAAAATATACGAAAGCAATACCAAACGATAGAACTGCCGCAACTACTGCTATAAGAATCGTCTTTGTATTCATTCTAACACCTCTTTATTGAAAATTTTTTGCTTATATTCTATGACTCTTTGTATTATTTCTTCTGGCGTTTCTTTTACAACTATTTTTTTACCAGTGGTAAGGCTTATAACCGTATCTGGTGTTCTCTCTATGAATTCAATTAATTCAGCGTTGACAATGAATTCTTCATTATTAAGACGGGTAACATAAATCATAATTTTCCTCCATTACATCTGCTGGGCACAAAGCCCAGCAGACTATAATTATCTCTTCATATTAACAAGGTCTTGCAATATTTCATCAGAGACAGTTATAACTTTCGCATTAGCTTGAAAACCTCTTTGAGTTACAATTATATCTGCAAATTCATTAGACAAATCTACATTAGACATCTCTAAGGTTCCAGGATTTATAGAACCCCTTGTACCTGTACCAGCTGATCCTATCATTGGTTCTCCTGAGTTTACTGTATTAATAAACATGGTATTTCCTATCTTCTCTAATCCCATGGGGTTTTGAAAATCTGCAATAGCAATTTGCCCAATTATTTGTCGGCGACCATTGGAATATATACCTGATACAACTCCATATTTGTCTATGTTAATGCTCTCCAAAGAACCCGCTTCATTTCCATTTTTACTAAGTTCCCTCAAATCGGTCTCACTTGAGAACATAGTAAGTTTTGAAAGGTCAAGTGAAACAGGACCAATAGTTGCGTTTGTCATATTACTATCCATATTAAAAGTCAGGGTACCAGTTGCAATTCTATTTCCACTTTGGTCAGGCGCAATTTTCCCCTCAGAATCAAAAGTAAGAGTACCTGTACCATCGATAGATGAAATTGCTGGATCCGAAGAGGATACTTTCCAATCCCATGAATTTGCCCCTTTTCTAGTAAAAGTGATAGTTGCTACATGACTTCCTCCTTGAGAATCATATACAACGATATTATAGCTTATATCTGAATCTATTGCTGTTGAAGCATTTAGATTTCCTCCTATTTCTAATTGTGTAGTCGCTACCGGGCCTATACTTGCCCAATTTTTAAGGCTTATTGGCACTAAATTTCCTGTATCAGTGTTTACTGTTTTTCCATCTGTTGACATCCAACCCAAAACTTTATATCCATCAGGCGTCACTAAATCCCCGTTAGAGTCAAAGCTAAAGTTTCCTGCCCTTGTGTACAAATTTGCTCCTCCATTGGAGACAATGAAAAATCCATTTCCATCAATTGAAAGGTCTGTAGGATTATCTGTTCTTTGAGCACCGCCTCTTGTAAACAACGTGTCAATTGAAGCTATAGCTACTCCCAGACCAATCTGTTGAGGATTTGTTCCACCGCCATTTCCTTGAGGCGCAGAAGCACCTTTTATCGTCTGACTAAATATTTCTTTAAAAGTCATTCTGCTGGCTTTATATCCAACAGTGTTGACATTTGCTATGTTATTTCCTATTACATCCATCCTTGCTTGATGAGCTTTCAACCCTGAAACTGCAGAATACATTGACCTTAACATTTTTTCTCCTCCCTTTATTTCCGGTGCTGCTCGCTTTCTCTGTCATTCAAAAGCGATAAGCCCCCTTGTTAAGGTCCGGCTTAAATTATTACAGCACCGTCTATATTTGTAAAAACACTATCTTTTAACATTTCTCCATCCATTGCCGTTATAACCGTCTTAGACTTTAAATTTACTACAAAGGCTTTGTTATCTATTATGATTAGAGAATCCTTTATTCCTTTTTGGTTAGCTTTGTTTACTGCCTCCAAAAGCTTTTGATATTCTTTCTGCGTAATTTTAACATTTCTCATTTCCATCCTCATAAGTGAATGCTTTGAAAATTTTAGTTCATCAATTTTTTCATTTAAAACTTCTTTGAAGGCTGTAGAAGTCCCATTGTTAGCTGCTACTCTCTGGGCTAAGTAATTGACATTTAGGTTTTGAGGGATTTTCACTATCTCAGACATTTTATCACCTCATTCTGAAACAGCTGTCACAGCATCTACTGGCACATCTATGCCGTTCACTTGTAAAAAGTATTCTCCATTTTGCTTATAAACAACATCTACTTTTCCTGTCACACTTTGAGAGTTCCCATTATTGTCAGTAATGGTAGCATATATATTTTTGCCTATCAAATTTATAGCTCTTACCGCATTAAAGCTGCTATTCATGTTTTGCATTTGTTCTAACGTTGAAAACTGTGCCAATTGTGCAATAAATTCTCTATCATCCATTGGCTTTAAAGGATCTTGATTTTTTAGCTGGGTGACTAAAAGTTTTAAAAAATCATCCTTTCCCAATTGGTCTTTTGATGTTGTTACTCTGTTAGTGTAAACAGTTGTAATATTGTAATTAGTATTTATATCCACAATATCCCCTCCTTTCTATGCTTTTACGTCAATATGGTCTTGTGAAATTTGATAATTTTGTGGTGGCAGATCTATCTCTTCTGTTTGTGGAAGTTCATAAACTAAGTAATTGACATATCCTTTTTGCATATTTTGCTGCTTTGATGCATCACTAAAACCTTGCTGGCCACTGTATTGAGAAGTAAATTGCATATTTTTGTCTACTGTCACATTAAAACTATCTATTTTAATTCCTTTTAAATCTAACTGACTATTTAAAATTGCTAAATTAGATTCAATCTGATGTTTTAACTTCTCACTGTCTGTTATTATGGTAGCGATGATGTTACCATCTATAGATTTAAGGTTAATTTGAAGTTTCCCTAAAAATTCTGGTTTTAATTGTATACTAATAGTCGAAGAAACTTCATTTTTTGAAAGAATTACGTTGTTTATTATTTGGTCAAAAATTTGAATTTCAGGTTTTTGATGGAATTTAGAGTTTTGTTGTATTAATTGATTATCAAAGATTTTTGTGTCGTGTTTTAAAAATGCAAAGTCATTTTGTTGAAACGACTGATTTTGCTCAACATCACCGTCTCTCTTAATTACAAGGAATTCGCTATTTGAATTTGGTGGTAAATTTTTTGATTTTGTACTGTTATCCTTACTGACTGTACTCAAAAGACGCTGTGAATTTAATTGAGTCAAATTCTCATCTTCTTCTTTGACTTGTGTCAAGTTATTTTTTCCTTCTTTAGCATTAGAGGATTGTAAACGAGAAACGTACATATCTAATTCTTGTACTTTCGCAATTTCCCCATCAGGATTTTTATTTTTATATAGACTTAAAATTTCTTCAAAATTGCCGGTTTTAATAGCGTTAGCTATTGTATCTGATTCCAATTTGATGCCAAAGTTTTTCTCTAAAAGTTGGCTAATTTTTTGAGAGATTTTGTCAATATCCAAATTTTTGCCTTGAAAAAAATTCTGCAGCAGTTGTCCCACTTCTTTTTGAAAAACTCTAACCAATTCCTGAGAGCCAACTGACTGTTGTTCGCCCTCCATCATTTGTCCTGTTACGTTTAAAGTATTTATTAAGTATTGCAGCCAATTAAAAACATCTTTAATCAGCGTATCTTCTATATCAGCAAATTTTGCGCCTTGACCTTCTTCGATGTTTTTATCTTTCTCGATTTTGGAGGACAGAGTTTCACCATTTTCTTTAACAGCTAACTGCAATTGTTGATTTAACACTTTTGAAAATTTATGAGGACTATCTCCTTTGGTAACTAAGTTTTTTTGTGAATTTGTAGTTGCTTTGATTCCATCAGGTTTTACATTCACTACTGCAAATGGAAACAATTCAGTATCAAGTAGTATTCCACTCAATCCCTCTCACCTCCTTTCTAAGGAATCATTGTAGCATTTTTTAAAAGAATATTAGTTATTTTAGCTGCTTTATCTGCTTTTAATGACTCTAATATTTTTGATGCACTGTCTTTATTCATGTAACTTAATATTTTTATTACATCTTCATCTGACATGTTGTTAAGAATTTGAGCTGCATTTTGAGGGTCCATGTTTTGATAATAAGTAGCTATATCTTTTAAACTAGCTTGCTTATTTTCTAACTGTTGTTTTAAAGTACTACTTTCATTCTGTATTTTCTCTAATTCTGCTTTTAAAGCATTAATCTGGTCATCTTTTTCTTTTAACTTAGCCTCATAGTCAGCAATTTGTTGTTCCTTTGCTTTTAATTCATTAGTAAGTTTTGCTATTTCTGCATTTTTGTCCTGGACTGATGGCTGAGAAATCAAGCCTTTTAAAATCGGAACTTTTGATAACTGTTTTGTTAGATAGGTTTGACTTCCCCCTATATTAAAGTAAATTATCGCAGCCGCGCCCCCTATAATCACCAGCAAAAGTATTAAAAATATTAGCCTCGTTTTTGGCCGCTTTTTCACTTGTGTTTCTTCATTTTGCATATGGTTATCCTCCTAATAGGATTTAGCTACTCTAAAACTTATCTGCTCATCTATCACCTTATTTTGCTCTAAGTTCAATAGATATTGATATTCAGTGAATTGCTTTTCTCTTAAATTTTCCAATGCCTTTTTTTCTTTAGAAATCTTTAAAAGATTTTCTCGTACTAAGTCAGCATCTTTTTCCAATTTTTTTATAAGATTTCTCTTGTCTTCAATCATCTGTTGTATTTTTCTTACATAAGCATCAGACTCGGCTATTTTAAGAGCTGTAGTCCCTTTACTTATTTCATCTTTTCTCTCTTCTAAAACCTCATTGAGATGCTTAGTCAGATTATGTAATTTTTCCTTTTGTAAATTTATTTCTGCGATAATTTTAGACAATCTCTCTTTTTCTATCTTCTCTGACTGTTCTTTCAAATTTAATACCGGCTGCAAATTAAATTCAAATTTTTTCATGTCTATCACCTTTTAATAGATTCGTATAAAAGTTGTTTCGTAGTTTCAAAGTCATAAGATTCGTCTATTCTCTGTCTTAAGAAACTATTCATTTTTTCATTTAGCTCAATAGCTTCATCAATTTTAAGATTACTGCCAAAATTATATGCTCCTATATTTATTAAATCCTCCGCTTCTGTGTAAGTCGCCAGAATATCTTTAAACCTCGCTATTAGTTCTTTATGTTCTTCTGTAATTATGTCATTTATCACCCTGCTAACACTTGCTAATACATCAATAGCAGGATAATGGTTTTTATTAGCCAGTTTCCTTGACAAAACTATGTGCCCATCGAGTATACCCCTTACTGCGTCAGCAATTGGCTCATTCAAATCATCTCCATCTACCAGCACAGTGTAAAGAGCTGTAATAGAGCCTTTTTTAGAACATCCAGATCGCTCTAAAAGCTTAGGTAAAACTGAAAAGACAGAAGGAGTATAACCTCGTGAAACAGGAGCTTCCCCTATAGAAAGCCCTACTTCTCTTTGAGCCATGGCAAAACGAGTTACTGAATCCATCATCAAAAGAACATCTAACCCCTGGTCTCTAAAATATTCAGCTATAGCAGTTGCAGTCATAGCGCCTTTTACTCTTATAAGAGCTGGAGTATCAGAAGTAGCTACTACAACTACAGATTTTTTTAAACCTTCTTCCCCTAAATCTTTTTCTAAAAATTCATTTACCTCTCTCCCTCTTTCTCCTATAAGAGCTATTACATTTAAATCAGCTTTAGCATTTCTTGCCATCATACCTAATAACGTACTTTTTCCTACACCACTTCCTGCAAAAATACCAATTCTCTGTCCTTTGCCACAAGTAAGCAGTCCATCTATCGCTTTTATACCAAGAGGAATGACTTCTCTAATTCGCTTCCTTTCTAAAGGATCAGGCGGTACATTATTAATAGGAATAGATTTTTCAAATTTTATCGGTCCTTTTCCATCTATAGGATTGCCCAAACCGTCTAATACCCTTCCTAGAAGTTCATTTCCTACGTTAATTCTAAGTGTTTGACCTGTAGCTACCACTTTGCTACCTGCTCCTATTCCCTCCATATTCCCTAAAGGCATGAGATACACTTTTTCTTCTTTAAAACCTACAACTTCTGCCAAAATTGTATTTCCGTTAATAGTCTTGATATTACATATTTCTCCTATGTTAGAAAGAGGCCCTGTACTTTCAATTGTTAATCCTATTACTTGAGAAACCTTGCCATAATATTGAATTAACCTTTTTTCTTGAAGAACTTTTTTATATTTTTCTAACATATTACTCATTTAGCACACCCACAAATAAGTTTTTTAAAGCTCTAAGTTGTGTACTAACACCAGAGTTTATCACTCCAGAATTTGTTTCAATTACACAATCTCCTTTTTTTAATGATAAATCTTTTAAGATATTTACATCATCTAAAAACTCTATGTCTTTAAGAATTTTGTCTTTGTTTTTAATACAGAGTTCATAATCCTCTTCACTAACCCTTACCGTGACTTTGTCAAAAGCATTGTAGTTTTCCATTCCTTTTTTGATAAGGTTCAATATTATATCTTTGTCCTCTTCCACATATTTACCTACAATTTTTTCTACCGCTTGCAAAATTACATATACAATATCATTTTCTGCTTCTTTATACATTCGTTGTTTTTCTTTAATAATCTCTTCTTTAATAGTTTTTGCTTCTTCTATTATAGCTTTAGCCTCTTCTTCTCCTTTTTTGTATCCTTCTTGATATCCTGCAGTATATCCAGCTTGATACCCCTTTTCTTTATACTCTTCTTCAATCTTCTTAGCTTTTTTCTCTACTTCTATTAAGATTTTTTCTACATCTTCTTTAGTCTTCCTAAATATCTCTTGCTGGACTTGTATCGCCCTTTCAATTATTTTCTTTGCCAAATCCGCACTTTCTTTTTTTACATTCTCTCTTTGTTCTCTCAATTCAATTACTTTCTCCACTTTTTCTTTGTAATTGCAATTTTCCACAATTTTTAAAACCACGGGAGAGGAAATATTTATTTCCCGTTGCTTATATATCCTATACAATAATTTCGTCCCCTCCTCCTCGTGATATTACAATCTCTCCTGCATCTTCTAATTTTCTTATGATATTTACAATTCTTTGCTGTGCTTCTTCTACATCTTTTAATCTTACAGGCCCCATATATTGTATGTCTTCTTTAATCATATCAGCAAGTCTCTTAGACATATTACTATAAATAACTCTTTGAACTTCCTCACTGGAACCTTTGAGTGCAAGAGCAATATCGTGATTGTCCACTTCTCTCAATACTCTCTGTATAGATCTGGAATCCAATGTAACAATATCTTCAAATACAAACATCCTCTTCTTAATTTCTTCTACTAACTCAACATTTATAGTCTCAAGAGTATCCAAGATATTTTTCTCTGTACTCCTATCTACAGAATTTAGTATATCTACAATTGTCTGAATACCACCTGAAGAAGTATAATCTTGTGTAACCAAAGAAGATAGTTTTCTTTCTAAAATCCTCTCAACTTCTTTTACTACTTCAGGAGAAGTGCTCTCCATTGTCGCTATCCTCATAGCCACTTCTGCCTGTAAGTTTTCAGGTAGTGATGATAAAATTGCTCCTGCTTGTTGAGGTTTTAAATAGGACAAAATCATCGCAATAGTCTGGGGATGTTCGTTTTGTATAAAATTTAAAACTTGAGATGGATCCGCTTTTCTTATAAAATCAAAAGGCCTTACTTTTAAAGAAGAAGTCAATTTATTGATAACTTCAAAAGCTTCTTGAGTACCTAAAGCTTTTTCTAAAACTGCTTTTGCATATTCTATTCCACCTTCTATTATGTACTCTTGTGCTACGCACATGTTATAAAATTCATCTATAACTTTTTGCTTCTCTTCAGGAGTAAGATTTCGTATACTAGCTATTTCCAAAGTTAATTGCTCAATTTCATCTTCCCTTAAATGCTTATATATTTGAGCTGAAAGGTCAGGGCCTAATGCAATCAAAAGCATTGCGCTTTTTTCCCTACCTGTAAGTGCACCTCTCGCCACAATACCACCACCTACTCTTCATTAAGCCATGTCCTAATTACCTGCACAACAAGTTCTGGCTTTTCTTTTATAAGTCTTTCTATCTGTTTTTTCTTTTCGTCCTTCTCAGAGAAATCTATTTCTTTGATAGGTTCTACAGGTTCTATAGGTTCTACAGTAGCTAAGACTTCCTGTTCAGCTGTAGTTAAAGAGGTTTCTCTTTTCTTCCTCCTCATCATAATAAGGAATAGTCCGCCTCCTAACACTAAAGCCGCTAATATAGCCCATACATACACTGGTACTCCCTTTGAAACTTTTTCCTGCTGCTGTATCGTCTTAAGTAGGTCTTGGTTAAATTGTATCCCTTGAACCGATACTTTTACAAGAGATTCTCCTCCTGCAGCATTTGCAACTAAATCTGCAATTTGCTGTTTCATAGAATTATTAAGATTTTGATTTACAACAACCGCAACAGAAATACTTTCAATTTTCCCTTGAGCTTGAACAAGACTTGTCTTAATTTGATTTATCTCGTAATTTATAGTAGTTTCTGTTCTACTGTAATCAGAAGTACCATTGCCAGTTGTTGAAGCTACAGGAGGATTATTTGACGCAGTACCTGGTGAGCTTCCACCCTGCGTACCTGTCGCTTTTTCTTTAAGTTCCTGCACGCTTCTTACAATTCCTTTATTGTCATTCCCTTGAACAGGCAAATACTCTATAGTATCCTGCGTCTTTTTATCAAAATTTAAAGTAACATTTGCTCTTACAACTACATTACCTGGTCCAAACACTTGTTCTAACAATGTTTGAAGGCTGTTTTGTAAGTCTTCTTGAACTTTTTTTTGAAGAGCAAATTGAGTATTAGCATTTTCAGCAGTAGTATCACTTTCTGCAGTTAGAATTTTACCATTATTATCAATTACAGTAACATTTTCAGGTTTTAAACCTTCTACGCTCTTAGATACAAAATCTATGATTCCCTTGATTTGCGAAGAGGATAAAGTCACACCTGGCTTTAAAGTTAGCATCACAGCCGCTGTAGCTTGATTAGTAGTATTTGAAAGTACAAAGGCATTTTGATCAGGTACTACGATATTGACAATAGCATCCTGCACTCCATCTATAGTTTTTAGAGAATTTTGTATTTCATTTTGTAGAAAATACAAATACTTTTGTCTTCTCTCTTGGTCTGTTGTAGCAAGAGAGTTATTCATAGCGTCTTGAAAGCTAAATCCCCCTTGGGGGATTCCTTCTGTCGCAAGTTTCATCCTCACCTCATCTTTGTATTGTACAGGAACTAAAATTGTCGTCCCATCATTCGATATTTTATATGGAATCTTGAATTCGGTTTTTAATTTTTCAACTACCGCTCCTGCATCTTTTATACTTAGATCTGAATATAAAACTACATAATTAGGCCTATTAGCTATGTAAACTAATAAAGAAATGCCTATAAAAAGTAAAATAGCAATAATTCCCAACTGTATCTTTTGTTTCTTATCAAATTTATTCCAAAAGTTTGTCAGTTGTTCTCTAAAATTGGCAATGAAGTCTGGCATTAATTCACCTCATTTCAATTAAAGACATTACAATGGCATTCTCATTATTTCCTGATAGGCCTCCAGCACTTTATTTTTTATTTGAATTGTAAGCTGCAGTGCAATGTCAGCCTTCGCAGCATCTATCATCACTTGATTTATATCGTCAATTTCACCAGTTACAAGTTTTTGGTCATTTTTCATTGCCGTTAACTGTAAATCATTTACTTTGTTAAAGGCTTCTTTTAAAAAGTCACTAAAAGTATCTATTTTTACTCCATTCTGTGTTGCTTCTAAAGTGCTATCCAAAGTTACTGGATTAACCGGTGTTATTTGATTAACCATTTATATCTACCCCCTACCGATTTCTAAAGACTTTTGAAACATAGCTTTTGAAGCATTAAAGGCTGTTACATTGGCTTCATAAGCACGAGTAGCAGAAATCATATCTACCATTTCAGAAACAATGTTTACATTTGGGTACTCTACATATCCACTTTGGTCAGCATCAGGATGTCCAGGGTCATAAACTTTTCTAAGAGGAGTTTGGTCATCCTCAGCTATTTGTACAACTTCTACTCCTTTGCCACTGTATTTACCTTTAACTTTATCTAGAATGCTTTCGAAACTGTCAGGTTGTATTTCTTTTAAAGCCACTAATTTTCTCCTATAAGGCCCCCCTTGAACTGTTCTTGTAGTATTTACGTTAGCTATATTTTGGGCAATTATGTCCATTCTGAGTCTTTCCGCCGTCAAACCTGAAGCACTTATATCCATAGAACTAAATAAGTTCATTGTAAATTACCTCCCATCTTTTACAGCAGTCATGATAGAGTTAAGCTCTCCACTTACCCTTTGCACAAGGGCATAGTAATACAACTGATTCTTAGCTAAATTTGCCATTTCAGCATCTATGTCTACATTATTTCCATCTAACCTCATGGAAGTGTCATTTACTTGAATAATTTCCGGTTGTATGGAATCAATAGCAGGTGGGCCAATAGGAATGTGCTTAGGGTTTGTAACATAACCTCTTAACTTTGTACCATTTATAGCATCTTTTAACATATCCTCAAATTTGACTTCAGACCTTTTGAAATTAGGAGTATCCACATTAGCGATGTTATTGGCAATCACATTGTTTCTTACAGTGGCTGCGTACAATCCCTTTTGTAATAAATCTATATTTTCAATTCCTAAATCCAGCATTTTCTCGCCTCCTCTTATTCGACCACACTATACTTAATTCGACAAAAAAATCAAAAATCCTGCTAAAATAAGCCAAAAATAAATATTTAACTTTGTTTTAACACTGCCTTTTTTGTAAAATAATATCAATTTTTATCGAATAATATTATATCATGTCGTAATAGTTTACACCATAAGAAAAAAGTCCTATTTTTATAGGACTCTTAGACTGTTGACAAACTTTCGAAAATAGGATATTTTGCAATCGGTGCGACTTGTGACAAAGCGGCAACAAAACTTAACGAGACCGAGGGTGGAGGCAGGGCCGTAGCCACGGAGGGCGGAGGCGGGCACCTGAGACAGGACGTCGCCTGACGGGGTACCCTGCCGGAACCCGAAGGTCGAGTTTTAGTTTTGTCGCTTTGGAACATCGGAGCGACGATGCAAAATATCCTATTTTAAAAATTTTTGACTTTGTCAACAAGCCGCGAGTCCTATTTTTATAGGACTCTTTTTGCATAAAACAAGTCTCCTACTTTCATGCTAAAGTACAACCCCATGCATAAAAGCGGGAGACTTATATTTTTCAATAAGGGTTTAAATTCATCTTTTCATTTTCTCCAACTCTTCTAATAATTTATCGTTTAGTACCTTTATATGGGTACCTTTCATTCCTAAAGACCTTGACTCAATTATGCCAGCGCTCTCAAACTTTCTAAGGGCATTTACAATTACAGACCTTGTAATACCTACTTTATCTGCTATTTTACTTGCAACTAATAATCCTTCTTTTCCATTTAGCTCTTCAAAAATATTTTTTATAGCTTCTAATTCGGAGTAAGAAAGTGTTCCTAGTGCCATTTGAACAACTGCTCTTTTTCTCGCTTCATCCTCTATTTCTTCATTTTTTGACCTTAAAATTTCAAGGCCAACTACTGTAGCACCGTATTCTGCTAATATCAAGTCATCGTCAGTAAATTCTTTTACCCCTCTTGATAAGGCTAAAGTTCCTAACCTGTCTCCACCGCCATTGACAGGTACTATAGTCAAAATTAAATCTGATAAAACTTTATCCTCTTTAAAAAGATTACCTTTATCATTAGCCAGCGTCTCCGTCACTCGCAAAAGTTTGTCATTATATTCTTCAGGTATTATTTTACTTTGAGCAAAAATGTCATTTCCATAATCTTTTAATATACTATAACCCAATACTTTACCCTTTCTACTCAAAATATATACGTTGGCCTCAATGACATCTTTTAGTATACTAGCCATTTCATTAAAATCAACTGGTTGAATTCCTGTTTTTTGCAAGATTCGATTTACTTTTCTAGTTTTTTCTAATAGTGTACTCATATTTCTAATCCTCCTATGTTTTAATTTTTTATTATCACAAAATGTATTTACTAACTTCGTACTTATTTAGACTATCCTTTAATTGCTCTTTTACATACTCTTCAGTTATCACTATTTGCTGCCCACCCAATTCTGGCGCATTAAAAGATAATTCTTCAAACAACTTCTCCATGATAGTGTGCAATCTTCTTGCGCCAATGTCCTCCGATTGTTGATTTATAAGATATGCTACTTCTGCAATAGCCTCAATTGCTTCATCAGTGTATTTAACTTCTATTCCTTCTGTTCTTAAAAGCTCTTGATACTGTTTTGTAAGAGCATTTTTAGGCTCCTTTAGTATTCTTATAAAGTCCTCTTTTGTGAGAGGTTTTAAATTAACTCTTACAGGAAATCTTCCTTGTAGCTCAGGGATTAAATCAGACACTTTTGCAACGTTAAAAGCACCAGCTGCTATAAACAATATATGGTCTGTCTTAACAGGACCGTATTTTGTCATTACTGTACAACCCTCAATTATAGGAAGAATATCCCTTTGAACTCCTTCCCTTGATACATCCGGTCCTGCTGTATAACCGCTGCTGGCAATTTTGTCAATTTCATCTATAAAAATTATTCCATCGTTTTCTGCTCTTTTAATAGCCTCTTCAATTACTTCATCCATATCTATAAGGTTTTGAGCTTCTTCAGACTCTAGAATTTTTTTTGCTTCATACACAGGAACTTTTTTAATTTTTTTCTTTTTAGGTAAAATGTCAGCAAATATATCTTGCAAATTTATGTTCATTTCTTCGGACCCTAAATTAGTATACATCTCAAGCATTGGTGTAGATGTATCTGTTACTTCTATTTCCACTGCATAATTATCTAGCTCGCCATTTCTTAATTTTTGCTTTATCTCTTCTCTTTTGTATTGCATACTTTCTTCTTCTGTCTCTTCACTTTTCTCGACAGAAGGATAATTAAACAATACTTCAAAAGGATTTTTAGTTTGTTTTTTTCTTTTCCCAATTATGTAATCAATTAGCCTATCTTCTGCAATTTTCTTCGCTTTTTCAGTAACTTTTTTTAATTTTTCCTCTTTTACCATTCTTACAGCAGCCTCTACAAGGTCTCTCACCATGGAATCTACATCTCGTCCTACGTATCCTACCTCAGTAAACTTAGTAGCCTCCACTTTTACAAAAGGAGCTTCTACTAATTTTGCAATTCTTCGAGCAATTTCTGTCTTTCCTACTCCAGTAGGGCCTACCATAATTATATTTTTGGGGGTCACTTCTTCTTTAAAATCGTCAGGTAAAAGATTTCTCCTATATCTATTTCTTAAAGCCACTGCTACTGACTTTTTAGCTTCCTTTTGTCCTACAATATACTTATCTAATTCCTCCACAATCTCCTTGGGAGTATAATTCTTCACTTAGAGCACCCCCTATAAAGTCTCAACTGTTATGTTGTTATTAGTGTAAACACAAATCTTTGAAGCTATCTCTAATGCTTTTTTTGCTATATCTTCTGTATCTAAATCAGTATTATACCGTAGCGCTAAGGCTGCAGCCATAGCATAATTTCCTCCAGAGCCTATCCCAATCACATCCTCATCTGGCTCAATAACTTCACCAGTGCCAGAAATAAGTAAAGTATCCTTTTTATCTACCGCAATCAAAAGAGCTTCTAACTTTCTTAAAATCTTGTCTTTCCTCCATTCCTGTGCCAATTCTACTGCTGCTCTTTTTAAATTACCTCCATACTGCTCAAGTTTTTCTTCAAATTTTTGCGAAAGAGTCAAAGCATCAGCTACCGAACCAGCAAATCCTACTATTACTTCTCCATTATACAATCTTCTAATTTTTTTCGCTCCATGTTTTAAAATTGTATTTTCTCCAAAGGTAATCTGTCCATCACCAGCCACTGATACTTTATCGCCTTTTCTCACAGCAATTATGGTAGTACCCTTAAACATGTTTACACCCCTTTAGATAGTTTAATATTAACACATTTTTCACAATGCTTCAAGAATTAATTCAAAATTTTTGTTAAATTCATTTAACTTCTTTTTGATAATCACATCCTGGATTAGAACATTTTAGTATATGTCCCTTTTTTGTATTTTTTTCTACTAACATGCTACCACAAACCGGACATTTTTCCTCAACAGGTTTGTCCCACAATATAAAATCGCAATCAGGTGCATTTTCGCAAGCGTAATAAGTTCGGCCTTTTTTGCTCTTTTTCTTTACAATTTCTCCACCACATTTAGGGCATTTAACACCAACCTTTTCGTATAAAGGTTTTGTATTTTTGCATTCAGGGAAACCAGAACAAGCAAGAAATTTTCCATACCTACCTTCCTTTACAACCATATTTCTCCCACAAAGTTCACATTTAATGTCTGTTACTTCTACTTCTTCCTTTACCTCTATCTCTTCCATTTGTTCTTCTGCAATATTCAAAGTTTTGTAAAAGTCTTTGTAAAAATCTTCCACTACTTCATACCATTTCACTTGACCTTCTTCAATCTTATCTAACTGTTCTTCCATCTCAGCAGTAAATTTTACATCTACAATTTTTGAAAAGAACTCCTTTAATGCGTCTGTTACAATAAAACCTAATTCTGTAGGTTTTAAATTTTTTTTATCTTTTACCACATATCCTCTTTCTAACAAAGTAGAGATAGTAGGAGCATAAGTGCTGGGACGACCTATTCCTTTTTCTTCTAATTCTTTAATCAAAGAAGCTTCTGTATATCTAGGCGGAGGCTGGGTAAAATGCTGCATTGGTTTTAATTCCTCTAAAAACAATTTGGTCCCTTCTTGAAGTACAGGTACAGTTTTTTCTTCCTCTTCTTGCATATCTGTTCCTTCTACATACACTGTCATAAAACCCAAAAATTTAATGCTAGACCCTGAGGCTTTAAAAACATATCCATTATTTACTATGTCCATAGAAACAGTATCGTAAATTGCAGGTGCCATTTGACTTGCTATGAATCTACTCCAAACTAATTTGTACAATTTATATTGGTCTGGTGTTAGGGAATCTTTTATACTTTCCGGATCCCTGTAAATAGAAGTAGGTCTTATAGCTTCATGAGCATCCTGAACATTGGCCTTTTTAGAAGCATAATTTGCTCCTGGATTGGCATACTCTTTTCCAAACTTTTCAACTATATATTTATATACCTCTGCCTTAGCCTCATTTGCCACCCTTGTAGAATCTGTCCTCATATAAGTAATAAGACCTACACTGCCTTCTCCTTTGATTTCTACCCCTTCATATAATTGTTGTGCAATTAACATAGTTTTTTTTGCAGTAAATCCTAATTTTCTCGAAGCTTCTTGTTGTAAAGTACTAGTGATAAAAGGTGGAGAAGGATTCCTCTTTTTGACACCTGTTTTTACTTTATCTATAATGTATTCTTCAGACAATGCTGCTAATATTTTGTCTACATCTTCTTTTGTCTTTAACTCAACTTTATCCTCTTTGGTACCGTAGAATTTTGCCTCAAACTTGCCAGAGTTTTTCTTATCAGAGAGAATTACGGTAATACTCCAATATTCTTCTGGCACAAAGGCTTCTATTTCTCTTTCTCTGTCGCAGATAAGCCTAGCTGCTACTGATTGAACTCTGCCTGCACTTAATCCTCTCTTTATTTTTTTCCAAAGAAGAGGACTTATCTTATATCCTACTAATCTATCAAGAATTCTCCTGGCTTGCTGCGCATCTACCAAATTTAAATCTATAGAGCGAGGGTTTTTAAGAGCATTTTGCACTGCATTTTTTGTGATCTCGTGAAATTCTATGCGACAAGGCTCCTCAATATTCAAATTTAACAGTTGGGCAATATGCCAGGAAATTGCTTCTCCTTCTCTGTCAGGGTCGGTGGCCAAAAAAATTTTATCTACATCCTTTGCTTCTTTTTTTAACTTCTCTATAATAGCCCCTTTTCCCCGAATAGTTATGTACCTAGGAGCAAAATTGTTTTCAATATCGATACCTAATTGGCTTTTAGGCAAATCCCTAACATGTCCCATGGAGGCTGCTACTTTAAAATTTTTGCCTAAAAATTTAGATATAGTCTTAGCTTTAGCTGGAGATTCCACAATAACCAGAGATTTTGCCATTTCGACACCTCCAAAACAATTTATAATTATATCAAAGTTTTTGACAATTATCAAAATATTTTTTTCTCATATTTATTGCCAGGAAGTTTTTCAACCATACCTTTTAACATTAAAGAAGATAAAATTGCATTAAGTTTTGAGATTTTTATTTTCATATAGCCTGCTATTTCTTCTACATCTCTTGGAGCTTCACAAATAAAATCGTACACTTCTTTCTCTTCCTCAGTCAGAGAAGACATAAGATTTTCCTCAATCTTTTGTTGGATATCCTCTCTTAAATTAAATTCTTCTAAAATATCCTCAACACCAATTACAATTTTCGCACCTTGTTTTATGAGCTCATTTGTTCCTCTGCTATAAGCACTCGTTATATTCCCAGGTACTGCAAAAACCTCTCTTCCTTGTTCTAAGGCAAATTGAGCCGTCAATAATGATCCACTTTTTATTCCTGCTTCTATCACAACTACTCCAAGAGATAACCCGCTTATGATTCTATTCCTCAGAGGAAAATTTTGTGGCAGCGGAGGAGAATCAAGGGGAAACTCTGAAACCAGCAATCCCTCCTCACTAATTTGCTCCATCAGCTTTTTATTTTCTCTTGGATAAACTATGTTTATGCCATTTCCCAAAACAGCAATAGTTTTTCCTCTTTCTTTCAACGCTCCTATATGAGAAAAACTATCAATTCCTCTTGCCATGCCACTTACAACTGTTATACCTCTTTCTGATAGTTCATAGGCCAATTTTTGTGCCACTTGTTTTCCATAAAAAGTAGCATTTCTTGCGCCCACCATGGCAATGAGCAAATTATCTTTTAAATTTATATTTCCCTTCAAATATAAAACAGGAGGTGGGTCATAAATATTTTTTAATTCTTTCGGATATTCCTCCTCTTCTAATGTATATACACTTATTTTTAAATTTTGTAATCTTTCTATATAATCAAAAGGGTTCAACTTCTGAGCTTCTATTATATTTTGTACTAATTTTCTATTTCCTATCGCTTTAAAAATATCAATTTCTTTTGCTTTATACACACCTTCCGCAGTTTTGAAAAATTCCATCAATTGAACATAACTTTTATACCCTATTCCTTTTACAGTACTTAACCATATTATAAAAATCTTTTCCCTTTCCATAATTGCTCCCCTTTAACATCGTTTTCCCTAATTATCTTTATTATAATACATAACCTGTGATAAAATAAAGAAAAAAGAAAGGTGATACAATGTCAAACTTATATAGCCTACGCCAACTAAAAAACTACTTATACCAAAACCCCTCTTGTGACTTTCAATCTCTCAGCTTAAATGAAGCAGCTAAAAAGTGGCTTGAAAAAGAAACAGAAAGAATAAACAATCTAAAATACTATGAAAATCAATTATATCAATTAAATTTAAATTTCATTGCTGGAGTAGACGAGGCGGGAAGAGGTCCTTTAGTAGGACCAGTAGTTGCCGCGTGTGTAATACTTCCTAAAAAAATTTTCATCCCTGAGATAAATGACTCGAAAAAACTATCTGAAGAAAAAAGAGAAGTATTGTCAGAGGTAATAAAAAAAGTAGCTATCTCGTATGCCATTGGAATAGTTGATTGCGAAGAAATTGATAAAATAAATATACTAAATGCTACCTACAAAGCCATGCAGATTGCTGTTTCAAAAATACAACAAAAAATTGATTACCTTTTAGTAGATGCTATTACCATTCCTCAAATAGAGATAAATCAAAAAGCGATAATAAAAGGAGATTCAAAAAGTATCTCTATAGCTGCTGCCTCTATACTGGCAAAGGTTGAAAGAGATAAAATAATGAAAGAATACCACAAAATCTATCCTCAGTATAATTTTGAAAAAAATAAGGGTTATGGTACAAAAGAACATATTGAAGCTTTAAAAAAATACGGTCCCTCTCCTATCCACAGAAAGACTTTTATTGAAAAAATTCTGAAAGGATGAAAAACATTGAACAAAAAAACAATAGGCAGCTTAGGAGAAAAAATAGCTGCCCAATATCTATTAGAATCAGGTTATAAAATTTTAGAGAAAAATTTTAAATGCAAAATTGGGGAAATAGATATAATAGCTCTATTAAAAAAAGAAATAGTTTTTGTAGAGGTAAAAACAAGAACCTCTACCTCTTTTGGAACTGGAAGTGAAGCCGTAAATTTACATAAACAACAAAGAATATTGAAAATTGCCCAGTTGTACTTGGCTTCAGCAGAAAAATTTCGAAATTTTCAGCCTCGTTTTGACGTGATTGAGGTTTATTTAAATCCTGATACATTAGCCTTTGAAAAACTAAGTCATTTCCCAAATGCCTTTTTAATCTTTTAATATCAACCCCATCTTTTCTTTTACTTCTTTCAAAGTTTTTTCTGCAACAGCTTGAGCTCTTTCCGCCCCTTCCTTTAAAACCTTCAAAACATAATCTCTACTGAGGTCTTTATAATTTTTTTGTATAACAGTCAATTTATCTATTACAACCTCTGCTAATTCTTTCTTTAAAGTGCCATAACCCTGTCCTTTAAATTTATTTACAACTTCTTCTATTTCCATACCTGTAAATAAACTATAAATAGTCAAAAGATTGCTAACACCCGGTTTGTTTTCCCAATCAAGCCTTATTTCAGTCTCAGAATCAGTCACTGCTCTCATTATTTTCTTTTTGATTACAGAAGGCTCATCCAAAAGATTGATTCTGTTATTTGGATCACTGTCACTTTTACTCATCTTTTTAGTAGGGTCAGTAAGACTCATTATTCTCGCACCAAGTTTTAAAATCATAGGCTCAGGAACTACAAAAGTTTCACCAAATCTGTTGTTAAAGCGCTGCGCAATGTCTCGTGTCAATTCCAAATGCTGCTTTTGGTCTTCTCCTACAGGAACATAATGGGTATTGTATAAAAGTATATCTGCTGCCATCAAGTCCGGATATGTAAAAAGTCCTACAGAAACTGTCTCTTTTCCTTTGCTCTTTTCTTTAAACTGAGTCATTCTGCTTAGCTCACCAAAATATGTCATGCATTGTAAAAGCCATGCTAATTCCGCATGAGCAGCAACATGGGATTGTATAAAAAGAGTAACTTTCTTAGGATCTAAGCCTATTGCAAGGTAAAGGCCTGCCAATTCAATAGTGTTTTCTTTTAATTTTATTGGATCTTGGGGTACTGTCAAAGCATGCAAATCCACTACACAAAAAAAACACTCATAATCTTCTTGTAGAGCAACAAATTGTCTCATTGCACCCAAGTAATTACCTATGTGAATGTCTCCCGAGGGTTGTACTCCTGAAAAAACTTTTTTCAAGCTATCAACTCCTTTTCAATTGAGTATTTTATGTCGTTTAGAAAAAATTATAAGAGAAAATTTCAAAATTTACAATGAAATTTAAAATAATTCCCTCATAAATCCTTTTCCATGGACTTCGGCTACATCTAATATGGAGATAAAAGCATTTTCATCTATTTGGTGTACAATAAGTTTAAGCTGTGGAAGCTGTGTTAAAGACACAATAGAGTATAAAACCTTTTTACTCTCCTTAGTATAAGCTCCCTCTCCATGTAACAAAGTAACCCCCCTTTTTAATGTGGTCATTATCTCTTTACTCACTTCTTCTACTTTGTCAGTAACTATAAGTACCATTTTTTGTCTATTAAATCCCTTTAGAGTTTTATCTACCATGTAGGAAGTAATGTACATTGAGACAAGAGTGTAAAGAGCACTGGTCAAACCAAAAAATATAGCTCCAATAGCTACGATAAAAAAGTTAACAATAAAGGAAATATGCCCAATTTCAAAATTATCATATTTCTTTTTTACAATTACAGAAATTATATCTAAACCGCCAGTTGACCCGTGATTACTAAAAACTATTCCCATACCTAAACCATTTAACACTCCGCCGTATAAACTCAAAAGTAATGGATCATTTATATGTAATATATTTTTTATTGAATAAGTAAGCACCAAAAACAAAGAAAGTGATACAGTACCTATAATAGTAAAAATTGTAAACCTCAAATTTACTTTTTTATAGCTCAAAATTAAAAGTGGGATGTTTAGCAAAAATATAGTGTATCCTGCAGGAAACTTGGTTAAATACTGTATAATAAGTGCAATACCAGAGACTCCTCCACTTAAAAGTTTAGCATGAACAATAAACATGTTAATACCAATAGCAGACATTAAAGTTCCTATAAGAATAAAGAAAATATTTTTTATACTTTCCCTATTAAAAAAACTTGTTATCTCCAAAGCTAACACCTTCTTATCACAATTGATAATCAATTACTTTACATAAAATTTTTATTGTAATTTTTATTTATACCAATATTTGCTATCAACAATTCTATACTGTAATGCTTCTGCTACATGCTCAAACTTAATATTTTCTGCACCTTCCAAATCAGCAATTGTACGAGCAACTTTTAAAATTTTATTATATCCTCTTGCACTTAAATAAAATTTTTCGAAAGCCCCATTTAAAAATTTTTTAGTATCTTCGTCTAGTTTGCAATATTTTTTTAGCATATTTCCTTTTAATTGAGAATTAAAGTATATACCAGTACCTTTATACCTTTTAAGTTGAATTTCTCGTGCTTTTATAACTCGTTGGCGAATTTCCTTGGAACTTTCCGATGGCGTTTCTTCTTCGAAATATTTATCTTTTTTAAGAGGTTTTACCTCCACATGTAAATCAATTCTATCTAACAAAGGTCCTGAAATTTTATTTTGGTATCTTCTTATTTCATTTGCACTGCAATGGCATTCGTGAGTATCATCGCCATAATAGCCACAAGGACAGGGATTCATAGCTAAAATTAAAATAAATTTACTCGGATAACTAAAGCTACCATTTACGCGAGTAATTGTAACCACTTCATCTTCTAAGGGCTGCCTTAAAACTTCTATTGCATCTTTTTTAAATTCAGGAATCTCGTCTAAAAATAACACTCCATAGTGGGCAAGGGATACTTCTCCAGGCTTAGGATATTTTCCTCCCCCAACTAAAGCAACTGTAGAGATAGTATGATGAGGAGCTCTAAAAGGTCGAGTAGTGATAAGAGGTGTACCTTTTGGAAGCAATCCTGCTATACTGTATATCTTGGTAACTTCTAAAGCCTCTTCAAAACTTAACTGAGGAAGAATAGTAGGAAAACGCCTTGCCAACATAGTTTTACCCGCTCCCGGAGGGCCAATCATTAGCACATTGTGGCCTCCGGCAGCAGCAATCTCAAGTACCCTTTTGGCATTTTCTTGTCCCTTTACTTCCGCAAAATCTACGTCGTATTCTACATTATCAAAAAAACTATTAATATCTAAAGCAAAAGATTTTATTTTCTTATCTCCATTTAAAAATTCAACTACTTCTTTTAAATTTTTCATAGGATATACTTTTATTCCCTCAACAACTGCCGCTTCATAAGCATTTTCATAAGGAACAACAATAGAGGATATACCTTTTTCCTTTGCCCCGATTACCATTGGCAGTATACCATTTACGCCTCTTAGGCTTCCGTCCAAAGAAAGTTCACCTACAAAGGCTATATCCTCCTTTTCCTCTTTTATCTCCTCTGTGCATTTTAAAATTCCTATTGCTAAAGGCAAATCAAACGCAGTACCTTCTTTTTTAGTATCCGCTGGTGCTAAATTTACAGTAATTTTTTTGAGGGGAAATTCAAAGCCACTGTTTTTGATAGCAGACCTTACTCTGTCTCTTGCTTCCTTAACTTCTGTATCGCCCAAGCCCACAATATCAAAAGAAGGAATTCCTGTAGATAAATCTACCTCCACCTCTACCACATAGGCATTTATCCCTAAGACTGCCATACTTTTTACTTTAGAAAGCATAAAAATCCCCCTTATGGTCTTTCCAGAGAAATCTTCCCCAGTTTCCCCTTGCGAAAATCTTCCAGCAAAATATGAGAAGTTTTTAATGTATCTACTTCTCCACCTGCAATTAAACAACCTCTTTTTCTGCCTATTTCTTTTAAAAGTTCAAAATCTTCATCTACTATTTTATCAATTTTATAGCGAGACATCAAATAATTAGGATAATACTTCTTTAAGATTGTTACTAAGTTTAATGCTATTTCTTCTATGTCTAATATTTCATCTTTTATAGCTCCAGTAATTGCTAACATAATTCCTATTTTTTTATCGTCAAATTTTGGCCAGAGTATGCCAGGAGTGTCCAAAAGGTCGAAATAAGGAGTTTTTATCCAATGCAAAGCCCTTGTAACCCCAGGCTTATCGCCAGTCTTTGCCCTTTTACTGCCAATTAATTTATTAATAAAAGTAGATTTACCAACATTTGGAACACCTACAATCATTCCTCTCAGCCTTGGAATCATTCCTTTTTGCTTTTTTTTATCCAAAATATCTCGACAAACTCTCTGAGTTACTTCATTTATCTCTTTAAGGCCAAATCCTGTAATTGAATTAACTTTTACCGCTTCTATTCCCTTTTCTTTAAAATATTCTATCCATAAATCCGTAATTACATCATCAGCCAAATCAGCTTTATTGAGAAGAATGATCCTTTTTTTATTTTTTACAATATCATCAATATCTGGGTTTCTACTGCTTCTAGGTATTCTCGCATCTACTATTTCGTATACTACATCTACTAACTTAAGGTTAGAAACTATCTCCTTTTTAGATTTTGCCATATGTCCAGGATACCACTGTATCATGTCTAATTCCTCCACATATTTAAAAAAGGGGCTTTAACCCCTTTTTACATTAATTCCTTTATCTTTGTAGCAGCTTTTCCTACTCTCTTTCTCAAATAATACAATTTTGCTCTTCTGACTTTACCTCTCCTTATAACCTCTATCTTTTCAATTCTTGGAGAGTGAAGTGGAAAAGTCCTTTCAACTCCAACGCCATAAGATACACGTCTTACAGTGAAAGTCTCTCTTAAACCTGAACCACTCTTTTTAATTACTATCCCTTCAAAAGGCTGAATTCTTTCCCTATCACCTTCAATAACCTTATAATGTACCCTTATAGTATCTCCTACATTAAAAGGAGTTAAGTCTTTTCTCATCTGCTGACTTTCAACTGCTTTTATTAAGTCCACTATTTTTCCCTCCTTCCACCTTCTAAATGTCAAGCCCTTTTTCTCTTAAAAACTTTTTATCTTCTTCAGTCAAAACAGCCTTTTTAAGCAAATCAGGCCGTTTTAAAATAGTTATCTCTAAAGACTTTTGCCTTCGCCATTTAGCTATTTCGGCATGATTACCACTTAGTAAAATTTCTGGCACCTTCATACCTCTAAAAACTTCTGGCCTTGTATACTGTGGATATTCCAATAAATTATTAGCAAAGGATTCTTCTATAGCGCTTTGAGGGTGTGAAAGTACTCCTTCAATAAGTCTTGTTACCGCGTCAATGATAGCCATGGCGGCTATCTCTCCGCCTGTCAATATAAAATCTCCTAAAGAAATTTCTTCATCAATAACAGAATAGACTCTTTCATCTATTCCTTCATAGTGGCCACACAAAAGGGCTATTCTTTCTAATTTAGACATCTTAACCGCCATTTCCTGATTGAAAATTTTACCTTTAGGACCAAGGTAATATACAGGAATATTTCCTTGACTTTTTACAAATTCAATTGCATCAAAGAGAGGCTGAGGCATCATCACCATTCCTGGCCCGCCTCCATAAGGATAATCATCTACTCTTTTGTGTTTATCCTTTGAAAAATCTCTTATATTTATCAAATTAACTTTTATTTTCCCTTTTTCAATAGCCCTTTTCAATATACTATAGGATAAAACACTATCAAACATTTCAGGAAATAGGGTTAATACGTCAAAAATCATCATAGCCCCTCCAGAAGATGGACCACCATTACTTTATTGTCAATATCAATTTTTTTGACCACTTCTTTTATAGCAGGAATTAGTATTTCCCTCTCCTCAGTTTTTATTACATATACATCATTTGCACCTGTCTTAAGTACCTCTACCAATGTACCCAGAAAACTTCCTTCTTCTGTATACACCTTTATCCCGACTAAATCTTTGATGAAATATTCATTTTCTTCTAACTCCAAAGCATTTTGAGAGTCAACTTTTAAAAAAGCCCCTTTTAATTTTTCTGCATCGCCTCTAGTATCAATTCCTTTTAATTTTACACAAACTCCTTTAGATATAATCTTGACATATTCAATGTCATATTTGTGGGGCCTTTGTTGGTCATCAAAAATCCATACATACTCAAGGTCATAAAACCTTTCAGGAACATTGGTAAGAGGATATACTTTAACTTCGCCCTTAATGCCATGGGCAGAAGTAACTTTTCCTACATTATAATAAGCAGCCATACCACCACCTAGATTATCTCAACAATCACACGTTTCTTTTCTTTTAAGGCAGCAGCTTTAACCAATGTACGAATTGCTTGAGCAATCCTTCCCTGTTTCCCAATTACTTTTCCCATATCTTCGGGAGCAACTTTAAGCTCTATGATAACAGATTGCTGTCCTTCAATTTCATTGACTTCTACAGCATCAGGATTATCAACTAACGCTTTGGCTATAGTTTTAACCAATTCTCCCATTATTACACCTCCTCACAAGAGAGGATTATTGAGATGCACTATTGCCAATTATACCTTCTTTTTTAAACAGTGACTTTACAGTATCTGAAGGTTGGGCACCAACACTAAGCCACTTTTTAGCCTTTTCAACATCTATTTTTATTTCAGCAGGCTGGGCTATAGGATTGTAATATCCTATCTCATCAATAAACCTTCCATCTCTTGGTGACTTTGAATCTGCTACTACTATCCTGTAAAAAGGTCTTTTCTTAGCCCCAAACCTTTTTAATCTTATTCTGACTGCCACTTTCTCACCTCCTTCAAAAGTTGCCCACCTTCCGATATCATCTAAAGAAAGGCAGCCTCATTTTACCTTTCTTTAGGTCTTTGTCAATATCAGCAAATTTCTTCATCATCTTTTTAGTTTCTTCAAACTGTTTTAAGAGGCTATTTACCTGTTGAATGGTGGTACCGCTGCCTTTGGCTATTCTTTTCTTTCTACTGCCATTTATAATAGAAGGGTTTTGCCTTTCTTCTTTAGTCATAGATTGAATAATGGCTTCTATCCTCTTTAAGTCTTTTTCTGAAATGTCTACATTTTTAAGCATGTTTTTGCTCATTCCAGGGATCATACCGAGAAGTTGGTCTAAAGGCCCCATATTTTTAAGACTCTGCAATTGTTCCAAGAAATCTTCTAATGTAAACTGTTTTGTTAAAAGCTTTTGACCTAACTCTTGTGCCTTTTTCTCATCAATTGCTGCTTGGGCCTTTTCAATTAAAGTCAAAACATCTCCCATTCCCAAAATACGAGAGGCCATTCTATCAGGATAAAAAGGCTCTAAATCTGTCAACTTTTCGCCTGTACCCACATATTTTATGGGTTTTTGTGTAACAGCCTTAATAGAAAGAGCTGCTCCACCCCTCGTATCCCCATCCAATTTTGTCAATATAACTCCTGTTATATCGAGCCTTTCATTAAAGGAAGACGCTACATTCACTGCGTCTTGACCTGTCATCGCATCTACTACTAACAAAATTTCATCTGGTTGTACTGCTTTTTTTATATTTACAAGTTCCTCCATTAATTCTTCATCTATGTGAAGCCTACCAGCAGTATCTATGATAATTACGTCAGAGTTATGAGACTTTGCATAATCAATAGAAGCTTTTGCAATATCAACAGGATTTACTTTGTCCCCCATTGTGAAAACTGATACATTTACATTAGCTCCCACAACCTGCAACTGCTTTATGGCAGCTGGTCTGACGACGTCACAGGCTACTAGTAGGGGATTTTTCCCCTGCTTCTTTAACAAGTTTGCCAATTTCCCACAAGCAGTAGTCTTTCCAGAACCTTGAAGTCCAACCATCATTATAACTGCAGGAACTTTATTCCCTATATTTAAGCGGCTTTGAGTAGACCCCATAAGGGCTATAAGCTCATCATTGACTATCTTTATCACCTGTTGCCCCGGGGTCAGGCTTTCCATCACTTCTTGCCCTAAAGCTTTTTCTGTAACAGAGTTTATAAAGTCTTTTACTACCTTAAAGTTGACATCCGCTTCTAAGAGGGCAACTTTTACTTCCCTCATAGCTTCTTTTATATCTTTTTCTGTGAGTTTTCCTTTTCCTCTTAACTTTTTAAAGATTTCCTGCAGCCTTTCAGATAGGCTTTCAAAAGCCATTAAAATTTACCTCCTACGGATTTAGCTCCTCTATTTCACGAGCTATCTCCTCAATAATTTTCAAAATTTCTGGGTCTCTTTCTCTTTGCCGTATTATCTTAATGCCCTTTTCTATCTTATCCAGTTTATTAATTATCTCTTGATGTCTTTTTACCAATCCTAATTTTTCCTCAAAAAATTCTAACGAGCTTTCTGCTCTTTTTAAGGTATCATAAACCCCTTGCCGCGAGATATCCAAAAGTTCGGAAATTTCTCCAAGAGAATAATCATTTAAATAGTACATCTCAAAAATTTCTCTTTGCTTATCTGTAAGCAAAGCACCATAAAAATCATACAAAAGAGTCATAAATAAAAAATCATCATCCACAAAAATCCCACCCGTTAAGGTCCTAACCTTTACATTAAGATTTTATATGAAGGTCTGCTTTTTGTCAAGTTGTGTTTTTTCATTTTTTTATGGTTTAATTTACTGAAAAATAGCAGAAACGAAAGATTTTGCATCAAAAGCTTGCAAATCCTCTATTCCTTCCCCAATTCCTATGTATCTTATAGGTACATTTAATTCTGATTTTATAGCTACCACAATTCCACCTTTTGCCGTTCCATCTAATTTGGTAAGTACAATACCGGTTATATCAGAAACTTCTTTAAATATTTTCGCTTGTTGAAGAGCATTTTGACCAGTTGTAGCATCTAAAACTAAAAAGGTTTCTACTCTCGCTTCAGGATATTCCCTATCTATAACTTTGCGTATTTTCCTCAATTCCTCCATCAGATTCTTTTTATTATGCAGTCTACCTGCAGTATCACAAATAAGTATATCTATTCCCCTTGCTTTTGAGGCTTGAATGCCATCAAAAATAACAGAAGCTGGATCTGAGCCTTCTTGATGTTTTATAATTGGACAGCTAACTCTCTCTGCCCATATTTCTAACTGGTCAATAGCTGCAGCTCTAAAAGTATCACCTGCTGCTAGCATAACTTTTTTGCCTTCTTTTTTGTACAAATAAGCTAATTTTCCAATTGTAGTAGTCTTTCCTACTCCATTTACCCCAACGTTCAATATCACCATAGGTGAAGTCAAGGTAAAAGGTTCTACATCCTTTTGCAAAATTTCATAAACTTCTTCAGCTAAAAGTTCTTTTATTTGAGACGCATCATAAATCTTCCTTTCTTTTGCCTTTTGACGTATTCCTTCTATAATCTTAGAAGTAGTACTAATACCTACATCAGCTAAAATTAAAATCTCTTCTAATTCTTCCAAAAATTCTTCGTCAATTTTTCTACCTATTGTAACCATACTATCTATTTTAGAAGTCAAATTTTCTCTTGTTTTTAAAAGTCCTTCTTTAATCTTTTGAAAAAAACCTTTTTTTTCAGCAATTTCGGATTCTTTTTTAGATTTGTCAAAAAAATTAAGCATGTTTAACCAAGCCTCCTATTTTGTCGTCAGTATTTAGTTTAAGGGATAACAATTTGGAAACTCCTTTTTCTTGCATTGTTACACCGTATATCGCGTCTGCCACCATCATTGTCCCTTTTCTGTGGCTTACAACTATAAACTGAGTATCTCTTGACAATTCTTTCAGAAACTCAGCAAATCTATCCACATTTGCATCATCTAATGCTGCATCTATCTCATCCAATATACAAAAAGGAGCAGGTTTTATAATTAACATTGCAAATAAAAGGGAAATAGCAACTAATGCTTTTTCTCCTCCTGAAAGAAGAGAAAGGGTTTGCAATTTCTTTCCTGGGGGCTGGGCTTTAATTTCTATACCTGTTTCTAAAAGATTGTCTTCATCAGTAAGTATTAACTCTGCATTACCCCCTCCAAAAAGCCGCCTAAACGTCTCCTTAAATTGAATCTGTAGGATTTCAAAACCATCTTTAAATTTTGTTTTGATAATTTTATTTGCTTCTTCGATTACAGAAATCAAAGATTCCTTTGCCTTTATAATATCTTCCATCTGAGATTTTAAAAAATCATACCTTTCCTTTACCCCTTTATATTCTTCAATAGCATCTATATTCACATTACCTAATCCTTTTATAGCCTTTGCCAAATGATCTGCTCTTTGTCTTAATTTTAAAATCTCGCCTTCTTCAGCTTCTTCAAGAGCTCTGTCTAAGGTCAATTCATATTCTTCCCAAAGCCTATTTTTGATATTGTCAATCTCTATCTGGAATCTTTGCATTTCCATTTCTACCTTATGAAATTCTTCATTAATATTAGTAAATTCTTGTTGTAAAATCGAAAATTTTTCTTTCCGTTTTTGTAAATCCTCTTCTTCTTGGAAAATATTATCTTCTAAAAAAGAAATATCTTTTTGAATTTTTTCTACTTCTTGTTGTAATTTATATATTTCTCCTTGCAACTTTTCCCTATCTAAACTCAAATTGACCTTTAAGCTTTCTATTTCTTTAATATTCTTTTCCTTCTCACCTATATTGTTTTTTTCTCTATCAAATTCTTGTCGTTTATCTTTTAAGTTATGAAGTTCATTCTGGAGCTTTTGTTCGATTTTAGCGATTTCAATCTTCAAAGCAGTTATTTCTTTGTCTAAAATTGCTAAATTTTCTTCTTCTTTATTGTTTTTTTCTTTAAAACCATTGATCAAAGCATCCAATCCTTCTTTTTCTTTTTCTAAGCTTTCTAACTCTTTTAAAAACTGGTCAATTTCTTGTTGATAATTTTCAGTATTTTCCTTTAATTCATCAATTTCTAAAGTATAATTTTCTAGTTGATTTAATAAATTTCCTATCTCTTTTTCTAATGAAATCCTCCTTTGCTCATTAGAAGTTATATTGTAGCTAATATCAGAAATTTCTTTGTTCAATAATTCTATTTGCTCTTCTTCATGAATTTTATCATTTATTTTTTGCCCAATTTCTTCCACCAATATTTCTTGTTGATTTTTTAAACTATCAATTTCTTTTTTCAGTTTAGTTATCTCTTCTTTTCTCTTAAAAATGCTTTGAAGTTTAGGTTTTAAACTGCCACCGGTTATTGCACCCCCTGGATTTATAACTTCTCCTTCTAATGTTACAATTTTATAAGCTTGATTATATTTTTTAGATAGCCTCACTGCATTTTCAATGGTATCTACTATAATAACACGGCCTAACAAAAAATTAAAAATTTCTTTTAAATTATCGTTATACTTTATTAGCTTAGAAGCAACTCCAATTACGCCTTTCTCAGTCAAAATATTGCTTTCCTGTTGAGAAAGACCCCTCCCACGGATTAAATCAAGAGGCAAAAAAGTAGCTCTTCCTAAATCTTTTTGCTTTAACCTTGCAATTATTTCCGCTACTCCCTCAGAAGATTTTATAACTATATTCTGTATACTTGAGCCCAATGCTACCTCAATTGCTGTACTATAAGTATTTTCAACCTCTAAAAGTTCCCCCACTACTCCTATTATATTTTCCTTAAACGAAGGAATATTTTCAGAGAGTTTTAACAAGTTCCGCACAGTTCCACTATAGCCTTCGTAATTTTTATCCATCTCCTCTAAAATAGAAAGTCGCGACCTTTTTCTTTCAATTTCTTCTTTAATAACTTTTAAAGTATCTTCTCTCAAAATCAGCTCATTATCAATTTTTTGTAAAGCTTGCTGTTTAGTGCTCCTTTGCTGATTCTTTTTATCCAGTTCTTTTTGTAAAATTTGTAATTCTTCAACAATTTTATTTTTTTCTTTATCCAAAATTTCTATTCGATTTTGAATTTCATCTATATGCTTTTTTAAATTTTGCTGCCTACTTATTGCCTCTTCCTTTAGAGAATTGTTCAATGACAATTTTCCCTTCACATCTGCAATGCTATTTAAAATTTCAATTATATCTTCCTTAGCTTTTTCAACTTCTTCTATCTCATTCTTTTGTTTCTTTTGCAAACTTACATATTCTTCTTGAAATTGTCTTAACTTTTCTTCCAATTCTTCCTTGTTTGCATGTAAAAGGGCTACATTAGACTCTGTCCTTTTAAGTTCTTCCTTTAAAACTCTTTCCCGTTTTGCAGCTTTTTCTAACTCCTCTCTGTAAAGCTCTGTGGTTTCTTCCAAATTTCTAAGCTTCTCTATTATTAATTCCCTTTTCCCTGAAACTATCTCTATCTCTCTTAACTTATTGTGGTATTCCTCTTTTTTACTGCCTAATTGCTGTTTTAAGTCATGAATTTCTTTTTCTTTATATAACAAATTCTCCTCTTGATTGATTTTATGTATTTTTTTCACATCTAATTGATTTTTTAAGTTCTCATATTTCCCCTTTAAAGCATCATACTGATTCATAGACCTCTTTGCTAATTGAATATATAAACTTATATCTGCTTTCCTTTTTTCCTTGTGGAGTTTTAAAAACTCTTCTGCCTTGCCTTTTTGGGCTTCCAAAGTAGTAAGCTGCTTCTCTAATTCTACAACTATATCGTTTAAACGAAGTAGATTATCATTAGCTGCTGTGAGTTTCCTCTCTGCTTCTTCTTTTTTATATCTGTACTTTGAAATACCTATTGCTTCCTCAAAAATTTGTCTTCTATCTTCTGGTCTTGCAGATAGGACCTCGTCTATTCTCCCTTGTCCTATTATTGAATAGCCTTCTTTTCCTACTCCTGTATCTAAAAAAAGCTCGTATATGTCTTTAAGACGGCAAGGAGTTTTATTTATAAAAAACTCACTTTCGCCAGATCTAAAAATTTTTCTGGTAATAACTACTTCTGTATAATCAAAAGGAAGATAACCATCAGAATTATCAAAGGTGAGATTTATTTCACAAAAACCTAAAGGTTTTCTATTCTCGCTACCTGCGAAAATTACATCCTCTAACTTAGAACCTCTTAAACTTTTGATACTTTGTTCTCCTAAAACTAATCTAATAGCGTCAGAAATATTACTTTTGCCACTTCCATTTGGACCTACAATTGCTGTTACACCTTTTTCAAAATTAAGAGTTACTTTGTCTGCAAAAGACTTAAAGCCTTGAAGTTCAAGTTTCTTAAGGTACATACCACCACTCCTTATGCACCTTACATTTTACCACATCTACATTTAAATTTCATCTTTTATTTTTCAGTATTTTTTCAGTATTATACTTATCAAGGATAGATTGGCAATTTATTTAGCTGACATTTTGCATAGCTCGCTCCCGGTAACAGAGAAGGCTAAACTAACGCTCGAGTTCGGACTATGGAGGGGTACCTACGTCAGGTGGCCTCCTTACCTTAAGGTGCCAGCCTCCGGCATCCTTGCCTCCGACCCCGCTTTCGTATCTCAGTCTCGCTAAGTTTCTCTGCACTCAACTGAACTGGCTGGTCTTTTCTCTTATTCTCCTTTTTTAACTTTTTCGGTTGAGGGCAGAGCTTTAAAGTCACTTCTCTTGTGCAAAATGTCAGCTTTATTAGTCTCACCTACTACAGTTCTCCACGTACTCTTCGTATTTCTTCTACAATCTCCTCTATTTCTTTCTTATAAGAAGAAGGTGCTAATATTTCTCCCCATCCTGTTACCATTTGAAACAATCCATCATAAGCCGTATCATGATAACTTCTTATAAAATGTGGTATCCCCTTTTCTTTTAAAATGCCTTCTAACAGTTTAGCTTCTATTTCATTTTCTAACACTAAGATTTTAATGAAGCCCTCCATCAAAATCACCTCTATATAAAAATAAAACCTGCTAAAAAAGCAGGTTTAGATTATCTTGGTTCTACAATAAATTTTATCGCTGTCCTCATTTCGCCGTCTATCTCAATCTCTGAAAAGGCAGGAATCGCAATTAAGTCTATGCCATTTGGCGCCACAAACCCCCTTGCTATTGCAATAGCCTTAACCGCTTGATTTACCGCACCTGCCCCAACCGCCTGAATTTCTGCTGAAGATTTTTCTCTTAAGACGGCTGCTAATGCACCTGCTACAGACTTAGGTTTAGATTTAGCTGATACTTTTAGAACCTCCACTGTAAAATAACCTCCTTCATACATTATTGTGAAAATGAATACATTTGATATATATTTATATATTCGATAAAAAACCAATATTTCCTTCTTTTTTATAAAATTTTTTTAAAAATTATTTTTTATAAAATCGGTTATAGAAATACGCATGACCTTTTTATCACTGCAAACAACTATTTTGTCATTATTAAGACTGTTTAATATTTTAAATTCCATTTTTACGTTGTATTTTTTTTGTAAAAACAACTTGTTGAATTTTTTTTGCCCTATAATTGTGGAAATCCGCCTTTCATTAGAAAAAATTGTAACTTTTGTATTCCTTATATTTTTATCCTCAAATACCTCTATGAGAATGTCAAGAATAACACTTGACTCAACTAATTGCCCCATTGCAGGATGAAAAGGACCTGCTATTACATCTTTATTGTAATTAATATTTTCTGTCGTTTGAAGTCCAATACGAATGACATCAATATTATTCTTAATAAAAATTATATACATTTTCTTTGAAAATTCAACAGCCTCTTGCAAGGTTAGAGGAAAGAATTTCCCTTCTTTATACATTTTTTCAAGATAAGTATTTTTAATCACCAAAGTAGGATAAATCCTCACAAAATCAGGTTTCAACTCCACAATCTTATAAGCGGTATTTAAAGATTTCTCTAAGTTATCTCCAGGTAGTCCTATCATTATTTGCAATCCTAATTTAAAGTCATATTGTCGAATTAAATTCACAGCTTTTGCGACATCCTCACTTGTATGACCTCTTCTACTTTTTAAAAGCACTTCGTCATCCATTGACTGTACTCCAAGTTCTATTGTTGAAACTTTGTATCTCTTAAGATTTTGTAAAATCTTGGTGTCTATATAATCAGGACGAGTAGACAAACGAATAGCATCTATTTTGCCATTGTCCAAATATTCTTTCGCAATTCCCAAGTAGAGATTTTGCATATCCTGTGGTATTCCCGTAAAACTGCCACCAAAAAAAGATACCTCTATTTCTGCATCCCTTGGAAGAGTTTTTAAATGGGTTTCTATAGTTTGTCTTACATATTCTTCTGTTATCTCCTGCTGTTGGCCTGTTATTAAATTTTGATTGCAAAAAACACACTTAAAAGGGCAACCTAAATGGGGTATAAAAAGTGGTATTATATACATCTTTTTTTTCATTTTAATATCCCCAATTTAATCAATGCTTCCATAGCCGCAGCTTGCTCAGCTTCTTTTTTACTTTTACCATAACCTTTTCCTAATATTACATCACCAATCCGCACTTGAGTTACAAAAGTTTTATTATGGTCAGGACCTATTTCCTCTATTAGCTCATAGATAATTTTCCCTATTTCCATGCTTTGAACAACTTCTTGCAGTTTTGTTTTATAGTCGCGATAAATAAGCCCTTCCAAAACTTCTTCAATGATATTTTTGAACAATTCTAAAATTACATTGCGAACGACTTCTAATCCTCCATCCAGATATACAGCAGCCAGTATTGCTTCCATAGCATCTGCAAGAATAGAATCTCTTTCTCTTCCTCCAGTCAGTTCTTCTCCTTTGCCAATGCGCAAAAAGTTGCCTAATTCTATTTCTCTTGCACATCTGGCAAGGGAGGGCTCACAAACTATTTCAGCTCTATATTTAGAAAGAGAACCTTCTTCTAAATCTTTTCTATTTTTGTACAAATACTCGCTTATTACAAGGCTTAGGACAGAATCACCTAAAAACTCCAATCTTTCATTGCTAACCTTGCTATTTTTGCCTTCGTGAGCCCATGAACTGTGAGTTAAAGCCTCTATAAGCAAATTTTTATCTTTAAAACTATAGTTTATTCTCTTTTCTAATTCAGACAAATTTTCTTTTTTCACTTCCATACCTCTTTTAAAATTTTTTAAAAAGTAATGTACCATTATGTCCTCCAAAGCCTAAGGAATTAGAAATCGCATAATTTACTTCTCTTTCTATAGCCTCATTAGGCACATAATTCAAATCGCACTCTGGATCAGGAGTTTCGTAATTAATAGTAGGAGGGATAATGCCATTTTTTATAGCCAAAACAGTAGCAACAGCTTCAACAGCCCCTGCTGCTCCTAACAAATGGCCTAGCATAGACTTGATAGAACTTACATAGAGTTTATACGCATGGTCTTTAAAGACTTTCTTTATAGCCATTGTTTCAAATTTGTCATTATATTCAGTGGAAGTTCCATGAGCATTGATATAATCTATCATGTCAAAACTTACTTTTCCGTCCTTTAAAGCTGCTTCCATTGCACGAGCAGCTCCTTCTCCCTCTGGCGCAGGAGCAGTTATGTGGTAAGCATCATCTGTAGCACCATAACCTATTATCTCTGCATAAATTTTAGCTCCTCTTTTTTGCGCATGTTCTAAAGATTCTAGAATTAAGCTCGCAGACCCTTCTCCCATTACAAAACCGTCTCTATTCAAATCAAAAGGACGGGAGGCTTTTTTAGGGTCCTCATTTGTGGACATGGCTTTCATTGCACAAAAACCTGCAAAAGACATGGGAGTTATAGCTGCTTCAGTACCACCTGTAACTATAAGGTCTGCATCTCCCCTTTGAATAGCTTTAAAAGCTTCTCCTATAGCATTAGTACTGGAAGCACAGGCATTTACTATAGTCTCGTTTATCCCTTTTAGCCCAAAAGTTATTGCAATTTGACCTGCTGCCATATTTGCTATCATCATAGGTATGAAGAAGGGACTTACTTTTCCAGGACCTTTTTCATACATAATTTTCATCTGATTTTCAAAAGTTTCAATTCCTCCTATGCCTGTACCGTAAATAACACCAAACCTGTTTAAATCGACTTTAGAAATGTCAATTTGTGAATCTTCTAACGCCAACTTCGCACTGGCAACAGCAAACTGGATGAACCTATCCATTCTTCTTGCTTCTTTTTTATCTATGTATAAAGTGGGTTCAAAATCTTTTACTTCTGCTGCTACCTTAGTAGGAAACTCCGACACGTCAAATTTGGTAACAGTGTCTATTCCAGACTCACCATTTATTAAAGACTTCCAAAATTTTTCTACAGTATTGCCTAAAGGTGTAATGACTCCTACTCCTGTTACAACTACTCTGTTCATGAGTTAAAACCTCCAAAATAGAGTAAAATTTTATATTGCACAAAGTCCCGCGACGCGGGACCTCAATTATTCAAGATTGCTTAAGTATTCTACTACATCACCTACTGTTTTAATCTTTTCAGCATCTTCATCAGGAATTTCAATATCAAACTCTTCTTCTAGAGCCATTATGAGCTCTACTATGTCCAAAGAGTCTGCTCCTAAATCATCTATAAAAGATGACTCCATCGTTATTTCCTCTGGATCAATGCCAAGTTGTTCAGCTATTATGTCCCTTACTTTTTCAAAAATCATACCTTCTTCACCTCCTCTCAAAATTATACATTATGATAATATTACATAACCATTCCTCCGTCAACATTTATTACTTGCCCGGTAATGTAATCTGAAGCGGGACTCGCCAAAAAAGCAACTAATTCAGCTACATCCTCCGGTTTTCCAGCTCTTTTCAAAGGAATGCTCTTTAACATATTTTCTTTTATTTCATCTTTTAACACACTTGTCATATCCGTTTCAATGAAGCCGGGAGCTACAGCATTTACTGTTATTCCCCGATTTGCTAACTCTTTTGCAACAGATTTAGTAAGTCCTATCACTCCTGCTTTAGAAGCAGCATAGTTAGCTTGACCTGCATTTCCCATTATTCCCACAACTGATGTAATATTTATTATTTTCCCTTTTCTCTTTTTTATCATATACTTTGATGCAAATTTTATTACATTAAATGTACCTTTTAAATTTACATCTATTACTTGGTCCCACTCGCTTTCATCCATCTTCAAAATTAAATTGTCCTTTGTAATTCCCGCATTATTTACTACAACATCTATACTACCAAATTCTTCTACAATTTTATCTATCGCTTTTTCAACCTCATCGTATTTAGAGACGTCACATTTGACAGCCATTGCCTCTACTCCATACTCTTTTGCTTCTTTTACAACCTCTTCAGCACTTTTATCACTTTTCGAATAGTTGACAACAATATTAAATCCATCCTTTGCCAAGCGTAAAGCAATAGCACGTCCTATTCCTCTTGACCCACCTGTTATAAAAGCAGTTTTTCTTTCAGTTTCCATACTTATACCCCCAAAGCAGAGAGAGTCTTTAAAAGGGACTCCTCATCTTCAAAATTATAAGCATTTTTGGTTTTGTCAATCTTTTTAACAAAACCTGTAAGAGTCTTTCCTGGGCCTATCTCAACAAAAGTATCTACACCATCTTCAATCATTCTTTTTACAGATTGTTCCCATAGCACAGGATGACTCACCTGTTTTATGAGCAGGTCTTTCACTTGGTCTTTAGACGCATAATCAGCGGTTACATTTGATACTACGGGAATTTTTAAATCCTTTATTTCTACTTTTTCTAAGTCCCTCTCTAAGAGTTCTCCTGCTTTTTTTAACATGCTGCAGTGGAAAGGTGCGCTGACTGCTAATACCACCGCTCTTTTTGCACCTTTTTCTTTGGCTATCTCGACAGCTTTTTCCACAGCTTTTACTTCTCCAGATATAACTAATTGACCAGGACAGTTGTAATTAGCAGGTTCTACTATTCCAACTTGTGATACAGTACGGCAAATCTCTTCTACTACTTCATTTTCAAGTCCCAGTATTGCTGCCATAGTACCCACTCCTTGGGGTACTACTTCTTGCATATACTTTCCTCTGTTTTTCACTAAACGAACCGCATCTTCAAAATCTAAAGCTTCAGCCAATACTAAAGAGGAATACTCTCCTAAGCTCAATCCTGCAGTAACCTCAGCATTTATTCCTCTCTTTTGCAAAACCTTTGTTAAAGCAACAGAAACCGTTAAAATGGCCGGCTGGGTATTTTCTGTTTTCATAAGTTCTTCTTCTGGTCCCTTAAAACAAAGTCCAGATATACTAAACCCTAAAGCTTCATCTGCTCTTTCAAAAATTTCTCTTGCCTCTTGGTATTTTTGGTATATTTCTTTGCCCATTCCAGCATATTGGGCACCTTGCCCGGGATAAATAAAAGCTACTTTCATTTTTTCACCTCATTTTATTCAAATTGTCAATTACTTCCTCAGCTTGTTTCATTATGTCCTCTATTATCTCTTTTACAGGTTTAATATCATTTATAAGTCCTGCAATTTGACCTGCCATCACAGAACCATATTCTATATCACCGTCTACTACCGCCGCTCTTAATTTTCCTTCCCCTAATTTTTCTAATTGTTCCTTAGGAGCACCCATTTGCTCTAACTTTTCAAATTCTCTTGTCAGTTTGTTTTTTAATGACCTGACGGGATGACCTGTGCTTCTTCCTGTAACAACGGCATCCCTGTCTTTTGCCTTTAAAATATATTCTTTGTAACGAGGATGAGCAGTACATTCAGTAGAGCATACAAACCGAGTTCCCATTTGAATGCCTGAAGCTCCTAAGCAAAATGCAGCTGCAAAACCCCGTCCATCAGCAATTCCTCCTGCAGCGATGACTGGAATTTTAACAGCATCTACTACTTGAGGTACTAATGCCAAAGTCGTTAGTTCTCCAATATGACCTCCCGATTCTGTTCCTTCAGCAATAACAGCATCCACACCAATGTCCTCCATTCTTTTTGCTAATGCTACTGAAGGCACAACAGGAATAACTTTAATACCCCGTTCTTTAAGTCTTTGTATGTACTTACCTGGATTACCTGCTCCAGTGGTTATGACATCTACTTTTTCTTCTAAAATAACCTCCATAACTTCATCAACAAAAGGAGACAAAAGCATTACATTGACGCCAAAAGGTTTATCAGTAAGTTCTCTTGCCTTCCGTATCTGTTCCCTTACAAAACTAGCTGGTGCATTACCTGCTCCTATTATTCCTAAACCTCCTGCATTTGACACGGCAGCAGCTAGTTCTGCAGTTGCGACCCATGCCATTCCACCCTGAAATATTGGATATTTTATGTTGAGCATTTCTACTATTTTAGTTTTAAACATATTTTTCACCCCTTACTTGCTCCATCTTATAACACTTGATGCCCAAGTCAAACCTGCACCAAAAGCGACAGTTAGTATGACATCGCCTTTTTTTATCAGTCCTTTTCTATAGGCTTCATCTAAGGCTATAGCAACAGAGGCAGCAGAGGTATTACCATATTTATCAAGATTTATATAAACCTTATCATTGCTAAGTTTTAACCTCTTCCTCGCCGCTTCAATTATTCTTGTGTTTGCTTGGTGAGGTATAAGCATATCTATGTCTTCCGGTTTTAAACCACATCTGTTTAAAGCCTCAATAGTAGCACTATCCATTACTTTTACTGCAAATTTAAATACTTCGTGCCCTTCCATAAAAATAGTATGTAAATTCTTTTTTACAGTCTCTTCGCTGGCCGGCATTCTAGAACCACCTGCTGGCATGTACAAGTGTCTCCCACCAGTGCCATCAGCTCCTAAATAAGAACTCAGTATTCCATATCCGCTTTCAACTCTTCCCACAACTACTGCCCCTGCTCCATCTCCAAAGAGAACACAAGTGTTTCTATCCTTCCAATTTATTATTTTAGACAAAGTTTCTGCTCCAATAACCAATATTTTGTTATATATACCAGTCTCTATAAATTGCTGAGCGATAGCAAGTCCATATATAAATCCTGAACATCCGGCGGAGATATCAAAAGCAGCAGCGTTGGCTGCACCTAAATTAGCTTGAACTATGCAAGCAGTAGATGGGAAATTCATATCAGGTGTAACAGTTGCGACAATAATCACGTCAATTTCTGAAGGGTCAACTTTAGCATTTTCCAAGGCCTTCTTTGCGGCTTCAGTAGCCAAGTCAGAAGTAGCTTGTGAAGGATCTGCAATACGCCTTTCTTTAATTCCTGTCCTTGTAGTAATCCATTCATCAGAAGTATCCACCATTTTTTCTAAATCAAAATTAGTAAGAACTTTTTCGGGAACATAACTTCCTGTACCTAAAATTCCTGCAGCAATCTTTTCACACACTTAACTCATCTCCCATTGACTCAATTTCTTCTTTTATGTGATTTAAGACATCATTATCTACAAAATTCTTAGCTTGTTTTATCGCATTAAAAATAGCTTTTGCTTTTGAGTTGCCATGGGCTTTTATGACTGGCTTTTTAATTCCTAAAAGAGGGGCTCCTCCGTATTCAGTGTAATCCATTTTTTTAGTTATTCTTTTTAATCCACCCATTATCAAAAGAGCACCCAGTTTAGTAAAAATATTCCGTTTCAACTCTTCCTTTAAAAGTTGAGAAATCACAGAAGCAATTCCTTCCATAGACTTTAGTATCGCATTTCCCACAAATCCATCGCAGACTACAACTTCACAGACGCCGTAAGGTATATCTCTTCCTTCCACATTTCCAATAAAATTTAGTTTTGATTTTTTAAGTTCTTCAAAAGCCTTTTTTACTACTTCATTTCCTTTTTCCTCTTCTGCTCCTATATTAAAAAGCCCCACTCTTGGTCTTTCTATCTCAAACATTTTTTGAGCATAGACATGTCCCATGACAGCAAATTGCACCAAATTTTGAGCATCACAATTAGTATTAGAACCTGCATCTAATAACACGGTAGCCCCATTTAAAGTAGGAAGTATTGGTGCCAAAGCTGGTCTGTCGATTCCCTTAATGCGCCCTAAAGTAAGCAATGCTCCTGCCATGAGAGCTCCTGTATTGCCAGCTGACAAAAAAGCATCCACTTCTTCCTTTTTAAGAAGTTCTAAACCCACTACCATTGAAGAATATTTTTTCTTTCTAACAGCCGTAACAGGTGCTTCATCATTTTCAATAACTTCTGAAGCAAAAACAAGCTTAAGCCTTTTCTCCTTTCCTTGGAGCCCGCGTAAAACTTCTTCTTTCCCAATGAGGACAATTTCTACATCTTGAAAATGCTTTAGTGCCTCTAAGCTGCCTTTAATTATTTCCTCTGGAGCATGGTCACCACCCATAGCATCAATTGCTAACCTCAACGGTGTCACTCCTTTTTTTTAGAAAATCCTCATCAATGGCCACTAAAATGAACTTTCCTCTGAATACTTCCTTATCCCTAACTTTTATCTTAACCCAAACAAAATATTTGTTTCCTCTTTGACGTATCACTTCGGCTTTCGCAACAAGTCTATCTCCTACTTTAACAGGAAACTTGTATTTTATGTTTGCAACTCCAATTAAAGCAGCAGAGGCATCAATCAAAGACATAGCTAAAGACTCAGCCTGAGAATAAATGTATTGCCCTTTTACAATTTTTGTCTTGACAAAAACCATATCCTCTGTAGGTTCAAAAATCGAAATACCCCTTTTACCTAATTCTAAGTCTATTAATTCTCCAACTACTTCAGTGCCTGTAATAGTTCTCACTTTTTGATAATTTTCTTCTGCAACACTTTTTATACGCTCTCTAACTTCAGGGATTCCCAATTCCATCCTGTCAAGTCTTATAGTTTGTACACTTACTCCAAACATTTCTGCTAACTCGTCATCAGTGTAAAAGGGATTAGTATTTATTTTTTCTTTTAAAAGTTTTTGCCTTTCTACTTTACTCATGCGCACAGCCATATTACCAGCTCCAGATATTAGTTGTTTTTATGACCTACCCAAAATTATAAATTATTTTTTTTGTAAAATCAACTAAAAAAAGTAGTAATAGGTCTTTTCCTATTACTACTTTTTTTAGTTTTATTTTGGTGTTACTCTTCTACTTTTATTACCTCTCTATCTTTGTAATAGCCGCAGTTGGGACATACTCTATGAGGTAGTTTAGGCTCATGACATCTTGGACACAAAACGTAAGCCGGTACAGCTATTTTATAACTATTATTCCTTCTAGTATCTCTTCTCGCCTTTGATGTCCTCCTCTTTGGAACTGGCATCTTAACACCTCCTACATCTATTGCAGTAGTTTAGAAAGGACGGTAAGCCGCGGATCAATATCTTCCCGCTTGCAGCTACAGGTTTGGTAGTTTAAATTAGTACCGCAAACAGGACACAAGCCTTTGCAATTTTCTTTGCATAAAAATTTCATTGGCAACGACAATATCACAAAATGAACTACAAAAGTAGTTAAATCAAAATTTTCATAAAAGCTATCATCTACTTCTTCATCTACTGACTCCTCTACATATTCCCGTGATTTAAGGTCTAAATTATAAATAAACTCATCCAAACATCTGTCGCACACGGCATTTATACTACCTGTGATATCAAGTTCTGCCAAAAGCCCTTCTTTCTGCGCGGTAATAGTACCTTTTACATGTAGAGGAGCTGCAATTTTGTATTCTTCCCCTTTAAATTCAATGCTCTCTATGTCCTCTACATAGTCTATATTTATGCTGCGGCCAAGCTGTCCTTTGATTTTTAATAGATCGATTTTCATTTTTCTTCACACACCTTAAAATAATTGACATCACCTATTATACTAACCCCACAACCCGTTGTCAAGATTATCTACTTTAAACCCCTTACCAATTTTTCAGTATCTTTAGCTATCATATATTCTTCATTTGTAGGAATAACCATAACTTTAACTTTTGAATCTTCTGTAGATATAATTTCCTCTTTTCCTCTCACATTATTTTTCGCTTTGTCCAGTTTAAAGCCTAAAAACTCTAGATCCTCTAAAATAAACTCTCTCATTTCTGGTCCATTCTCTCCAACTCCAGCTGTAAATACAATTACATCAACACCACCCATAGCAGCTACATAAGAACCTATTGTCTTTTTCACCCTATAAGCGAAAACTTTTAAAGCCAACATAGCCCTTTTATGCCCTTCTTTAAAAGCTGCATTTTCTATATCTCTAAAGTCATTACTTATTCCTGAAATTCCGTATACACCTGATTTTTTATTGAGTATATCTATAACTTGTTCTGCAGTCAATCCTTCTTTTTCCATTAAGAAAGTTATAATTGAAGGATCAACATTTCCGGACCTTGTACCCATAGCCAGCCCTTCTAATGGTGTAAATCCCATGCTTGTATCTATTGACTTACCGCCTTTAACCGCAGCAATGCTAGAACCATTTCCTAAATGGCAAGTAATGATTCTCAACTCTTCAATAGGCTTATTTAATATTTCAGCAGCTCTTAAAGATACATATCTATGAGAAGTCCCATGGAATCCATATCTTCTTATTCTGTATTTTTCGTAGTATTCATAAGGAATGGGATAAATATATGCATAATCTGGCATTGTTTGATGGAAAGCCGTATCAAAAACTGCTGCCATCGGTACCCCTGGCATTATCTGCTGACAAGCTTTTATCCCCTCAATATTAGCAGGATTGTGCAAAGGCGCAAGGTCAATACATGCTTCTAATTTTTTGATTACCTCATCGTCAATCAATACGGAATCAGTAAAAAACTCCCCCCCGTGTACAACTCTATGTCCTACTGCATCTATTTCTTTCATATCTTTTAAAATTCCGATTTCTTTATCTACTAAAGCCTCTAAAACAATTTGTATAGCTTCTTTATGATTTTTCATATCTTTTTGTATTTTTATTTTATCTTTGCCCTCTACTTGATGAGTTAAAAGAGAATCATTGATACCTATCCTTTCCGCCAATCCTTTCGCTAGCACTTTCCCATTATCCATATCTAACAATTGATACTTTAATGACGAGCTTCCACAGTTCATGACTAAAATTTTCATAATCGCTGCCTCCTTAAAGTTAATTTTTCACCCCTTGAGCTTGTACACAAGTTATTGCCATAACATTAACAATATCTTCTACACTACAACCTCTTGACAAGTCATTGATAGGTTTAGCAAGACCTTGAGAAATTGGTCCGATAGCATTAGCTTTAGCAAGTCTTTGCACTAGCTTATATCCAATGTTTCCCGCTTGCAAATCTGGGAAAATAAGAACATTTGCATTTCCTGCTACAGGACTTCCTGGAGCCTTTAACTCTCCTACTTCTTTGACAATCGCAGCATCTAATTGAAGCTCACCATCAATTAGTAAATCAGGTGCCAATTCTTTTGCGATTTTTGTTGCATTTTTCACCTTATCTACTAATTCATGGTTTGCACTCCCTTTGGTAGAAAATGACAGCATGGCGATTCTAGGCTCAATTTCAGCGAGGACTTTTGCAGTATGGGCAGAAGCTATAGCAATTGCCGCTAATTCCTCTTCATTAGGGTTGGGATTTATTGCGCAATCAGCAAAAACAAATACTCCATCGCTTCCATAAGTACAATTAGGTACCTCCATTATAAAGGCGCTGGATACTACTTTGACACCTGCAGCAGTTTTTACAATTTGAAAAGCTGGTCTGAAAACATCAGCAGTAGCGTGAATCGCCCCAGATACCATACCATCAACATCGTCTAATTTGACCATCATGCACCCATAGTACATAGGGTCCTTCATAATTTGATATGCCTGCTCTTCTGTAACTCCTTTGTTTTTTCTCAATTTATAATATTCTTCAGCATATTTTTGTAAAAGAGGCGACTTTTCAGGGTCTATAATTTCTGCTTTCGAGATATCCAATCCCCTTGCTTTTTCTTTTATCTCTTTTTCCTCCCCCAATAAAACCACATCAGCGATCCCTTCTTTAATAACCTTTTCAGCAGCTTTTAAAGTCCGTGCTTCACTTCCCTCAGGAAGCACAATCCTTTTTTTATTAGCTTTAGCTTTTTGTATGATATTATCCATTACTGCCATTTACAATCTCCCTTCCTATTTTAATTTTAACTATAATATTGTATACACGATCTCCCTTTTACATTTTATCATATTTTATGTAAAATAATAAGTAAATCTTAAAAATTTTTTTGAAAGGATAAGAAGTTATATGGGAATTTTAGGAATTATTGTCGAATATAATCCTTTTCACAATGGTCACCTTTATCATCTGCAAACTTCAAAAAAATTAACTAAATGCGATTATACTATAGCAGTAATGAGTGGAAATTTTGTACAAAGAGGAGAGCCAGCTATTGTAGACAAATGGAAACGAACTCAAATGGCATTAAAAGCCGGTATAGATTTGGTAATCGAGTTACCAGTAGTTTATGCTACCTCTACAGCTGAAAATTTCGCTTATGGAGCGGTGAAACTATTAGATTCCTTAAAAATAGTAGATTGTATTTCCTTTGGGAGTGAAAAAAGCGATTTAAGCGAACTCACAAAAATTGCTGAAATACTTTTAGAAGAGCCAATTTATTATAGAAAAGCATTAAAAGAATATTTAAAAAACGGCATAACCTTTGCAAAAGCACGGGAATTAGCATTACAAAAAGTTATAAATAATCATGAAATAGAAAAGATTTTACAAACATCCAATAACATATTGGCAATAGAATACCTTAAATCTTTAAAAAAAATAGGTAGTTCTATTACACCTTTTACTATAAAGCGAAAAGGCTCTTTGTATACTGCGTTAGAACTAAAAGAAGAATTTGCCAGTGCCTCTTCTATAAGAAAGCATATTTTTGAAAAGGGACTAGAAGGTTTAGAAAAATATATACCGGACTTTACAAAAGAAATTTTGCAAAGTTCTTTTGTAAAAAAACAAGGTCCCATATCTTTAGAGGAATTTTCTAATATTTTAATTTATCTGTTGAGAAATCACATTCCTCTCAATCACATATTTGATGTCTCTGAAGGCTTAGAAAATAAAATTTACAAAGCTTCTTATAAAACTAATAATGTTGAAGAACTTATAAAACTTGTAAAATCAAAACGATACACAGAAAGCAGAATAAGGCATATACTTATTCATCTATTACTTAATATAGATAAACAAATTTTTAAAGAATTTGATGGCCCTAATTATATAAGGGTTTTGGGTTTTAATGAAAAGGGCAAAGAAATGCTAAGAGAAATAAAGAAAAAATCTCCCCTCCCTATAATTACAAAAGTATCACAATATAAAATCAAACTATCTAATACTAAAATGTTTGAAAAAGATTTATTTGCTACTGATGTCTATACTTTAGCTTATAAAAACTCCTCTATCGCCGGTTTAGACTTTATACATCCTTTAATAAAACTTTAAATTCCCCACATTCATTTTTAAAGGACTTTCTAAATAATATAGTAATGATACCAAAACAAGGTGGGGATAAATCTTGAAAAACACCTTTTTAAATATTTTTATTTCTTTTTTAATTTTAATGGTACTATCTTTAATACTTTTTCCTAAAGAAGCATTAGAATCCGCCAAAGGCGGTATAAACCTTTGGCTTTTTACTATTACTCCTTCTCTACTTCCTTTTTTCATAGGTTCAGAGCTTCTTTTACAATTAGGAGTAGTACATTTTTTAGGCACTTTTTTAGAGCCTATAATGAGGCCCTTATTTAACGTGCCGGGAAGTGGCTCTTTTGCGATGGCAATCGGATACACTTCCGGTTATCCCGTAGGGGCTCAAGTAATATCAAGACTTTGGGAAGAAAATTTATGCACAACAGAAGAAGCAGAAAAGCTCATGTCCTTTTGCAATAATTCAGGCCCCCTTTTTATGTTAGGAGCCGTCGCAATTGGCATGTTCGGTAGTCCAAAAGCCGGATACGTAATCATGGCATCTAATTACTTAGCAGCCATAACCACCGGACTTCTCTTTCGTTTCTACAAGAAAAATTCTTATAAAAAGTCCCTTTCAACAAAAAACCTTTTAAATGCTGCCATCAAAAAAATGTATTATACAAGAGAGCAGAACAAAAAAAGCTTAAGTACTATCCTGTCAGAAGCTGTCTTTAAATCAACAAATACTATTATCATGATAGGAGGTTATGTTATACTTTTTTCAGTTGTAATAGAATTTTTAAAACTGTATAAATTTTTGGATTTTCTTTCTTACTTCATATCTCCTATATTCTTATTATTAGGTTTTGACAAAAGTCTAATACCTGCTTTTTTAAGCGGCCTTTTAGAAATAACAGTAGGTTCAAACTTAATAAGCCAAGTTTCTGCACCTTTAGAACAAAAAGTAGTATTAGTAAGCGCTATAATAGCATGGGGCGGAATATCGATACATGGACAAGTGTTAGGCGTAATAGCAAAAACAAAAATAAAATATCTTCCTTATTTCATTGCAAAAACAATCCAATTTTTTCTTGCTGCTTTATACTCCTATTTGTTACTCTCAGTAATAAAAATTCAAGAAGAAAATACAATTTTCCACGTTTTCAACCTATATACTTACAAAAATTCATGGGACATATTTCAATTTTCTTCAATAATTTTTATAATTGTCACTTTGACTATCCTGCTTTTTGCAATAGCTATAAAACAATATCTACAACAACATTAACTATTTGTTGCCTTTTAATTCTTCTCTATTTCTCTTAATAGTTTCTAATATTTCAGACACCTGTGACTCAATTTTGGCAAGTAATTCATCAGCATATTCTCTACTTCCTAACCTTATTTCCTTTGCATTAGCTTGGGCAGCAGAAATAATTTCTGCTGCCGTCTTTTCTGCCTTTTTAACTATCTCACTTTCACTCACCATTTCCTTAATCTTTTGTTCGGCTTCTTTTATTATCATTTCTGCTTCCTGTTGTGCCTCCAACAGAATTCTTTGCCTTTCTTGTTTGATCCATTCCGCCCTTTTAAATTCATCTGGCAATTTTATTCGGATTTGTTTTATTAAGTCCAAGACTTCTTCTTTGTTTATTAAAACTTTGCCAGAAAGAGGAATAGAAGAACTGTTTTCTATAATGTCTTCTAATTCTTCTAAAAGATTAAGAACTTCTAAACCATCAAAATTTGACAAAAATAAAACCTCCTTTAATTATCTAAAAATTTTTCCTTTAATTTTTGAGCCACAATATCAGGCACAAACTCAGAAAGACAGCCGCCAAATTGTGCAATTTCTTTTACTACACTGGAACTTAGATACCCATATTTTGCACTAGTCATTAAAAAAATCGTCTCAAGAGAAGGATTTAATTTTTTGTTGATCAGTGCCATTTGAAACTCATATTCAAAATCAGATACCATTCTTAAGCCTTTTATTATAGCATTAGCATTGACTTTCTTGGCATAATCTACCAATAAACCATCAAAATAATCGATCTCTACATTAGGAATATCATAAGTTACCGCTTTTAAAAGCTCTACCCTTTCTTCCACTGAAAATAAAGGCTTTTTCGACGGATTTAAAAGTACAGCTACAATAAGCTTATCAAACAGATTTGCTCCTCTTTTTATAATATCAATGTGTCCATAGGTAACTGGATCAAAACTCCCTGGATAAATTGCAGTTTTCATATTTCCTCCTTATAAAATGATAATATCGTCTCCCCATATTTATTCTCTCTTATCTTTACTAAATTTCCATACCTTTCTCTTATTTTATCATTTTTATGGTGTTCTGCTATGATAATGCCGCCTTCCTTTAAAACTTTAGCCTCTCCAAGCTTTATAAGGGTTTTTTCAGCAAGGTTTTGATAGTAAGGGGGATCTAAAAATATTATATCAAACTTTGTGTTATTTTTGTCTAATATTTCAATAACTTTCAACACATCTCGGTGAAGTATTCTAGCAAAAGGTATTAAATTTAATTCAGCTATATTTTCCCTTATACATTTTATGCTTTTTAAACTTTTATCTACAAAATAGCAAAACTGGGCCCCTCTGCTTAATGCTTCGATGCCTATGTTACCTGTGCCCGCAAATAAATCCAAAAAAATACTTCCTTCTATTTTATTCATCAATATATTAAACAGCGATTCTTTAACTCTATCAGCAGTTGGCCGCACTTCATCGCCATCTAAAGATTTTACTTTTCTTCCCTTTAACTTACCTGCTATCACTCTCAAAAACATTACCTCCACTTCAACAATTATTTTAGCATATTTTTAAAAAATATCACAAAAAATATGTATAAAATTCTTTCAAAATGGCAAATAATATTTATGGGAACAGAAATTTCCCCAAAATTCTTCCTTCAATTTCTCCTCTCCCAGTCCAGGTAGGCAACTACCTGGATTAAAATTTTAAAAGGGCAATCGCAAGGACTGCCCTTTTTTATTATAAATTATTTTATTTCCAAGTTCCTTTGCTAGCCATCTGGCTTTCTGCCATTTGTATCATCTTCCTTACCATGTGGCCACCTACAGCACCGCAATCTCTTGATGTGAGGTTGCCCCAGTAGCCATCAGCTGGAGGAGTTATCCCTAATTCATTAGCTATCTCATACTTCCATTGGCTCATAACCTGTTTTGCTTCTCTTACCACAAGTGGATTTTTAGTTTCTGACCCTACAGCCATTTTAATCACCTCCTAAATCATGTTCCATTATTAATTTAACCCTCTATTTAAGTTGTATACCTGTAAACAATTGCTATATATACCTTTTTGATATTAAAAAGGATATCCCTTTGGGATATCCTTTTTATATTAATAATATGATTTATTTCCAAGTTCCTTTGCTAGCCATTTGGCTTTCTGCCATTTGTATCATCTTCCTTACCATGTGGCCACCTACAGCACCGCAATCTCTTGATGTGAGGTTGCCCCAGTAGCCATCAGCTGGAGGAGTTATCCCTAATTCTCTTGCTATTTCATATTTCCATTGGCTCATAACCTGTTTTGCCTCTTTTACCACAAGAGGATTTTTGGTTTCTGATCCTACTGCCATTTCAATCACCTCCATTTGTGTTTGTATTATTAATTTAACCAAATTGCTTTTTTATAAACTATAAATTTGTTTTCAAAAATGTATAAAAGTGATTGAAATGGCAAATAATAAAATTTTATTTTCCCTCAAAAAAAACTCCTGCTGCATCAGGCCCTGCATGGGTACCTATTCCGCAGCCAGCTCTTGACCTTAAAAACTTAGTTATTCCTAACTCACTTCTTAAGGCAGCTTCTATTTCATTTAAAAATTCTTCTTTATCTGTATGAATTAATCCCACTTCTCTATCTGTAAAATCTACTCCTGTATTTTTCATATAATCAATCATCCAGCGAATAACCTTTTTTTGACCTCTAACTTTATCTACTATTTTTAATTCCCCGTCATCATTCATTAAAATAGGCTTTATATTTAAAATATTTCCTATAAAAGCCTGTGATTTAGGTAGACGTCCTCCCCTGTACAGATAGTCTAAAGAATCAAAAGCCATTATATATCTAATTTTAGGAATTAAATCATACACCTTTTCAATAATTTCCTCCTTAGAAGCCCCTGCAACTGCCATTTTAGCAGCTTGAAGAACTAACATACCATTCCCTAATGTAAAATGTCTTGAATCAATAACTTCAATCCGTTTTGGGTCTACCATATCCTTGGCAATCACAGCAGATTGATAAGTGCCGCTAAATTTAGAAGTCAAAATGATGGAAATGATGTAATCATAGCTCTTTAATAAATCTTTAAAAACCTCCATGAATTCTACTGGTGAAACTTGAGTAGTTGTAGGCATTTTCCCTTCTCTTAAAAGCCTATAAAATTCTTCTTTTGTTATATCTACACCATCTTTATAACTTACACCATCAATATTGATAGTCAGAGGAACTACAAATATTCCATAAGTTTTTACTAAATCCTCAGGTATGTCAGACAAGCTATCTGTGACAATCGCTATCTTTTCCATACTACTATTCTCCTTCTCTAATTTAATATTATTCCTTCTAGTTTTTGATAAAATTGATTAAATAAAACACTTTTTAGCTTTGGATGGTTTTCAAGTTTAGGATCTTTTTCCAGTAACTCTTCTACATCTTTTTGCACTGTCTTTAAAATATCTATGTCTTCAAAAATGTTAGCAATTTTAAATTCAGGAAGACCATGCTGCCTTAATCCTAAAAATTCACCTGGTCCTCTTATTTCTAAATCTTTTTCTGCAATTTTAAATCCATCAGTAGTTTGAGCTAAAACTCCCAGTCTTTTTTTAGCTATGCTAGAATTAGAATAACTAATCAAAATACAATAAGACTGAAATTCTGACCTGCCAACTCTACCTCTAAGTTGATGAAGCTGTGCAAGTCCAAACCTTTCTGCATTTTCTACAATCATCACTGTTGCATTAGGTACATTTACTCCTACCTCTATTACTGTAGTAGAAACTAAAATATCGATTTTGCCATTTACAAACTCTTCCATAACCTTCTCTTTATCGCTGTCAGTCATTTTACCGTGTAAAAGTCCTACTTTAGCTTCCTTAAAAGCATCTTCATAAATTTCTCTATATACTATTTCGGCAGACATCGCATTTATTTTATCCGATTCTTCAATTAGTGGACAAACTACATAAACTTGTCTTCCCTTTTTTACTTCCTTCATTGCAAACTCGTAGGCTTTTTTTCTCAAAGAAGAAGAAATAACGTAGGTTTTAACTTTTTTTCTTCCAGGAGGTAATTGGTCAATTATTGATATATCTAAATCTCCATAAAGGATGAGAGCCAATGTACGAGGAATTGGTGTAGCTGTCATAACCAAAACATCGGGATTTTCACCTTTTTGTGTCAAAAGAGCTCTTTGTCTCACACCAAATCGGTGTTGCTCATCAGTTATACAAAATCCTAAATTGTTAAAAATAACATTATCCTCTATTAGTGCATGTGTCCCTACTACAATATCATAATCTCCATTTTTAATTTTTTCCAGTATCTCCTTTTTATTGGAAGGTGAAATGCTGCCAGATAAAATCCCAATTTTTATATCAGTATTTCTAAAAAGCTCTATTAATGTATGATAATGCTGTTTTGCCAATATCTCCGTTGGAGCCATCATTGCCACTTGATAGCCATTTTTGACAGCAATGTACATGCTGCAAGCTGCAACAACCGTTTTACCAGAACCTACATCTCCCTGCACTAGGCGATTCATCACTTTGTGAGAATTCATATCTGCAATTATTTCTTTCAAAACTTTTATCTGCGCCGAAGTCAATTTAAAGGGTAATCCCAAGAGAAAAGGCTTTAACTCTACTCTTTCAAATTTTATCCCTTTTTTCCCTTTAACAGACCTTTTCATTAAAAATAAGGCTATTTGCAGCAAAAAAAGTTCTTGATATTTAAATCTGTATTTTGCTTGCTCAAAATATGCCTCATTTTGGGGGAAATTTATATTAATTAGTGCGTTTCTTATATCCATTAATCCTTTTTCAGATAAAAATTCTTCATCAAAAAACTCTTCCACTTCCTGTACATAATCATGAAGCGCATTAAACATTATCTTTCTGATAGCATTTTGCGTCAACCCTTCTGTAAGCCCATAAATAGGAACTATCCTTCCAGTATTTAATTTAAAATCTTCACTTTTTTCTAAAACAGGATTTTCTACTATTAACTGCCCATATTTAAATTGCAATTTGCCGTTTATTATATATTCTTCACCAATTTTAAAATTATTCTTTATATAGGGTTGATTATACCAAACTAATTCTACTGCACCTGTTCCATCTTTTACAGGCACTTTAGTTATGATAACTTTTGAAGTCTTTATTTCTCGGGGACTACCTGCAATATAACCTCTAAAAGTTTGTTTTTCCCCAACTTTTAGGTCCTCAATCTTTAAAATATCGCTTCTATTCTCATAATCTTTGGGAAAATAGAATAATAAGTCCTCTACTGTGTTTATTCCCAATTTTTTAAGAAGTTTTGCCCTTTTAGGTCCAACTCCTTTTACATACTGAATATCCAGATTTAAAGGCATTTCATTTCACCTTTACTCTATTGATATAACATAATAGTAAAGTGGCTGACCTCCAAAATAAATTTCCACATCTGCCTCTACGGAAAGAGAGTTTTTCAATTCCTCCGCTTTTTCTTTTGTAACTTCTTCCCCATAATATATGCTAACTAATGAAGAATCCTCATCTAAAGCTTTATAAATCAATTCTTGTGCTACTTTATTATAATCTTTTCCTACTGATTCCAGACTGTCATTTATAAAACCTAACACATCTCCTTTTTTGATTTCAAAACCGTTTATTTGCGTGTCTCTTATTGAATAAGTTACTTCAATTGTCTTTATATTACTTAATATTTCTTTTATTTTAGTTACATTTTCCTCTAAACTTTTTTCAGTATCAATATTTACAATGGCAGTTATAGCTTCATTAAAATTATTTGTTGGAATTATTTCTACTTTCTTATTTGATAAGGCTTTTGCTTGTTCGCAAGCCATTATTATATTTTTATTATTAGGAAAAACTAAAATATTTTCCGCATTTATCCTTTTTATACCCTCTAAAATGTCATTTGTACTGGGATTCATCGTTTGTCCACCATTTATAATAACATCACAACCCAGTTCTGAAAAAAGATTTTTAATTCCTTCTCCGTTAACTACAACCAAAACCCCATATTTTTTTTCAGGCTTTCTCTTTTCACTTACCAAACTTTCATGTTGTATTTTCATATTGTCAATTTTTACTTTTATAAGTTCACCTATTTTAAGTCCTTCTTCTAATACCAATCCAGGATTGTTGGTATGCACATGGACTTTTAAAATGTCATCATCTGAAACTAACACCAAACTATCCCCAAATTTGCCAAATTTCTCTTTTAAAATAGCTTCTGCATAAGTCATTTTTGTTTTGACTAATATTTCTGTGCAATATAAAAATCTTAAATCCTCCACAACTTGCTTATTTGTCACTATCCCTTCTAAAACTTCTATCGGCTCAATTTTGTTTCCTTTAAACCCCTCAAACATCCCTTTTAATACATACACAAATCCCATTCCCCCAGAATCAACTACTCCAGCCTCTTTTAAAACTGGTAAGAGATTGGGGGTGTTTTCTAATGACTTTTCTGCAGCTTCAATAATCTTTGGGAAGAATTCTTCAAAATTTTCAACTTGTTTACATATTTTTTCAGCCTCTTCTGCAGTTTCCCTACATACTGTGAGAATAGTACCTTCTACAGGTCTCATAACTGCTTTATAAGCTACCTCTACACCAGCTTTCAAGCCTTCTGCAAAATCGCAAGTAGTTATCTTTTTTGTATCTCTAAGTCGTTTGGAAAAGCCTCTAAAAATCTGGGACAAAATAACTCCAGAATTACCTTTTGCCCCCATCAAGGTGCCTTTAGAAATAGCATCTAAAACGTCTTTTATCGTATCTTGTGATTTTTCTAACTCTTTGGCAGCGTATTGCATTGTATATGCCATATTAGAGCCAGTATCACCATCTGGAACAGGAAAAACATTAAGTTTATCAACTTCTACTTTATTGTTAAAAAGATAATTAGAGCTTGCAATCATCATGTTCTTTAAAGTTTTTCCATCTAAGTACTTCAACATAACTTCCTCCTCAATTATCAACTTTAATTCCCTGAACATTTATTATTACATTTTTCACTTTTACTCCTACAAATTTCTCGACAGCATATTTCACTTTTTCAATAGCATTCGCTGAAACAGTTTTTATATTTACACCGTATAGGACAACTATATAAACTTCCAGTGTTACACCATCTTCTGTAGCTAAAACTTTGACTCCTCTCCCTGAATTTTCTGTTTTAAATATTTCTATTAATCCATTTGCTCCTCTCCTCCCCAAGCCTACTATCCCATAACACTCCGCTACTGCTCTACTGGTTATAGCAGCAATTGCATCATTTGAGATATTTATTACTCCATATTTGTTTTTTATTTGAATCATTAATATCCCTCCAAATCAATCTTAATTTATATTTTACCTGAATATTTCAATAACATCAACTAGCCTGCGATGTCACTGGAGAAGCTTAAGCAAAATGTCTGCTATACTACTCACCTATTAAAATTTTACACCTGCTTTATTGTAAAGGTATTTACATTTACAAAAGATGATGATAAAATAATATCGTTGTGTTAATTTCTCTATTGTGTAGGTAATTATTTTTTGATAAAATATTATTGTCTTTCAAAGGAGGTGCAACTATGCTTAAGTGCGATATTTGTGGAAAAGGGCCTTTAGCAGGCTATCAATATAGCCACTCCCACAGAAAATCTATAAGAAAGTGGAAACCTAACATAAAAAAAGTAAGAGCTATAGTAGATGGTACTCCTGTTAGACTCCATGTATGTACAAGATGCCTAAAATCTGGAAAAGTACAAAGAGCATTATAAAGAAAGACGTGCATTTTTGCACGCTTTTTTATTTTTTCACTTAAGATATATGTTTACATAATAACCGGCTATTACAAGAAAAATTCCTAGAAAAATCATCCACAACCAGGCAGGAATATACATAACAAATATCAATACCCCAAAAGCCATCAATATATATCCTAACGAATAATTCAATCGCCTATTTAATCGCTTCAGCTTATAAAAAAATTTATCCATAAAAACACCCCTTCCCTCTTTAGTCACTATATACTATTCATTGGAAGGGGATTTTGAAACTATTCTCTTGGTTTTATCACTAATAAAAGCCCTTTTTCTATTTCTATAGTGGCTTTATCCTCTGTAAAAACATTGCTTATACCGTAAGGCATCTCTAAATCCATGCTTTGACCTGAAAGACCATAAAACAAGCCTTTAGTGTATATTCCCTTTACTTCCTTTGAATAAGGCAATAAAGATAAAAGTTCTCCTTTTTTACCTTCAACCTCTATAAATTTATCTATCAAATATATTTCATTCTTTTCATTTACAATTTTACCCTTAATATTGCGATTTAGCAGATAGAGTAAAAGTGAAAGATTTGCATAAGAATGGTCAAATCTTTCTCCAATCACCCCTATAAAAGTAACGTCTGTTGCCCCTAATTCTATAGCTTTTAACATTGCCAGTTGCGTATCTGTCTCATCCTTCATAGGGGGAAACTTTTCTATTCTTACCCCTTCATTCTCATAAAACTCTAAAATTTCTTCTTTTATTGAATCAATATCTCCTATTATAAGGTCTGGTTTTATCTTCATTTGGTAAGCATGATTTGCTCCACCATCTGCACATATTACCATATCTACATCCTTTAATAGCTCTTCATAAAAATTATAATCTCTTATATCTCCATTAGAAATAATTAAAACTTTCATTTTTCTATTGCCTCTCTAAATTCTTTTATAGTTTGGGCAGGATTTGAAGAATCAAAAATTGCAGAACCAGCCACAATTATGTCAGCTCCTGCTCTAACAACTTCTTTCACATTGCGAATATTTATTCCCCCATCTACTTCAATCTTAAAATCTAGCTTCAAAGTTTCTCTAAGTTTATTTAACTCCTCAATTTTCTTAAGCATTGAGTCTATAAACTTTTGTCCTCCAAAGCCAGGGTTTACTGTCATAATCAACACCATATCAACATCTTGCAATATATATTTTAAAGTCTCTAAGGAGGTAGTCGGATTCAAAGCAACCCCAACTTTTTTGCCATAGCCTTTTATTTTTTGTATCGTCCTATGTAAGTGTATACAAGCCTCTTGGTGGACAGTTATAATATCCGCTCCTGAATTTGCAAACTCCTCTATGTACAAATCAGGATTTTCAATCATCAAATGGACATCAAAAGGAAGAGAAAAAAATCTTCTAAGGGACTTTACAACTACTGGTCCAATGGTGATGTTTGGAACAAAATGGCCATCCATTACATCAATATGTAAAAGGTCAGCATCTTTTTCTATTTTTTTTATATCTTCTAACAAATTTGCAAAATTTGCAGATAATATTGAAGGAGCTATTTTCAATTTTTAGTACCTCCTTTTCTCCTTTTCCTTTAATTCTTTTAGCAGAGAAAGATAACTCAAATATCTGTTTTTATTTATTAATCCCTCTTCCACAGCCTTTATAACATTACAATCTGGCTCATTTACATGAAGACAAGAAGAAAACTTGCATCCCTTTTGAAGCTCTAAAAATTCTTTAAAATAATACCGTAAGTCTTCCCTACCAATATCCAACGCCAAAGCAGTAAAACCTGGCGTATCTAAAACATACCCGCCAAAATCAAGAGATAAAAGTTCTACACTTCTTGTAGTGTGTCTGCCTCTTAAAAGCTTTTCACTGACTTCCCCTGTCTTTAATTTTATATTTGACTGAATAGAATTAATCAAAGAAGTTTTTCCAACCCCAGAAGGGCCGGCAAAAAATGAAACTTTGTCCCTTAAATAAGATTTTAATTCCTCAATTCCTTCTTTTGTAACTGTAGAAGTAGCCACTGCTTTATATCCTATTTTCTGATAAATAGTCGCCAAATCAAAAGCCTCTCTATCCTCTTTTAAATCTACCTTATTGATACAAATTACAGCTTCAATATCATTGCTCTCTGCTAAAACAATCATTTTATCTAGCAAAACTCGATTAAGCTCTGGCCTGACAATAGCAAATACTATTATCGCTTGGTCTACATTAGCTACTGGAGGCCTTGTAAGTTCATTTTTTCGTGGTAAAATGTTTAGAATATACCCTTCACTATCGTTTATCATTTGAATTTCTACAATGTCACCTACTAAGGGAGTAATATTATCTTTTCTAAACTTTCCACGAGCACGGCATTCTACAATGCCGTGCTCTGTAGCTACGTAATAAAATCCAGCTATCCCTCGTACAATTCTTCCTTCAATCCTTGTCAATTAAAATTTCGCCTCCACTGTACTATATACCTGTCCATCTATATCCACCTCAAGCGTAGCTTTACCTTTATATGCCGTAACAGGCACTGTAAGTGGACTGTCTTGATAAGTGTGCTCGGCAGAATATACTAGATTCTTTTGTCCGTTTTGTATTACATACACATCCACTTTCATAGTACCCGGTTTGTCGGGCAATTTAATAATAACATTTTTAGTTTGTTGTTGTAAAGAATCTTGAGGCATCTTGCTAACAATTAAATCTATTGGACTTCCCTTTTGAACCTCACTATTTGGAGGAACACTTTGCTCTAACACAAGGTTTTCTGGTACATCAGTTGTCTCTTTATAAAGGACTTTACCTAATTTTAAACCAGCATTTTCTAAGGCAGTTGTCGCTTCTTCCAATGTCATATTAACTACGTTAGGCATTATTGCAGGCTGTGGACCTTTGCTAACATACAAATCAATCAGTGTGTTATATTCTACCTGTACTCCCTGTCTTGGATTTTGGTCAAAAACATACTCTTTAGGAAACTGGTCATTATATTGTTCTATAATATTTGCTTTGAGGCCCACATTCTCAAGAATATTTTTAGCCTCTAAATAATCTTTATTTATCACATTAGGCACCACAACAACTTGCTTACCTTTACTAATCACCACGTAGACTGTAGTTCCTGCTTTTACTACGCTCCCTTGTGGAGGGTCTTGAGATAAAATAGTATTTTCAGGTTTATCGCTATACCGCTCTTCACTTATCTCCATTTTTAAATTATGGTCTGACAAAATTTTACTTGCCTGATTTAATGACGAACCCACCACATTTGGAACTACCACATCGCTTACTTTGAAAAAGTTATTGAGGATATACATCGTACCATATGCTAAAGAAGCCAGTAGCAAGAGAATTAATAAAACAGTTGCTATTCTTTTTATGACATTTCTCCTTTTCTTTTCTTTTTCCTTCCTTTGCGCCTCTTTCTTTAACTCCTCTACATCTTTAGAAGGAATCACTCGTGTTTTTGTGATTTCTTCTTCTTTGAAATTTAGTTCTTTAGGGTTTCGCAAAAAAGTGTCTAAGTCCTTAAGAAAATCTGCTGCAGTTTGATACCTTAGATTTACATCCTTTCGAGTAGCTTTTAAAACTATTCGATCTAATTCTTTCGGCACTTTGTCATTTAGCTTTGAAGGGGGGATTATATCTTCTTGAATGTGTTTTAAAGCTACAGAAATAGGACTATCACCTTCAAAAGGCACTTTTCCCGTTAACATTTCATAAAGGACGATTCCTAAAGAGTAAATATCCGTCCTTTCATCTACTATTCCACCCCTTGCCTGTTCAGGCGAAAAATAATAAGCAGTCCCTACTACATCTCCAGTGTAAGTTATAGTAGAACCATTAGCAGCTCGTGCAATTCCAAAATCAGTAACTTTCACCACATCGTCATCAGTAACAAGAATATTTTGAGGTTTTATATCTCTGTGAATAATGCGATTCCTATGGGCATGGTCCAATGCCTTGCAAACTTGTTGTGCTATTTCTATCGCTCTACTTACCTCTAATGGCCCACCATTTTCACTTATAAGCTTTTTTAAAGTACGTCCCTTTACATATTCCATCACAATGTAGTAAATATCCCCTTCTTGCCCAACATCGTATATACTCACTATATTAGGGTGAGAAAGACTTGCTGCTGCCTGAGATTCTCTTCTAAATTTTTTTACAAAATCCTCATCTGCTGCAAATTCAGGCCTCAAAATCTTGATTGCCACTATTCTGTTAAGGAGATGACACTTTGCTTTGTAAACTTTTGCCATTCCACCTTCGCCAATTTTCTCTAATATTTCATAGCGGTTACCTAATATACGTCCAATCATGATGTCACCTCCTTAACAGCAACAAGAGTTATGTTATCATATCCACCGTTAGCCTTTGCAATATTTACCAAATTAACACAAGAAGTATTTATATCTTCATTCTTAGTAAATTCATCTAAAATTTGTTGGTCTGTCACCAAATTAGAAAGCCCATCTGTGCATAAAAGCAAAATATCTTCAGGCATAACAGTGTCATAAAATATATCTACTTTTACATCCTCATCAACTCCCAAAGCCCTGGTTATTATATTTTTTTGAGGATGAACTCGGGCTTCTTCATGAGTTATTTTACCCATTTTTACAAGTTCTTCTACAAATGAATGGTCTTCTGTAATTTGTTTTATGCTGTTATCTCTTATCAAATAAGCCCTACTATCTCCAATATGTCCTACAAAAAAACGGTTTTTTGCGAAAAATAACAAAGTAAGAGTAGTACCCATACCAGTTAATTCACATTCTGAGCAGGCTTGAGAATAAACAACTTTATTAGCATATTTAATTGATTCCTCTATAAAACCTTCTATAGAGGAAATTTCTTTGTCCTGTAGCTTAAAATAATTCTTTTTAAAATAATCAACAATGGCTTCAACTGCAGACTTACTTGCAATTTCACCCCCATTATGGCCTCCCATTCCATCTGCTACAATAAACAGTGGCAAATCTTTTTCTTCCGAGGCATAATAATAATCTTCATTTTTTTCTCTCACATTGCCAACATCAGTTAGGGCAGCTACAATCATAAAGACCCTACCTTTCCTTTAAATACTTTCTCCTCAGCTGTCCACAGGCAGCTTCAATATCGCTTCCCAATTCCCTTCTCACCGTACAAGATATCCCTGCATCTTCAATAATTTTTTTAAACATCATAACTTTTTCATTATTTGCCTTTTTAAAGCCTATTTCTTTTACATAATTAATAGGTATCAAATTGACATGGCACAACTTCCCTTTTAATAAATCAACCAATTGATACGCATGTTCTTTTTTATCATTTACTCCTTCAATTAAAGAATACTCAAAAGTTATCCTGCGCCTTGTTTTTTCTACATAATACTTACAAGCTTTCATCAATTCCTCTAATGGATAAGCCTTATTTATTGGCATTAGTTGAGTTCTCAATTCATCATTAGGAGCATGTAATGAGATAGATAAATTAACCTGTAGTTTTTCATCTGCAAATTTATAAATTTTGGGAACTATTCCACAAGTAGATATGGTGATATGCCTGCCGCCTATTCCTAAACCGTAGGGGTTATTCACTATTTTTATAAATTTCATCACTTCATCATAATTGTCAAATGGTTCCCCACTTCCCATCAAAACAATATTAGAAATCTTGCCATAGTCGCCGTCTATAGCAATAACTTGGTCTACCATCTCTGAAGCTTTCAAATCTCTAACTTTACCTCCAATAGCAGAAGCACAAAAGCTACATCTCATATTGCACCCTACTTGAGTAGAAACACAAGCAGTATTTCCAAACCTGTATTTTATAGCAACTCCTTCAATAATATTGTTGTCTTCCAGCAAAAAAAGGTATTTCACCGTATCATCTACTTCAGAAACCCTTCTCTCTTCAATTTTCAGTTGTGAAATATAAGCAATTTCTTTTAATTTTGAGCGCAAATTCTTAGAGATATCTGTCATTTCGTCAAAATCTGTAATTTTTTTGTCGTAAATCCATTTGTAAATCTGCTTAGCTCTATATCTACTCTCTCCAATATTTACAAAAAATTCTTCCATTTCTTCCAAGGTCATATCCTTCAAATTGTACAACTTAAAATACCTCCACTATTTTATTCTTTTCAACTTGCTTATAAAAAAGCCATCAATTTCATGTTCTAAAGGTGTAGTTTGTACATATCCTAAAGAATCAGTTTCAATGCTTAATCCACTTGGGATCTCAGCTTTTATATCAACCAATTTAAAATCAGGGTGTTTTTTTAAAAATTTCATTATTACATTTTGATTTTCTTCCTTTCCTATAGTGCAGGTACTATACACCAAAAATCCACCTTTTTTTACATATTTTGAACTAGAGTCTAATATTTTATATTGAGTTTCAATTAATTCTGAAATTTCTTTTCTAGTATAATTCTTTAACTTAATATCGGGTTTTTTTCTGATTATACCGATACCTGTACAAGGAACATCTGCTAAGACTTTATCAGCCTTTTCCAAATACTTTTCATTGGCAAAAGTAGAGTCAAAAACTTCAGTTTTTACGTTTGTAATTCCTAATCTTTTACAATTTTCTTTTATCAACTCTAATCTATGAGGATGCAAATCAAAAGCGATAACTTCACCACTATTTTTCATTAATTGTGCTATATGAGTCGTTTTCCCACCAGGAGCAGCACACACATCTAATACCGTATCTTTTTCTTTAGGGTTTAAAATTTTAGAAACCAACATAGAAGCCTCATCCTGAATGTAAATAAGCCCTTCTTTGTACAATTGATGCCTTTCAGGGTTTTTAATATCTATATACAATGCTTCTTCTAGATAATAACCTTTTTTATAAGCTATACCGTCAAAATCTAATAGCCTTTTCAAATCTTCAATATCAATCTTTAGAGTATTAACCCTGTAGCAAATTTCAGGCCTTTTATTTAAACTTTTTAAAAAGGCCTCTGCCTTCTCTTCATCATAATTATTTAGTAATCTTTCCACAATCCAATCAGGATAAGAATATGTTACCTTCAAATATTGCTTTAAATCCCTCTCTTTATCAGGGAAAATTACTTTTTCTTTTTCTCTCTCATAGTTTCTCAAAACTGCATTTATAAAATTTGCTCTCTTTATCCCTAATACTTTTTTAGCTATATTAACTGTTTCATTTATAGCTGCATAAGAAGGAACTTTGTCCATGTACAAAAGTTGGTATAATCCCATCTCAAGAAAAATCATGGTTTTTAAATCCGGAGCCTTCTTTACAAAAAAAGAAAGTATAAAATCTAATGTGTACTTTCTTTCAATAACACCAAATACCAACTCTTTAGTAAAACCTCTATCTATTTCTTTTAATTCTTGACTTCTTAAATGCTTATTAAAGGAAATATTCGCATAAGCTTCTTTTGACAACACTTCTTGAAGTATTTTATACGCTATTTCTCTTGGTTTCATTTATTGTATTTTTCTCCTTTACTCTCTGCTATTTCTTATAATAATCAATCTTAAAAGCTGCATAATAGAAACTAATGCTGCAGCTACATAAGTCAAAGCAGCAGCTTGTAAAACCTTCTGAGCGGGTTCAATATCTTCTCTTGTAAAAAGCGCATTTGATTGAAGAAGCGCTATTGCTCTATTGCTTGCATCGAATTCTACAGGCAAAGTAATAACCTGAAAAAGCACTGCTGCACTAAAAAGAAGTATACCTATATTTATCAAATGTAATCCTGGAGCACCCATGAAAAATCCCAAAATTACTAAAGGCCAAGCTAAATTAGCCCCCAAATTAGCTACAGGAACAAGACTGTTTCTTACAGTCAAAGGCACATAGCCTTTCGCGTGTTGTATCGCATGCCCTGCTTCATGGGCAGCTACTCCTATTGCAGCTATAGATTCACTCCCATAAACAGATTCAGAAAGTCTTAAAACTTTTGCTCTTGGATCGTAATGGTCAGTCAAATTGCCCGGTATCCTTTCAATTTTAACATCATAAAGCCCCATACTATCCAATATCTTTCTCGCTACTTCCTCTGCGTTATATCCATATCTATTTCTGACTCGAGCATACTTGCTAAAAGTGCCCTGCACCTTAGCTTGTGCATACATAGCAAATATTAAAGCAGGTATTAAAAGTATTATTGTAGTATCCCAAAACATATTATTCACCCTCCATTTAACAATTTTTTTATAGTCTCTTCAATTTTTTGCACATCTACCCGAGTATTAAAGCAAGGACCATTAGGTCTCTCATTTATTATACCATAAACAGGGATTTGTTTCACGTCTTGCATGCCACTTGTCAAATCTCTCTCACAAGCAATTGCTATTATTACCTTTGGCTTTGTATCCTTTACTACTTTTCTTGCAAGAGTACCTCCTGTAGCAACTGACACATTTACGCCATATTTATCCCTAAAATTTACCAAATCATTGATTTGGCACTTTCCACATCGCCTACAATTATCTATATCATAAGTCACTTTAAATTTACATCCGCTGTATTGTATGCAATGAGGTGCCAATATCAATATATCTTGTGGAGCATATCTCTTTATATCTTTATTAAACAAAAAATTCTTTATTTCGATGTAAGACTGCTCTACCTTATCAATCTTTAAATCCAAAACTCCTGCTACAAATACCACGAAGGGATAAAAAAGGTCTAAAAAATTTGTTATGAAAGAGCTTAAAAATTTGTTAGATTTCTTACTGACCACCACATAAAAAATTGCTCCAATAACAGCTACAATTAAAGCCATCAAAAAGAGAACAAAAATCATTAACGTCATAAGTAGATATTTATAAAGTTCAATTCCACCTCTATTTATTACGTATAAAATTTCCAAAACAATTAAAGTAAAAATCAAAAAGGCAACTGCCAATATCCCTAAAAAAACTCTTTTTTTCCCTTTCAAAAGTAATTCTCCTTTTTAAATTATCTAAAAATTGTCCCTTCAGGTATATTGTGACCTATTAAATATTCCCTAATACCCATTTTTTTAGAACCCTCTTGTTGAATTTCTACTATCTTTAGGGCATCTTTACCGCATTTCACAATTAAGTCCCCTTTTGACTTTAAAACTGTTCCATTTTCTTCATTCCCATTGTATTCAACTATTTCGCCTTTCCAAATTTTTAGCATTTTATCCCCATAAAAAGTATAACAACCAGGCCAAGGCTTCATTCCCCTTATCAAATTTCGAATTTCTTCTGCCGTTTTATTCCAATCTATATGTCCCATTTCTTTAGTAAGTATTGGTGAATAAGAAGCCTCCTCTTCCCGCTGTTTCACAGGAATCAAAGCACCTTTTTCTAACGCCTTTAAGGTTTCTATCAAAACCTCTGCTCCTAATCGAGAAAGCTTATCATGAAGTGTTTCTGCATCATCTTTATCTGAAATAGGGATAGATTTTTTGATAAGCATATCTCCTGTATCCAATCCCCTATCCATAAGCATTGTAGTAATACCCGTTTCTTTTTCACCATTTATTATGGCCCAATTAATCGGAGCAGCTCCTCTGTACTTTGGCAAAAGAGAAGCATGGACATTTATGCAGCCGTATTTTGGCAGTGTCAAAACCTCTTCAGGCAAAATCTTCCCATAAGCTGCAACAATTATGACATCGGGATTTATCTCTTTTAATCTGTTTAAAAACTCTGGATTGTTTTTTATTTTCTCCGGCTGTAAAATTTCTACTCCTTTTTGCAATGCAACTTCTTTGACAGGGGAAAAACCAAGTTTCATTCCTCTTCCTTTCTGTTTATCTGGCTGCGTAACCACTGCAGCCACATCATACCCTTCTTCAAAAAGTTTTTGCAAAGAGGGGACAGCAAAGTCAGGAGTCCCCATAAAGACAATTTTCAACAAGTCATACCTCCTTGACATTTTCTTTTTCTTCTTCATCTAAAAATCTTATAGCCTTATCTATAAATAGAACCCCGTTTAAATGATCTATTTCATGGCATAAAGCTCTTGCCAGTAAATCCTCTCCTTCAATTTCCCTCTCTTTACCTTCTCTATCCAAATATTTTACTTTTACTTTTTTAGGCCTTTTAACCTCTCCTACTACTCCCGGAATACTTAAACAGCCTTCGGCCCCTACCTGTTCTCCTTCTTCATACACAATCTCAGGGTTTATAAGCTCTAAAAGTCCCTCTCCCACATCTATGACAACTAACCTTCTCAAAACTCCTATTTGATTAGCAGCTAATCCAACTCCATCATTGAGATACATAGTTTGTGCCATATCCTCTAATATAGTGAGAATATGAGGATTTATCTCTGTAACAGGTTTTGCTTTTTTCCTTAAGGCATCATCTCCATTTTTTCTAATATACCTTATTGCCAAAATAAATACCTCCTTAAATTTACATGATATTCAAAGGGTCAATGTCTACGGCTATCCTTATATCCTTAGGATATTTCATCTTTTGAATTTTTTCTGCTATCTCTGTCAAGATATTTCTATCTTCACTTTTTAAAATGACCTGCCATCTATATCGGTTGTTTATTTTACTTATAGGAGCTGGAGCAGGTCCTAGTATTTTATTATAACTCTTATTTTGAAGTTTGTTAATAAGCTTTTGACAAGCTAAATAAGTGTTTGCAGCAGTGTTTTTAACTTCTTCTTCCTCTTCTCCTGATATCACTATATTCATTAGATGTGAAAAAGGAGGATATCTAAAAATTTCTCTGTATTTTATCTCTTCGTTGTAAAACTTCACATAATTTTGCTGTTTTGCGGTAACTATACTGTAGTGGTCATCTTCATAGGTCTGTATTACTACTCTTCCAGGCTTTTCACCTCTTCCTGCCCTTCCAGCTACCTGAGTAAGCAGCTGAAAAGTCCTCTCACTGGACCTAAAATCAGGAAGATTTAAAGTTATATCTGCAAGTATTACTCCCACCAACGTAACATTTGGAATGTCAAAGCCTTTAGATATCATTTGCGTACCGATTAGAATGTCTGCCTTACCATTTCTAAAGTCATAAAAAATTTTCTCATGAGACCCTTTTTTTCTTGTGGTATCTACATCCATCCTCAAAACTCTTGCATTAGGAAAAAACTTTTTTATGTCGTTTTCTACCCTTTCGGTCCCTATGCCTAAATACCTAATCCTTTTACTCCCACATTTAGGGCATGTTTCTTTCATAGTCTCCTCATAACCACAATAATGGCAAACCAATTTTTTATCTTCAAAATGATAAGTTAAAGAAATATCACAATTAGGACATTTAGGCACATAACCGCAATCTCTGCAGGAAACAAAGGAAGAGTATCCTCTTCTGTTTAAAAAAAGAATAGTTTGCTCTTTCCTTTTAAGATTTTCTTTTATATAGGAAAATAATTTACGACTGAATATTGAAGTATTTCCCATTGCCAATTCCTCACTCATATTGACAACTTCTATCTGCGGCATAGAAAAATTAATCCTTTTTGTAAGTCTTATAAGTTTATATTCTCCTTTATTAGCTTTATAATAGGCCTCTAAAGAAGGAGTAGCACTGGCCATAACCAGAACTGCTTTTTCTATTTCACACCGCTTTTCTGCCACTTCTTTAGCATTATATTTAGGTCTTAAGTCTGATTGTTTGTAGGTAGTCTCATGCTCCTCGTCAATTATAATAAGGCCAAGATTATTAAAAGGGGCAAAAACTGCATTTCTCACACCAACTACTACGTCCACTAAACCATTTTTTACTTTTCGCCATTCATCAAAACGCTCTCCCGGTGAAAGGCCACTGTGAATTACAGCCACTCTATTGCCAAATCGACTCACAAACCTTTCAATAGTCTGAGGCGTCAATGAGATTTCTGGTACTAAAACTATAGCGCTTTTGCCTATTTTTATAGCTTCATCTATTAATTGAAGATAAACTTCGGTTTTGCCACTTCCTGTTACACCAAAAAGCAAATATTTATCAAAAGTGCCTGTCAAGATAGAACTTTTAACCTCTTCTACAGCTCTTTGTTGTTCTTCTGTCAATAATAGAGGCTTGGTTTTTTCAATATCTTTTACACTAAATCTCAATACTTCTTCCTCATAAATTTCTATATACCCTTTATTTTGTAAACTTCTTATAACTCCATAGTCTATATTGAGCACCTTGACAAGCTCAGAAAGCCTAATAGGACTTCTATTTTTTAAATATTGTAAAATCTCATATTGCTTAGGAGCTCTTTTAGAAAGTTGGAAAGGTATCTCATCAATATTTATTTTCACAACCTTTACTTTCTTTTCTCCTTGCTTTATCCCTACAGGCATTATAGTCTGGAGAGCTTCAGAAAAATAACATTTATAATATTCCTTCATCCACTTAGCCAGTTCAATCATTTTTTCATCAAATATGCTATAGCTGTCTAAAATCCTATGGATATCCTTTATTTTATCCAGTGAATAAGACGCCTTGTCAGTAATACTTATTACATAACCCTCTATAAACCTATTATTAAAAGGAACAGATACCCTCATACCAACTTTTATATCCATTCCTTCAGGAATCCGATAAGTGTATACCCTGTCAGTATTAGAAGATTTGATCTCTACAATGACCTCGGCAAACATGGCAACCTCCGCCTGTTAAATATTTACCAAATAAAAAAAGCCAAAAGGCCTTACAACAATTTAGCTATTTCATCTAATATCACATGAGAAGCTTCTATCTTTGTCATCAAAGGATACTCCTTCACATTTAAATCTCTGTCTATGATTTTTATTATATTAGTGTCCACTTCAAAACCTGCTCCTTCTTGAGATACATCATTTGCAACTATTAAATCCATATTTTTCTCCTTTAACTTTCTTTTTGCATATTCTACTAAATTAGTAGTTTCAGCAGCAAAGCCTATCAAAATCTTGTTTCCTTTTTTCTGTCCTACTTCATACACTATGTCTGGATTTTTAACCAACTCAATAGTTAATTTCTCATCATCTTTTTTTATCTTTTCTTTTTTCATCTCTTTAGGTCTATAGTCAGAAACAGCTGCAGCCCCTATGACAATGTCGACTTCATTAAGGTGCATCATGACAGCATTGTACATATCTACCGCTGTTTCTACGGGGATAAAAGTCACGTCTTTAGGTACCTCTATATAAGTAGGTCCAGAAACTAAAATCACTTGTGCCCCTCTTTCCACTAAAGCTTTTACAATCTCATAACCCATTTTACCCGAAGAGCGATTTGTAATGTATCTCACAGGGTCAAGAGGCTCTCGAGTAGGCCCTGCTGTTACTAATACCTTTTTCCCTTCAAAATCTCTTTTTTTCTCTTTGTACAATAATTCTAAAATAGCTTTTTCAATCTCCTCTACATCAGCCAATTTTCCTGCGCCATAAGTTCCACAAGCAAGCCTTCCGGCAGCTGGCTCCACAAATAAAAAGCCATATTCTTTTAAAATTTTAATATTCTTTTGAGTTACAGGATTTATATACATGTTTGTATTCATAGCGGGAGCAATTAATATAGGGCTCTTTGTAGCAAGAATAGTAGTAGTTAACATATCGTCTGCAATGCCATGAGCAATCTTAGCAATAATATTTGCGGTTGCAGGAACTATTGCAAATACATCAGCTTTTTTTGCTAAAGAAATATGTTCAATTTCCCAATATTTCCTGTCCGTAAACATGTCAACAACTACTTTATTGTTAGTTAAAGCCTCAAACGTGAGAGGGCTTATAAAATTTGTAGCTTCCTTTGTCATTATGACATCCACATTTATGTCTTTTTTTACTAGACGAGATGCAAGGTCTGCAGCTTTATAAGCTGCTATACCTCCTGTAACTCCTAATACTAAATTTTTTTTACTTGTATTCATTTCAACACCCTCTATTTTATTCCATATTTTTGCGGTCTTTCATAAGTAATAAGTCCTTTATTTACTTCTTCTGTAGCAATTGTTACAGGTTTAACAGAATCTATGTCTACTAATTTAGTGTCACCAGCAATGAGCTGTCTTGCTCTTTTTGCAACTAAAGAACACAAAGTATATTTGCTATCCACTTTTTCCATTAAATCTACAATTGATGGATATAAAATCATACCAACTCCTCCTTGATTTCTAAGCACAAATCCTTATTTCTATCAACCCTGCATTTCTCTGCAATAATTATAGCTCTAATTTTTTCAACCGCTTCTTCTACACTATCATTTATAACTACATAATTGTACCTGGAAACATAGTTTAATTCCACATAAGCACTTTTAAATCTTTTTATTATCTCCTCTTCTGTCTCTGTCCCCCGTTTTTTAATCCTATTTTTTAATTCTTCCATTGAAGGAGGCAATATGAAAATAAACACTCCTTCTGGAAACTTTTCTTTTATTTTTAAAGCTCCTTGAATATCTATCTCTAAAACTACATCATTCCCTTCTTCTAAATTTTTTATCACGAAATCCTTTGGTGTACCGTAGTAGTGGCCATATACCTTTGCCCATTCTAAAAAAGAATCATTTTCTATCATTTTCTCAAATTCCTCTTCCGATTTAAAAAAATAGTTTTTCCCTTCTATTTCCCCGCTTCTTGGCTGACGGGTGGTGGCAGATATACTCAATTTTAAATTATTCTCTTTTTCCATCAAGGCTTTGCATATGGTTCCTTTTCCTGCCCCTGAAGGCCCAGAAAGCACAATAAGTAACCCTTTTTTCTTTTTCGACAACACAAATTCCCCCTACTCTTCCTCTTCTTCGTCTTCTTCTAAAGTGTCCTCTAATATCTCTTTATTTGAATTGAGACGATTAGCTACGGTCTCTGGTTGAACAGCAGAAAGTATTATGTGGTCACTATCAGTTATTATAACTGCTCTTGTTCTTCTACCATATGTAGCATCAATAAGCATACCTCTATTTTTTGCCTCTTGAATTATTCTTTTTATAGGGGCTGATTCCGGACTGACGATTGCCACCAATCTATTCGCCGAAATTATATTGCCAAAACCAATATTTATTAATTTAATCGACATACTTTTTCCTCCCTACTCAATATTTTGAACTTGTTCTCTAATTTTTTCAATCTCATTTTTCAAGTCAATGACTTTGTTAGAAATTCTATAGTCTATTGACTTTGAAGCAATCGTATTCGCTTCACGATTCATCTCCTGAACTATAAAATCTAATTTTTTGCCAATAGAACCCTCTTCTTTTAAAGAATCTTTAAATTGAATAATATGGCTTTTAAGCCTTGTTATTTCTTCAGCAATACAGGACTTATCAGCAATAATCGCTATTTCCATTGCCATCCTATTAGAGTCTATATCCATCCCCAATTCTCTTATACGCTCTTCCAATCTTTTTCTATAATCTTCTATCATTATAAAACTCAAATCTTCAATCTCTTTTACTATATCTGAAATTTTGTATATCCTATTGACTACATCATCGTATAATTTTATACCTTCTTTGTTTCTCATGTCAATGAGGTTATTAATAGCTTCACTCAATGGCAGTTTTAATAACTCCCATATTTCTTCTAAATCAAGATCATCATTCTTTACTTTGATAATCTCCGGCAAATACACCAAATCACTTACCTTTATAAATCCTTCTAATTCAAATTTGGACTTTACATCAGTAAAAACTCTAAGATATTCTGACAAAAGATTCTCATCAATTTCTATAACATTAATACTTCTTTCATACACTTCAAAGCCGATATTTAATTCTATTCTCCCTCTCTCAATCTGCTTTGAAACAAATTCTCTTACTTTTTCTTCAAGTCCACTTAAAAGCCTATTCATTCTGCAATTTATGTCTAAAAATCTGTGGTTTAAAGATTTAATTTCCACAGTTATATAATAGCCTTTTTCCTTAATCTCACCTCTTCCATAACCGGTCATGCTTTTTATCATCATATCACCTTTTTCTTATTATAGTCAAATTCTCTCTGTATTAAACTAAAGCTCTATCTCGCCTCTAAAGACTTCTTCCACACTTCCTGATAAATAAATACTATTGTCCTCCAGCCATTCTACTAAAAGTTTTCCAGCTTTAAAATGGACATTGACATTTCGCTCCGTCTTACCTAAAACTGCTGAAGCTACTACAGACGCACAGGCACCACTTCCACAAGCAGGAGTAAGCCCCACACCTCTTTCCCAAGTCCTTACAGAAATATTTTCTCTGTCTTCTACTTTTACAAAATCTACATTTGTGCCTTGAGGAAAAAAGGAAGATTTTTCAATTTTAGGACCTAATTCATTAATCATATTTCCATCTAAGGATTCTACAAAAACAATAGTATGAGGCACTCCTACTCTTAGAGAAGTTAATTTACAAACTTTCCCATCTATTTTTACTGGCTCATTTATAAATTTTTGCTTATCACTTTTTATAGGTATTTTGCTAGCTTCAAAAATGGGATTGCCCATATAAACCTTTACACTTTCTACTTTCCCATTTTCTACAAAAACTTCTGGTATAATCACTCCCGCTAAGGTTTCTACTACCATTTTCTCTTTTTTTACTATCCCTCTTTCATAAACATATTTTGCAAAACATCTAGAACCATTGCCGCACATTTCTGCTTCACTACCATCTGCATTAAAAATCCTCATCCTAATATCCGCAATTCCTGAAGGCTCAACAACTAAAAGACCATCCGCCCCTATACCAAAATGCCTATCACAAAGTTTAATAGCTAATTCACTATAATCTACATTTTCTAGAGCCTCAATTACTATAAAGTCATTCCCCAATCCATGCATTTTAGTAAATTTCACCTATATCACTCCATTTTCTAATCTTCAAGGATATTATAACACAAAAAAGGCTAATTTGGTTAGATATTTTAAGAAAATGTGAGGAAAACAATTATAAAACGATCATAAGGCCAATAGCAGCCAAAACTCCCATAATTCCGCCAAAATAAAAAGGTGCAGTTACTCCCAATGTATCCCAAAGTACTCCTGCTATAAAAGAAGCCGGCAAAAGGCCAATGCCTGTAAAAGTAGCATGAAGCCCTATAACTGTACCTTTTAAATGAGGTGGAGAAATTTCCGCTACTAAAGCTTTTTCAACACCCTCAGTCAAAGCGATGTACAAACCATAAACAGAAAATAATATCCACATAGCACTTTTAAAGCCAAAAACGGCAAATCCTAAATACACTATTCCATAAAAGAAATAACCCATAATGAGAAGCTTTTTTCTCCCTATCTTATCAGATAATCTTCCCATTGGATATGAAAATATCATGTAAACAATATTATACACCAAGTACAAAAGTATAACATCCGAATCACTAAAGCCCACACTTTTTGCTCTCAAAAGTAAAAACTGATTAGAAGAATTACCTAAGGCAAAAATTAAAATAACTATTAAAAACATTTGAAGACGTCTATCAAGACTTTTCCAAGAAAATGAAAGTTTTTTTGAAAGTTCATGTTTTACTGTGCTTTCCTTAGCAAAAAACAGCACAATGACTCCTAAAAAAGCTGGTATTAGAGAATACATAAAAACTGCCTTATAATCTCCTTTATAAGAAGTCAAAAAATAATACGCTAAAGCAATTCCAATTGTCGCGCCTAAAGTATCCAATGCTCTATGAAGTCCATATGCTCTCCCAATGTTTTCTTTATCTACAGCTTCAGCAATCAAAGCATCTCTTGGAGCTGTCCGTATTCCTTTTCCAAACCTGTCAGCAGTTCTACCCCAAAAAACCCATCCCCATGAAGTAGCAAAATACAAAAACATTTTTCCTATAGTAGAAAAAGAATATCCAACTATAGCTAAAGGTTTTCTTTTACCTACTTTATCAGATATGTACCCTGAAAAAACCTTAAGTATACTAGCAAGACTTTCTGCAACCCCTTCAATAATCCCTACTATTGCCGGGCTTGCCCCAAGCTGGGAAGTGAGAAAAAGTGGAATCAAAGGATATACCATTTCAGTAGATATATCTGTAAGAAGACTTGTCAACCCCAAAATAATTACATTTAACAATTAAAATGCCCCCCTTCACTCTTTATTATTTTCATAAACCAATGAAGCAAAATATTCAAAGTCTCGACTGGCTTTTTCTAATAAATCCTTAACCTCTTTTTTCATTTCACATTCAAACACATCTCTTTGAGCTACTTTTTCAAACCACTTATATAACTTATTCAACTCATCTTCATTTTCCTCTAATTCTGCAAAAGTAAAATTTTTTCTTGCTATCTCTTTTTCAATCTCTTTAAAAAACTCTTCACATTGTTCCTTTATTTCACTATATTCTTCCCTCCTTTGATGATTAAATTGTTCTATTACATCTTTCTCTATTTCTTCATCAAGGGCCACTACTTCAAAGGCTTTAAAATCTCCTCCAAAGCCTTTAATTTCATCCTTTAACTTTTCTATTTCTTTTACAAGTATTTCCATGTAAGGCACAATACACACAGACTGTTGTAAATACAAAGCGCCAATTTTTTTTATTCTTCTCCATATAGTAACCCTAGCTGTTGACGAATCACTTGGGACCTTATACACAAAAAGTAACCACTTCAACTTTCCCCCTCCTCTATCTTTCTTTCTCTTGCTTTTCAATATTCTACTTGCGACAAAACTTTAATTCCTATTTTTACATCTTGTTTTATTGTAACAAATGTTACAACTAAAATCAACACAATCAATTTTTCACTATTAAACCCTTCGATTTCATGGTATACTTTTTATATACAATAAAATCTGGAGGTTATAACTATGGCTTTAGACGGCATAACTTTACATGCAATAACAAAAGAATTAAAAGAAGAAATTATTGGTGGAAGAATTGATAAAATATATCAACCTGAAAAAGAAGAATTAATCTTTATAATACGAAATAAAGGTAAAAACTATAAACTGTTATTGTCTGCTAATGCAAATTATCCAAGAATATATCTTACAGAAGAAAATAAAGAAAATCCTGCTGAGCCTCCAATGTTTTGCATGCTTTTGAGAAAATTTCTTCAAAGCGGCAGGATAATAGATATAAAACAAGTAGAATTTGACAGAATAGTAAAAATAGATATAGAAACAAAAGATGAATTAGAAAATCAAACAATTAAAACTCTAATTATTGAAATAATGGGAAGACACAGCAATATCATATTAATTGACAAAACTACCCAAACAATAATAGATAGCATAAAAAGAGTATATTCTGATATGAGTAAAGTAAGAGAAGTACTACCTGGGCGGCAATATATCTACCCACCACTGCAAGAAAAGTTAAATATAAATAATCTTTCGTTACCTTTTTTTAAAGAAGCTGTTAACAACTACAAATCAAAAAAAATTGAAAAAGCCTTAATAGATATTTTACAAGGATTTAGCCCCACTTTAGCAAGAGAAGTTGCTTTTAGATGTAATGTATCTGACAGATTTGTAGAATCAATAGAAGATGAGCAAATTGAAAATCTATATCAAAACATAAAAAAAATATATGAAGATGTTTTAAGCTTAAATTTAAAACCTTGCATTGCTTTTCAGGGAAATGAAGTAATTGACTTTTCTTGTATTGATTTATCTCAATATATTACAAAAACTTTTTTCCCTACAGTGAACCAAGCTGCTTATAAATTTTTTAGTGAAAAAGCAAATATAGTAAATTTGCAAGCAAGGTCCTCGGATTTGAGAAAAATCATCAACAACAATTTAGAAAAACTTTATAACAAATTAGATAAACTTCAACAAGAATTAAACGAAGCAAAAAATGCTGACACTTTTAGACTTTACGGCGAACTTATAACAGCAAATATGCACCTTCTAAAAAAAGGTATAGAAAGCTTCAAAACCATGAACTATTACACTGGCGAAGAAATTGAAATACCCATTGACAAAAAATATTCCCCTTCAGAAAATGCCCAAAGATATTTTAAAAAATACAGCAAGTTAAAAAATGCCAATAAAATAATAGAAAAACAAATATCCGATACTCTTGAGGAAATAACTTATTTAGAAGGTCAACTAGTGAACTTGGAAAATTGTACATTACCATCGGAAATAGAGGAAATAAAAAATGAACTGTCTGAACAAGGGTATATACATAAGCAGCAAAAGAAAAAAATATCACGGCAAACTCTTTCTCAACCATTGCATGTAGTATCTTCAGACGGTTTCGACATATATATAGGGAAAAACAACACTCAAAACGATTATCTAACGTTAAAATTCGCAAATCCTAACGATATATGGCTTCACACAAAAGACATACCAGGGTCCCACGTCATAATAAAGACAAATAACAAATCTGTGCCTGAAACAACTCTTATTGAAGCTGCAAAATTAGCCGCCAAATATAGCAAAGCGAAAAATTCTTCAAATGTACCTGTTGATTATACCTTAAAAAAATACGTAAAAAAACCTTCTGGCGCAAAACCAGGTTTTGTAATATATACAAACCAAAAGACCCTTTATGTAAATCCAGAGTAAGATGCTTTTTAGGCATCTTACAGACTGTTGACAAACTTTCGTAAAGGAGATATTTTGCAATCGGTGCGACTTGTTACAAAGCGGTAACAAAACTTAGCGAGACTGAGGGTGGAGGCAGGGCCGAAGCCATGGATGGCGAAGGCGGGCACCTGAGGCAAGGAGGCCGATTGTGCCCGGTACCCTGCCGGAGCCCGAAGGTCGAGCTTTAGTTTTGTCGCTTTGGAACATCGGAGCGACGATGCAAAATATCTCCTTTGAATATTTTTTAACTTTGTCAACAAACTGCGAGAGTATTTCGTATACTCTCTTTTAAAGGCACACTAAATATAGGAATATATTTTCTTCTATTTTCTTGTATAACGCTCTCATACAAAAAAATTGTATCTACTAAAATAGCCTCTTTCTCTTGCTTTTCAAAAAGATTATTTACTTCTTCCATTCCAATGTTTAAACGTATATCTCTTGCAATAGTAATGTGAGAAGTAAATTTTCTTTCATCTTTTGCAAATCCTATTTTATATAATTCTTTATCTATATTGTGATGCAATTTATTTAGAAACTCACTTTCTTCTGTTCCTATCCACAAAACTCTCATCTCCTTATCACCTTTAAAAAATCCTACTTCTGAAAGTCGTATGTAAAAAGGGATAATGCCTTTTACTGCAACTTTTGCCGCTTCTTCTATTTTAGAAATAGCCTCTATTTCTATTTCTCCTAAGAATTTTAATGTGATGTGGAAATTATCTTTATAAGTCCATCTCCCTTTTACAGTATAGTTTTTCAATATTTCCTGAAATCTCACTATCTGCTCTATAGCTTTTTCGCCTATATCAATTCCAATAAAAGCTCTCATAATTATCCTCCTTGTTCACTTATTATTGTTATTATTTTCCTGGTAATAATTGTTTCTATTAATAAACTCCTCTTTTAAAATTCCCATTACATATTCATTTATGTACTTACCGTGCTTATATACTACTTCTCTCAATAGCCCTTCTTTTTTAAAACCACATTTTTCATAACTCTTTATTGCCCTTTCATTAAAATCATAAACCCTTAACTCTACTCGATGTAAATTTAATTCATTAAAAATAAAATCCAGTAGTAAATTTAAAGCTTCCGTACCATAGCCTTTATTTCTGTGTTTTTCTTCCCCAATCATTATCGCAATCTCACAGTTTCTATTTTTCCAGTCGACATTATTATATGAAACATTTCCTATATATTCACCTGTGCTCCTAAGTATTATAGCGAATTCTCCAGTTTCTTTTGGATCTTTTTTTGTTTTCCACCTTTCTGCAACAGTTTCTACTGTAACAGGATATGGTATACCCGGCATCGTTAAATTTCTACTATCATCACTATTCCGAAACTCTACAAATTTTTCAAAATATTTGCTCTCAAATGGAACAAGTTCAATTCTATTACTTTTTAACATGACCAAAACCCCCCAAAGAAATTTTTAATTTATTATAGCACAAAAATCAGAAGAAAAGTGATCCTTTTTAAAAAGTTCAGTGTGCTTTTCACTAAGTTTATTCAACATTTCATAGGCTTGCATGACTGGTGTTAGTATATTATTGCAGACACTTTTGGATTAATTATTGCGATAACAATGACATTTTCGCTGGCTATTGACAAATTGCTTTTTAACCTATTGACAAAAGTTTATGTTGATGTTATTATCTAATTAAATTGCTGAAGTGAATAATAAAATAAAAACTCTTATCGAGAGCAGGTGGAGGGACTGGCCCGATGAAACCCGGCAACCGGTGGCCGAAAGTTTTAAACATGCGGCTGCACGGTGCTAATTCCTGCAGAACGTAGAGTTCTGGCAGATAAGAGGATTTAAAAACCTCTTCGTACTGTCAGAAGAGGATTTTTTATTTTTATTTTGGGAAAGGAGGCTTTTCTTTGATCTATATTAGAAATCTTACAAAAGTTTATCATTCAGCTTCAGGAAATGTTAGGGCTTTGGAAGACGTCAACCTCAACATAGAAAAAGGTGATATTTTTGGAATTATAGGTCTGAGCGGTGCTGGAAAGAGTACTCTCCTGCGCTGCATAAATATGCTCGAAAAGCCAACTTCTGGTTCAATTGAGATAGATGGTGTTGAAATGACTCGGCTTTCTCCCTCTGAATTAAAAGAAATGCGAAAAAAAATAGGCATGATATTCCAGCATTTTAATCTGTTATCATCCAGAACTGTCAGAGGAAATGTGGCTTTCCCTTTGGAGATTGCCGGGCTTAACAAAAGGGCAATCGATAAAAAAGTAGAAAATCTTTTAGAGCTCGTAGGGCTTTCCGACAAGGCCGACAACTATCCTTCTCAGCTTTCAGGCGGTCAAAAGCAGCGGGTAGGCATAGCACGAGCCTTGGCTAATGATCCGAAAGTTCTTCTTTGTGACGAACCTACTTCAGCGCTGGATCCAGAAACAACTCTTTCTATTTTAAATCTTTTAAAAGATATAAATAGGGAGCTAGGAATCACTATAGTTCTCATAACTCATGAAATGAATGTCATTAAACAAATTTGCAATAAAGTAGCAGTTATTGAAAAAAGTCGTGTGGTAGAACAGGGACCTCTTATTGAAGTATTTAAAAAACCTCAAACAGAAACCGCACGAAATTTTTTAAAATCTGTAACTTTATCAGAAATACCTAAGGAATTAAAAGATAAGATTGAAAACTTGTCCCACGAACACTTGGAAGGCAAAATTATTAAAATCGCCTTTTTCGGCGAAATTACAACAGAACCTGTCATATCAAGCATTATAAGAAAATTCGATGTTGACACCAATATTCTCTATGGAAACATTGACCACATCCAGGGTATGCCCTACGGTACTCTTATAGTTGAGCTAAGAGGCAAAAACGGAGAAACAGACGCTGCTTTAAAATATCTAAAAGATTTGGGACTCGACGTGGAGGTGATTGAAAATGTCTGAAACTATAAACTTATTGCTGGTCGGAACGTGGCAAACTATATACATGGTAGTGGTATCAACGCTCATAGCAACAATTTTTGGTGTACCACTTGGTGTGCTGTTAATGGTAACTGACAAAGAGCAAATACTGCATAACGAACCTTTAAACAAAATACTAGGTACTATTGTAAATATTTTCCGTTCTGTGCCCTTTGTAATACTTTTAATTGTACTCATACCTTTCACCCGGTTGCTTGTAGGAAAAGCTATAGGAACCACTGCTGCTATTGTTCCACTTTCTGTAGCAGCTATCCCTTTTATGGGGAGGCTTACCGAAACAGCATTGAGAGAGGTAGACCGCGGTGTCATTGAAGCAGCACAGTCTATGGGAGCTTCGCCTTTTCAAATTATAACTAAGGTGTTAATCCCTGAGGCTCTACCTTCCATAGCAGCAGGGATTACTATAACTACAATAAATTTAGTAGGATATTCTGCAATGGCAGGTGTTATAGGAGGTGGTGGGCTAGGAGATTTAGCAGTAAGATATGGATATCAGCGATTTATGCTTGACATTATGCTTTATACCGTAGCAATTTTGGTAGCTATGGTACAACTAATTCAATTTCTAGGAGATATATTAGTAAAACATCTGTCAAGGAACCGGTAAATTATATTTAAAAAGGAGGAAATTAAAGTGAAAAAAATTTTAACCGTAGTTTTACTATTTAGTCTTATAGCACTTTTTATCTCAGGATGTGGAGCAAAACAAACATCCCAACCCCAAACACAGGCCACATCACAGATAACTATCAAAGTAGGAGCTACTCCAGTGCCCCACGCCCAAATTTTAAACGTCGTAAAACCTATACTTGCGAAGGAAGGGATTAATTTAGAAATTGTAGAGTTTACAGATTATGTGCAACCTAATCTAAAACTTGCTGAAAAAGAATTAGATGCTAATTACTTTCAGCATATTCCTTATCTTGAAGATTTTTCAAAGGAACATAATCTCAATTTAACATACATTGCGAAAGTCCATATCGAACCTATGGGAATATACTCACAAAAAATTAAAAATCTCAGTGAATTAAAAGAAGGTGATACTATTGCCATACCAAATGATGCTACCAATGGCGGGAGAGCTTTGCTACTGCTACAATCAGCTGGAATAATAAAATTAAAACCAGATGCAGGTATTAAAGCAACAGTTAATGACATTGTCGAAAATCCTAAAAAAATTAAGATTTCCGAGTTGGAAGCAGCTACTCTGCCAAGAGTATTATCAGATGTAGATGCAGCAGTAATAAATACCAACTATGCGTTGGAAGCTGGACTTGTACCCACTAAGGATGCTCTCTTTATCGAATCAGCAAATTCCCCTTATGTCAATGTACTGGTAGTTCGCAAAGGTGATGAATCAAGGCCTGAACTTAAGAAGTTAGCCGAAGCTTTAAATTCTCCAGAAGTTAAAAAATTTATCGAGGACAATTATAAAGGTGCCGTAGTACCTGCTTTCTAAACAGGAGGCGATCTTATTGTCACAATCTCATAAAATTATTGGGGTTATCGCTGGTACTCCAGTAGATACTCAAATGGGAGTTGATTTTGTGAAAAAAAACGGGATTGAAGCATTGGGAATTTCCACGGCTTCAACCCCGGATGAACAAAACATCCTCCAATTTTTAAAACCTGATGTCCTCACACAAAAAGTAATCTCTATCATCGGGAATTTTAAAAAAGAAAACATAAAGAAGATAATGATTTACTGCAATTCTCTTTCAGCTGCAATAGACCTTGAACTCGTAAAACAAAAATACCCAGATACTAATATTGTAACACCTCTTCAAGTATACCATAGTGTAGCTTCAAAGTACAATCGGCTGGTAATTTGGGCTGCTAATAGTCAATCCTTAGAGGCCATAGAAAAGATATTTTATGAAAATAACCCGTTAGTTCAAATTATCGGAATAACTATGCTTCCTATAATAAGGACAATTGAAAATTTTGAAATTCCAGAAGTTATCATCGAGAAATTTAGTCTCGCGGATTTAGCACCTAAAAATTTTAATGCAGATGGTATAGTACTAGGTTGCACCCACTTACCTTATTTGAAAGAAAAACTTGAAGAAAAATTAAATATGCCTATTATTGACCCTGCAGAAGAAATGCTACTTGAACTTCTAAGTTAAACCAATTGCAGTTACTAATCCCACCACATAGAAAACAAAAACTAGAAAAGAGGTAGTCCATTTTAAAAACAGACTACCTCTTTTTAAATATGTATAAAATTTTATCCGGCAGCGACCTACTCTCCCGCTTATGCAGTACCATCGGCG